>NZ_QPMG01000017.1:0-25567 GCF_003336825.1 Proteus sp. CA142267 | reverse complement strand
GTTAACATGATCGTTGAACTGATTCACCCAATCGCGATGGACGACGGTTTACGTTTCGCTATCCGTGAAGGTGGCCGTACAGTAGGTGCGGGCGTTGTTGCTAAAGTATTAGGTTAATTCCTGATAGATTTATGCATGAAGAGGGCATCGTAAGATGCCCTTTTTTGTATCTGAAGATTAGATATTTTAAATCTCAGCAAAGCATTAATGTTTTCTCCTGCATCATCATCGTTGATGATATAAATAAGTAAAAACACTTAAGTTAAATAAATAGAAATTGAAATCATAATAATTATCATTTACTATCTTGGACGTGAGTAGTTAATGAGGCTGTTATTATGTACGTATGTCTTTGCCACGGTGTGAGTGATAAAAAAATTATCTCGACTGTTCATAAACATCAAATCCACACTATTAATGAATTACGTAAGATCTTACCCGTTGGAAGTTGTTGCGGTAAGTGCGTACGTCAAGCCCGTCAACTTATCGAAAATGAGCAATCAGCTCTTTACCCACAAATTTCTGAAGTTGCATAACAAATTTTAAATTTCCTTTCTCTCCTCTTTGTATAAAAGGTCTACACTGAAAAGACTGGAAGCAAAGGAGCATAAAAATGAAAGGTGATAAAAAAATGATAGCCCACCTTAATAAGTTATTAGGTGGTGAGCTTGTTGCAATTAATCAGTATTTTCTACATGCCCGAATGTTCAAGAATTGGGGACTCACACGTCTCAATGAAATGGAATATCATGAATCCATAGATGAGATGAAACACGCAGATAAATATATCGAGCGTATCTTGTTCCTTGAAGGCATTCCAAATTTACAAGATTTAGGCAAATTAAACATCGGTGAAGATGTTGAAGAGATGCTACGTTCTGATTTGGAATTAGAATTAGGCGGTGCCAAAGATTTACGTGAAGCCATTGCTTACGCAGATTCAATTCATGATTATGTCAGCCGTGATCTCATGCTAGAAATTCTAACCGATGAAGAAGGGCACATTGATTGGATAGAAACCCAGCTTGAACTTATCGAACGCATGGGACTTCAAAATTATCTACAAGCTCAAATTATTGAAGAGTAATTTGGCTCATACAGAAAAGAATAATTCACCTTCGTTAGTGAATTATTAGATGCTTTTTAAAGCAAAGGTAATGAAGGTACCTTTGCTTTTTTTTATTTTTGAAAAGATAAAACGAATTTTTATCGCTGATTTTTTATTCTTGGCTTGATTTCATCACTCAGGCAAGTATAATGCGCAGGCTCACTGATTTAGTGAGGCTGATTTATCAGCTAATGCAGATTTTATATTGCATTAATATAATACTCCCGATTGGGGAGTTATATGCAGAACGATTACACTCTCTCATCAATCGAAATGGGTACGAGTAGTGATCATTTACGTTTATAAAAAATAGTTGGAGCTCTGGTCTCATGCAGAACCAAAGAATCCGTATCCGCCTGAAAGCTTTTGATCATCGTCTGATTGATCAATCAACTGCGGAAATCGTAGAGACTGCTAAGCGCACTGGTGCGCAAGTTCGTGGTCCAATCCCACTGCCGACTCGCAAAGAGCGTTTCACAGTGTTGATTTCTCCGCACGTTAATAAAGATGCGCGTGATCAGTATGAAATTCGCACTCACAAACGTCTGGTTGACATCGTTGAGCCAACCGAGAAAACCGTTGATGCTCTGATGCGTCTGGATCTGGCTGCCGGCGTAGACGTGCAGATCAGCCTAGGTTAATCAGGTCATCAAGCGATTGAGAGGTTGAAACAATGATTGGTTTAGTCGGTAAGAAAGTAGGAATGACTCGTATCTTCACTGAAGATGGCGTTTCAATCCCTGTAACCGTTATCGAAATTGAAAACAACCGTGTTACTCAGGTCAGAGATCTAGAGAAAGACGGTTATCGTGCCATTCAGGTGACTACAGGTAGCAAAAAAGCTAACCGTGTACTGAAACCTGAAGCAGGTCATTTTGCTAAAGCTGGTGTTGAAGCTGGCCGCTTACTACGTGAATTCCGTCTGAATGAAGGCGAAGAATACACTGTAGGTCAAAGCATTAGCGTAGAAATTTTCGCTGACGTTAAAAAAGTCGACGTTACTGGAACATCTAAAGGTAAAGGTTTTGCCGGTACTGTAAAGCGCTGGAACTTCCGTACTCAAGATGCTACCCACGGTAACTCCTTGTCTCACCGTGTTCCGGGTTCTATCGGTCAGAACCAGACTCCGGGTAAGGTGTTCAAAGGCAAGAAAATGGCAGGTCAACTGGGTAACGAACAAGTTACCGTTCAGAGCCTGGAAGTAGTACGTGTTGACGCTGAGCGCAACCTGCTGCTGGTCAAAGGTGCTGTTCCAGGTGCAACTGGCAGTGACCTGATCGTTAAACCAGCTGTCAAGGCGTAACGTCGAGGAGATAGGAATGGAATTGGTAATGAAAGACGCGCAAGGCGCGCTGACTGTTTCCGAAACTACCTTCGGGCGTGACTTTAACGAAGCGCTTGTGCATCAAGTAGTCGTTGCATACGCTGCTGGTGCTCGTCAAGGTACTCGTGCTCAGAAAACCCGTGCTGAAGTTTCTGGTTCAGGCAAAAAGCCTTGGAGACAGAAAGGTACAGGTCGTGCACGTTCAGG
Source organism: Proteus sp. CA142267 (assembly GCF_003336825.1). Taxonomy (NCBI): domain Bacteria; kingdom Pseudomonadati; phylum Pseudomonadota; class Gammaproteobacteria; order Enterobacterales; family Morganellaceae; genus Proteus; species Proteus sp. CA142267. Next base: position 22,928 of record NZ_QPMG01000017.1, on the reverse strand, counting down.
TTCAATCAAGAGCCCAATTTGGCGCTCTGGTGGTGTTAGCTTCGCAGCTAAACCACAGGACCACAGTCAAAAAGTAAACAAAAAGATGTACCGTGGTGCTCTGAAGAGCATTCTGTCTGAACTGGTACGTCAAGATCGTCTGATCGTCGTAGAGAAGTTCTCTGTTGAAGCTCCTAAAACTAAGCTTTTAGCACAGAAACTGAAAGATATGGCTCTGGAAGATGTTCTGATCATCACTGCTGATGTAGATGAGAATCTGTATTTAGCAGCACGCAACTTATATAAAGTTGACGTACGTGATGCAGCAACAATCGACCCTGTTAGCTTAATCGCCTTCGACAAAGTCGTCATGACTGCTGACGCTGTGAAGCAAGTTGAGGAGATGCTGGCATGATCCGTGAAGAACGTCTGCTGAAAGTACTGCGCGCGCCGCATGTATCTGAAAAAGCTTCTATCGCGATGGAAAAATCAAACACCATCGTTCTCAAAGTTGCTAAAGACGCGACCAAAGCAGAGATTAAAGCAGCTGTACAAAAACTGTTTGAAGTCGAAGTTGAAAGTGTTAACACTCTGCTGATGAAAGGCAAAGTGAAACGTCACGGTCAGCGTATTGGTCGTCGTAGCGACTGGAAAAAAGCTTACGTCACCCTGAAGGAAGGCCAGAATCTGGACTTCGTCGGCGGCGCTGAGTAAGTCGGAGGAGTAAAGAACAATGGCAATTGTTAAATGTAAACCTACGTCTCCGGGCCGTCGCCACGTAGTTAAAGTGGTAAACCCTGAGCTGCATAAAGGGAAACCTTATGCGCCATTGCTGGAAAAGAACAGCAAGTCCGGTGGTCGTAACAACAATGGTCGTATCACTACCCGTCATATCGGTGGTGGTCACAAGCAGGCTTACCGTATTGTTGACTTTAAACGCAACAAAGATGGTATCCCTGCGACAGTAGAACGTCTGGAATATGATCCAAACCGTTCAGCTAACATCGCTTTAGTGCTGTATGCTGATGGTGAACGTCGCTACATTCTGGCTCCAAAAGGCCTGAAAGCGGGTGATAAAGTTCAGTCTGGCGTTGATGCTGCTATCAAAGCGGGTAACACCTTACCAATGCGTAATATCCCGGTTGGTTCTACCGTTCATAACGTAGAGATGAAACCAGGTAAAGGTGGTCAGTTAGCTCGTTCAGCTGGTACTTACGTTCAGATCGTTGCTCGTGATGGTGCTTATGTCACTATTCGTCTGCGTTCTGGTGAAATGCGTAAAGTTCCTTCTGATTGCCGTGCAACTATCGGTGAAGTTGGCAACTCTGAGCACATGTTACGCGTTCTGGGTAAAGCTGGTGCAAGTCGCTGGCGTGGTATTCGTCCTACCGTTCGCGGTACTGCGATGAACCCAGTCGATCACCCACATGGTGGTGGTGAAGGTCGTAACTTTGGTAAACACCCAGTAACACCTTGGGGCGTTCAAACCAAAGGTAAGAAGACTCGTAAAAACAAACGCACTGAACATTTCATCGTTCATCGTCGTACTAAGAAATAATTAGAGGATAAGCCATGCCACGTTCTCTCAAGAAAGGTCCTTTCATTGACCTGCACTTGCTGAAGAAGGTAGAGAAAGCGGTGGAAAGCGGTGACAAAAAGCCTGTTAAGACTTGGTCCCGTCGTTCAACGATCTTTCCTAACATGATCGGTTTGACCATCGCTGTCCATAATGGTCGTCAGCATGTTCCAGTTTACGTTTCCGACGAAATGGTTGGTCACAAACTGGGTGAATTCGCGCCGACCCGTACTTATCGCGGTCATGCAGCCGATAAAAAGGCTAAGAAAAAATAAGGTAGGAGGAAGAGATGGAAACTATCGCTATGCATCGCCACGCTCGTTCTTCTGCTCAGAAGGTTCGCTTGGTAGCTGACCTGATTCGCGGTAAGAAAGTGTCGCAAGCTCTGGAAATTTTAACCTTTACCAACAAGAAAGCTGCTGGTTTAGTGAAGAAAGTACTGGAGTCTGCTATTGCTAATGCAGAACACAACGATGGCGCTGACATTGATGATCTGAAAGTAGCTAAGATCTTTGTTGACGAAGGTCCTTCTATGAAGCGCATTATGCCTCGTGCAAAAGGCCGTGCAGATCGTATTCTGAAGCGCACCAGCCACATCACTGTGGTTGTGTCTGATCGCTGAGACTCTGGAGACTAGCAATGGGTCAAAAAGTACATCCTAATGGTATCCGCCTTGGCATTGTCAAGCCTTGGAATTCCACATGGTATGCGGGTACCAATGAATTCGCTGACAACCTAGACAGCGACTTTAAAGTACGTCAGTACTTAACTAAAGAACTGGCTAAAGCATCTGTATCTCGTATCGTTATCGAACGTCCTGCGAAAAGCATCCGTGTGACTATTCACACTGCTCGCCCAGGCATCGTTATCGGTAAAAAAGGTGAAGATGTTGAAAAACTGCGCAAAAACGTAGCGGATATCGCTGGCGTTCCTGCGCAAATTAATATCGCCGAAGTACGTAAACCTGAACTGGACGCAAAATTAGTTGCTGACAGCATCACTTCACAGCTGGAACGTCGTGTTATGTTCCGTCGTGCTATGAAGCGTGCGGTACAGAACGCTATGCGTTTAGGCGCTAAAGGTATTAAAGTGGAAGTAAGTGGTCGCTTAGGTGGCGCTGAAATCGCTCGTACTGAATGGTATCGTGAAGGTCGTGTACCTCTGCACACTCTGCGTGCAGATATCGACTACAATACCTCAGAAGCACAAACCACTTATGGTGTGCTCGGCGTTAAGGTATGGATCTTCAAAGGTGAGATCCTGGGTGGTATGGCTGCAGTTGAACAGGCGGAAAAACCGGCTGCTCAACCTAAAAAGCAGCAGCGTAAAGGCCGCAAGTAAGGAGAGTCGCTGATGTTACAACCAAAGCGTACAAAATTCCGTAAAGTGCACAAAGGCCGCAACCGTGGCTTAGCTGCTGGTGCGGATGTAAGCTTCGGGACTTACGGTCTTAAAGCTGTGGGCCGTGGTCGTCTGACTGCACGTCAGATCGAAGCGGCACGTCGTGCAATGACCCGTGCAGTTAAGCGTCAGGGTAAAATCTGGATCCGTGTGTTCCCAGATAAACCAATCACTGAAAAGCCGCTCGAAGTCCGTATGGGTAAAGGTAAAGGTAACGTTGAGTATTGGGTTGCCTTAATCCAGCCAGGTAAAGTCCTGTATGAAATGGATGGTGTGCCTGAAGAACTGGCCCGTGAAGCATTCAAGCTGGCGGCAGCAAAACTGCCTATCAAAACCACCTTTGTAACTAAGACGGTGATGTAATGAAAGCAAAAGAGCTGCGCGAAAAGAGCGTTGAAGAGCTGAACACAGAACTGCTGAACTTACTGCGCGAGCAGTTTAACCTGCGTATGCAGGCAGCAAGTGGTCAGTTACAACAGTCTCATCTGTTGAAACAAGTGCGTCGTAATATCGCACGCGTTAAGACTTTACTGACTGAGAAGGCGGGTGCGTAATGACCGATAAAATCCGTACTCTGCAAGGTCGTGTAGTTAGTGACAAAATGGAGAAATCTATTGTCGTTGCTATCGATCGTATGGTTAAACACCCATTATATGGTAAGTTTATCCGTCGTACGACCAAACTGCATGTACATGACGAGAACAACGAATGTGGAATTGGTGACGTAGTAGAAATTCGTCAAACACGTCCACTGTCTAAGACTAAGTCTTGGGCGTTAGTTCGCGTTGTAGAAAAAGCTGTTCTGTAATAAAATAGCCTTTTCGTACGAAATAAACGGCTCAAAACTGAACGAGCCGTTTATTTTTTCTGTCCATATCGAGAATGTGGTGTTATAATGCCGCTCCCTCGTATTATGGGATATTGAACGGCCTCTTCTAATGTGGAAGTGGCTCAGTAGTAGTTGACATTTAGCGGAGCACTAAAATGATCCAAGAACAGACTATGCTGAACGTGGCCGACAACTCCGGTGCACGTCGCGTAATGTGTATCAAGGTTCTAGGTGGCTCGCACCGTCGCTACGCAGATGTAGGTGACATCATCAAAATTACCATCAAGGAAGCAATTCCACGTGGTAAAGTTAAGAAAGGTGATGTACTGAAAGCGGTAGTGGTGCGCACCAAGAAGGGTGTTCGTCGCCCTGACGGTTCTGTCATTCGCTTCGATAGCAACGCTTGTGTATTGTTAAACAACAACAGCGAGCAAGTTATTGGTACGCGTATTTTTGGGCCGGTTACTCGTGAACTTCGTAATGAGAAGTTCATGAAAATAATCTCTCTGGCACCTGAAGTACTCTAAGGAGCAGGCAATGGCAGCGAAAATCCGTCGTGATGACGAAGTTATCGTTCTTACTGGTAAAGATAAAGGTAAGCGCGGTAAAGTAAAACAGGTTCTTTCTTCTGGTAAAGTTCTCGTTGAAGGTATCAATCTGGTTAAAAAACATCAGAAGCCAGTTCCGGCTCTGAATCAACCAGGTGGCATCGTTGAAAAAGAAGCGTTTATTCAAGTTTCTAACGTTGCACTCTTCAATGCGGCAACCGGCAAGGCTGACCGTGTAGGTTTTAGATTCGAAGACGGTAAAAAAGTTCGTTTCTTCAAATCTAATAAAGAAACTATCAAGTAATTTGGAGTATACGATGGCGAAACTGCATGATTACTACAAAGACGAGGTGGTCCAACAACTGATGACTCAGTTTGGTTACCATTCTGTCATGCAAGTCCCTCGGGTCGAGAAGATCACCCTGAATATGGGTGTTGGTGAAGCGATTGCTGATAAGAAACTGCTGGATAATGCAGCAGCTGATTTAGCAGCAATCTCAGGTCAAAAACCTTTGATCACCAAAGCACGCAAATCTGTTGCAGGCTTCAAAATCCGCCAGGGCTATCCGATCGGCTGTAAAGTGACCCTGCGTGGCGAACGCATGTGGGAGTTCTTTGAACGCTTGATCTCTATTGCTGTACCTCGTATTCGTGACTTCCGTGGTTTATCCGCTAAGTCATTTGACGGACGTGGTAACTACAGTATGGGCGTACGTGAGCAAATCATCTTCCCTGAAATCGATTACGATAAAGTGGATCGTGTTCGTGGTTTGGATATTACCATTACTACGACTGCGAAATCAGATGATGAAGGTCGCGCATTGTTAGCAGCGTTTAACTTCCCGTTCCGCAAGTAAGGCAGGGCATTCATGGCTAAGAAATCTATGAAAGCACGTGATGTAAAACGTGCGAATTTAGCTGAGAAATTCTTCGCAAAACGCGCAGAACTGAAAGCTATCGTTTCAGATGTGAACGTGTCTGACGAAGATCGTTGGAATGCTGTTCTGAAACTGCAAACTATGCCACGTGATTCAAGTCCTTCACGTCAGCGTAACCGCTGCCGTCAAACTGGACGTCCGCACGGTTTCCTGCGGAAATTTGGCCTCAGCCGTATTAAAGTCCGTGAAGCCGCTATGCGCGGTGAAATCCCGGGCCTTAGAAAGGCTAGCTGGTAATTACCATAATTGAATCACGGGAGTAAAGACAGATGAGCATGCAAGATCCCATCGCGGATATGCTGACCCGTATCCGTAACGGTCAGGCCGCGAACAAAGTTGCGGTCACAATGCCTTCCTCCAAGCTGAAAGTGGCGATTGCCAACGTGCTTAAGGAAGAAGGTTATATCGAAGATTTTAAAATTGAAGGCGACACTAAGCCAGAACTGGAAATCACTTTAAAATATTTCCAAGGTAAGGCTGTAGTAGAAAGCATTCAGCGCGTAAGCCGTCCAAGTCTGCGCATCTATAAAAGAAAAGATGAGCTGCCACAAGTTATGGCAGGACTGGGCATCGCTGTTGTTTCTACCTCAAAAGGTGTTATGACTGATCGTGCAGCTCGCCAAGCAGGTCTTGGTGGCGAGATTATCTGCTACGTAGCTTAATTCGGGAGGAAAGAATGTCTCGTGTGGCAAAAGCACCCGTCGTCATTCCTGCCGGCGTAGAGGTTAAACTCAACGGTCAGGTAATTACGATTAAGGGTAAAAACGGCGAGCTAACTCGTACTATCCATAATGCAGTTGAAATTCAACATGCTGACAACCACTTAACTTTCGCACCTCGCGATGGTTTTGCTGATGCATGGGCACAGGCGGGTACTACTCGTTCTCTGTTAAATGCAATGGTTGTAGGTGTTACCGAAGGCTTCACTAAAAAACTGCAACTGGTAGGTGTAGGTTATCGTGCGTCTATTAAAGGCAATGCGGTTAACTTATCAGTAGGTTTTTCACATCCAGTGGAACACCAACTGCCAGCAGGCATCACTGCTGAATGTCCAACACAAACTGAAATCGTACTGAAAGGTGCGGATAAGCAAGTGATTGGCCAAGTAGCAGCTGAACTGCGTGCTTACCGTCGCCCTGAACCTTATAAAGGTAAAGGTATTCGTTACGCCGACGAAGTTGTGCGTATCAAAGAGGCTAAGAAGAAGTAAGGTAACACTATGGATAAGAAAGCAGCTCGTATCCGTCGTGCGACCCGCGCACGCCGTAAGCTCCAGGAATTGGGTGCGACTCGCCTGGTGGTACACCGTACCCCTCGCCATATTTATGCGCAGGTTATTGCACCAAACGGTTCTGAAACTTTGGTGGCCGCTTCTACTACAGAAAAAGCTATCATTGAGCAACTGAAAAACACTGGAAACAAAGAAGCAGCAGCAGTAGTTGGTAAAATTGTTGCTGAACGCGCTCTGGAAAAAGGTATCAAAGTAGTATCATTTGACCGTTCCGGTTTCCAATATCATGGTCGAGTCCAGGCACTGGCAGATGCTGCCCGTGAAGCTGGCCTTCAGTTCTAAGGTAGGAGTGTAAGATGGCTCACATCGAGAAACAAGCTGGCGAACTGCAGGAAAAGCTGATCGCGGTAAACCGCGTATCTAAAACCGTTAAAGGTGGTCGTATCTTTAGCTTCACCGCTCTTACAGTAGTTGGTGATGGTAATGGCCGCGTTGGTTTCGGATATGGCAAAGCTCGCGAAGTTCCGGCAGCAATCCAGAAAGCGATGGAAAAAGCCCGTCGCAATATGAAAACCGTCGCTTTAAACAACGGTACTCTGTTCCACCCTGTTAAAGGTACTCACACTGGCTCTCGCGTATTTATGCAGCCTGCTCATGAAGGTACCGGTATCATCGCAGGTGGTGCAATGCGTGCAGTTCTAGAAGTGGCTGGCGTTCGTAACGTACTGGCTAAAACCTATGGTTCCACTAACCCGATTAACGTGGTTCGTGCAACACTGGACGCTTTAGATAGCATGAAGTCTCCAGATATGGTCGCAGCTAAGCGTGGTAAATCCGTTGAAGAAATTCTGGGGTAATGACCATGGCTAAGACTATTAAAATTACTCAAACACGTAGCTTAATCGGCCGTCTGCCTAAACATAAGGCAACTATGACTGGTTTAGGTCTGCGTCGCATCGGTCACACTGTAGAACGCGAAGATACACCAGCAGTTCGCGGTATGATCAACTTGGTTTCCTATATGGTTAAAGTTGAGGAGTAAGAGATGCGTTTAAATACTCTGTCTCCGGCTGAAGGTGCCAAGCATGCGCCTAAACGCGTAGGTCGTGGTATCGGTTCTGGCTTAGGTAAAACTGGCGGCCGTGGTCACAAAGGTCAGAAGTCTCGTTCTGGCGGTGGCGTACGTCGTGGTTTTGAAGGCGGCCAGATGCCTTTATATCGTCGTTTACCAAAATTTGGTTTTACTTCACGTAAATCATTCGTGACTGCGGAAATCCGTCTGTCTGATTTAGCTTACGTTGAAGGCGATGTAATCGATCTGAATGCACTGAAAGCCGCAAACGTTGTTGGCCCACAGATTGAATTTGCAAAATTAATTCTGTCTGGCGAGGTTAACCGTGCAGTGACTATTCGTGGTCTGCGTGTTACCAAAGGTGCCCGTGCAGCAATCGAATCAGCTGGCGGTAAAATTGAGGAATAAGTGACAGATGGCTAAACAACCAGGTTTAGATTTTCAGAGTGCTAAAGGTGGTGTTGGTGAACTAAAACGCAGACTTTTGTTTGTTCTTGGTGCACTTATTGTCTTTAGGATTGGCTCTTTTATTCCTATCCCTGGTATTGATGCCACTGTGCTTGCCAAATTGCTCGATCAGCAAAAAGGCACCATCATTGAAATGTTTAACATGTTCTCTGGTGGTGCTCTTAGCCGTGCTTCTATCTTTGCGCTGGGTATCATGCCTTATATTTCGGCATCGATTATTATCCAACTCTTATCAGTGGTTAACCCTCGGTTAGCAGAGATTAAGAAGGAAGGGGAGGCCGGTCGTCGTAAGATCAGCCAATATACCCGTTATGGTACTTTGGTGCTGGCGATATTCCAATCAATTGGTATCGCAACAGGCTTACCGAATATGCCAGGAATGCAAGGTCTGGTAATTAATCCAGGTCTACCATTCTATATTACGGCTGTTGTGAGCTTAGTCACTGGGACAATGTTCCTTATGTGGTTAGGTGAGCAAATCACTGAACGTGGTATTGGTAACGGTATCTCAATCATTATCTTTGCAGGTATCGTTGCAGGTCTTCCGCCTGCCATTGGTCAAACCATCGAGCAGGCGCGGCAAGGCGAACTGCACTTCCTCCTGTTATTGTTGGTTGCAGTATTGGTGTTCGCGGTTACTTTCTTTGTTGTTTTTGTAGAAAGAGGACAACGTCGTATCGTTGTTAACTATGCAAAACGTCAACAAGGGCGTAGAATATACGCGGCACAAAGTACACATCTACCACTTAAAGTAAATATGGCGGGTGTTATACCAGCAATTTTTGCTTCAAGTATTATCCTGTTTCCTGGTACAATAACCTCTTGGTTTGGCGATGGTACAGGGTGGGGTTGGCTGACGACGATTTCTTTAAATCTACAGCCTGGTCAACCTATTTATGTGTTACTATACGCTGCTGCAATCATATTCTTCTGTTTTTTCTATACGGCGTTGGTTTTCAACCCAAGAGAAACAGCAGATAACCTGAAGAAGTCCGGTGCATTTGTACCAGGAATTCGCCCGGGAGAGCAGACGGCTAAATATATAGATAAAGTAATGACACGTTTAACCTTAATCGGTGCCTTGTATATTACCTTTATCTGTCTCATCCCGGAGTTCATGCGTGACGCAATGAAAGTACCTTTCTATTTTGGTGGTACTTCCCTCTTAATCGTGGTTGTGGTCATCATGGATTTTATGGCTCAAGTGCAAACTCTCCTGATGTCAAGTCAGTATGAGTCTGCATTGAAAAAAGCAAATCTTAAAGGTTAATTACTGATAAGCGATTTGTTTTAGAAGTTACGGAGAGTAAAAATGAAAGTTCGTGCTTCCGTCAAGAAAATGTGCCGTAACTGCAAAATTGTTAGACGTCACGGTCACGTGCGTGTAATTTGCAGCGTCGAGCCTAAGCATAAACAGCGTCAAGGCTAATTTATTGCATTTTTTTCTTGCAAAGTTCGGTTGAGCTGGCTAAATTAGCCAGCCCAATCTTTTATAATATATACAGTATTGTTTGAGTATCCTGAAAACGGGCTTTTCAGAATGGTACTGTATAACTGCTAATTTAGGAGTGCATAGTGGCCCGTATAGCAGGCATTAACATTCCTGATCATAAACATACTGTAATCGCATTAACTTCGATTTACGGTATCGGTAAGACCCGCTCACAGGCTATCTGTGTAGCTGCTGGTATTGCTGAAAATGTTAAGATCAGTGAGCTGTCTGAAGAGCAAATCGACAAGCTGCGTGACGAAGTTGCCAAATACGTTGTAGAAGGTGATCTGCGTCGTGAAGTTACCCTGAGCATCAAACGTCTGATGGATCTTGGTACTTACCGTGGTTTACGTCATCGTCGTGGTCTACCAGTTCGCGGTCAGCGTACTAAGACTAACGCACGTACCCGTAAGGGTCCGCGTAAGCCGATCAAGAAATAATCGGGGTATTTGAACAATGGCAAAAGCACCTATTCGTGCACGTAAGCGTGTAAGAAAACAAGTCTCTGACGGTGTGGCTCATATCCATGCTTCTTTCAACAACACAATCGTTACTATTACCGATCGTCAAGGTAACGCATTGGGTTGGGCTACTGCCGGTGGTTCCGGTTTCCGTGGTTCTCGTAAATCTACTCCGTTCGCGGCTCAGGTTGCAGCAGAACGTTGCGCTGAAGCTGTTAAAGAGTACGGAATTAAGAACTTGGAAGTTATGGTTAAAGGACCTGGTCCTGGTCGTGAGTCAACTATCCGTGCATTAAACGCGGCTGGTTTCCGCATCACTAATATTACTGATGTGACTCCGATTCCTCATAACGGTTGTCGTCCACCGAAAAAACGTCGCGTTTAATAACGTTTTCGTTTTTAGGAAAGTTGGAGAAAGAAAATGGCAAGATATTTGGGTCCTAAGCTCAAGCTGAGCCGCCGTGAAGGTACAGATTTATTTCTAAAATCTGGCGTTCGGGCGATTGACACCAAGTGTAAACTGGAACAAGCACCAGGTCAGCACGGCGCACGTAAACCGCGTCTTTCTGATTACGGTGTTCAGTTACGTGAAAAACAAAAAGTACGTCGTATTTACGGTGTTCTAGAACGTCAATTCCGTAACTACTACAAAGAAGCAACTCGTCTGAAAGGCAACACAGGTGAAAACCTGCTGACTCTGCTGGAAGGTCGTCTGGATAACGTTGTTTATCGTATGGGCTTTGGCGCAACTCGCGCAGAAGCACGTCAGATGGTTAGCCATAAAGCAATCATGGTAAATGGTCGCGTGGTTAACATTGCTTCTTATCAGGTTTCCCCGAATGACGTAGTCAGCGTTCGTGAAAAATCGAAAAAACAGTCTCGTATTAAGGCTGCTTTAGAGCTGGCTGAACAGCGTGAAAAGCCAACATGGCTGGAAGTTGATGCTGCTAAGATGGAAGGTGTGTTCAAACGTATTCCTGAACGTACTGACTTGTCTGCTGACATTAACGAGCACCTGATCGTCGAGCTTTACTCCAAGTAAGGCTTAGCACCAAAGAGAGGACACAATGCAGGGTTCTGTGACAGAGTTTCTAAAACCGCGCCTGGTTGATATCGAGCAAGTCAGTTCGACGCACGCCAAGGTGACCCTTGAACCATTAGAGCGAGGCTTCGGCCATACTCTTGGTAACGCACTGCGCCGTATTCTGCTTTCGTCTATGCCGGGTTGTGCGGTAACAGAGGTTGAGATTGATGGTGTACTGCATGAGTACAGCACCAAAGAAGGTGTTCAGGAAGATATCCTAGAAATACTGCTCAACCTTAAAGGGTTGGCGGTAAAAGTTCATGGTAAAGATGAAGTTATTCTTACTTTGAGCAAATCTGGCATTGGCCCTGTTATTGCAGCCGATATCATCCATGACGGTGATGTCGAAATCGTCAAGCCGCAGCACGTTATCTGCCACCTTACAGACGAGAACGCATCTATTAATATGCGTATCAAAGTTCAGCGTGGTCGTGGTTATGTGCCGGCTTCTGCCCGAATTCATTCGGAAGAAGATGAGCGCCCTATCGGTCGCCTTTTAGTAGACGCGTGCTATAGCCCAGTTGAGCGTATTGCTTATAATGTGGAAGCAGCTCGTGTTGAACAGCGTACCGACTTGGATAAGCTGGTTATCGAGATGGAAACTAACGGTACTATCGATCCAGAAGAATCGATTCGCCGTGCAGCGACTATCCTGGCTGAACAGCTTGAAGCTTTTGTTGACTTACGTGATGTTCGTCAACCAGAAGTTAAAGAAGAGAAGCCAGAATTCGATCCTATCTTACTGCGCCCAGTAGACGATCTTGAATTGACTGTCCGCTCTGCTAACTGTCTGAAGGCAGAAGCAATCCACTACATCGGTGATCTGGTACAGCGTACTGAAGTTGAATTACTTAAGACGCCTAACCTTGGTAAGAAATCTCTTACTGAGATTAAAGACGTACTGGCGTCGCGTGGTTTATCTCTAGGCATGCGTCTTGAGAATTGGCCACCTGCAAGTATCGCTGATGAATAAGATCACAGGTTAAGGTTTTACTGAGAAGGATAAGGTCATGCGCCATCGTAAGAGTGGTCGTCAATTGAACCGCAACAGCAGCCATCGTCAGGCTATGTTTCGTAACATGGCAGGTTCTTTAGTTCGTCATGAGATCATCAAGACAACTTTGCCTAAAGCGAAAGAACTGCGTCGCGTCGTTGAGCCGCTGATTACTCTTGCCAAGACCGACAGCGTAGCTAATCGTCGTCTGGCATTCGCCCGTACTCGTGATAACGAAGTCGTGGCAAAACTGTTTACAGTATTAGGTCCGCGTTTTGCGAGCCGTGCAGGTGGTTACACTCGTATTCTGAAGTGTGGCTTCCGTGCTGGTGACAACGCTCCAATGGCTTACATTGAGCTTGTTGACCGTGCTGATTCTGAAACAGAAGCAGCAGCTGAATAATTTAATTATTATTTAGTGAAGCGAATAAAAAGACCGGATTTTTAATCCGGTTTTTTTACATCTATTGAAAATGATAGTTATGAAATTATCGTTATAAAAATAATCTATTAAGCCATATCCTAGCCTTTCTATTTGTTATTCCATGCTTTTTTGCCTACTCTTGTGTTACATCATATTTATTTTCTGTTATTTCAGCATACTGCTATTTTGGTAAGATAAGCTTCGCACTATATTTCAATTCTATTCTTTTGATTATTTGTTATGCTTATGCATCAGTTAGAGTGAGGGAATGATCCATGTATCGTATTGGGCAGGTTGCAAAATTAGCGAATGTGACAACAGATACAATCCGTTTTTATGAAAAACAAGGATTGATGGATCATGACAGGCGAACAGAAGGCGGTTATCGCTTATATACAGAGCAAGATCTCCAGCGTTTACGTTTTATTCGTTATGCAAAAGAGTTGGGCTTTACATTAGACGCGATTACAGAGTTACTTTCTATTCGAGTTGATCCCGCTCATCACACTTGTGTTGAATCAAAACACATTGTTGATGCAAGACTTGCTGAAGTCGAAATTCGCTTGAAAGAAATGGAAAGAATGCGAGATTCACTGAAGATGTTAAGTAATGCATGTTGTGGTAGTGCTCATGAAAGTACTTATTGTTCTATTCTTGAAATACTTGAATCTGGAGCTACAAAGCAATAATATCTGTACCGCATTACGTTTTATGTTCTTTAACAATTTAAGAGGTTTTTATGTCTAGCAAATATCAGCACCAGAAAGGTGTTATTAAAGATAATGCCTTAGCAGCACTTGTTCATGATCCACTATTTAGACAACGCGTGGAAAAGAATAAAAAAGGAAAAGGAAGTTATATGAGAAAAGCGAAACATGACAAGAAGGGGAACTGGGAGGCCAGTGATAACAAAAGATTTTTTCAATTGTTATCACTGGCCTTTTAGTTTTTATTTTTGCTGATTTTTTAATAAATCACGAATTTCTGTTAATAGAGTTTCTTCTGCTGAAGGTGCCGGTGGTGCTTTAGGTGCTTCTTCTGCTTGACGACGTGTCTTGTTAATTAATTTGATTGCACAGAAAATCGCAAATGCAACAATGGCAAAATCAAAAACAGTTTGAATGAACATGCCATAATTTAGTACAACTGCTGGTACATCCCCACTAGCATCTCTTAATACAAGACTAAACTGTTTGAAGTCAATACCACCGATTAATAAGCCTAACGGTGGCATAATAATATCAGCAACTAATGATGAAACAATCTTACCGAAAGCTGCGCCAATGATGACACCGACTGCCATGTCAACAACGTTGCCTTTCATTGCGAATTCACGAAACTCTTTGAAAAAAGACATAACCACCCCTTATTTGTCTATACATAGATTTATTATGTAAAAATATAGTATCTAACATGATAATAGTAGACCATTATAAGTAACAATTACTATTATTCTTATTTCTACTTAGCCTTTATAAGAAAAATGGGCTAGGCTGGAAAAGCTTTTCTACTTCAGGGACATATTTTTTATCAGTGATAAACATAATCACATGATCTCCTTGTTCTATGGAGTGGCTTGCGTTCGCAATAATAACATCTTGCTCTCTTACAATTGCACCAATGATAGTTCCAGGTGGTAGTTTTATATCTTGTATACGACGGCCAACAACTTTTGATGTATTTTCATCACCATGTGCAACGGCTTCGATTGCCTCTGCAACACCTCGTCGTAATGAGGAAACGCTAACAATATCAGCTTTACGAACATGGCCTAAAAGTGCAGAAATTGTTGCTTGTTGTGGTGATATTGCAATATCGATAACCCCGCCTTGGACTAAATCAACATAAGCACTACGCTGAATAAGCACCATCGCCTTTTTGGCACCCATTCTTTTTGCTAGCATCGCTGACATAATATTAGCTTCATCATCATTAGTCAGTGCGATAAAGACATCGATTTGTTCTATATGTTCTTCAGCAAGAAGTTCTTGATCCGATGCGTCACCATAAAAAACAATAGTATCATGAAGTAATTCAGCAAGTTCTGTTGCACGTTGCTGATTATGTTCAATAAGCTTGACGCTATAATCTTTTTCTAGTCTAGCTGCTAAACCTGCACCGACATTACCACCACCAACAATCATAATGCGTTTGTAAGGTTTTTCTAATCGTTGTAATTCACTCATTACTGCACGAATATGCTGAGATGCAACGACAAAGAAAACTTCATCTCCCGCTTCAATAATTGTGGAGCCTTGAGGTCGGATAGGTCTGTCTTGACGAAAAATTGCAGCAACTCGAGTATCAATATGTGGCATATGATCACGTAATGTTGATAGTGCATTTCCGACGAGAGAACCACCATAATATGCTTTTACTGCAACAATACTGACTTGGCCATCGGCAAAATTAACAACTTGTAAGGCACCTGGGTATTGGATTAATTTATATACATAATCAATAACTAAATGCTCAGGAGAGATTAAGTAATCAATGGGAATAGCTTCTGGGAGGAAGAGTTTGTCTGCTTCACGAACAAATTCAGAGGCACGTATCCGAGCAACTTTATTGGGTGTATTAAACAAAGTGTAAGCAACTTGGCACGCTATCATATTGGTTTCGTCTGAGTTGGTGACGGCAACCAGCATATCTGCATCTTCAGCACCGGCTTCTCTTAAGATCCTTGGGTGAGAGCCATGTCCATTGACTACTCGTAAATCGAATTTATCTTGAAGTTGGCGCAAACGATCTGCATTAGTGTCAACGACAGTAATATCATTATTCTCCCCGACAAGATTTTCAGCGAGAGTACCACCTACTTGACCAGCGCCTAAGATAATAATTTTCATCGTAATTTCTCAGAGTATTCGATTAACAAATAGAAAAGAAACGCAAGATCTTAATGATCTTGCGTTGAAATAGTAGCGTTTTTTAGATCCGTTATCATCTTTTATCACAAGATCATATTTTCTTGATCAATGCATAAAAGAAGCCATCGCCACCTTCTTCTTCTGGTAAGCATTGATGCTGATAATCACATTGTGCATCTTTCGTTGACGCTAAAAATGCTTCAACTTGTTGTTTATTCTCTTCAGGCAAAATAGAGCAGGTTGCATAAACCAACGTACCACCAGATTTTAGGTATGGCCAAATAGCGTGAAGGATCTCTTTTTGAATTTGAGCTAATTGCTCAATGTCGTCATTACGGCGAAGCCACTTAATATCTGGATGGCGGCGGATAACGCCTGTTGCTGAGCATGGTGCATCAAGGAGAATTCGGTCAAATTGCATACCGGCACACCATTGTTCAGGATAACGACCATCACCACTTTTGACTACAGCATTAAGTTTTAAACGCGTAAGGTTCTCTTGTACACGTTTCAAACGTTGCTCATCTATATCGATTGCTAATACTTGAGCTTGAGGAGCTATCTCTAAAATATGTGTTGTTTTACCGCCCGGTGCTGCACATAAATCAAGGATTTGCTCTTTATTTTCTGGCGCCAATAATTCAGCACAACGCTGGGCTGAACGATCTTGAACTGTTACCCAACCATCAGCAAATCCAGGAAGAAGATTCACGTTACATGGGTTCTCTAAACGGATCGCAAAAGGGTGGCTATCGTCAGCAACAGCGGCAATTTCTTCCTTTTCAAGTAATGTTAAATATTCTTCTCGTGAATGATGGCGTTGATTTACACGTAACCACATAGGTGGTTTTTGATTATTACCTTCAACAATACTCATCCATTGTTCAGGATAGGCCTGTTTAACACGGGCAAGTAGCCATGATGGATGGAGAAAACGATTTTCGCTGTTTTGAAAACGTTCATTTAGGATATCTTGTTGACGTTGAAACTGACGCAACACACCATTAATTAATCCTTTTAACTGTGGTTTTTTTAGTGCAACAGCGCCATTTACGGTTTCGGCTAGAGCTGCATGAGCAGGAATACGTGTATAAAGAAGCTGATATAAGCCAACCATAATGAGGTAGTGTAAAATACGTTGTTTACCTTTTAATGGTTTATCCATGAGTTGCTGAATAATCCATTCTAATTGTGGCAATGTACGTAATACACCAAAGCAAAGTTCCTGTAGTAATGCTTTGTCTTTGTCTGAAACATTTTTTTGAAGTTCGGGTATGACGGTGCTTAGAGATAAGCCTTGATCTAATACTTGGCTAATTGCTTTGGCTGCAATGCTACGTAAGTTGTATGACGTTTTCATGATGAGTTAACGTTTAATATTGAGCGCCAGAGATGTACTACATTGGCGTGAAAAAAGGAAAACCCTGATAATAGTGTTAGATATCAGGGTTTAGAATAATTATTGAATGATTTTTCCAGGAGTGAACCAATCTCGCTTGGAGTTTAAAAAATCAGCAGAAGCCATAGGTTTCTTACCTGATGGTTGTAACTCTGTGATATTTAGAATGCCGTTACCTGTCGCAATATAAATACCCGTTTTATCTGCTTTTAATAAGGTTCCTGCCGGTTGATCTGTATCATCAGCAATAGCTTGTGCTTTCCATACTTTCACTGGTTGCTCGTCTAACATGAAAAAGCTCATTGGCCACGGATTGAATGCTCTTATGCAACGTTCAATCTGTTCTGCAGATAATGACCAATCAATTTTTGCTTCTTCTTTAGATAATTTTTGTGCGTAATTCGCTAAATTATCATCTTGTTTTTCAGCTTTTATTTTACCTGAGGTAATGAGATCTAACGTAGTTGTTAGAGCCTTTGGTCCAAGCTCTGCAAGCTTTTCATAAAGAGATGCACTGGTATCTTCACTCGTAATTGGGCACGAGGCTTTATACAACATATCGCCTGTATCTAAGCCAACATCCATTTGCATAATTGTGACACCTGTTTCTTTATCGCCTGCCCACAAAGAGCGTTGAATTGGTGCAGCACCACGCCATTTAGGAAGGAGAGAACCATGCACATTAAGGCAACCTAAACGCGGTATTTCAAGAACTGCTTTAGGTAAGATCATGCCATAAGCGACAACAATCATAATGTCTGCTTGTTGCGCTGCTATCCATTCATGATTCTCTTCTGGTTTTAAAGAGGCAGGCTGATAAACAGGAATATTATGAATTAACGCCAATTCTTTAACAGGACTAATCGTCAGTTTCTTACCTCTTCCTGCGGGTTTATCTGGAGGAGTGAGTACTCCTACCACACGATGTTGAGTTGATAACAATGCTGCTAAATGACGAGCTGCAAAATCGGGTGTTCCCGCAAAAATAATACGTAATGAATCAGACACGTTTTCTTCCTGTTTCAATTTAACTGTTACTGTCCTGCTTTAGCTCTTTTTTTATCTAGCTTATCCAGTTTTTCAACTTTTTGGCGGATACGTTGGCGTTTTAATGGGGATAAATAATCCACAAATAATTTACCAACTAAATGATCCATTTCATGTTGAATACAGATAGCTAATAAATCATCAGCCTCTAACTCAAAAGGTTGACCATTGTAATCAAGAGCTTTCACTTTTACATGCTCTGCACGAGGAATAAAAGCGCGCTGTTCCGGAACAGACAAACAGCCTTCTTCTATGCCTGTATCGCCATCAGCAGCAAGAAGTTCTGGGTTTATTAATACCAGTTTTTGATCCCTGGTTTCAGAGACATCAATGACGATAATGCGCTGGTGGATATTCACCTGTGTCGCAGCTAAGCCGATACCTTCTTCCAAATACATTGTTTCAAACATATCATCGACAATTTTTTGGATTTCGGCATCAACTTTTTCGACTGGCTTTGCAATCGTGCGAAGGCGCTCGTCTGGATAATGTAATACGTGTAACACTGCCATAATTTATTCGGACTGTTTCTAAAATGTGAATAGGATTTAACGTCTATTCTAGACATTTATTGTCTAGATTGACAGTATTTGGTGTGTTTAGCACTCACCCTGTTTGCTAAAAACAATATTAGGATAATGCATGGATGCTAGAGAAATATGGATAAGGCTTAACGCTGTTTCAAGACTCCCCATTAATAAAGCAATTCAAATTGCAAGGTATCTACAATCTTTAACTCAATTAAATCAAGGGCTATTAATAGGTTGTGGTCTGTCAGAACAGCAAAGTCATCAATTCTTAAGACTTCATACAAATGCTGTCAACGATACATTAAAATGGTTAGATAAAAACGAATCATCATTATTAACGATTACAGATTCAGATTATCCACCTTTATTAAAACAAATATCATTGCCCCCGCTTTTGCTTTTTGTTGCAGGGAATAGGCAACATTTAAAAAGCACACAAATTGCATTAATTGGTAGTCGAATTGCTACACCATATGGTTCCAAATGGGCAACTTATTTTGCGCAGGAACTAGTAAAGAAAGAGTTAACTATTACAAGTGGGTTAGCTCAAGGTATTGATGGTATTGGACATCGAAGTGCATTAAAAAATAATGGTATTACTATTGCTGTGCTTGGGAGTGGTTTAGAGCAGATTTATCCGTCATTTCATCGCACTCTTGCAACACAAATAAAAGAATCTGGCCTTCTTATTTCTGAGCATTTACCTATGACACCGCCTTTAGCGCGCCATTTCCCTCAGCGTAATCGGATTATTAGTGGACTAAGTGCCGCACTTCTTATTGTTGAAGCAGGAATTAAAAGCGGTTCTTTAATAACAGCAAACTATGCTTTACAACAAGGTAAAGAGTTGTTCGTGTTACCGGGGTTATTGGGGGATATTCATTTTGAAGGCAATCATCAACTTATTAAGCAAGGTGCAAATTTAGCATCCTCACCTGAAGATATTTTTGAATATTTAAATAGCTCTTTGCAGTGGCTTACTTGTGTTAATGAGTATCAACAAAAACAAATCACAGAAGAATATACAACACTTATTAATAATGAAAAACAAGAGGCTAAAGTAGAACAATTTACATCAGAACAACAACAGGCAATGGATGTAATATTACCTTTTCTGCGTTTTAATAAAACAGTACCCATTGATATCATTGCTCAAGATAGTGGATTATCAACTTCTGAATTAGCCCCTCTTTTATTAGAACTTGAGCTTATTGAAAAAGTCGCTATTGTGGCTGGTGGCTATACTCGATTGGAATAAGTGTAATGAGGTAAAACAATGGCAAAGAATATGCCGTTTACACAGCAACCTGAACAGGAAAAATGCCCTGAATGTGGCAGCGTATTAGTGATGAAAAATGGAGGACATGGCCCTTTTTTAGGATGTTCGGCTTACCCTGATTGCCATTATATTAAAACATTAAAATCACAGGGTGATGGACAAATTATAAAAGTTTTAGAAGGGCAACCTTGTAAGTGTTGTGGTGCTGATTTAGTTTTGCGTCAGGGTAAATTTGGGATGTTTATTGGTTGTAGTAATTATCCAGAATGTGAACATATAGAGCAAATTGATAAACCTGATGAAACTGTTATACCTTGTCCTCAATGCGAAAAAGGAAAATTACTACAACGTAAGTCTAGGTTTGGTAAGATATTTTATGCTTGTAACCAATATCCAGAATGCCAATTTGTATTAAATAACAAGCCTGTTAATGGTGAATGCGAACATTGCCACTATCCATTATTGATGGAAAAAAGGTCTTCTCAAGGAGTAAGATTAGTGTGCGCCAGCAAATTATGTGGAAAGCAACAAACAAAAAGAGAAGAACATGAATAACAAAGCATCACCTGTAAGCAACACTATAATAGCAGCATTAAAAAATAATAAAGTTATCGCATATCCAACAGAAGCCGTATTTGGGGTTGGTTGTGATCCTGATAGCGAGCATGCTGTTATGGCATTATTAACGTTAAAACAACGCTCAATTGACAAAGGGCTAATTTTAATTGCTGATAATTATGAGCAATTGAAACCTTATATCGACGATAGTGCATTGACTCAAACTCAGCGAGATAGAATGTTTGCATCTTGGCCGGGACCTGTTACATGGGTTATTCCTGCCAAATCAACGACGCCAAAGTGGTTAACTGGAAAATTCACTTCTTTAGCTGTGAGAGTAACAGACCACACAATTGTTAAAGAACTCTGCCTAGCCTATGGAAAACCTTTAGTTTCAACGAGTGCGAATTTAAGTGGATTACCACCATGTCGTACAGTTGAAGAAGTAAAAGAACAGTTTCAGGATACAATTCCTATCGTTGAAGGGAATGTTGGTGGTAGACAGAATCCTTCTGAAATCCGAGATGCATTAACGGGTGAATTATACCGACAAGGGTGATTGTGATGGAAAAATATTTAGTGATGGGAAATCCTATCGAGCATAGTCAGTCTCCTTTCATCCACCAATTTTTTTCAAAACAAACAGGAATAGAGTATGGCTATGGACGTTTACTTGTTCCTTTAGGTGAATTTGACAAAACAGCCTCACATTTTTTTTCTAATGGGGGGCGGGGTGCTAATGTTACAGTTCCTTTTAAAGAAGATGCATTCCACTTTGTGGATAAATTAACGGATAGAGCGAAAGCATGTGGTGCAGTTAACTCTATTGTTAAATTGGAAGATGGCTCACTCCTTGGTGATAACACTGACGGGCAAGGACTTATTTTGGATTTAGCTAGACTCGATTTTATTGTGCCTAGTAAGGTTAAATCAGTCTTAGTTATTGGCGCTGGTGGTGCAACAAGAGGAATATTGCTTCCATTACTCGATTTTGATTGTGATATTACTTTAACCAACCGTACATTTGCCAAAGCTGAACAATTAGTAAAAGAATTTAGTCAGTTTGGAACGATCCGAGCAATAGCTACTGAAGATGTTGCCGATAGACATTATGATTTAATTATAAATGCCTCTGCATCCAGCATGACTAATGATTTACCGCCTATTCCTAACGATGTTTATGGTTTTGATACAGCGTGCTACGACCTTTATTATCAAACAGGGATGACATCATTTCTATATAACGCACTAAAACATGGAAGTACACGTTTATCAGATGGATTAGGTATGTTAGTAGGACAAGCCGCTTATGCATTTGAACTGTGGTATGAACTTGTGCCAGATGTTAATCCTGTCCTTAATGTATTAAGAGAAAGATTGAATCAATGAACCAATCCATTCAATTTCCAGATCGTGAAATATGGCTAGCGGAGAATAGGAGTGTTCTTTTTCCTATAATGATCAACGGAATGCTTTTTGATTGTCTAATTACAGAGCACGAGCTTATCGAGCGTTTTGGTGTTGGGGAAGGAATTTTGTTATTTAAACAAAATCGTTGGGATATTGAAGAAGAATTTGAAGAGTTGGTAACGGAATATGAGTTATCAACTCTCCATCCTATCTATTCTTTATCAATGGCTGATTGACGAGTAGCTAAATAGTTATTTTTCCACCCGACATAATTATTAGCAGAATAGATAAAGTGCTCTATTTCTGCTGATGAAAGTGGGCGGATTTTTTTCACTGGACTTCCTAAATAAAGAAAACCACTTTCAAGTCGCTTTCCTGGTGGAACTAAACTACCTGCGCCAATCATTACATCGTCTTCAATAATTGCACCATCAAGTAAAATAGCACCCATTCCGACTAAAACACGATCTCCTATTGTGCACCCGTGTAACATTGCTTTGTGCCCAACAGTAACATTATCACCAATAATAAGAGGAAAACCTTCTGGATCCTTGGGTGAGATGTGAGTGACATGAAGAACTGAACCATCTTGAATATTTGATCTTTTGCCAATACTCACGTAATTCACATCACCGCGAATAACAACCATAGGCCAGATACTGACATCTTCACTAATACGTACGTCTCCAATCACAGTTGCTGTTTCATCAATAAAAACATTTTTATCAATAGAAGGCGAAAGGTGTAAGTAATTCCTGATTGTGGATTTCCCCATAATTTAACCTCGTTTTTGGTTTCACTTTATAATAAGAAAAGCATAGCAACGGATAGGGCAGGCTGGCGAGAGCAATGATTTTTATACTGTAAGACTATAAAAATCGATAATAAAGGGGAAAGTAGAGTAATAGAGTGTGATTGATAGAATATACCGAATAGACAATAACAAGATAAAGCGTATATTTTTTATACACAAAAGATGTTTTTTGTATCAAAAATAGACGTAAAGTTCAAAAAGAGAACGAACAGAAAAAAAGTTGAAATAAATACTTGCGCTAATCCGAGAACTCCCTATAATGCGCATCCACTGACCGGCGATGAGCTGACAACAGCCACGAAGGACAGCGAAGAGAAAAGAAAAAAGTTTGAAAAAACTCTTGACTCTTCAGAGGAATAACGTAATATACGCCTCCTCGCAACAACGCAGAAGACCGGAAACGGTAGCGATTGTTGCACTGCTCTTTAACAAATTATCAGACAATCTGTGTGGGCACTCGCAGAGACGATATCTTCTAAAATATTAGATGTATCAAGTCTTGAAGAGTGAACAACAAAAGTAAA
>NZ_QPMG01000016.1:0-29797 GCF_003336825.1 Proteus sp. CA142267 | reverse complement strand
GTTAACATGATCGTTGAACTGATTCACCCAATCGCGATGGACGACGGTTTACGTTTCGCTATCCGTGAAGGTGGCCGTACAGTAGGTGCGGGCGTTGTTGCTAAAGTATTAGGTTAATTACTCGCGTAATTTCCTAGAGAAGGGCATCAATTGATGCCCTTTTTATGCGTTGTTTGAAAAAGAACCTATCTCATCACTAGTTTGCTGTAAATTATTGGTGAGATAGGCTCTGATACAACGAATCGAGTCCAGTATCTTGCAGATACGAATGTCATAGAGATATGACGCTGTGTCAGATGCAATCATAGTTGATTTTATGGTTAGTCTGATTTGTTTTGCTCTTGCGAGGCAAGCTGGCTATTTATTTACATCATATGACAGGTTAATTTATGAGTGCGAATAGCGGAGCTCAAGATAGCAAACGCGGTGGTGATATCGCTAAGTGGATCATTACCGTTTTATTGCTGGCAGTAGCGGTGGGTGGCAACTATCTTTACCGTGAATTTAACCTAGCGTTACGAGCTTTAGCTGTTGTTGCTTTGTTCGTAGCAGCGGGTGGGATCGCGTTGTGGACAACACAAGGTAAAGCAACATTAGCATTTGCTCGCGAAGCGCGCATTGAAATGCGTAAAGTAGTATGGCCAACACGTCAAGAAACATTGCAGACAACCCTGATTGTTGCTGCAGTGACGGCTATTGTGTCATTAGTTCTTTGGGGACTGGATGGCATTCTGGTTCGTTTTGTTTCCTTTATTACTGGCCTGTGAGGTGTTCATGACTGATTCTCCAAAAAAACGCTGGTATGTCATTCAGGCTTTTTCAGGCTTTGAAGGCCGTGTTGCACAGTCTCTGCGTGAACATATCAAATTAAACGAAATGGAAGACTCATTCGGCGAAGTTATGGTTCCAACCGAAGAAGTGGTTGAGATCCGTAGCGGTCAACGTCGCAAAAGTGAGCGTAAATTTTTCCCAGGCTATGTTCTTGTCCAAATGGTCATGAACGATGCAACTTGGCACTTAGTACGTAATGTACCTCGTGTTATGGGATTTATTGGCGGAACGTCTGACAGACCTGCACCAATTAGCGATAAAGAAGTTGATGCAATTATGAATCGCTTACAACAAGTTGGTGATAAACCGCGTCCTAAAACACTGTTTGAACCAGGTGAAATGGTTCGTGTTAGCGATGGTCCATTCGCTGACTTTAACGGTGTTGTTGAAGAAGTTGATTACGAAAAAAGCCGCTTAAAAGTCTCTGTATCAATCTTTGGTCGTGCAACACCAGTTGAATTAGACTTTAGTCAGGTTGAAAAAGGTTAAACCTTTTTACGTTGCTTTCTTGCAAAAGGTGGAAAAGTTATCTACAATTTTCCACCTTTCGTTTTGAGTTGTTTTGTCATAAGACAGAACAAAGTAAAATCGGGGAGCCCTAGCCGGGCGATATACCCACATTGAGGAATTAATTAATGGCTAAGAAAGTCCAAGCCTATATCAAACTGCAAGTTTCTGCAGGTATGGCTAATCCAAGTCCACCAGTTGGTCCAGCTCTGGGTCAACAAGGTGTTAACATCATGGAATTCTGTAAAGCATTCAACGCTAAAACTGAAAGCGTTGAAAAAGGTTTACCAATTCCTGTTGTTATTACAGTTTACGCTGACCGTTCTTTCACTTTCGTTACCAAAACTCCTCCAGCAGCAGTTCTGCTGAAGAAAGCTGCGGGCGTGAAATCAGGTTCTGGCAAACCGAACAAAGAGAAAGTAGGTAAAATTACTTCTGCTCAAGTTCGTGAAATCGCAGAAACTAAAGCTGCGGACCTGACTGGTGCTGACGTTGAAGCTATGATGCGTTCAATCGAAGGTACTGCTCGTTCCATGGGCCTGGTAGTGGAGGATTAATCTGATGGCTAAACTAACCAAGCGCATGCGCAATATCCGTGAGAAAGTTGAAGTAACTAAACAGTACGAAATTGCTGAAGCAGTTGCTTTACTGAAAGAACTGGCTACTGCTAAATTCGTTGAAAGCGTTGACGTTGCTGTTAACCTTGGCATCGATGCACGTAAATCAGATCAAAACGTTCGTGGTGCAACTGTACTTCCACACGGTACTGGCCGTTCAGTTCGCGTTGCTGTATTCGCACAAGGTGCAAATGCAGAAGCTGCTAAAGAAGCAGGCGCTGAATTAGTCGGTATGGACGACTTAGCTGCTAAAGTTAAAGCTGGCGAAATGGACTTCGACGTTGTTATCGCATCTCCAGATGCAATGCGCGTTGTAGGTCAATTAGGTCAAATCCTTGGCCCACGTGGCTTAATGCCAAACCCGAAAGTGGGTACTGTAACTCCTAACGTTGCTGAAGCAGTTAAAAATGCTAAAGCTGGTCAGGTTCGTTACCGTAACGACAAAAATGGTATTATCCATACCACTATCGGTAAAGTTGATTTCAACGAAACTCAGTTGAAAGAAAACTTAGAAGCTCTGCTGGTTGCTCTGAAAAAAGCAAAACCATCAGCAGCGAAAGGCGTTTATATCAAGAAAGTAAGCCTGTCTACCACTATGGGTGCAGGTGTTGCGATTGATCAAGCTAGCTTAAGCGCGACAGTTTAATCTTAGATTAGACTAAAGTCATAAAAGACTTTACCTTGGCGTCAAATTTGTATAGAATTTGACGCCTTGAGTTTAGCTATGTGGTATTTTATTTAAGTCTACATAACTAAATTCTCTGAATTTCGGTTGGAGTCTGGCCTATCCAGACCCCGTCCAAGACCGCAGGTGTAAGTAATTACTTAATTTTCCTGCGTAGACGGTGAGAGAGCCAATAAAGAATTATATATTCTGGATTCTACTCACCGTGTTTTAGCGCTTATACCATTGTGGTAATAAGTGATGTGAGTCCCGAGTTTTTACTCGGTTAATCCAGGAGCAAGAAGCTAATGGCACTAAATCTTCAAGACAAACAAGCGATTGTTGCTGAAGTCAGCGAAGTTGCCAAAGGTGCGCTTTCTGCAGTTGTTGCGGATTCCCGTGGCGTTACTGTAGCTAAAATGACCGAACTGCGTAAAGCATGTCGTGAAGCTGGCGTTACTGTACGTGTAGTACGTAACACTCTTCTGCGTCGTGCTGTTGAAGGTACTTCTTATGAAGTACTGAAAGATGCATTTGTTGGTCCAACCTTGATTGCATTTTCTGCTGAACATCCGGGCGCTGCAGCTCGTCTGTTCAAAGATTTCGCGAAAGCGAACCCAGCATTCGAGATTAAAGCGGCTGCCTTTGAAGGTGAGTTTATCCCAGGTTCGAACATCGATCGTCTGGCTACACTCCCAACTTACGATGAAGCAATCGCACGCCTGATGGCAACCATGAAAGAAGCCTCTGCAGGCAAATTGGTTCGCACTCTGGCTGCTCTGCGCGATCAGAAAGAAGCTGCTTAATAGCCAATTTCTTCGTTGCTTTATTTACGTATAAACTTTTTCTGAATTTTAGGAACACTTGTTATGTCTATTTCTAAAGACGATATCTTAAACGCAGTTGCTGAAATGTCTGTAATGGACGTTGTTGAACTGATCTCTATGATGGAAGAAAAATTCGGTGTATCTGCTGCTGCAGCTGTTGCTGTTGCTGCGGGTCCAGCAGAAGCTGCTGAAGAGAAAACTGAATTTGACGTTATCCTGAAAGCTATCGGCGGTAACAAAGTAGCAGTAATCAAAGCAGTACGTGGCGCTACCGGTCTTGGCCTGAAAGAAGCTAAAGACTTAGTAGAATCTGCACCAGCAGCTCTGAAAGAAGGCGTAAGCAAAGATGATGCTGAAGCTCTGAAGAAAGCTCTGGAAGAAGCAGGCGCTGAGGTTGAAGTTAAATAATTTAACTTCCCAGAGTGCAGCCTAACGGCTGATGGCTGGTGATTTTTTGGTCACCAGCCTTTTTGCGCTGTAAGGTAAGAGTCACTTTTTCACACTTTTTTGGTGTCTCATTACTTTAATATTTTTTGCTATTGACGACTTAATATACTGTGTTAATCACTACGATCCACGTTCTCGAAAGCTCGGTAGTGAGCTCGACACAATGAAATGATTTAAGAGTAATAGCAATGAATATTCGGAAAATAGTTGTTTTCCTACCTACAAAAAAACAGTGTTAGCAGAATGTCGAGCCATCCTTAAAAAGTTAAGGACAGGCAGAGTGGGTCACTTTTCAGCGAGCTGAGGAACCCTATGGTTTACTCCTATACCGAGAAAAAACGTATTCGTAAGGATTTTGGTAAACGTCCACAAGTTCTGGATGTTCCCTATCTCCTTTCTATCCAACTTGACTCGTTCCAGAAGTTCATCGAGCAAGATCCTGATGGTCAAAACGGTCTGGAAGCAGCTTTCCGTTCCGTATTTCCTATCCAAAGCTACAGTGGTAATGCTGAATTACAATATGTCAGCTACCGCTTAGGCGAGCCTGTTTTTGATGTTAAAGAATGTCAGATCCGCGGTGTAACTTACTCAGCACCTCTGCGTGTAAAACTGCGTCTGGTCATTTATGAACGTGAAGCCCCAGAAGGCACCGTTAAAGACATCAAAGAACAAGAAGTCTATATGGGTGAAATCCCATTAATGACCGATAATGGTACTTTTGTTATCAATGGTACTGAGCGTGTTATCGTTTCCCAGTTACACCGTAGCCCTGGTGTGTTCTTTGATAGTGACAAAGGTAAAACACACTCTTCAGGTAAGGTACTGTATAACGCACGTATTATCCCTTATCGTGGCTCATGGTTAGACTTCGAATTCGACCCTAAAGATAACCTTTTTGTCCGTATTGACCGTCGCCGTAAATTACCTGCGACTATCATTTTACGCGCAATGAACTACAGCACTGAAGAAATCTTAGGATTATTCTTCGAAAAAACACTGTTTGAAATCAGCAACAACAAGCTGATGATGACATTAGTGCCTGAACGTCTGCGTGGTGAAACTGCTTCATTTGATATTGAAGCAAACGGCAAAGTGTATGTCGAAAAAGGCCGTCGTATTACCGCTCGTCATATTCGTCAATTAGAAAAAGAGCAAGTTGACCGCATTGAAGTACCTGTTGAATACATTGCAGGTAAAGTGGTTGCTCGTGACTATATTGATGAAGCGACAGGTGAACTGATTTGTGCTGCTAACATGGAAATCTCTTTAGATGTGTTAGCTCGCTTAAGTCAAGCTGGTCATAAAACGATTGAAACTCTGTTTACCAATGATTTAGATCATGGTGCTTATATTTCAGAAACTGTTCGCGTCGATCCTACAAACGATCGTTTAAGTGCGTTAGTTGAAATCTATCGCATGATGCGTCCTGGTGAACCACCTACACGCGAAGCTGCAGAAAACTTATTTGAGAACTTATTCTTCTCTGAAGATCGTTATGATCTTTCTGCTGTGGGTCGTATGAAGTTCAACCGTTCGTTAAGCCGTGACGAAGTTGAAGGTTCTGGCATTCTGAGCCAAGAAGATATCATTGAAGTAATGAAAAAACTGATTGATATCCGTAATGGTAAAGGTGAAGTGGATGATATCGACCACTTAGGTAACCGTCGTATTCGTTCTGTTGGCGAAATGGCTGAAAACCAATTCCGTGTTGGTCTGGTGCGTGTTGAACGTGCAGTTAAAGAACGTCTGTCTTTAGGCGATCTTGATGCATTGATGCCACAAGATATGATCAACGCAAAACCGATTTCTGCTGCTGTCAAAGAATTCTTTGGCTCTAGTCAGTTATCACAGTTTATGGATCAGAATAACCCGCTATCAGAAATTACGCACAAACGTCGTATTTCTGCATTAGGCCCAGGTGGTTTGACCCGTGAACGTGCAGGCTTTGAAGTTCGAGACGTACACCCAACTCACTACGGTCGTGTGTGCCCAATCGAAACGCCTGAAGGTCCAAACATCGGTCTTATCAACTCATTATCTGTTTATGCACAGACTAACGAGTACGGTTTCCTAGAAACGCCTTACCGTGTTGTTGAAAACAACGCTGTAACAGATGAAATTCACTATCTGTCTGCAATCGAAGAAGGTAACTTCATCATTGCTCAGGCTAACTCCGTATTAGACGATGACAATCACTTTGTTGAAGAATTAGTTACTTGCCGTCATAAAGGTGAGTCAAGCTTATTTAGTCGTGACCAAGTTCAGTACATGGACGTTTCAACCCAACAGGTTGTTTCTGTCGGTGCTTCACTGATCCCATTCCTTGAACACGATGACGCCAACCGTGCATTGATGGGTGCGAACATGCAACGTCAGGCTGTTCCTACACTTCGTGGTGATAAACCACTGGTAGGTACAGGTATGGAACGTGCAGTAGCGGTTGACTCCGGTGTTACTGCGGTTGCTAAACGTGGTGGTGTTGTTCAGTATGTTGATGCTTCTCGTATCGTTATCAAAGTTAACGAAGAAGAGACTTACGCTGGTGAAGCGGGCATCGATATCTACAGCTTGACTAAATACACTCGTTCTAACCAGAACACATGTATTAACCAAACTCCTTGCGTATCTTTAGGTGAACCTGTTGATCGCGGTGACGTGTTAGCTGATGGTCCTTCAACAGACCTTGGTGAGCTAGCATTAGGTCAAAACATGCGCGTGGCATTTATGCCATGGAATGGTTATAACTACGAGGACTCCATCCTTGTATCTGAGCGTGTTGTTCAAGAAGACCGTTTCACTACTATCCATATTCAAGAACTCGCTTGTGTCTCTCGTGATACTAAGTTAGGGCCTGAAGAGATCACTGCTGATATCCCGAACGTTGGTGAAGCAGCGTTATCTAAACTGGATGAATCAGGTATCGTTTATATCGGTGCTGAAGTGAAAGGCGGTGACATTCTGGTTGGTAAAGTAACACCTAAAGGTGAAACTCAACTAACTCCAGAAGAGAAACTGCTACGTGCTATCTTCGGTGAAAAAGCGTCTGATGTTAAAGATTCTTCTCTACGTGTTCCTAATGGTGTCTCTGGTACAGTTATCGACGTACAAGTCTTCACCCGTGATGGCGTAGAAAAAGATAAACGTGCATTAGAAATCGAAGAATCACAGTTACGTGAAGTTAAGAAAGACTTAACTGAAGAACTGCGTATCTTTGAAGCTGGTTTATTCGCTCGTATCCGTGGTGTTCTGATTGCTGGCGGTATTGAAGCTGAGAAATTAGATAAATTACCTCGTGAACGTTGGTTAGAGCTGGGTATTGCGGATGAAGAGAAGCAAAACCAGTTAGAACAATTAGCTGAACAGTATGATGAGCTGAAAGCTGAGTTCGCGAAGAAACTGGAAGCTAAACGTCGTAAAATCACTCAAGGCGATGATTTAGCACCTGGCGTGCTGAAAATCGTTAAGGTTTACCTGGCTGTTAAACGTCAGATCCAACCTGGTGATAAGATGGCGGGTCGTCATGGTAACAAGGGTGTTATCTCTAAGATTAACCCAATTGAAGACATGCCATACGATGAAAACGGTAATCCAGTAGACCTCGTACTGAACCCACTAGGTGTACCATCACGTATGAACATCGGTCAGATCCTTGAAACTCACTTGGGTATGGCTGCTAAAGGTATCGGTGATAAGATCAACGCGATGCTGAAACAGCAACAAGAAGTTGCTAAGTTACGTGAATTTATCCAGAAAGCTTACGATCTGGGTATGGCACCTCGTCAGAAAGTTGATCTGGACACCTTCAGCGATGAAGAAGTGTTACGTCTGGCTGAAAACCTGAAAAAAGGTATGCCAACCGCAACACCAGTGTTCGATGGTGCAGAAGAAATGGAAATTAAAGAGATGCTAAAATTAGCTGATCTTCCAACTTCTGGTCAGATTACACTTTTCGATGGTCGTACAGGTGAACAATTTGAGCGTCCAGTAACTGTTGGTTACATGTACATGCTGAAACTGAACCACTTAGTTGATGACAAGATGCACGCCCGTTCTACCGGTTCGTACAGCTTGGTTACTCAGCAACCTCTTGGTGGTAAAGCACAGTTTGGTGGACAGCGTTTCGGGGAGATGGAAGTGTGGGCACTGGAAGCATACGGTGCAGCATATACTCTTCAAGAAATGCTTACTGTTAAGTCGGATGACGTTAACGGTCGTACCAAAATGTACAAAAACATCGTTGATGGTAACCATCAGATGGAACCAGGTATGCCAGAGTCGTTCAACGTATTGTTGAAAGAGATCCGTTCACTGGGTATCAACATCGAATTGGAAGACGAATAACGTATTCCATATAGACAGACTGCTAGAAATGGCAGTCTGTCAAACAGTGACTACACTGGTTTAAAGGGGTGAATGACAGGGGTCATTTGCCTGGCAGGTCTAACTCCGACAGGAGCCATTTCGTGAAAGACTTATTAAAGTTTCTGAAAGCGCAAACCAAGACCGAAGAGTTTGATGCGATCAAAATTGCTCTGGCATCACCTGATATGATCCGTTCATGGTCATTTGGTGAAGTTAAAAAGCCAGAAACAATTAACTACCGTACGTTCAAACCAGAACGTGACGGTCTTTTCTGTGCCCGTATTTTCGGACCAGTAAAAGATTACGAATGTTTGTGTGGTAAATACAAACGTTTAAAACACCGTGGTGTTATCTGTGAGAAGTGTGGCGTTGAAGTTACACAAACTAAAGTTCGTCGTGAACGTATGGGTCACATCGAATTAGCTTCTCCAGTTGCTCACATTTGGTTCTTGAAATCACTGCCGTCCCGTATCGGTCTGCTGCTGGATATGCCACTGCGCGATATTGAACGTGTACTGTATTTTGAATCTTACGTTGTTGTTGAAGGCGGGATGACCAGCCTTGAGCGTGGACAAATCTTAACAGAAGAGCAATATCTTGATGCATTAGAAGAGTTCGGTGACGAATTTGATGCGAAGATGGGTGCAGAAGCTGTTCAGAATCTGTTGCAGAGCATGGATCTGGAACAAGAGTGTGAAACGCTGCGTGAAGAG
The DNA here is from genome assembly GCF_003336825.1 of Proteus sp. CA142267. Taxonomy (NCBI): domain Bacteria; kingdom Pseudomonadati; phylum Pseudomonadota; class Gammaproteobacteria; order Enterobacterales; family Morganellaceae; genus Proteus; species Proteus sp. CA142267. The sequence continues at coordinate 20,829 of NZ_QPMG01000016.1, read as the reverse complement.
TTAAATGAAACTAACTCTGAAACTAAACGTAAGAAACTGACTAAACGTATCAAGTTACTAGAAGCATTCATGCAATCAGGCAATAAACCTGAATGGATGATCTTAACTGTATTGCCTGTGTTACCACCAGACTTACGTCCACTGGTTCCACTTGATGGCGGTCGTTTTGCGACTTCAGACCTGAACGATTTATATCGTCGTGTGATCAACCGTAACAACCGTTTAAAACGCCTGCTTGATTTAGCAGCACCAGACATTATCGTACGTAACGAAAAACGTATGTTACAAGAGTCTGTGGATGCGTTATTAGACAACGGTCGTCGTGGTCGTGCGATTACAGGTTCTAACAAACGTCCTCTGAAATCTTTGGCTGATATGATCAAAGGTAAACAAGGTCGTTTCCGTCAAAACCTGTTAGGTAAACGTGTTGACTATTCTGGTCGTTCTGTAATCACCGTTGGTCCATACCTGCGTCTACATCAGTGTGGTCTACCGAAGAAAATGGCTCTTGAGTTATTCAAACCATTTATTTACGGAAAACTGGAAACCCGTGGTTTAGCGACAACAATTAAAGCCGCTAAAAAAATGGTTGAGCGTGAAGAAGCGGTTGTTTGGGATATCTTAGATGAAGTTATCCGCGAACACCCAGTGATGCTAAACCGTGCACCAACACTTCACCGTTTAGGTATTCAGGCATTTGAACCAATCCTTATCGAAGGTAAAGCTATTCAGTTACACCCACTCGTCTGTGCGGCATATAACGCCGACTTCGATGGTGACCAAATGGCGGTTCACGTACCATTGACATTAGAAGCACAGTTAGAAGCTCGTGCGCTGATGATGTCAACAAATAACATTCTGTCTCCAGCAAGTGGTGACCCAATCATCGTTCCTTCACAGGACGTTGTATTAGGTCTTTACTACATGACTCGTGACTGCATCAATGCCAAAGGTGAAGGCATGGTGTTAAGTGGTCCTAAAGAAGCTGAGCGCGTTTATCGCGCAGGTTTAGCCTCTTTACACGCACGCGTTAAAGTACGTATCACTGAAGAGATCAAAGATGGTGAAGGTAACATCACCACTGAAACTAGCTTAAAAGACACAACTGTCGGCCGAGCTATTTTATGGATGATCGTACCAAAAGGCCTACCTTACGCGTTGGTTAACCAACCACTAGGTAAGAAAGCAATTTCTAAAATGCTGAATACCTGTTATCGCGTATTAGGCTTGAAACCAACAGTTATTTTTGCTGACCAAATCATGTATACCGGTTTTGCTTACGCAGCACGTTCAGGTGCTTCAGTAGGTATCGATGACATGGTTATCCCTGCTAAAAAAGCAGAGATCATTGCAGAAGCAGAAGCAGAAGTTGCAGAAATTCAGGAACAGTTCCAATCCGGTCTGGTAACAGCGGGCGAACGTTACAACAAAGTCATCGATATTTGGGCTGCAGCGAATGAGCGCGTAGCAAAAGCGATGATGGAAAACCTGTCTACTGAAACCGTTATTAACCGTAATGGTGAAGAAGAACAACAAGTATCTTTCAACAGCATCTTTATGATGGCTGACTCCGGTGCTCGTGGTTCTGCAGCTCAGATCCGTCAGTTAGCAGGTATGCGTGGTCTGATGGCTAAGCCAGATGGCTCAATCATCGAGACACCAATCACAGCGAACTTCCGTGAAGGTCTGAACGTACTCCAGTACTTCATCTCAACCCACGGTGCTCGTAAAGGTCTTGCGGATACCGCACTGAAAACAGCAAACTCCGGTTACTTGACTCGTCGTTTAGTTGACGTTGCACAAGACTTAGTCGTAACAGAAGACGACTGTGGTACAACCGAAGGTGTTATGATGACTCCGGTTATCGAAGGTGGTGATGTTAAAGAACCACTACGTGAACGTGTATTAGGTCGTGTGGCTGCAGAAGATATTCTGAAACCAGGCACTGCCGATATTCTTGTTCCACGTAACACCCTGTTAAACGAAAAACTGTGTGACCTGTTAGAAGAAAACTCAGTTGACAGCGTGAAAGTACGTTCAGTTGTAACCTGTAACACAGACTTTGGTGTGTGTGCGAATTGTTATGGTCGTGACCTTGCTCGTGGTCATATCATCAACAAAGGTGAAGCTATCGGTGTTATCGCGGCACAGTCAATCGGTGAACCAGGTACACAGTTAACGATGCGTACGTTCCACATTGGTGGTGCGGCATCTCGTGCGGCAGCAGAATCTAGCATTCAAGTACGTAACAAAGGTACTCTGAAGCTGTTCAATGCGAAGTTCATTACTAATACTGCTGGTAAATTAGTTATCACTTCTCGTAACACTGAATTACGTTTAATTGACGAATTCGGTCGTACGAAAGAAAGCTATAAAGTACCTTACGGTGCTCAATTAGCGAAAGGTGATGGCGAAGCAGTTAATGGTGGCGAAACTGTTGCTAACTGGGATCCACATACAATGCCAGTTGTGAGTGAAGTATCTGGTATCATCCGTTTTGCTGACATGGTTGATGGTCAAACTATCACACGTCAAACAGATGAATTAACAGGTCTTTCTTCACTGGTTGTTCTGGATTCAGCAGAGCGTACAGGTAGCGGTAAAGATTTACGTCCAGCATTGCGCATCACTGATGCACAAGGTAATGACGTATTAATCCCGAATACTGATATGCCAGCACAGTACTTCCTGCCGGGTAAAGCAATTGTTCAGTTAGACGATGGCATTACAATTAACGCAGGTGACACTTTAGCGCGTATTCCACAAGAATCTGGCGGTACTAAAGATATCACCGGTGGTCTGCCACGCGTTGCTGACCTGTTTGAAGCTCGTCGTCCGAAAGAGCCTGCAATCCTTGCTGAAATCAGCGGTATTGTTTCGTTCGGTAAAGAGACTAAAGGTAAACGTCGTCTAGTTATTTCTCCATTAGACGGTAGCGATGCATACGAAGAGATGATCCCTAAATGGCGTCAGCTTAACGTATTCGAGGGTGAGGTTGTGGAACGCGGTGATGTTATCTCCGATGGCCCAGAATCACCACACGACATTCTGCGCTTACGTGGTGTTCATGCGGTTACTCGCTATATTACTAACGAAGTACAGGAAGTTTACCGTTTACAAGGCGTTAAGATTAACGATAAACACATCGAAGTTATCGTTCGTCAGATGCTACGTAAAGTTACCATTGAGAACGCAGGAAGCTCTGAGTTCCTCGAAGGTGAACAGGTTGAATACGCTCGCGTTAAAGTATCAAACCGTGTTCTGGAAGATGAAGGCAAAGTACCAGCAACGTATGCTCGTGACCTGTTAGGTATTACGAAAGCATCTCTGGCAACTGAATCCTTCATTTCTGCTGCATCGTTCCAAGAAACAACTCGTGTTCTGACGGAAGCGGCAGTAGCAGGTAAACGTGATGAGTTACGTGGCTTGAAAGAAAACGTTATTGTTGGTCGCTTGATCCCAGCTGGTACTGGATATGCGTATCACCAAGATCGTATGAAGCGTCGTCAATCACAACTGCCGACAGATGAAACTGAAACAACAATCAGTGCTGATGAAGCATCTGCTAACTTAGCAGAATTACTGAATGCTGGTTTCGGTGGATTAAAAGACTAAAATTTAATTTAGATTAGATTGAAATGCCCTCCATTGTGAGGGCATTTTTTGTTTCTGTTCTACATAAGTAGGCGAAATGATGAGAATAATAACTAGTAGTTTGATTATTCTATGCTTTATTTTTACTGGATTTGTTTCCGCAGTACCTTATGAACGAGGTATTCCAACAGAAGCTCAATGGGATTTAAAAACGCCCATTACAACATTGATGCAACTGCGCCAACAAAAAACGCTATATGCATTTGTGGGAGATAAATTACGACCTGTCGCAGAGCTTTGTCCTAACCAAGGTTTTTATGCATCAATAGCGGAGGGCGATTATCACAAAATACAATTTGGTAATGCTCAAGGTTATCTTGAAGCGGGTTATTTAGAAGATGGCTATTTTGAAGATATTGCCTCTATTAAACCTGATAAGAAAATACGTTTCTTATCAGATAGCACGAAGAAAACAGATTATCCTATCTACGAATATTTAATCACGACAAAAAATACCCCTATCTATAGTGATAAAGATATTGCTAGCTCACAAATAGCAATACTTTTATCCAATTTACGTTATCCCGTGTTATCACGCACAATAAAAGAAGATGCTGATGGAAATAAAATCAATTGGTTTGAAATTTCTTTAGGTGACCGCTTAGGTTATATTTCATCAAGGGATGTAAAGCCTGATTTAGGGATACCTGTACTCACCTATCATCATATTCTCAAAGCAACGGAAAACCACAATTTTCGCCATACATCAACGACAACATCATTAACTGCATTTACAGAGCAGATGAATTATTTAAAAGATGCGGGATATGAAACACTTTCACTAAATCAAGTTGCAGGCTATTTAAATAAAAGTGTCAATTTACCGGGTCGAGCTGTTGCATTAACATTTGATGATGGTTTGCAGTCTGTTTATCGCTATGCTTATCCTCTTTTAAAAGAAAATGGCCAACGAGCAACACTATTTGTTATCTCTTCACGAATAAAATCTAAAACACCTAAGTGGGCACCTAATTCATTGCAATTTATGAGTTGGCAGTCACTTAAATCGAGTCGTGATGTTTTTGATATTCAATCACACTCCCATTTTTTACATCGTTTAGATAATAATAAAAAGCCTATTATTTTTAGCCGTCAGTCCCACACAATTATATTGGATTTGCAACGTTCACAACGTGTATTGCGATTATTAAATTCACATCAATATGCCTTTGCATATCCTTTCGGTGGATATAATCAAAGAGCAATCAATGCTGTCAAAACGTCGGGTATGACATTGGCGGTGACGACTCAGCAAGGAAAAGTTCGTTTAGGTGATCCACCTTTCGCTCTAAAACGACTTTATGCTTTGAGCACAGATCCCATTGAGAAATTTGCGAGGATGGTGGGTAATGATGAATATGAAGTGGTTAATAAAAATATCGTTGTTGATAAATAATTAAAAAGAAAATTTATAATCTTAAAAAATACCTTTGATATTTATTGAAGGTATTTTTTATTTCTCTATTACTCATTCAGTTAAGATCAATAAATAACTTATATTTTTCAGATAATTATGATTATTTTTTAGTGATAAAAATTTATTTTTTTCTGTAAGCTAGCAATCCAAATTCAGCATGGAGCTAGTTATGAAAAAATCTATATCCATATCTTCTTATGATTCTGCATTTAAACGTTTTATGATGAATGTGAGTAATGCGAAAGACTTTTTCTTTGTCCATTTACCTGAGGACTTAAAAAGTCATTGTGATTTTTCAACGTTGCAATTACAAAATTCTGCTTTTATCGATATTAACTTACGTTCTCGTATGTCTGATATTTTATATTTAGTGAAAACCAAAGAGGGTGATATCTCTATTTATTTACTGATAGAGCATCAATCTAAGCCAGATAAAATGATAGCTTGGCGTATGATGAATTATGCGTTTTACACTATGAATCAACATTTACAGCAAGGTTATAAATCTTTACCTCTCGTTGTTCCCATTCTGTTTTATCATGGAGAGAAAAAACCTTATCCTTTTCCTGTTAATTGGATGTCATGCTTTCCGCTTAATTCACTTGCTAATAAACTTTATTCTAATAGTTTCTCTTTAATTGATTTGACTTCAATTGATGATGATATTTTACTGACACATAAAAAAGCAGCGGTAATGGAAATTGCGATGAAGCATGTTAATAGTTGTCATGATATTAATGAGATTGCAATACTTCTATCAAAAGCAATAAATCAGAAAAACTGCAGAGATGAAGACACGATTGCTGTTGTAGAATATTTATTCTCAATTATGGACGCATCAGACTTTGAGTTCATTTTAAATAAGATAGTTGAACAAGTAGATAACCACAAAGAGGTGATTATGAATATAGCTTGGAGATTAGAAAATAAAGGATTTAATTTAGGTGTAAGCGAAGGGTTTGAAATAGGCAAAAATGAGGGGATCGAACTGGGCAAAAATGTAGGTATTGAATTAGGTAAGAATGTAGGTATTGAATTAGGTAAGAATGTAGGTATTGAGATTGGAAGAGCTAAAGGCATTGAGTTAGGCAAAACAGAAGGCATTGAAATCGGTAAGAAAATAGTACAAATGGAATTAGTTCAAAACTTATTAAAAGAGAATTTTGATCTTTTATTTATCGAGAAAATATCCGGTTTAAGTATTCAAGAAATTGAAGAGTTAACAGTATAATAATTAAACCACCTGTTTTATATAATATTAAATTAAAAGTATTCTAATATATTGTTTGTACTATTTTATTTTTCTTTAATTGTTTTAAATTTATTACATATTAATTTTATTAAATCATTTAATAAAAACCGCCTTTATTATTTTTAATTAAATAAATTAAAGGCGGTTTTATATTGCTTGAATTTTAATTAACGACCCAAGTAATTATCCCAATCTTTCCATACTGGTTGTAATCCTCGCTCTTTTAATACGTTAATAACATCATTTACATGACGATTATCATTAGGCGAAAATTGCTCTAATTCTTCATGGCTATCAGAATATCCACCGGGTTGAGTTTTAGATCCTGCACTAATATTATTAATTGCTAACGGCACTGTGTTATCGCGAAAATATGGAGATTCACGAGTTGAAAGTGAAAGTTCAATATCGGGTGCTAAAATGCGAAAAGCACAGATCAACTGAACTAACTCAGCTTCACTCATTACTGATGCGGGGTTAAGTCCACCAGCACAAGGACGTAAACGAGGAAAAGAGATAGAGTAACGACTTTTCCAATAGCGTTTTTGTAAGAACAAGAGATGTTCCGCCACCATATAGCAATCGCTACGCCACTGACTTGAAAGGCCAATCAATGCACCTAAACCAATTTTATCAATCCCTGCTTGCCCTAATCTATCTGGTGTTTGTAGTCGCCAATGGAAATCTTGTTTTTTACCTTTTAGATGATGAAGCTGATAAGTTGGTTCATGATAGGTTTCTTGATAAACCATGACACCATCAATACCCAGAGTTTTTAATTCTGCATACTCTTCTGTTGCAAGAGGTTGAACTTCCATCATTAATGAACTGAAATTTTCTCGAATAAGAGGGATATATTGGCGAAAATAATCCATACCCACTTTTCTTTGATGTTCTCCTGTCACTAATAACAAGCTATCAAAACCTAATTGTCTAATGCTATTACATTCGGCAATGATCTCATTTTCATTTAATGTTTTGCGTTTAATGGCATTACTCATTGAAAAGCCACAATAAGTACAGTCATTTGCACATAAATTAGAAAGATAGAGTGGAACATATAATCCCACAATATTACCAAAACGTTGTCGAGTAAGTTTCTGAGCGCGTTGAGCCATAGGCTCTAAGTAATGTCGACCCGCAGGCGAAATCAGCGCCATAAAATCATCGAGTGTAAGGGTATGACGATTTAATGCGGCTTCAACATCCGCATTGGTTTTACTATTGAGCTTTAATGTAATGTCATCCCAGTCGAGTTGTTGCCAATAATCAGAAAAAGTGTCCATTAGAACGCCTCTAAGTATTGAGTTAATGGGCTAGAGGCTTGTGCTTGCATATTCACAATTGAAGCGGGTGTGGCAAGTCCTGATTGTCGAGCAAGTTCGCCTGCATCAAGCGCTGCTTTAAATGCTTGTGCCATTAAAACAGGATTTTTAGCAACAGCAATTGCGGTATTCACTAAGACTGCATCTGCACCTAACTCTAAAGCTTCAAGTGCGTGGCTTGGCGCACCAATCCCTGCATCAACAACAACAGGTATTGAGGCTTGTTCAATAATAATCCGTAGAAAATCACGAGTCTGTAAACCTTGATTTGAACCAATAGGAGATCCTAAAGGCATTACGGCTGCACAGCCAACTTCTTCTAAGCGACGACACAAAACAGGATCAGCACTACAATAAGGTAAAACAACAAAACCTTCTTTAACGAGGATTTCAGCGGCTTTAAGTGTTTCAATAGGGTCGGGTAATAAGTATTTGGTATCAGGATGAATTTCTAATTTTACCCAGTGAGTACCAAAAGCTTCTTTGGCTAAACGAGCCGCAAAAACAGCTTCTTGTGCTGTTTTCGCACCGGATGTATTAGGTAGTAATTTTACCCCTAGTGATTTAAGTGGTGCGATTAAATCATCATTGCCATTTTTTAAATCCACACGCTTCATTGCCATCGTAACTAATTGGCTACCCGAAGCTTTAATGGCTTCTGTCATTAGTGTTGGTGTTGCAAATTTCCCTGTGCCTGTAAAAAGTCTCGATGTGAATGTTGTATCAGCAATTTTTAACATATCAGCCCCCTGCAATTGCTTGGAAGAGAAGAATAGTATCGCCATCATTAATAAAATGTGTTTCCCAGTTGTCACGGGGAACAATCGTTTCATTGATGGCAAGTGCTACACCAATTGGTGGTTGCTCTAGCTGAATAAGGAGCTGACAAATAGTGACAGGCATATCCAGAGAATATTGTTCGTCATTTACGGTAATGTTCATGCTATCCCTCGACAAACAGGACATGTTTTTGATGGTGTTAAACGCAAAGTACTCCAATTTTGTTTTCTACCATCGAAAAGGCGAAGTTTTCCACTTAGAGTACAGGGTAAGCCAGAGAGCAATTTAATTGCCTCAAGTGCCTGAAGTGTACCAATCACACCCACAACAGGACCTAAAATTCCGGCTGTTCTGCAATTGCGTTGTGGTTCGGTCTGATCTGGATAGAGGCAGTGATAGCAGCCATGAGTAAAAGGAGGTTCAAACACCATAAGTTGTCCACTAAACCCTACGGCACTGCCACTGATAAGCGGAGTTTGCTGCGCAACACAAGCACGATTAATCGCTTGGCGTGTGAGCATGTTATCTGTGCAATCTAAGACTAAATCAGCCTCTTTAACTAATTTAGATAATGAGTCATCATCAATACGTTGTTTATAAGAGGTAATTTTTATCTCTGGATTTAATGCGAGCAGAGACTGCCTTGCGACCTCTGATTTTGCATTAGGAATATCTTGAGTTCGATAAAGAATTTGACGTTGTAGATTAGAAACATGCAACTCATCATCATCAACTAAAATAAGCTCCCCAATACCTGCACCAGCAAGATAAAGTGATGCAGGAGAGCCTAATCCACCAAGTCCAACAATCAGTACTCTTGCTTGTTGAAGTTTATTTTGACCCTCTAAGCCAATATCTTCTAACATCACTTGTCGGCTATAACGCATAAAATCATTATCATTTAGCATGATGGTTTTCCCTCCACTAATTCTAATAATTTACGCGTTACTTGTTGCCAATCTGGCGCTTTTGTTATTGCACTGACTAAGGCAATACTACCGACACCAGTTGCAACAACATCAGGTACTCTCTCTAGCGAGATCCCACCAATAGCAACAGTTGGAAAATTAGGTGTCTGCTCTACTTGATGTTTGAGTGCCTTCAAACCTTGGGGTTTGGATGGCATATCTTTAGTTGTCGTTGGAAAGATATGTCCTAATGCGATGTAAGATGGACGCAATGCTTTCGCTCTTTGTAATTCCGTTTCATCATGAGTAGAAATACCAAGGCGTAACCCTGCTTTTTTTATGGCATTAAGATCCGCAATATCGAGATCTTCTTGGCCAAGATGAACACCGTAGGCGTGATGTTTAATAGCAAGTTGCCAATAGTCATTAATAAACAGTCTTGCGTGATACTGTTTACCTAGTTTTATTGCTTCAACGATCTCTTGTTCAACATCGTTTGGTTGTTTATCTTTTATGCGTAATTGCAGGGTGGTAACGCCTGTTTTTAACAGGCGTTCGATCCATTCAATAGAATCAACAACAGGATAAAGCCCAAGCTTTTTTTCTGTTGATGCGAAAGGGGTGTTAGAGGATCTGTTCATTTTCAGTCACCTCAACACTGGCGATTTCTGCACTGTGGTATAACTCACTTCCATGCTCTTTAAAGGCTTGAGACATTTGCTCCATGCCAGCCGCATAATCGCGTACTTCTTGTGTTATTTTCATTGAGCAGAATTTAGGGCCACACATTGAGCAGAAATGAGCGACTTTTCCTGATGCTTGGGGCAAGGTTTCATCGTGATATTGGCGTGCGGTTTCAGGATCAAGCGCTAAATTAAATTGATCTTCCCATCTAAACTCAAAGCGAGCTTTTGACATTGCATTATCACGAATTTGAGCTCCTGGATGTCCTTTGGCTAAGTCGGCGGCATGAGCAGCAATTTTATAAGTAATAAGCCCTTGTTTTACATCTTCTTTATTAGGTAAACCTAGATGCTCTTTAGGGGTAACATAACAGAGCATTGCACAACCAAACCAGCCAATCATTGCTGCACCAATACCTGATGTGAAGTGATCGTAACCTGGTGCAATGTCTGTAGTAAGAGGACCTAATGTATAAAATGGTGCTTCATGACAATGCTCTAATTCTTCTGTCATATTGCGACGGATCATTTGCATTGGAACATGACCAGGGCCTTCTATCATGACTTGAACGTCATATTCCCATGCAATTTTTGTCAGTTCACCTAAGGTATGTAATTCAGAAAATTGTGCTTCATCATTTGCATCTTGAATTGAACCCGGTCTTAATCCATCGCCTAGAGAAAGGGAAACATCATAAGCTGTGCAAATTTCACAGATTTCACGGAAATGTTCGTAGAGGAAATTCTCTTTATGATGTGATAAACACCATTTCGCCATTATCGAACCACCACGAGACACAATACCCGTTAGGCGTTTTGCCGTCATTGGTACATAACGTAACAATACGCCTGCATGAATAGTAAAGTAATCAACGCCTTGCTCTGCTTGTTCAAGCAAGGTATCTCGAAACATTTCCCAAGTGAGATCTTCAGCAATACCGTTAACTTTCTCGAGTGCTTGATAAATTGGAACTGTGCCGATAGGAACTGGGCTGTTACGAATGATCCACTCACGCGTTTCATGAATATAACGGCCTGTTGAGAGATCCATTACAGTATCAGCACCCCAGCGTGTAGACCAAATCAGCTTTTCCACTTCTTCTTCAATGGAGGAGGTTACAGAGGAGTTTCCGATATTGGCATTCACTTTCACTAAGAAATTACGCCCAATAATCATCGGTTCTGATTCAGGGTGATTGATATTGGCAGGAATGATAGCTCGGCCCGCAGCAACTTCTTGGCGTACAAATTCAGGGGTAATATTGTCAGGGAGATGCGCACCAAAGCTGAATCCTGCATGTTGTTGGTGTAAAACTTCGCTACGAATTCTCTCTCGGCCCATATTCTCACGAATAGCGATAAACTCCATTTCAGGCGTAATAATACCTTGGCGAGCATAATGCAATTGCGTCACACTCTTTCCATTTAACGCTTTTTTAGGGCTTGGCTTTAAAGGAAAACGCAGATGTTCTAATCCAGCGTCGGCAAGGCGCTGTTGGGTGAAATCCGAACTTAAAAGAGAAAGTGCTTCAGTATCATTGCGCTCATCAATCCATGGTTGGCGTATTTTTTTTAATCCAAGATTAACGTCAAGTTGAGAAGCCGGATCGCCATAAGGGCCTGATGTGTCATACACAGGTACAGGTTCATTATCTTCAAAAACAGGGGAATCTTTTGATCCTCCTACTAGTGTTTTATCAAGTTGGATCTCACGCATTGGTACTTGAATATCAGTACGTGATCCTTCGAGGTAAATGCGGTTTGAATTTGGGAAACTGACACCTTGAATAGTGCTGATAAACTCTTGAGCTGCATCACGCTGCTCTTTTCGTGGGCGATGTTTGTTGTTTGTTGGTGAAATATCTTTAACGGATATAGTTTGATTTTGGGACATAGCATTTCCTAATAAATATCATGCAGGCTAATTGCCTGTCGGGTGAATATTGAGAAAAATGCTTGTCTGGAGGTCGCAGGGAGTATCGACAGATAGGTGTATATAAGTGTGTAAAAAAATATACGCAATGAAGCTATCAAAAGGTCGAATCACTCTTGTTCCCTTCGCGGGTATTAACCCGATCAGGTTCCGCGGATCCCGAATTAACGGTCTCAGCCTGTGTTTATAATAGCCTTATAAACACTAGGCACTCCGACAAGAAGACGTCCAGTATATGAAAGATTTTAAAAACTACAAGTCCGACATGGGTTATTTATTTAAATCCCAATGTTGTTGTTCCCACGCTTTTTCATCTGAAACTAGAGTTAATTTTTTATCTGCATTAACCGCGATAACATGGTCTGCTTGGTAACATAATGGGAGATCATTAGATGAATCAGTATAGAAATAAATATAAGTTTCATTAATGTTATTGGCTTCTTTCCATTGGTTTAAACGCTCAACTTTTCCTTCTCGAAATGTAGGAATACCTTCAATAAATCCAGTGTAATGATTGTCCTTAATTTGCATATCAATACCCATTGAAACGTCCGCATTGAGTTGCTTTGCAATAGCATGAACTAGAAAGGACATTGTTGCTGAAATAATTATAACGGGAATGTTTTGCTGTCGATATTGTGTAATTATTGATATTCCTTGTGGGTAAAGTAGAGGCTGGATTCTTGTTTCAGTGAAGTCATTAACCCAATGATTTATCTCATCTATATCATAATGTTTAAAATATGCTAGATGTTGAAAAAGATATTGGTTTATATCCAGTTTTTCAGCGTAATAGTCTGCGATCATTTGTTCATCTAGTTTTAAAAAATGAGGATCTGTGACTATATTTTTGTCCCACAAATAGTTTGTCCATAAGCGACTAGAATCGCCTGCTAAAAGTGTTTCATCTAGATCAAAAATAGCAATTTTGTTTTTTGTTTTATCTGTCATTCTAACGGTTCTTACTATTAATAAAATTTATATTTATATTTAAGAATGTTAATGAATTATAGAAGATAGTCATAATTCATTGAGTGGTTATTGCTAAAAAGAGTATCCTCTATTCTATATCATTATTTGGGATAGAATGGTCGTTATGCATTTATATACATTATCAGGGTCAGAAAAGGGCTGGTGGACAGTCAGTCTTGGTGGACGAGTATGGTTACCTAAAGGCGAACTTCCATTTGGCTTAGCTAAAGATTGGGATCTCATTGGTCAGCACGCCAAAATTGTTGGTGAATGGCAAGGTGAAACAGTTTGGCTTATTCATGGAAAAATGGATAATGACATGTGTTCACCAAGGCTTATTGCTTCACAGGATGAAAACTTATTTAAATTAGTTGGTCGTGGCGTTCAACTGGCTGAGTTTTATCGTTCTCACCGTTTTTGTGGTTACTGTGGTTCCAAAATGCGTCATAGTGAGAGTGAATGGGCATGTTTATGTGATAACTGCCATGAACGCTATTATCCACAAATTGCCCCTTGTATTATTGTGGGTATCCGCCATGAAGATAAAATCTTATTAGCACATCATGTTAGGCATAAACATTCACCTCTTTACACTGTACTTGCTGGTTTTGTTGAGGTTGGTGAAACCTTAGAAGAAGCCGTAGCCCGTGAAGTGTTTGAAGAGAGTAATATTCGTATTCGCAATATTCGTTATGTATCCTCTCAGCCTTGGCCATTCCCTCACTCCTTAATGATGGGCTTTTTAGCTGACTATGATGGTGGTGAACTACGCCACGATCCTTCAGAATTAACGAGTGCAGCTTGGTATCGTTACGATCAATTACCACAGATCCCACCGCCAGATACGATTGCTAGACGCTTGATAGAAGATACGATAGCCAATATTAGACAAGATAAAGAAAAAAACTAAATAAAGGCGCTGTCAGCCAACAGTTATTTTTCCAGCATGTTACAATGCCTGCGATTTTGCGGCCCTATTACTGTTAATGGAGTTAGTCATGAGTGAGTTGAAAAACGACCGCTATTTACGTGCGCTGTTGCGCCAACCTGTTGATGTCACCCCAGTTTGGATGATGCGTCAGGCAGGCAGATATCTTCCTGAATATAAGGAAACACGGGCACAGGCGGGGGATTTCATCTCATTGTGCAAGAACACAGAATTGGCTTGTGAAGTGACATTACAGCCTTTAAGACGCTTTCCTTTAGATGCTGCTATTTTATTTTCTGATATTTTAACTATTCCAGATGCAATGGGATTGGGTCTTTACTTTGAAACAGGTGAAGGCCCTCGTTTTAAATCACCAATAAATAGTCTTGATGATATTAAAAAGCTACCTATTCCTGATCCTGAAGATGAACTGGGATATGTGATGAATGCAGTTCGTGCCATTCGTCATGCATTGCAAGGTAGTGTGCCATTAATTGGTTTTTCGGGAAGTCCTTGGACGCTGGCAACCTATATGGTTGAAGGTGGAAGTAGTAAGGCCTTCACAAAAATTAAAAAAATGATGTATTCAGAGCCTCAAGCACTACATCTATTACTGGATAAACTGGCAGATAGCGTTATTCTGTATCTGAATGCTCAAATTAAAGCTGGTGCGCAGTCTATCATGATCTTTGATACATGGGGTGGTGTGCTAACTGGCCGTGATTACCAACTCTTCTCATTACACTATATGCATAAGATTGTTGATGGTCTTATCCGTGAATATGATGGAAGAAAAGTTCCTGTAACCTTATTTACCAAAGGTGGCGGTCGTTGGCTAGAAGCGATGGCTGCGACGGGTTGCGATGCATTAGGACTTGATTGGACGATTGATATTGAAGATGCACGTCGTCGAGTAGGGGATAAAGTTGCGCTACAAGGCAATATGGATCCTTCTATGCTGTATGCACCGCCTGCCAGAATAGAGCAAGAAGTCGAAACTATTCTTGCTGGATTTGGTAAAGGTAATGGTCATGTCTTTAATCTTGGGCACGGTATTCATCAAGATGTTCCACCAGAACATGCTGGTGCATTTATTGATGCGGTTCACCGTTTATCGAAGCCTTATCATCAGGATAATGATTAATACCCAGCAATTACGTCAGGAGCAGACAGAAAAAGCTCAACAGATTATTTTAACGGACCAATTTACAGCACCAACTTACATAGCAGGTGCTGATGTTGGTTTTGAAGAAGGTGGCGCAGTTACTCGCGCCGCCATCGTGATAATGCATTACCCTTCTTTTGAAATTCTTGAATATCAAATTGCGCGAATACCTACAACTCTTCCTTATATTCCTGGTTTACTTTCGTTTAGAGAGTGTCCTGCGTTACTGACTGCTTGGCAACTAATCAAACAAAAGCCTTCCCTTATTTTTGTCGATGGACAAGGTATTGCTCATCCTAGAAGGCTTGGTGTCGCAAGTCATTTTGGTTTATTAGTGAATACGCCTACTATTGGTGTGGCAAAAAGCCGTTTATGTGGCATTGATAAAGTCGTCAATGAAGAAATGGGAAGTCACGAACCGCTAATGGATAAGAATGAGCAAATAGGGTGGATTTATCGTAGTAAGAAAAAATGTAAACCCCTGTATATTTCTCCGGGTCATAAAGTGAGTATGAATGGCGCTTTGCAGTGGGTTGAGTTGTGTATGAAAGGATATCGATTGCCAGAACCCACACGTTGGGCTGATGGTATTGCTTCAAATAGGCGATTATTTGAGCAGTTGAATAAGAATAAGCTCTAAATGACCGGGAAATATGTGGATATTTTTAATTTTCAGGTAAACTGCGCCTAAGTTAAGAAAATGAGTAATCACGAATGTTGAAGAACCCAATCCATTTACGTTTAGAAAAGCTAGAAGCTTGGCAACATCTGACGTTTATGGCGTGCCTGTGTGAGAGAATGTACCCTAATTATCAGGTATTTTGTCGTGAAACAGGATTTACCGATCCAATGCTTTATCGCCGTATTCTCGATCTGGTTTGGGAAACTTTAACGGTGAAAGATGCAAAGGTTAATTTTGATTCTCAATTAGAGAAATTAGAAGAAGCTATTCCTGATGCATCTCAGTTCGAGATTTATGGTGTCTATCCTGCGATTGACGCCTGTGTTGCACTTAGTGAAATTGTTCACTCTCGTTTAAGCGGTGAATCATTAAGTCACGCTATTGAAGTGAGCAAATTATCAGTAGGGACAGTTGCTTCACTTGAAATGACACAAGCAGAAAGAGAAATGAGCGAAGAAGAGCTTAGATCTCTACCTGCTGTTATTGAAGAGTTCGATATCCAATGGGAAATTTACCGTCTACTTGTAGAATGTGAAGAAAGAGATATCGAACTGATCAAGGGTCTACGTGCAGACCTTCGTGAAGCTGGAATGAGCAATATCGGTATAGAATTAACGCACTAAATCAGAAAAACGTGATTTAGTGCTTGAAAAGCGACGTTTAAAGACTTCACATCACCCCTGTGTATGTTCTACATTGGGTACGAAAAGAAGTGGCTCAGGTGTTTTACTTAATTTATCCTCTTA
Source organism: Proteus sp. CA142267 (assembly GCF_003336825.1). Classification (NCBI taxonomy): domain Bacteria; kingdom Pseudomonadati; phylum Pseudomonadota; class Gammaproteobacteria; order Enterobacterales; family Morganellaceae; genus Proteus; species Proteus sp. CA142267. The sequence continues at coordinate 4,384 of NZ_QPMG01000016.1, read as the reverse complement.
AAAAGATAAGTTAAGTTTTTTCACCAGATGTTTTTCAAACGATAAAACATACTTTAAGGACTATTTTATGAACAAAGCTGAATTAACCGAATCAGTTGCTGAAAAAGCGGATCTGACAAAAACTCAAGCAAAAGCTGCTATTGAAGCGTTTATCGATTCAGTAACAGGTGCTCTGAAAGAAGGCGATTCTGTACAGTTAGTTGGTTTCGGTACATTCAAAGTGAATCACCGTGCAGAGCGTACTGGTCGTAACCCTCAAACTGGTAAAGAAATTAAAATTGCAGCAGCTAACGTTCCTGCATTTACTGCCGGTAAAGCACTGAAAGACGCAGTAAAATAATTCCTTTGAACGGAATGAACAATAGAGGGGGATTTACTCCCCTTTTGTTGAAACGACAGGGGCTGTTAGCAATAGGATCTGCTTTTTTGCTCAGCGCCTGCTCCTCTACTGTGCAACTACCTGAATTTTCTGCAACAGGTTATATTGCAGATGAAGGTGTTGTCCGGCTATGGCGTTTAAATAATAAAGTGTCAGAGCCTCAAGTGATCATGAGTGTTTATAGCTTTTATAAAAAGCCAGAAACTGTCATCACATTCTATGAGTATCGTCAAAATAAGCTTTGGCAAGTCCGCTCTGAAGTTATCAATCCAAATGATCCCTCCTCTTGGCATCTTCGTTTAAATAAACGAGGTGAAGTTATTTTCATGCAACAAGAAAGCCAGAAGCAAAAACGAGCATTGACAGAAGATGAGCGTTTAAGAATGGTATTTGCTGCAAGTAAAGAGCGTGAAATTAGTGAAGCGCTTACTATTGGGAAAGTAAATTTAGTACAGGGTATTTGGTATCAAAATACGATGACAACATGTGCTGGTGAGAAGGTGAGTATTTCATTTGAAGGCCCTGAACAACGTTGGTTAAAAACAAGAACACGTAATTCAAGTAAGCCTTCTTATGTTGCTTGGCTTGATTCACCAGAAGGTAAGCAATTACTTATGGTTGCAGAACACGATTTTTGTAAATGGGAACCAACAAAAGAGAGCTTGTGATCACTCCCTTTTGTTGTTGTTAATTTATTTCTTTAAGCGCGCAATCGCTCGGTAGCCGATATCATGGCGATAAAAACTACCATTCCAATGAATATCTTTCGCTAAGGCATAAGCATTTTGTTGAGCCTGCTCAATATCATCACCTAATGCAGTCGCACATAATACTCGCCCGCCAGCAGTGATAACGTCGCCTTTGTCATTGAGTGTTGTTCCTGCTTGAAATACTTTTGCCGTTGTTGTTGATGTTGGTTTTAAGCCTTTGATAACATCACCTTGACGATAATCTGCAGGGTAGCCGCCAGCTGCAATCACAATCCCTAAAGCTGGACGAGGATCCCAAAGGGAATCTTTATCTTTTAAGTTACCTTTTGCTCCAGCTAAACACAGCTCAACTAAATCAGATTGCATACGCATCATAATTGGTTGAGTTTCTGGATCACCAAAACGACAGTTAAACTCAATAACCTTAGCAATGCCTTGTTTATCAATCATCAGTCCTGCATAAAGGAAACCTTGGTAACGATAGCCTTCAGAAGCCATTCCTTTTACTGTTGGATAAATGATTTTTTCCATTACTTGCTGGTGGATTTCTGGTGTAACTACAGGTGCTGGTGAATATGCTCCCATTCCCCCTGTATTAGGTCCAGTATCTCCATCACCAACACGTTTATGATCTTGGCTTGTTGCCATTGGAATAACGTGTTCACCATCAACCATCACAATAAAGCTAGCTTCTTCGCCATCAAGAAATTCTTCGATAACAATACGATGGCCTGCATCACCAAAAACATTGCCAGCCAGCATATCTTTAATTGCAGCTTCAGCCTCAGCTTGTGTCATAGCAACAATAACGCCTTTACCTGCGGCTAAACCATCTGCTTTGATAACAATCGGTGCGCCTACTTTATTAAGGTACTCAAGTGCAGGTGCTATTTCTGTGAAATTTTGATAATCCGCAGTTGGAATTTTATGACGAGCTAAAAAATCTTTTGTGAAGGCTTTAGAGCCTTCTAACTGCGCGGCTCCTTTTGTTGGGCCAAAGATGGTCAATCCCGCTTCTTTAAATGCATCTACAACACCAATAACCAGTGGTGCTTCAGGGCCCACGATAGTCAAATCAATTTTATTTTCGAGAGCAAATGCGACTAATGCAGGAATATCTGTTGCACTGATAGCGACATTCTCAACACCACTTTCTAATGCAGTACCTGCATTACCAGGGGCAACAAAAACGTGCGTTGCAAGCGGCGACTGAACCGATTTCCAGGCTAAAGCATGTTCACGACCGCCATTACCAATAATCAAAATATTCATATCAATACCTTATTAATGACGGAAGTGGCGCATATTGGTGAAAATCATTGCGATGTTATGCTCATTTGCAGCTGCGATCACTTCATCATCACGAATTGAGCCGCCAGGTTGAATAACACAAGTCACACCGGCAAGTGCTGCCGCATCAATACCATCTCTAAATGGGAAGAATGCGTCTGATGCCATTGCACAGCCTGCAACTTCTAAACCTTCATCAGCAGCTTTAATACCTGCAATTTTTGCAGAATACACACGGCTCATTTGTCCTGCACCAATACCGATTGTCATATCGTTTTTAGCGTAAACAATGGCATTTGATTTTACGAATTTGGCGACTTTCCAGCAGAAGAGAGCATCTTTAAGTTCACGCTCACTAGGTTGACGTTGGGTGACCACTCTTAAGTTTTCTTCTTTTACCATACCTAAGTCACGATCTTGAACTAACAGCCCACCATTAACACGTTTGAAATCTAATGCTGGTTTGGCTTCTTGCCATTGACCACAAGCTAATACACGAACATTTGGTTTAGTTTCTAAAATTGGTAATGCATCTTCATTAATAGAAGGAGCAATGATTACTTCAACAAACTGACGTTCGATGATTGCACTTGCTGTTTTTGCATCTAATGGCCGATTGAATGCGATAATGCCACCAAATGCAGAAGTTGGATCAGTTTTAAATGCATTGTCATATGCTTGTGCGAGCGTGTTCGCAATTGCAACACCGCAAGGGTTTGCATGTTTCACAATAACACATGCAGGCTCGGAAAATGATTTCACACATTCTAATGCTGCATCAGTATCAGCAATATTGTTATAAGAAAGTGCTTTGCCTTGTAATTGGTTTGCAGTGGCAATAGATGCTTCTTCTATATTCTCTTCTATATAGAAAGCTGCTTGCTGGTGAGCATTCTCACCATAACGCATATCTTGTTTCTTTATATAGTTCAGATTTAAGGTACGAGGGAAAGTACCTGATGGTTGTGAAGTATCACCATAATAAGGTGCAACCTTCTGGCCGAAGTAGTTAGCAATCATTCCGTCATAAGCAGCTGTGTGTTCAAAGGCTTTAATCGCCAAATCAAAGCGTGTATCTAAAGTAAGGCTATTTTCGTGATTATCCATTTCTTCAATCACTCTTTCATAGTCATTACTATTTACTACAATCGTAACGTCTTTATGATTTTTTGCCGCGGAGCGAACCATTGTTGGTCCACCAATATCGATATTCTCCACAGCATCTGCTAATGAGCAATCTGGACGAGCTACTGTTTTAGCAAAAGGATAAAGATTTACGACGACCATATCGATAGGACGAATTTCATGTTCTTCCATAATTGCATCATCTTGTCCACGACGACCTAGGATCCCACCATGTACTTTAGGGTGCAGTGTTTTCACTCTGCCATCCATCATTTCTGGAAAGCCTGTGTAGTCGGAGACTTCAATAACCGGTAAGCCAGCTTCTGCTAATAGACGTGCGGTTCCACCTGTAGATAAGAGTTCTACTTTTCTTTCAACAAGTGCTTTAGCAAATTCTAAAATACCTGCTTTATCAGACACACTTAAAAGTGCACGGCGGATAGGACGAAGATGTTGCATGAGTTTTATCCCTTGGGGTTGGTATAACGGTAGTAATGGTGAAGTTAAATCACATTAATACAGTGAAATTGTGTTTGCTTAACTAACATTTCAGAAGATGGACACAAAATCAATCTTACTTAATCGACCGCTATAATAACGCAAACGTTTGCGTTTGACATGCTAATTTTATATAAAAAGGTGCTCTGTGGATAAAATTGTTGATAAGTGCGTATAAGTGGGGGTTTTGCTGTGGAATTAAGCAAACGATTTTTTTTCTTAAAAAAACTATTGCCAGCTTCAGAAAACTCCCTATAATGCGTCCTCGTTGTCACGGCAAACCACGCTAAGTGAGTTAGCTGAGAGAACAAAGAAAAAAGTGAAAAGCCTTGAAAATAAACGCTTGACACTGAATGAGGAAGATGTAGAATGCACCTCCTCG
>NZ_QPMG01000015.1:0-57703 GCF_003336825.1 Proteus sp. CA142267 | reverse complement strand
TTCATTTATTGTATCATATATAGGTTCTTCATTTATTGTATCATATATAGGTTCTTCATTTATTGTATTATATATAGGTTCTTCATATATATTGTTTTCTATATTATCTTTTTCTCTATTTACTCGACCTTCTGTTGTATTTACCCCACATTTCTCATGTAAAAAATCCTGTAAATTACTGTGTGAAGTTTTTCCTGGATCATTATAATTAATAAGGCTCGGATCTATTGCAACTTGTCTAAAAGAAGTATTACTATTAAATATACCCGTTATACCCGAACGAAGACTAGAAAAAAAATCGACAACACTGTTTATTGCTTTTCCTGCTCCTGTTGTCAGTTGATTCACTGTATCTCTAAATATAGAAGTAATATTCATTATATATCCTTATATTAAAAATAATAAAATTAGCCCTTCTAAAATATATTAGTAAATTTAAGAAATTTAAGTATAAAAAAACCTCCTTTAAATAAAGAAGGTTTTAAATTGATAATTTGATAATATTAATTAAATGCTGGCTTTTAATGCCTGCTCTAAATCTGCAAGAATATCGTCAATATGCTCAATGCCAATAGATAAACGAATTAAATCTCGTGAAACACCTGCGCGTTCTAATTCTTCATCATTTAATTGGCGATGTGTGGTTGATGCTGGATGACATGCTAATGATTTTGCATCACCAATATTCACCAGGCGAACAATAAGCTGCAATGCATCTATAAATTTAGCACCTGCTTCTGCACCACCTTTGATCCCAAAAGAGAGAATACCGGCTGGCTTACCTGACATATAACGTACCGCTAAATCATGCTCAGGGTGATTGCTTAAACCTGCATATTTAACCCATGCAACTTGAGGATGGTTTTGCAAATATTCTGCTACTTTCTGTGCATTTTCAGTGTGGCGATCCATACGTAGTGCCAGCGTTTCTAACCCTTGTAGGATCAAGAATGCATTAAAAGGTGATAGAGCCGCACCAGTTCCACGCAAAGGCGCAACACGACATCTTGCTATATAAGCAGCTGCGCCAAAGTGCTCGACATAATTTACTCCATGATAAGAGACATCAGGTGTATTTAATATCTCAAAACGATCTTTATGCTCAGCCCAAGGGAATTTACCGGAATCAACAACAATGCCTCCGATAGAATTACCGTGACCGCCAATATATTTGGTTAAAGAGTGAATAATAATATCCGCACCATGTTCAAAAGGGCGACATAAATAAGGTGTTGCAACTGTATTATCAACAATTAAAGGTACGCCATGACGATGAGCTACATCGGCCAATGCTTGGATATCGACAATATTTCCACTTGGATTTGTGATGGTTTCACAAAATACCGCTTTTGTTTTATCGTCAATTAACGCTTCAAGAGCAGCAATATCATCATGAGGAGCAAAGCGTACCTCAATACCAATACGAGGAAATGTGTGCGCCATTAAGTTATAAGTACCGCCATAAAGCTTAGCGACAGAAACAATATTATCCCCCACTTGTGCAATAGTTTGAATTGCATAAGTGATAGCAGCCATACCCGATGCTACGGCAACTGCCGCAATTCCGCCCTCTAATGCTGCAACACGTTTTTCTAATACGTCATTGGTTGGATTCATTATGCGAGTATAAATATTACCGGGTACTTTTAAGTCAAAGAGATCCGCACCATGCTGCGTATCATCAAATGCATAAGATGTTGTCTGGTAAATGGGTACAGCAACGGCTTTTGTAGTTGGATCAGGTGAATAACCCGCGTGAACAGAGAGTGTCTCAAGTTTCATAGCAATTCCTTTTTTGTTGCATTTGTTCTTATAGTATTACTTATACTCTAAATAATTCGAGATGCAGCTAGGCGATAAGTGAATAAGTCACTAATCAGTAAAGCTACAAATTGGAATATGATGAGTATAGATAAGCCGATATTCCTCTCATCGCATAGTGAAAAAATTTCAACTTGCACAAATGCTTCTTTTTTTAAATAGAGTTTATTGAGCCAATGACCTCTATTTACATCAATATTTAACTTAATAACCCTCTATTTTGCATTATTTTGCCGTTTTAAGTGATTTTATCGTTTTTTGACGAGTTGCTAACCAGCAAATTAAAGAGCCCCCTGTCACCATCATTACCCCTTGCCAAAATGAGAAAGAGAGCGCGGTAGACAACAATATTGATGAGAATGCAGTAGAAATAACGGGAGTGAAATAAGAAAGTGTGGCTAATAAGGTCACATTGCCCCTGATCATACCGATTGTCCAAGCAGCATTTGCAAGCCCAATAGCGGCACCAGTTATTAACAATAGCGTGATACTTTTTGTATTAACGATCCACTCTACTGGCGCTGAGAATAGGTATTGCCCCCACAAGGCAAGTGACGTTAATAAGAAGAAAGGCACAATACCGTTATTCCCGCCAGACATAAGGCGCGTTAAATTACTATAAAACGCCCATAAAATGGCACCTGAAAATGCCAATATATAGCTTAATGGATTACTTTGAATATTCTTCCATAAACCGTCAATTGTTAGCGGATTATCACCACTAACAACCCAGACTAATCCACTAAATGCACATAATAATCCGACAATCAGTAAAATAGAGAATCGCTGCTTATTAAGTATTACAGCAAGGGCTAGCGTAAAACTAGGCCATAAATAGTTAACCATCCCTAGCTCTATGGCTTGTGTTCGGTCTGTTGCAAATCCTAAAGCCAGAGATAAGCACACTTCATAAGTAACAAATAATAGCCCACCCCAGAAGAGATAGCGTTTAGGAAAGCGTGATAACTTAGGTACACCTAAGATCAAAATAAGAAAGAGTGTGCCTGTGGTATAAATCAGTGCAGCACCTCCTACAGCACCAAAATACTCACTAATATTACGAATTAAGCCAACAATGGTGCTCCAAAGAAGAATAGCAACAATGCCATATAACGTCCCTTTTGATGAGCTAGATATCATTTTATGCCTTCAGATTTAAGATTTTATCATTAGAACCGATATTAAAATAAAACCAGCATAATTGCTTTAATCACTTTTATGCAAAAATAATAAAGAAAAAATTGAATGGTGAAACATTTTGTTACAATTAATATCAAGCAGAAAACATATTGACCTACTCCCATAGGTAGTGAAAAAAGTATCATCAAATTTATATTTTTAAAATACGTCTTTTAATTTCAACTTAAAATGAATAAATAATATTTCTACTTTTTTTATAAAAATAAACTTTAAATTTATATTTGAATACAGAAACAGACAATATTGTCTTTTTTGATCACAAAAAGTGTTATTTTTTGTATCATTCTATAAATAGTTTCAATATGAAATATATTTTATGAAACATCATGTTATAAGTATATTTACATCATCTTTTTAAGACGCTCTTTATAAGAGTTAAATAACAGAGTAAAAACAAAAAGTAAAAACAATATAGATATCAACATGATATAAAAATCATAAGAATCATTAGATAAAGTAATATATTTATCCACTTTTTAACACTAACTATTACCGATAGTTATCACGAAATCAATAGATACTACCTATAAAACAAGCCAAAAACGATCGTTTAAAACGATTTCTCTATTTTTTTTAGCACATCTATAATTTTTGAAAATTTGACTTAGGTGTGAATATGACTGTTTTATCGTTTTTACGATAATTGCGGTAATAGCGCTCTGTTAAATATATATAAATAGCCTTACGTTACACGTCTAAAAATAATTTACCCCCTTTTATTCTCTATCTAAGAATAGGAAATAAATAGAGTTAACTGTTAGCTTAATTTATTAAGTTAACGGTTAGGTATATATTTAAAAAATAGGAACAATTAATGAAAAAGTTATTATTATCTGCAATTATCACTTCTGCAATGGCAGTTATTGCAGCACCTGCATTTGCAGAAGATACAGGTACTCCTGCACCAACAGAAGTAACAGTCAATGGCGGTACTGTTAACTTTGAAGGTTCTGTTGTTAATGCAGCCTGTGGTGTTGATAGTAGCTCAGCAAATCAAACTGTTCGTTTAGGTCAATTCCGCGTTGCCGAATTTACCAAAAAAGGTGACGAAACAGGTCGTATTCCTTTTAGTATTAAATTAAATAACTGCGATATTACAGTTTCAACATTAGCTGCAATTACTTTTAATGGCACAGCTTCTGATGGCGATGCAAACGCATTTGCATTACAAGGTAGTGGTGCGGCTACAAATGTAGCATTAAAAATTACTGACTCAAGCAGTAAAAATGTTATTCCTGGTCAACCATCAACGACTCAAAAGTTAATTGAGGGCGAAAACCAATTAAATTATAACGCATCTCTAGTTTCAACTGATGATACTGTTAAGGCGGGTAGCGCAAACGTTACCACAAACTTTATGGTTACTTACTCTTAATTGCTAATCATTTTTGATTGATATCTTATTGCCAAGGACGGCATATTTTTTATCAAAAAAATAATTGTCCTATATTCATTATCTAATATATTTCTATTATGAAAAAAATACTTACATTCTTTATTATTTTTCTCTTTTCATTATTATCTTACTCTAGTGGTGTTTCATTAGGTGCCACACGTATTATTTATAATTCGAATATTAAACAAACCAATCTTGTTATTACTAACTCAGATAAAGAAAATAGCTTTTTAATTCAGTCATGGGTTTCTGATAATCAAGGAATTAAAAATAATGATTTTATAGTCACACCTCCTTTATATATTCTTGATGCCAATAAAGAAAATGCATTAAGAATTATGTATACCGGAGCACCATTACCTGAAGATAGAGAAAGCTTATTTTGGATGAATGTAAAAGTGATCCCGTCATTACAAGATGAACTAGCTAAGGAAAATACATTACAAATCGCAATACAGAGCCGAATAAAGCTTTTCTATCGTCCCGGAAATTTACCTGCATATAATGAAAAATTTGCAAATGAGATTTCTTTTTCTTACCAGAATGGTGAGCTTATTGCGAATAATCCAACACCTTATCATATAACCATGGTGAATTTAGCAGTAGTGGATAATCAACTTCCAGCAAGCATCATGATCAATCCGTTATCTCAATTAATGTTAGGAAAAATAAAGAGTAATGCGAACCTAATTTCATTCCAAACAATCAATGATTATGGTGCACAGACAGCTGTATTAAAAAAAGAAATTTCTCATTAATGATTACATCGGCTCCGAGCTTTTTGGTCAAAAAAACATGATTAATAAAAATACAGTTTATTTTTTCTTTTCTGGTGCTATCACTATATCAATGGCTTTGCCATTTTTAGCACACAGTGCAAACCGATTTAATCCTGCATTTTTGGCTGACTCTCCCGATTCTGTCGCTGATTTAAGCTATTTTGAAGCCGGAAATAGTATCAAACCAGGAGATTACCCTCTTGATATTATTTTTAATCATGAATATCTGAGAACAGAAAATATCCGTTTTATTAGCCAAGATAAAAATGTAATCCCTTGTTTAAATAAATCTTTTTATCAATCATTAGGCATTAATACTAAAATATTTTCTGATATTGAAAATGCCTTAGATAATCAATGTATTAATATTGAAGACATTATTCCTGACTCTATTGTTAATTATGACATTGATAAGCAAGCATTAAAAATTCAAATTCCTCAAGCCGCTTTAGATCTTAAAGCTCGTGGTTATATTCCACCAGAGAAATGGGATAACGGTATTACTGCGGGAATATTAAATTATACCTTTAGTGGAGCCAATAGTTGGGGAAATTCCCATAATAATAGTTACTATCTAAATCTACGTAGTGGGATCAATATTGGTGCTTGGCGATTAAGAGATTATTCCACTTGGAATTCATCGAACGGAAAAAACCAGTGGAACCATATTAATACTTATCTTCAACGCAATATTGTATCGCTAAAAAGCCAATTACAAATTGGCGACAGTTATACGTCATCAACACTTTTTGACAGCATTAATTTCCGAGGAATTTCCTTAGAAAGCGATGACACCATGTTACCTGATAGTCAAAGAGGTTTTGCTCCTATTGTTAGAGGAATAGCAAATAGTAATGCCAAAGTCGTTATAAGACAAAATGGCTATATTATTTACCAAACCTTTGTCGCTCCTGGAGCATTTGAAATTAAGGATCTCTATCCAACATCAAATAGCGGAGATCTCTATGTTTCTGTTGAAGAAAATGACGGCGGAAAACATGATTATGTCGTGCCGTATTCTGCGGTACCCATTTTACAGCGGGAAGGTCAAAAACAATTTGTTATTCAAGCAGGTGAAATTCGCCAAAATAACCAAAATAAAAAGCCACGCTTTTTACAAGGTCACCTAATTTATGGATTGCCTTATGACACAACAGTATATAGTGGAGCTTTAGTTACAGCAGATTATCAATCTTATGCACTTGGGGCCGGTAAAAATATGGGCACCTTGGGCGCATTATCAACGGATATCACTTTTGCTCATAGCAGACTACCTGATGATTCGATATCTGAGGGCTACTCTTTACGTTTTCTCTACGCAAAATCACTTAACCAATTTGGCACTAATTTTCAATTATTAGGCTATCGCTACTCTACTGCTGGATTTTACACATTAGAAGAGACGCTCAACACGCGTATGTCTGGTTATCTCTATGAGGATAATCAACAAACACCTTCACGTTATTTTGATCTGCGTAATCATAAAAAAGGCAGTCTCCAGATCAATTTGTCACAACAACTTGCCGATTATGGCTCTGTTTTTATGACAACACACTGGCAAAACTATTGGGGAACAAATGAGAAAAATGTATTAATACAAACGGGTTATAACGGCAATATCAAAGGACTTTCTTACAACATTATTTATAGTTATAACCGCATGATGAATAGTGGAGAACGAGATCAAACTCTCTCTCTTGGAATTTCTATTCCGTTACAACTTCTTATGCCTTCCGGTTATCAACCCGCCAATAGTGCCTATTTCACTTATAACTACAGCCATAATAATAACGGCTATTCTGCTCATAATGCAGGTGTTGCTGGCACTTTACTCGACGACAATACATTAAATTACAGTGTCCAACAGGGATATAGCAATCAAGGTGGCAACTATATAGGAAGTGCATCCCTTGGATATCAAAGCCGATATGGCAATCTCAATGCAGGTTATAACTACCATCAAGATGCTCAACAACTCAATTACAGCCTTGCAGGTGGTATGTTGTTACATAGTGAAGGGATCACATTAAGTCAGCCATTAAGTTCAAATACCATTTTAGTCGATGCCAGCAAAACAGCAGATGTACCTATTGATAATGCAACGGGGATTTATACTGATTGGCGTGGATTCGCGGTCATTCCCTATGCCACAGCTTATCGCCAAAACAAAGTTGCTCTTGATACCACTGCCCTCCCTGATAATGTTGAAATTGAGCAAAATATTCAGCAGGTTATCCCTACTCAAGGTGCAGTTATTAAAGTTAACTTTGACGCCAAAACAGGATATCGCTTATTACTGACATTAAGACAACAAGGACGACCTCTACCTTTTGGTGCAATTGCCACCGATAAGCTAAATAACCTCTCCGGTATTGTGGGTGATGATGGCTTGCTCTACCTCTCTGGAGTACCTCTCTCAGGCCTATTAGATGTTCGTTGGGGCAATGGATCGTCCAAACATTGCCAAGTGCGTTATCAACTACCTCTTGAGCAACATAATGAGCCCTTTGTAAAAATGACACAGGAGTGCCAATAATGCGCAGATTAATGCTTGTTTTGGCTTTATTGATACTTTCTATAAGTAAAGGCAATACTTATGACACTTTAGTTCAAATTAATGCCCGAGTAACTGGCAACACTTGCACGGTAGAAACCAACTCAAAAACAATTACAGTAAAACTAGGTAATATTGCGACTAAAGATTTCACTTCAACGACAATCGCTCAACAACGTACACCTATTATCCCTTTTAGTATTAAGTTGGTAGATTGCCAACCCGAAGCCAGCGGCGTAAAAGTCAGCTTTAAAGGAACACCTTCTGCATCTGATAATACATTACTTGCAGTTAATAAGAATGGTGCTCAAGGTGTTGCTATTGCACTTATGGATAAGTCAGGCACACCTATTGCCATCAATGAAAAAAGCCAACCTTACCTGTTATTGCCTAATCAAGATAATACCTTGCAATTCTATGCCCGATACATCGCAACACATTTGCCTGTCAGTTCAGGGCAAGCTAATGCGACTACAACTTTTTTACTGGAGTACCAATAATGAAATATTCCCTTTCTTCCTTATCATTACTGGTTTTTTTAGTGTTTATTCCTGAAAAGATGGCATGGGCAGTGGCAGATCCTCTTATTGTATCACCTGTACCGATGAATTTTGATGGTGCAGCGGACGGAACGCCTGCAGGTACCCCCATCACGTCAACATGGATTGGAGAGACATCTGTTCATAACGGCTTTAAATGTGAGAATAAATTTCTACAAAAATGCTGGGTTGAAACGCTCTATGCTAATGCACTGGGTTCAAAAATAAGTGGGATCTATTATTACGAAGGGAGTAATCGATATCCGGTTTATTCGCTATCTGGTGTAAAAAGTATTGGTTACGCCTTTGGTTTAAAAGATAACAATGACAATGTTTCTTATGTCCCTATTGATGTCGGCACTGGCTCTAGTGCAACTATTATTTATCCAGCCGTAGGCTCTACCGTAAATAAAGGTGTAAACCGCGTTTCATTAAAAGCAAAAGTTGTCTTTGTTGTTACTGACGAACACTTAGAAACGGGTGTTTATAATATTCCTTACACCGTAATTGCCAATACTTGGTCTGAATATGGCGGAGGGCATAAAGGAAATAACACATCACTTGTCGCAATAAATCCTGTAACAATCACCATTAAAGCTCGTGGTTGCACAGTAAATACCAAAAATCTTACTTATGAATTAGGTGATATCTCAATGAGAGATATGAGCGCTATCGGCTCAACATCAAAAACACAAACAAAGCCTATTTCAGTGAATTGCGACACCAATGTACATTTATATGCCAGCATGACTGACCAATCTACTTATTCTAATAATACGGATATTCTTACATTAACATCAGACTCAGATGCATCTGGTATTGGTATTCAATTTTTCTTTAATGATAACCCAACACCTGTGACTTATGGGCCAGACATTAGTGCTACGGGGCAACCTAATCAACGTTTACTTCATATAACAACATCTAATAACGAAAACTACACATTAAACCTGTCAACCCGATATATCACGACTGGAACACTAAAACCTGGTAAAGCAAACGGGTTAGCCAGTCTGACTTTTTCTTATCAATAATGATTTGAATTTTTAAGGCTGATAAATGATAGATAACAGCAAAACCATTAATTTTCGTATAGGCCAGCGAATACGCCATTTACGAAAAAAATTAAAATGTTCGGGAACTGTATTTGCTAAAAGATTAGAGATAAGCCAGCAACAGCTTTCTCGTTATGAACGCGGGACAAATAGGATCAGTATCGAGTTAATTTATCGTATTTCTGAAAAATTTGATGTTCATATTAGCTATTTCTTACAAAGTAATCATGTTTCAAGTATTGAACAACGAAGAAAAACTCAAGAAAAAAATAATCGGTTAATTGCCGAAAGTTGTATTAAAAATGACTTTAATTGAACATAGTTTATTTTTCTCATTACAAACTCTTTTTTACTTCACTTTTATTTTTCGCTAAATAAAATGACGTTTCTTCTGTTATAAAAAAGCCACCTTAAAGGTGGCTCAGAACTATACTCAAACGCGATTAGCGCCCAGCTTTTAATTTTTGGTAATAACTTTCATATAACACGGTCGCATCACCAACATCATTTTGCCATTCACCTTTGTTGATAATCTCTTCTGTTGGATAAAGAGAATTATCTTTAGTGATCACATTTGGCAGTAATTTTTGTGCGGCTAGGTTTGGTGTCGGATAACCAATATTCTCCGCAACTTTGGCTGCTATTTCTGGGCGTAATAAGAAGTCGATAAGTTTATGAGCACCTTCAACATTCTTGGCATTGGCAGGAATAGCTAAGCTATCCATCCAGAAAATGCCACCTTCTTTTGGCCACACCATTTCAATAGGTGCACCCGCATCCCGAGCAATAAATGCCGAGCCATTCCAAATCATCCCTAAATTAACCTCCCCTTGCATATAAGGGTTAGCGGGATTATCTGAATTGAAGGCTAATACGTTTGGCATCAGCTTTTGTAGCTCTTTATAGGCTTCTTCAATCTCTTTAGGATCGGTTGTATTACCTGAATAGCCTAATTTTAATAATGCCATCTGGAAAACTTCACGGGCATCATCAGTTAATAGCAGGCTATCTTTATATTCAGGTTTCCATAAATCTGCCCATGAAGTAATGCTACTGACATCAACTTCATCACTATTAATACCAATAGCGGTCGCACCCCAAATATAAGGGATGGAATAATCATTTTCTGGGTCGAATGACTTATGTAATAAGCTAGGATCGAGATTATCAAAATGCGTTAATTTTGATTTATCGATTTTTTGTAGCATTCCTTCATGACTCATTTTAGAAATAAAATAAGTAGAAGGAACCACCAAGTCATAAGCCCCCTCTTTGTAGGTCTTTAACTTGGTATACATGCTTTCGTTGGATTCATAGGTGGAATAAATCACCTTAATCCCAGTTTCTTTCGTAAACTGTTCAAGCAAACCAGGCGGCACATACTCCGTCCAGTTGTAGAAATATAATGTCTTACCATCATCAGCCGATGCTGTGCCGATACTTAATGCCATTACGCTGGCAGCAAGTACAGAGGACCACTTTTTCATTTATGTTTCCTTCAGTGGTTGATGCGTTAATATCAAATAGGCAGCGAGCCTACCTCCAACAGATTGGTCTTCAAGACCCCAAAAAGTGCGAGAAACTTGCACTAATACATGTTTACGCTTTGCCAGTTCTATCTCTTAAGATCAACTGACTAATTAATACTAATACTAAAGATAGACCTAAAAGGATGGTTGCAAGCGCATTCACTTCCGGTGAAACCCCGACTTTTACCATTGAGTAAATTTTCAGTGGTAAAATTTCATAGCTTGGGCCCGTCACAAAGGAGGAAACTACAACGTCGTCCATAGATAACGTAAAGCTTAATAACCAACCTGAAGCTACTGCTGGCATCGCCAGAGGCATAATGATTTTACGTAAAATAGTAAATTCACCTGCCCCTAAGTCTTTCGCCGCTTCCAACATTTTCACATCAAATCCACTTAATCGTGAGTACACGGTGACCACAACAAAAGGCAGACAAAATGTAATATGTGAAAATAGAAGCGACCAAAATCCTAATGAAACACCTAGGATCATAAACAGTACAAGCAAAGAGATCGCCATAACAATATCTGGCGACATCATCACAACAAACAGCATTCCACCGACAAATTTTTTGCCACGAAAACGGTAGCGATAAAGAGCAACTGCCGCTAATGAGCCAATTAATGTCGCAAATGTCGCAGAAGTGACCGCCATTGTTAATGAATGTCCAGCGGCTTGAAGCAGACTGTCATTATTAAATAAAATGGTGTACCAATCTGTGGTAAATCCTTTCCAATTAATCCCGAAACGTGATGAGTTAAAAGAGTTAACTATCAGAATGATGATCGGGATATAAAGATACGCGTAAATAATGGACATAAATCCACCACGCAATAACCGTCCTATCATTCTATTTCTACCTTCTTATGTAGTAACTTCACGGCTCGGTAATACACAAACAGCATTAATCCCATCACTAATGTTAAGCAAATACTTGTAGCTGCACCAAAAGGCCAGTCACGAATATTTAAGAATTGGCTCTTAATTACGTTACCAATTAATAAGTTTTTCGCGCCTCCCATTAGATCGGCAACAAAGAATAAGCCCATAGCAGGTAGCATTACGAGTAAACAACCCGCAATAATGCCCGGCATTGTTAATGGAATAATAATACGAATAAAGGTCTGAAATTTATTAGCACCTAAATCACGCGCTGCTTCTAAACAAGGTTTGTCTAATTTTTCAATGCTGGAATATAACGGTAATACCATGAAAGGTAATAAAATATAAACCAGCCCCAGTACAACCGCTTCTGGGGTATAAATAATTCTGAGTGGTTTATCAATAAGTCCAATCCACAACAGAAATTCGTTAAAATAACCTTTGGTACTTAGGAATATCTTTAACCCATAAATACGAATAAGCGAGTTTGTCCAAAAAGGTACAATCAATAAAAACAACATCAGTGGCTGTATTTTTTTAGGCATTTTTGCCAAGAAATAAGCAAAGGGATAACCTAATAATAAACAAGCTAACGTTGCAACCACCGCCATATTAATAGAATGCAGTAACACTTCTGCATACATAGGATCAAATAAGCGATAGTAGTTATCGAGTGTAAAGACCATCTCGACAAGATTGGCATCATCACGCGTTAAAAAACTGGTCGCAATGATCATGATATTCGGCAAGAAGACGAACACCATCAACCAACCCACAACACCAGTAATTACGATGTTTTGAAATAGTTTACGTGTTTTCTTCATCTGCCAGCACGACCTCCCAGCTTTCAACCCAAGTTACTGCGATTTTTTGGTCTAACGAGTGATCAACATCTGGATCATCTTCATTAAAGAACTCACTGACCATCACCACCTTGCCATTTTCCATTTCAACAACAGAATCTAGCGTCATGCCTTTATAGTTACGTTCACGAACATAACCAATTAGCCCAGGAAGGTTTTCGAGATCGTGAATTTCTTCAACACGGAGATCTTCAGGTCGAAGCAATACTTTGAGTTGCTGGTTTTGTGTCACAGGCAATGTGGTATAAATATCACATTCATGACCTTCAACATCAGCACGAATACGCGTTTCATCAATACGATGGAGAACGCGAGCATCAAAAATATTAATTTCACCTATAAATTGCGCAACAAACAGATTTGTTGGCTCTTCATAAATTTCACGCGGAGTACCATCTTGCTCAATACGTCCTTCACGCATCACCACGATCCGGTCTGACATCGTCAGCGCTTCTTCTTGGTCATGAGTCACGAAAATAAAGGTGATCCCTAATTTACGTTGTAAGGCTTTTAATTCATTTTGCATCTGTTTACGTAATTTGTAATCCAGTGCAGATAGTGATTCATCAAGCAATAAGACCTTTGGTTTATTCACAACAGCACGCGCAATCGCGACACGTTGTTGTTGTCCACCAGAAAGGTGTGCAGGACGGCGTTGTGCGAAATCTTCAAGTTGCACCATACGCAAAGCTTCTTCAACGCGAATGTTAATCTCATCAGCAGGTGTTTTCTGCATACGAAGACCAAATGCGACGTTTTCAAAAACAGTCATATGTGGGAAAAGCGCGTAACTTTGAAAAACCGTATTTACAAAACGTTGTTCCGCTGGAATATCCGTAATATCTTGCCCATCAAGGATAATTTGCCCATCGTCAACGTCTTCTAAACCCGCGATTAAACGCAAAACCGTCGTCTTACCACAGCCCGAGGGACCGAGGATGGTTAAAAACTCGCCATGGTTGATAGTGAGATCGAGGCGGGAAATAATTTGTTTTCCGTCGAAACCTTTACTTAAGGATTTTAATTCGACAACTGGTATCAGAGATGTTTTCTCAGTCATTTAAGGTAATACTCTATCCCGAAGAATAATGCAGATAGAACCGCCACTGGAAAAGACTGTGTGAGCTGCCGGAGCATTATGCTCCACAGAAGCCCAAAACCAGCGACGCCGTATGTATAGTACAAGCGGAAAATGATAAACGCAGTGGCGTGAAATTGAAAGCAAAAAGGCGCATAAACAATGAAAAACTATTCATATTTAAGTTTTTCATCATAAACTATGCTCTTTAGGGTTTATGCTAAAAATACAGTAAAATCAAAATGCTATTAATTTATATAAATCACAAAAATCACTTAAGTTTATGATTAAATAAATTTTCTCTCAGAAGTTATCTAATCGCCTTATTTTCCTATACAAACTTATTATCACGTTTATTTGCAACACAATTTTATGATTATTATTTACACAAAAAGTGGATTAAATTGTGCTTATTTTTAGATCCCAATCTTATTAGGATGATAAAAACTTTATATATCATATAGATGAAATTTAAATAACACCCCCTAATATTTAGGAGGTGCTAAAGGAATTAACACTATTGTACTTAATGACGTTTTATTAGTTTTTTTAAATACAGAATTGCGTTATTCACATTGGGTAAAGGTCCAATTTTGCCATTTAACAGTGGAAAAGTGCCTGTTCTAATTAATAAGTCACGCATTTGTATCGGCGTTAACACACTGTTTGTATGGTCTTTATACCAAGATTGGATCACAGCGGCAGCTCCCGCAACTAAAGCACTGGCTGACGATGTACCACTAAAATTAGCCGTATAAGTATGGTTATCATCACTTCGAAATAGATCACCATAACCCGCAGTTGCAACATCCTCTCCCCATGCTTGTACATGAATAGGTGAACCGTGTGTTGAGAAAGGTAATCGATTTAATGTATAAGGTGAGCCGGCACCAACACGTATTGAATTATTATCATGACGTTGTCGATAACTTTCATAAACAGGTAAATCTAGATCTACCCCTCCATTACCTGCAGCCATAATCACTATGATCCCAGCATCGGTTAAAGCACGAGTTGCTTCCCAAATATGCATTTCATAATCCGCAGGTACATAAGCCTGATGCTCACAGATTGTTTGCATTTCGTATAAAACAATATCACCAGCATGTAGTATGCGTTTACTCGCGATAATCGCATCGATACGTCCACAAGTTAATTCAGAGATGGCATAAAACATATCTAATTTATAAGCGAGTCCAGTGATCCCTTTGCCATCATTTTTCCCCATAATTAAGCCAGCGACAGCTGTTCCATGATCTGCCTGACTAGTTTTTTCATTGAAAGGTAATAATGATGTAATGTTATCCGTTGATAAATCATGATGAGAAAGATTGAAATCCCATTCAATATCAGCGATTTGTACTCCTTGCCCGTATGCTTCTTGTTTCCATGCTTCACAAATCCCAAGCCCTTTAATTTTACTAATATTCGCCGTTGTTTTTTCTGGCGAATTTAAATATTGCTGATATTGAGTAAAATCAGGCGTAATATTAGGAGGTTCAATAGGCTGTATAGGCACTGTTTGTACATATTCAATGTCAGGGTGTTGTCTTAATGCTTTAATAACTTCATCTAAAGGATAATGATTATTCTCCGGTAAATTTAGATAATAATATTTATTTAGATCATTAAAGTTTATTGAAATAGAATCAATATAACTTTTTGGTGGTAATTGATGAACAGATGATGTTACCGGAACTAAGGGTATATTATTGAAAAGGGAATGATGCATTTCATGGGAAGTAGGAAGTGACAATTTTTTATTATCACAATCAAGATTGTTTAATTTTATAAGGATCTTTCTTTTAATATTCATAATCAATGCTCCTCTTTTTATTTTTTTGCTTTATAGCGTAAAACATTGAGCAGTGACTATTTCCATTTTTAATAGAGATAATATAAATAGGTTGTTTTTAACAAAATAAATATTAAGTCTATATTATAAAAATAGACTTAATATTTATTGAGTAATATTTTTAACTAAAATCGATATGTAGACGTAGTTTTCCACAACAGCAACACTTAAACAAATAACCTTGGCAATGGCCTTCATTAGTTAAGTTATTAGGTAAATCATCCATATTCATACCTATCTCACCAATATCTTCTGCCAAAGAAACAAATTCATCTAATTTATCAGCAATATCTTCCCATCCAACATAACCAACAAATGCACAAAGATCGCCACAATGTGTAAGCCAATGTTCTTGTTGCCATCCTTGATATCCCGGCGTTCTACGGATCAACTCTTCAAGATTTTCTTTAGGTACACCTGACTGATAACCTGAATATTCACCGTTACTATCATAGGTTGATAATGTTCCTTCAACAGAAGAGAGATCTTGAAAATCACCTTCAAATTTCTCACTGGCAGAGCCATCTGCGATACACCAAGGACAAAGCGCTTCAATATCATCAACACTAAAAAAAGGCCCTTCGTAATAAATATCAGTTTCCTTTCCACAACAATCACATATAACGGTATCATCTGTGATAAAAGCACCTGTTTTTATCGGTTCAGGATGATATTTGAAATAAGGTAATGCTCTTTTTTCTGTTGGCATTATGTTTTCCTATTTTATAGTTTATTATCACTTATCTTCAGCTTTATAAAATCATCCTAGCATCAGATCCAGCATGTGTAAGCTATCCTCTATGCTATAATGCGCGCTCATTTTATCTCCTTAACAATTTAGAGATAATCACCGCCTAAATAGACGAAAGAATTACAACATGTTAGAGAATATAGAACTCAATAAATCAACAGAAAATCATAATGTTAGTAGCAATTCAAAAGAGTATAGTTTGAACCGCTTCTCTGTTGCACCGATGCTAGACTGGACAGATCGTCATTGTCGCTATTTCTTTCGTCAATTAAGTAAAAATACATTGCTTTATACTGAAATGGTTACAACAGGCGCCATTATTCACGGTAAAGGTGACTATCTAAAATACAGTGAAGAAGAACACCCGGTCTCTTTACAGTTAGGTGGAAGCGATCCCCAAGCTTTGGCGCAATGTGCAAAATTGGCACAAGAGCGTGGCTATGATGAAATTAATTTAAATGTGGGTTGTCCTTCAGATCGCGTACAAAATGGGCGCTTTGGTGCTTGTTTAATGGGAGATGCGCAACTCGTCGCTGATTGTGTGAAAGCGATGCGCGATGTCGTTGATATTCCTGTCACAGTAAAAACACGTATTGGTATTGATGATCAAGATAGCTATGAATTTCTATGTGATTTTATTGATACAGTTAGTCGTGATAATAACTGTGATACCTTTATTATTCATGCACGTAAAGCATGGTTATCGGGTTTAAGTCCAAAAGAGAATCGTGAGGTTCCACCTTTAGATTATCCTCGTGTTTATCAGTTAAAGCGTGATTTCTCGCATCTCACTATGGCGATTAATGGTGGCATTAAGTCACTAGAAGAAGCGAAGGAACACTTAAAATATATGGATGGTGTTATGGTTGGTCGTGAGGCTTATCAAAACCCATCTATTCTAGCGCATGTTGATCATGAACTTTTTGATAATCAGTTACCTATTGCTGATTCCGTCGTGGCAGTAAGAGCAATGTATCCTTATATTGAAAAAGAGCTTTCACAAGGTACTTATTTAGGTCATGTAACTCGTCATATGTTAGGAATTTTCCAAGGTATCCCAGGTGCTAGACAATGGCGTCGTCATTTAAGTGAAAATGCCCATAAACAAGGTGCTGACTTATCTGTTTTAGAAAATGCTCTTAAATTTGTCACTGAAAAATAATTGAAAGATAAGTATTTAAAACCTGTCTACTTTATTTCAAACAGGTTTTAAATCTTACAAATAATAATTAAGGAATAAGTAAGCTTGATCCTTGAGATTGTCTACTTTCAAGATAACGGTGTGCATCTTTCGCATCTGCTAAAGCAAATTTCTGATTATCAGGTACACTTACATCAATTTTACCACTACCAATTAATGCAAATAACGCTTCACTTGCAGCATCTAGCTCTTCACGCGTTGTGATATAACCTGAAATAGATGGGCGCGTGACATACAAAGAACCTTTTTTATTGAGAATACCTAAATCAACGCCAGTTACTGCACCTGATGCGTTACCAAAACTCACCATTAAGCCACGACGTTGTAAACAGTCTAATGAGTCTAACCAAGTTGCTTTACCAACAGAGTCATAAACAACAGGTACTTTTTGGTTATTAGTCAGCGCCAAGACTCGCTCTACAATCGACTCAGTCTGGTAATTAATCACTTCCCATGCGCCTGCGGCTTTTGCTTTAGCAACCTTTTCATCACTACCTGCTGTACCAATCATTTTTGCACCAATTGCTTTCGCCCATTGGCTTGCAATTAAACCAACGCCACCAGCGGCTGCGTGGAATAAGAAAGTTTCACCTGCTTGTAATTTATAGGTTTCATTGAAGAGATAATAAACCGTTAATCCTTTTAAAAAAGAGGCTGCGGCTTGTTCAAAAGAGATATTATCAGGCAGACGTGCCACTTTATTTTCTGGTACATTATGCGTATCGCTATAAGCCCCTAGCGGAGATTGCGCATACACAACTCTGTCCCCTTCTTTTAGTGAAGTCACTTTAGCGCCTGTTTTGATAATAATGCCAGCAGCTTCAGTGCCTAACCCACTAGGGAATTGGCTTACAGGATATAACCCACTACGTACATAAGTATCAATATAGTTAATACCAATTGCCTTATTCGCAACCTGAACTTCATGATCGCCAAGAGGAGCAGGTGTAAATGTTGCTAACTCAAGAACATCTGCATCACCATGAGTTGCAAATTGAATACGTTTAGCCATTATTTTCTCCTTTATAGGATGAGGGGTTAAATAAGCAAGCTCTAAAGACCTTTAGTGATAATGACAAAGGATAGCTATTTCTACAAGGCACAGATAATTGGGTTAGCGTATACTAGAGCGTACTGACACTTTTTCGATTTTTATGCAGGATTTATGGCCAGAAATAAGACCACTGACAAGCTGATGTCTGATATCAAAGACCGACAAATGGAGGGATTAAAGCTACCTCCCCATTCGCTGGAAGCAGAGCAGTCCGTGTTAGGCGGTCTGATGATAGATAATGAACGTTGGGATAATGTTTCTGAACGAGTCACCGCGGAAGACTTTTATAGCCGACCTCATCGTACTATTTTCTCGCAAATGCAACGCTTGCTGGAATTAGGTAAACCTATCGATCTTATTACGCTATCAGAAGCATTAGAACAAAACGCCGAACTAGACAGCGTGGGGGGTTTTGCTTACTTAGCTGAGCTTTCAAAAAATACGCCAAGTGCGGCGAACATTAACGCTTATGCGGATATCGTCCGAGAACGTGCGGTTGTTCGCGATATGATAAAAGTTGCCAACGAAATTGCAGATGCAGGTTTTGATCCTCAGGGACGCACCAGTGAAGATCTACTCGACTTTGCCGAATCTAGAGTATTCCAAATCGCTGAAACTCGAGCCAATAAAGACGAAGGTCCTAAAGCAATAGATGCAATTTTAGAAGAAACTGTTGAAAAAATAGAACAGCTCTATCAAAAGCCTCATGATGGTGTCACAGGGGTTTCGAGTGGTTATCAAGATCTTGATAAAAAAACTGCAGGGTTACAAAAGTCAGATTTAATTATTGTCGCGGCTCGCCCTTCTATGGGTAAAACTACATTTGCCATGAACTTATGTGAAAATGCGGCAATGACAGAAGAAAAACCTGTACTTATCTTCAGCTTAGAGATGCCCGGCAACCAAATCATGATGCGTATGTTGGCATCATTATCTCGTGTCGATCAGACAAGAATTCGTACAGGTCAGCTTGATGATGAGGATTGGGCACGTATTTCAAGCACCATGGGTATTTTGCTTGAAAAACGCAATATGTATATCGATGACTCATCAGGTTTAACACCAACAGAAGTACGCTCTCGTGCTCGTCGAATTTATCGTGAACATGGCGGTTTAAGCCTTATCATGATTGACTACTTGCAGCTAATGAGAGTACCTTCATTATCTGAAAACAGAACACTAGAAATTGCTGAAATTTCTCGTTCTTTAAAAGCGTTAGCTAAAGAATTACAAGTTCCTGTGGTTGCACTATCACAGTTAAACCGTAGTTTGGAACAACGTGCTGATAAACGCCCTGTTAACTCCGACTTACGTGAATCAGGCTCTATTGAGCAAGATGCTGACCTTATCATGTTTATTTACCGTGACGAGGTTTACCACGAAAGTAGCGATTTAAAAGGTGTTGCAGAAATCATCATCGGTAAACAACGTAACGGCCCAATTGGTACAGTAAGACTGACCTTTAACGGCCAATGGTCACGCTTTGATAACTATGCTGGCCCCGCTTACGACGATGAATAATCACTAACCTTGACTTAATTAAAGGAAGTATTGGAATAATATGAAAGCGGCAACCGCAGTGATAGATCGCCGCGCTCTGCGTCACAATTTTCAGCATGTGAGAGACTATGCCCCACATAGCCACCTGATAGCTGTCGTGAAAGCAAACGCTTATGGTCATGGGTTATTAGAAACAGCATATACCCTAATGGATAATGCTAATTGTTTTGGTGTTGCACGTATTGGTGAAGCATTAACCTTACGAAGTGGGGGTATTGTAAAACCCATTCTCCTGTTAGAAGGCTTTTTTGATGTCGTTGACCTGCCTATTTTAGTCGTCAACCACATTGAAACCGTTGTTCATAGCCAAGAACAATTAGAAGCATTAGAACAGGCTGACTTAGATGAACCCGTCAAAGTATGGATGAAAATCGATACGGGTATGCACCGCCTAGGAGTACGTCCTGAAGACGCACAAGCCTTCTATTTACGTCTTTCCGCCTGCAAAAATGTACAACAACCTGTCAATATTGTGAGCCATTTTAGTCGCGCTGATGAACCCGATGTTCCTGAGGCGACACAAAAACAAATCTCGCTATTTCAAGATTTTATTCAAGATAAAGCCGGTGATAAGTCTATCGCAGCTTCTGCTGGTATTTTATTTTGGCCTCAAGTCCATTATCAGTGGGTTCGCCCCGGTATTATCACTTATGGTATCTCTCCTACTGGTGATGAAAGAACGGGCAAAGACTTTGGCTTAACCCCTGCAATGACGCTAAAAACAAGCCTGATTGCTGTTCGTAAACATAAAGCTGGTGAGCCTGTTGGTTATGGTGGCACATGGGTAAGTGAAAAAGACACTTATCTTGGTGTGATCGCAATTGGCTACGGCGATGGCTATCCTCGCAGCGCACCTTCAGGTACTCCTGTGTGGATAAATGGTCGAAAAGTGCCTATTGTTGGTCGCGTTTCTATGGATATGATCAGCGTCGATTTGGGGACTGAACTGATTGATAGTGTTGGTGATGAAGCTATTTTATGGGGAGATGTGTTGCCGGTAGAAGAAATTGCCAAATATAGTGGTATTAGCGCCTATGAGTTGATTACCAAATTAACCTCTCGCGTCATCATGGAATACCTAGACGAACAATAATACACACGATATTGTATCCCTATGACACACTAAAAGTGATTGGAGAAGAAGCCGTGTTTCAACAGGTTGAAGCGTTTCCGGGAGATCCGATTCTCTCATTGATGGATGTTTATAACAAAGACCCACGCCAGGATAAAATTAATTTAAGCATTGGTCTTTATTATGACGAAGAAGGCAAGACCCCTATTTTAGGAACAGTTTCAGTTGCACGTCAGCAACTCAATGCCATGACACCCACCGCAACACTTTATTTACCAATGGAAGGGCTGGCGCCTTATCGTAGCGAAATTCAAGATCTCCTTTTCGGTGCAGATAATCCTCTAATTGCAGAAAAGAAAATTGCCACGATCCAAACATTAGGTGGATCAGGTGCATTAAAAGTGGGTGCTGATTTTCTGCATCGTTATTTCCCAGGTTCAGAAGTGTGGATAAGTGATCCAACTTGGGATAATCATGGTTCTATTTTTGCAGGCTCAGGCTTCAAAGTGAATCACTACCCTTACTTTGATCCTGAAACTAAAGGCGTAAAATTTGAAGCTCTGTTAGATTGCTTTAAAAAACTACCTGAAAAAAGCATTGTATTGATGCACCCTTGTTGCCATAACCCAACAGGCTCCGATCTAACTAAAGATCAATGGGATCAAGTCACTGAAGTATTGAAAGCTCGCCAAGCCATCCCATTCTTAGATATTGCTTATCAAGGCTTTGCCGAAAATTTAGATGAAGATGCTTATGCTATTCGTACTATGGCAAAAGCAGGATTACCGATACTTATCAGTAACTCTTTTTCAAAAATATTTGGGATCTACGGTGAACGCGCAGGCGGATTATCCATTGTTTGTGATAATGCCACTGAATGCGAACACGTATTAGGTCAGCTAAAGGCGGGTGTACGCCGTATCTATTCAAGCCCTGCAAACTATGGCGCGCAAATTGTCAATAAAGTGCTATCAGACCAAGTTTTAACTGCACAATGGCAAAAAGAAGTCGCGCATATGCGTGACCGTATTAAAGAAATGCGCGTGACTTTAGTCGAAGCTTTAAAAGTTGCTCTACCTGAAAAGAATTTTGATCATCTATTAACTCAACGCGGTATGTTTAGCTACACCGGCTTTACACAAGCACAAGTTGATAGATTACGTGACGAATTTGGTATTTATCTTGTCGGTACGGGTCGTGTTTGTATGGCAGGTGTTAATACAGGTAATGTTCAACGCATTGCCCAAGCCTTTGCTACTGTGAGTATCTAAGCCAATCAACGTAATTTCATGATAAAAAATACCTGCCTATTCTCATAAGCAGGTATTTCTTTTTACTGCATCACAACATCACTGTCGGTTTAGGTTTTCGCCTTTTATATATTGACAACTTGCTTCTTTTCCCCAGCATTACGACGCGCTTTTTCTTCCATAATCTCAATGATCTGAATATCTGTATGTTGCATTGCACGACTGGCTAATGCACAGAGATTCGCTATTGAGCTATCGACATCGTCACTGACAATACCATCAGTACCTGCAACGCTTTGATTTTGCATCGCCATTAATACGGCTTTATAAGCACTCGCTGCACTACTTGATACTTTCATTGCACAGCTATTCGATGCGCCATCACAGATAATGCCACTGATATCACCAATCATACTGTTAATAGACATACTGACAGTGGTGAAATCTTTTGTGAGTAACCATGCCATTCCTGCAGCTGCTCCCATTGAAGCGGTTGTTGCAGCACAAAGAGCGGAAAGGGGTGGGAAATGGCTATGAACATAAATTGCCATTAAGTGAGATAAAACCAACGCACGCAGTAAGGTTTCATCATCTGCTTTGATAAATTCAGCAACAACCATCACAGGCAATGTTGCAGCAATTCCCTGATTGCCTGAGCCTGAATTACTCATTGCGGGTAATACTGCTCCCCCCATGCGAGCATCAGATGCGGCTGATGCTCTGATCATGATTTCATTAAGTAAGTCTTTACCTAACAAACCTTTCTCTTGTTGCAGAATTAAGGTACGACCAATGGCTAATCCATAGGTATTTTGTAGCCCCTCTTCCGATAAAGCGCCATTTAAACGAGCGGCATTGAGCATAAACTCAATTTCGCTCACTGGCACATTAAGTGCAAAGTTATAGATATCTTCAGCACAAACATCAGTAAAAGGTTTTTCATCAGTACCTTCACAATTATTGGTAAGCGCTGATTTATCTTCCTCAAAAACAACGTTACCGTTACATTCACAGCGAACAACATGTGTATGCTCTCTTGCGATACTAACGATGGCATAACCAGATTGGCTATACACTTTCGCTTCAGAGTAAAGAACATCTTCACAAGGTGCTTTTACACCTACTATGACTTTACCTTCAGCGACCAGTGTCTTAGCTTGAGCAACTGCATCAGCGGATACTTTTAACAAGACTTCCAGTCCTGCATCAGGATCTCCTCCTGTTGCACCTAATGCTGCTGCAATAGGTAGCCCAGCCATTCCCGTTCCCGGCACTGTTACGCCCATTCCGTTTTTCATCAAGTTTGGTGAAACCCAAGCTTCGACACGAACAACAGGCTCGCCTAAAAGTGCAGTTGCTTTCGCTGCTGCCAATGCTAATGAAATTGGCTCAGTACAACCGACTGCGGGCTTAACACCTTCACGTAACTGACGAACAAACTGTGACCATAAATGAGAATTTTTGTTCTGGCTCATAATCTAACACCTTGGATTAATTTAGTTTTTAAAAACAACTCCTAACTAGAACCGAAGTTGGCGACTATGAGAATGCCAAGAACGGAGAGATAACGAGCAGTAAACCGGTAAAGATAATCAGGTAAAGTGATGCACCTTTGTATTTATGTAACATTGGTACTTTGTACACTAAGTATGCAGGGATAAGACAACCCACCATACCGAAGATTGGGCTACAAATTGAAGTGAAACTCAGTACTGGCGCATTAAGAATGATTGCACCCCATGCCAGTAATACAGCGAAAATCATGATGCCGTTTTGCACCCATTTTTGGTTAATTTTCTCTGCTGGGAGATAACGTTGCAGGATGTTCATCACAATCCCTTGTGTCGCTTCACGGAAACCTAAGTAGACACCAAAGAATGCAGTCATTACGGCGAAGATGTTCAGCATTACGCTTACAACTGTTACCCAACCACCAGGGAAGAATTTCGCAGCAATCGCTAATGCAGAGATATTTTGCTCATACGCTTTAACTGCTTCATCGTGACCCATTGCTAATGTGAATGAGATTGCATAGAAGAAAACAGTACAGAACAACACACCGAACGCGATGTTCATTGCACGTAATGCTTTGTGACGAGCAACTTCACGGTTTTTATTACGACCACGGTAAGAGATAACCATTGGACTTAATGTTTGGATAAACAAAATTGAAGTCAGTGTAAACGGTAATGTAATGATTGCTTCTTTGATTAAACGTCCAGCCGGTGGTAATGCACCTACGTTATAAAGATGCCACATACCAATCATAGAGATCCCCAACGCTGCAACAACAAACAGTTTAGTCAGTACCATGAAGCTTGATACTTTAAACAGTAATTGTTCACCACGAGAAGAGATAGCCACTAACGCACAAATCAGGATCAAACCATAGAATGGGTTTTCTGACAGTAAACCTTCAGTAACACCAAATGTTTGTAAATAAGAAGCACTGTCATTGGTGATTGCTGTTGAGTAAACAAACATCCAAATGACTAACATCACAAAGTAGAGCGCACCTAATAAGATACCCCAGTTTTTACCAAGATAACCGGTGATAACACTTGGGTAGTCTTTACACTCTGGAGATTCAGCCAACGTATTAATAAATAGACGTTGGAAAAGGTACATAGCAGGATAACCAATGATCGAGGATAATAGGAAAACCCATAATCCCATCAGACCCACCTGCACAGGTAAAAACACAATACCTGCACCGATAGCCATACCGATACTCATGATAACCCAGCCCACATCATTGCCGTCGAATTTAATTGCTGCACGCCATTCTTGTTCAGTCATACCTGCGCGGCGAGCGCCAGCACTAGTTGCGGGATAGCTTGTTGTCTCTGTTTTTGAGGAAGCCGTTTCCATATTAGTACTCACTTTTTATATTGTAATTGTTAATAGCAAAACGAATTTTTGGGGGTAAAAAAAGTCTATCTAACATTGCGATGTCGAAATAGCCTTACTCTTTGCAGGTATTATTTATTATGGGTAAATGATAGGGAATATTACGGAGAAAAAAGTTGTTATAAATCGTAATAGCCCGAAATGATTTGGAAAAAAATTCTATCGTAAGGAGAAAAGTAGGATTATCTGTTCAAAGAGCACAGTAAATAATAACCTTCCCTCTATTGCAACCCTTAAAAACACACAACCAATTGATTAATAATAAAAAACAACTATTGTTATACAATAATAGTCAAGTATAACAATTGAAACAAATCACCAAATAAACTGTGCTGTCTATCACGATATACTATGATAATCCTTTCTATTTAGCTTTGTTATCTCGTATTTAGTTAAAATTATGTTACAAAACAGCATAATTAACCATTTAATCTGTTTTTTATAAAAATAGGCGGTTAATAAGATAAAAATAGATAAGGAAGTGTATAACCCAAAGAGAATACTTTTTTCGATAGAATTAAATTCTATCATATTCCATGGATTTACTTTTCTTGAAGAAAGTGCGCTACAAACAGTAAAGGGTTTATTGTTCGTAGCGCTTAGATCATAAGGTAATAAGTGGTGTGATCTTAATAACCGCGCTCTAAGATTGGTTTTAAGAATCTTGCAGTATGTGAGCCTTCAAACTCTGCAACTTGCTCTGGTGTGCCTGACACTAAAATTTGACCGCCACCACTTCCGCCTTCAGGGCCAAGATCTACAATCCAGTCTGCGGTTTTGATCACATCAAGATTGTGCTCAATAACAACAATGGTATTACCTTGGTCACGTAACTGGTGAAGAACTTCAAGCAACAATTCAATATCAGCAAAGTGAAGCCCTGTTGTCGGCTCATCGAGAATATAGAGAGTCTGTCCCGTACCTCGCTTTGACAACTCTTTTGCTAACTTAACCCGCTGCGCTTCACCGCCCGATAAAGTCGTTGCTGATTGCCCTAAACGAATATAAGAAAGACCAACATCAATCAATGTTTGTAGTTTACGAGCCAATGCAGGCACTGCATCAAAGAATTCTCTCGCCTCTTCAATG
Source organism: Proteus sp. CA142267 (assembly GCF_003336825.1). Taxonomy (NCBI): domain Bacteria; kingdom Pseudomonadati; phylum Pseudomonadota; class Gammaproteobacteria; order Enterobacterales; family Morganellaceae; genus Proteus; species Proteus sp. CA142267. Next base: position 31,264 of record NZ_QPMG01000015.1, on the reverse strand, counting down.
GTCATATCCAACGCTTCGTGAATATTTTTTCCTTTGTATTTAACTTCAAGGGTTTCACGGTTATAACGCTGACCTTTACATTGATCACAAGGTACATACACATCAGGTAAGAAATGCATTTCAACTTTTAAGACGCCGTCGCCTTGGCAAGCTTCACAACGACCACCTTTAACGTTGAAACTAAAACGACCCGGCGTATAACCACGAGTACGAGATTCAGGTACACCCGCAAATAACTCACGAATAGGTGTAAAGACACCTGTATAAGTTGCAGGGTTTGAACGAGGAGTACGACCTATTGGGCTTTGGTTAATATCAATAACTTTATCGAAATACTCTAGCCCTTCAACATCTAAATAAGGCGCAGGTACACTATTTGTAGCCCCATTTAATTGGCGTTGGGCAATAGGGAATAACGTATCATTAATAAGTGTTGATTTACCTGATCCTGAAACGCCTGTAATGCAGGTAAATAAACCTACTGGTAATTTCAGATTGACATTTTTTAAGTTATTACCTTTTGCGCCAAGAATAGTCAGCATTTTTTCACGATCAACTGGTACACGTTGCCCTGGAATTGCGATACGGCGCTCACCACTTAAGAATTTCCCCGTTAATGAATTCGGGTTATTAATGATATCTTCAAGAGTTCCTTGAGCGACAACTTCACCACCATGAACACCCGCACCAGGTCCAATATCAATAACATGATCAGCGGCACGGATAGCATCTTCGTCATGCTCAACGACGATCACTGTGTTACCCAAATTACGTAAATGGATCAGCGTTTCAAGTAAGCGATCGTTATCTCGTTGATGTAAACCAATTGAAGGCTCATCCAACACATACATAACGCCAACTAATCCCGCACCAATCTGGCTTGCTAAACGAATACGTTGTGCTTCACCACCTGATAATGTTTCAGCTGAGCGAGAAAGTGTGAGGTAATTTAATCCCACATTTACCAAGAATTTTAGTCGGTCACTAATCTCTTTTAAGACTTTTTCTGCAATCTTCGCGCGTTGACCGCTCAATTTTAGATTTTGGAAAAAGGTCATTGCATGACCAATGCTGTAATCGGCTATTTCTGGCAATGTTGTATTTTCAACATACACATGACGTGCTTCTCGGCGTAAACGTGTACCACCACAAGAGGCACATGAGCGATTACTAATATATTTAGAAAGCTCTTCACGTACCGCACTAGATTCTGTCTCACGGTAACGGCGTTCCATATTATTTAATACACCTTCAAAAGGATGATGACGAACAACAACATCGCCACGATCGTTTGTGTATTTAAATTCAATATTCTCTTTGCCTGAACCCGTTAAAATGACTTTCTGGATATTATCTGGTAACGAATCAAATGGCGCTTCAACATCAAAATGATAGTGTTCACCCAATGAGCGAAGCATCTGGAAATAGTAAAAGTTACGGCGATCCCACCCTTTAATTGCGCCACCAGCAAGAGAGATCTCTCTATTTTGGATCACTAATTCAGGATCAAAGAATTGCTGAACACCTAAGCCATCACACGTTGGACAAGCACCAGCAGGGTTATTAAAGGAGAATAAACGAGGCTCTAGTTCGCTCATGCTGTAACCACAAACAGGACAAGCAAAGTTTGCAGAAAAAACAATATCGTCTGCATTGCTACCGTCCATATCAGAGATAACAGCGGTACCACCAGAAAGCTCTAATGCGGTTTCAAAAGATTCAGCTAAACGTTGAGCCAGATCGTCTCGAACCTTAAAGCGGTCAATAACCACTTCAATGGTATGTTTCTTCTGTAACTCTAATGTTGGTGGATCGGAGAGATCACACACCTCACCATCAATACGAGCACGAATATAACCTTGAGTGGCAAGATTATTAAGTAACTTAATATGCTCGCCTTTACGCTCTTTCACCACAGGCGCTAAAAGCATTAGGCGCTTGCCTTCAGGTTGTTCAAGTACATTATCAACCATTTGGCTGACCGTCTGAGCGGCGAGCGGAATATCGTGATCAGGACAACGAGGCTCACCAACACGTGCAAATAAGAGACGTAGGTAGTCGTGAATTTCTGTAATCGTTCCCACTGTCGAACGTGGGTTGTGCGACGTAGATTTCTGCTCAATCGAAATAGCGGGGGATAAACCTTCAATATGGTCAACATCAGGTTTTTCCATCAACGAAAGAAACTGACGAGCATAAGCAGAAAGCGATTCCACATAGCGTCGTTGCCCTTCTGCATAAAGCGTATCAAAGGCTAAAGAAGATTTACCTGAGCCAGAAAGCCCCGTAATAACAATCAGTTTATCGCGAGGAATGATCAAGTTGATATTTTTTAGATTATGGGTGCGAGCGCCCCGTACTTCGATTTTATCCATGAATATATCCCGGATTGAGAGAGTCGCCGAAAAAGAAAGAATCGGATAATTATGACACAAAGTTAACTGAATGGATATACAGTATATATAGTGAAATTGAATGGTGATGTAACTCTGTCATTTTGAGACAGAAAAATTTCGACAATGTTCACAATTGAGAAATTCATCACACGTCATATTCAAATTTTAGCGTACGTGATAAACTTATTCGCTTATGATTTCAAAAAATTTACTTTCGCAGGAGTACCTCACATGGCGAGCAGAGGCGTAAACAAAGTTATTCTTATCGGTAATTTAGGGCAGGATCCAGAAATCCGTTATATGCCAAGTGGCGGTGCAGTTGCCAATCTAACACTGGCAACATCAGAAAGCTGGCGCGATAAACAAACCGGTGAAATGAAAGAAAAAACCGAGTGGCACCGTGTGGTAATTTTCGGCAAATTAGCGGAAATTGCGGGCGAATATCTGCGTAAAGGTTCACAAGTGTATATCGAAGGTCAGTTACAAACACGTAAATGGCAAGACCAAAGTGGTCAAGACAGATATAGCACTGAAGTTGTTGTTAACATTGGTGGCTCAATGCAGATGTTAGGCGGCCGTGGTGGCCAAGATGGCGCACCTTCTCAAGGTGGTCAAGGCGGTTGGGGTCAACCACAACAGCCACAAGCATCACAACAATTTAGCGGTGGTGCACAATCTCGCCCAGCACAACAACCAGCTGCCGCACCAGCGCCAAACAATGAACCACCAATGGATTTTGATGACGATATTCCGTTCTGATAGTTACTTGAGAACAATTTATCTAAAATCACTTAAAAAATTAACCCAGCTCAAGCTGGGTTTTTTGTTCTAACAACAGATACTTTTAAAAAGGACGTAATACCACAGTTATTTTCACAAAACCCCACTTTACACAAAGGTTTACTCTTGAAAAATATGATAGGATCTGTGTCATTAACAACGTCTGAGAGCATCTTATCCCCATGAATGAAGAGAAATTGCTCGCTCAGGCAGAAAAGATCTGCCAGAAACGAGGTGTTCGCCTGACTTCACAACGTCTGGCAGTATTACGTCTGATAATGCAGCAACCTTCTGCTATCAGCGCATATGATTTATTGGATTTATTACGCCAAGTTGAGCCACAAGCAAAACCACCTACTGTCTATCGTGGGTTAGAATTTTTACTTGAGCAAGGATTTATCCATAAAATAGAATCCACCAACAGTTATGTACTTTGTCATCATTTTGATGATGTTGAACATACGTCAGTAATGCTAATTTGTGACCGTTGTTTATCTGTCACTGAAAAGAATAGCCATAAAATTGAAGATGCAATTTCATTACTAGCAAAAGAGAGTGGATTTCATTTACGACATAGCGTCATAGAAATTCATGGATTATGTTCACAGTGCCACGAAGCACAAGAGTGTACACATCCTGAAGGTTGCCATCATGATCACAGTATGGATGATAACCTTAAGCAGAAAAAAACCGGCGACTATAAGCCTCGTTGAGCTTATAAAATACAAAAAGCCAGGTGACTTGTATCGTTGTCATAAGCACCTCCGTAATTAAAACACATCATATTGTAATTACATTTGTAGTGAAATGGTGTTTTTTTATACAAATTAGAAATAAAAAAATGCAGATGATTTTGTGGTCTTACATATCATCTGCATCTTTATAAAATAAGTTGTATTGACTTACGTTGGTACAAATTACAGCCATTCGCCGTTACGAATAACCCCTACTGCTAAACCTTCCACAGTAAAGCTTTGTTCGCGTAAATCGACGATAATAGGTGAAAATTCTGGGTTTTCTGCATGAAGTTCAATTTTATTACCGCTTTTCTTAAAGCGCTTTACTGTCACTTCATCTTCGATACGAGCCACAATAACTTGCCCGTTGTGAACATCTTGCGTTTTATGCACAGCAAGTAAATCACCATCCATAATGCCAATATCTTTCATTGACATACCATTAACGCGCAATAAAAAATCTGCACTTGGTTTAAATAGCATTGGGTCAACTTGATAGTGGCTTTCAATATGCTCTTGCGCTAAAAGTGGTTCACCAGCAGCGACTCGCCCAATTAATGGCAGTCCTTCTGGCTCTTCTTCCATTAGCAAACGGATACCTCTGGACGCACCAGAGACAATTTCTATCACGCCTTTACGAGCAAGAGCTTTTAAGTGCTCTTCTGCCGCATTTGGTGAGCGAAACCCAAGTTGGGAAGCTATTTCAGCCCGTGTTGGTGGCATACCCGTTTGCGAAATGTGATCACGAACCAAATCGTAAACCTGCTGCTGCCTTGCAGTTAATGCTTTCATTCCGCCCCCTGTTTGTTTATACAGTCAGACTGTGAGTATATACAGGTATATGACGATTTGAAACCTTAAATGAATATAAAACACGCATCTTTGGATTATTTTTCGACAAAAATCGAATTTTTTAACTTTATGCGAAGAAATGCCCCCAAAGAATGGTTACCCAAGTAAATAATCCCAATATAATAGCGATCAGAACGGCGGCAGAACCCATATCTTTTGCACGTCCGGATAATTCGTGGTATTCAGATCCAATTCGATCGACAACGGCTTCTATTGCACTATTTACTAGTTCCAAGATCACAACCAATACAACGGAACCAATGAGTAAAATGCGCTCTAGACCACTGACATCGATGAAAAATGAAAGGATAATTGCAACCAAGGTCACAATTGCTTCTTGTCTAAAAGCGGCTTCATTAATCCAAGCGGCACGAATGCCTTTGTATGAATAGCCACCGGCTTTGATGATTCGGGTAAGACCTTTATTTTGATTAGCCATAATAAACTCTATCGAAAACAAACGATTATTTTGCCACTTTTCTCTATTAATATTGTCACAGCACCACAGATCTACGAAAGACTTTCTGTTATGCTTTCGAAGTATTGCTAATAAGAGGCTACAACTATTTATGTCAGCTTGGCGTAAACTATATTATAACACATTGAATTTACCACTAAAATTATTGGTAAAAAGCAAACGAGTTCCGACTGATCCTATCGCTGAATTAGGGTTAGATACGTCGCGATCTTTCCTTTATGTTCTGCCTTATCATTCAAAGGCGGACTTACTGACATTACGACAGCAGTGTCTCTCTTTAGGATTGCCTGATCCGCTGCAACCTATCGAAATCAGTGGAACTAAGCTTCCTGCATATGTCTTTATTGATGACGGCCCAAGAGTATTCCGTTACTACTCGCCCGATCCTCGTAAAGATTCCGTGAAGACATTCCACGCTTATCTTGATGCACATCGTAATAACCCACATCTTGATATCGAGATGTTGCCGGTTTCCGTGATGTTTGGACGCTCTCCAGGTCGTGAAGGCCATAATGGCGTTCCACATTTACGTGTGCTTAACGGTATCCAAAAATTTATCGCTATCCTCTGGTTAGGTCGTGATAGCTTTGTTCGTTTTTCACCCACTGTTTCAATGCGTGAAATGGCGAACGAACACGGTACTGACACCAGTATAGCTCGAAAACTTGCGCGTGTTGCGCGTATCCACTTTTCACGTCAGCGTTTAGCGGCTGTTGGTCCAAAATTGCCAGCACGCCAAGATCTCTTCAATAAATTGCTCTCATCGAAAGCCATTGAAAAAGCGATTGAAGATGAATCAAAAGCGAAGAAAATCTCACTTGATAAAGCGCGTAAAAATGCCACAGATATCATGGAGGAAATTGCAGCTAATTTCTCATATGAAGCGGTGCGTATTAGTGATCGCGTATTAAGTTGGACATGGAATAAGCTCTACCAAGGTATCAACGTTTATAATGCCGAGCGAGTACGTAAACTCGCACAAGATGGGCATGAAATCGTTTATGTTCCTTGTCACCGTAGCCACATGGACTACTTACTACTTTCTTATGTGCTTTATCACCAAGGTTTAGTACCACCACATATTGCGGCAGGTATTAACCTCAATTTCTGGCCAGCAGGGCCTATTTTCCGCCGTTTAGGGGCTTTCTTTATCCGAAGAACCTTTAAAGGTAACAAGCTTTACTCCACCATTTTCCGCGAATATTTAGGTGAGCTATTTACACGTGGCTACTCGATTGAATATTTCGTTGAAGGTGGACGTTCTCGTACCGGTCGATTGTTAGATCCTAAAACAGGAACACTTTCAATGACTGTACAAGCCATGTTACGCGGTGAAACACGCCCTATCTCTGTTGTTCCAATTTACATTGGATATGAACACGTTATGGAAGTGGCAACCTATGCCAAAGAGTTACGTGGCGCAACAAAAGAGAAAGAAGGCTTTATGCAGATGGTCAGAGGATTACGTAAATTACGTAACCTTGGTCAAGGCTATGTGAACTTTGGTGAACCGATTTCTGTTGTCCAATACTTAAATCAGGCTGTTCCACAATGGCGTGATGATATTGACCCAATTGAGCCACAACGCCCAAGTTGGTTAAACCCAACAGTAAGCACACTGGCCGATAATATTATGGTTCATATCAATAATGCGGCGTCTATTAATGCAATCAACCTTGTTTCAACAGCCTTGTTGGCATCACGTCAGCGTGCTCTCACTAGAGAGCAACTATTAGAGCAAGTCGATTGTTATCTGCAATTATTACGCAATGTGCCTTATTCGACAGACATGATTGTGTCTGATAAAAATGCTGAAGCCTTATTAGAACACGCGTTGCAATCAGATAAATTCCAAGTCGAAAAAGACAGCCTAGGTGATATTGTGGTGCTCCCTCGTGAAAGTGCGGTATTAATGACTTACTACCGCAACAACACCATCCACTTAATGATCACTCCATCATTAATTGCAAGCATCGTCTTACATCATGAAAAAATTCATCGTGATGATTTAATGAAACAAGTTGAGCTAATCTTCCCTCTTATCAAAGCGGAACTATTTATTCGTTATGAGAAAGAAGAGCTCCCTGAAGTCATTAATACTTTGATTACAGAACTGTGCCGTCAGCGCCTGATTTGTTGTGATAGTGATGGCTTACTGCGTATTAATCCAGCGCGTATTCGTCCATTACAACTTTTAGCCGCCAGCGTCAGAGAAACATTGCAACGCTATGGGATTACGCTTTCCTTACTCAATTTTGCTCCTGAAATTAGCCGTGCATTATTGGAAAAAGAGAGCCGTATCTTGGCACAACGTCTTTCTGTCTTACATGGTATCAACGCACCTGAATTCTTTGATAAAGCGGTATTCTCTACCTTAGTTTCAACACTACGTGAAGAAGGCTATCTCAATGATAATGAAGATATCCTAAAAGCAGACGCATCTGCCCTTTACCAAGTGATTGCAAAATTAATGTCACCAGAAATTCGCTTAACCATTGAAAGCGTAGGGATCACTGAAGATAACAATTCAGTACAAGCTGCTGATGAAAAAAGTGAGTCTGAATCTGATGAGTAATCAGTAAATAGTGCCATGACCAAAATAGAAAAAGGGATAAGCTCATTGCTTATCCCTTTTTGTTTCTACTCAATAGTAGAGAATACTTCAGCGCTTACTTATCTTAAAAATAACTAAATAAAATACCCGCAAATAAAACAAAGCCAACATAGTTATTATTCATAAAAGCTTGGAAGCACGGCGCTCTTTCACGCTCTGCAATAAGCTTCTGTTGATAAATAAACAGCGCCGTTACTAACAATAGCGACCAGTAGTAGATACCTTTCAGATTCAGCAAAATACCGATACCCACTAATAATGCCAACATCACCAGTTGTAAAATACCGATAATAATTTTGTCATAACGACCAAATAGAATAGCAGTAGATTTAACCCCAATTTTTATATCATCATTACGATCAACCATTGCATATTGCGTATCGTAAACAACAGACCAGACAATATTGACAAGGAATAATAGCCAACACACTAACGGCAAGCTTTCAGAAACGGCAGCAAATCCCATAGGGATTGACCAACCAAAAGCCATACCTAAAATAAGCTGAGGTAGATTACTAAACCGTTTAACGAAAGGATAAAACCATGCCAGCGCAAGCCCTGCAACAGAGAGCCAAATAGTCATGGTATTAAGTGTTAGAACTAATGCAAAGGACAAGAGCACCAATACGATAAATAAAATTTTGCTCTCTTTTTCTGTCACAGCCCCACTAGGTAATGGTCGATTTTTAGTTCGTTCAACACTGCCATCAATTTTTCGGTCAGCAAAGTCGTTTATTACACACCCAGCGGCACGCATAGAGAACACGCCAATAGTAAAGACAATCAGAATATGCCAATCAGGAAAGCCTTTAGCAGCAATCCATAAAGCCCAATAAGTTGGCCAAAGTAATAATAGCGCTCCGATAGGTTTATCTATACGCATTAAACGGCTATATGCTTGCCATTTACTTTGCGTCATACTTCCCTCCAATTTTAGCTCCCCCTAATTACTTCTTATACACTGGTGATGCAGGTAGAAACATCTCGGTTAATAATAAAGGTTTATCTGAAAGCTGGAAACGAGAACGGCGTAGCCAATACCCATTTTGTTGCCCGATATGAATAAAATCGCGACTTAAGGTTGTTTCCTGAAACAGATAACGCCCAAGTGGAACGGTTCTTAGATTGACCAGTTTTCTATCTTCGCCTGTCAATGTCTCTTCTGGTACTAACGTCCGCCCTAATAACCAAGGAATATCGTCACCACACAATACCACTTCTCTTAACCAATAACGCTGACTTTTGGGTAAACACACGCTTTCGTCAGTTGATTCAATAACCTCAATAAATCCTTCTTGATAAGGCATTACAGTAACTTTCTGGCAATATTGTTCAAATCGCCGTGTCATTGAGCCTAATTCCATTAACCAACTTAATGTACTTTCTTGAATAGTTGCATGTTCCTCACTGGGTAGCCAATGGATAGGTGCAGGGGTAATTATTGATTTTTTGAACATTTATTCATCATCACGCTTTGATGATCCTAGCTTGTGTGAGTCATGATGCATAAGGATATCATGATGTGACTAATGGAAGTTAAAAGCTGATAACATTTCGCATAAATAATCTAAAAAAGCGTTAAAAGAAAATCAGATTGAGCACTAAACAATCAAAAAACAAAGGAGGTTATAAAAACCTCCTTTTTATCTAACCAACTACTTATATTCAGTTTATTCGATTAACGCCATGCTTTGTAACGGTTAATCAGATTATTTGTTGAGCTATCATGGCTATTAACACTTTCCTTACCTTTTAATTCAGGAAGGATACGGTTAGCCAGTTGTTTACCTAATTCAACACCCCATTGGTCAAACGTAAAGATGTTGAAAATAACACCTTGTACAAAGATCTTATGCTCATACATTGCAATCAATGCACCTAATGAATAAGGCGTAATTTCTTTTAACAGAATAGAGTTAGTTGGACGATTACCTTCGAACACTTTAAAAGGTGCAACATAACCCATGGTTTTAGGATCTTTTCCTGCTGCGGCAAATTCAGCATCAACTTGCTCACGTGTTTTACCAAAAGCAAGTGCTTCTGTTTGAGCAAAGAAGTTAGACATCAGTTTTGCATGATGATCTGATAATGGATTATGGCTAATTGCTGGAGCAATAAAATCACAAGGGATGATTTTGGTTCCTTGGTGGATCAGTTGGTAAAACGCATGTTGACCGTTTGTACCCGGCTCTCCCCAAATGATAGGACCCGTTTGATAATTCACTTTGTTTCCATCACGATCAATATACTTACCATTAGATTCCATATTGCCTTGTTGGAAGTAAGCAGCGAAACGATGCATGTATTGATCGTATGGCAGAATCGCTTCAGTTTCTGTGCCAAAAAAATTGTTATACCAAATGCCAATCAGAGCGAGGATCATTGGGATGTTATTTTCAGCATCTGCTGTTCTAAAGTGGTTATCCATAGCATGAGCACCTTCCAGCAATTGCTCAAAGTTGTCATAACCAACAGATAATGCGATAGATAAACCAATTGCTGACCATAATGAATAACGGCCACCAACCCAGTCCCAGAACTCAAACATATTGGCAGTATCAATACCAAATTTTGCCACTTCGGTACTGTTAGTCGATAACGCAACAAAGTGTTTAGCAACAAATGCACTCTCTTTCGCAGAGGCTAAGAACCAATCTCTTGCTGAATGCGCATTTGTCATGGTTTCTTGTGTGGTGAATGTTTTTGATGCGATGAGGAATAACGTTGTTTCAGGATCACATTTTTTCAGTGTTTCTGCGATATGCGTACCATCGACATTAGAAACAAAATGCATAGTAAGATGGTTTTTATACGGGCGTAATGCTTCTGTCACCATATAAGGGCCAAGATCAGAACCACCGATACCAATATTTACAACATCAGTAATCGCCTTACCTGTGTAACCTTTCCACTCACCACTAATAATACGCTCACTGAATTTCTTCATTTTATTCAGCACAGCGTTAACTTCTGGCATGACATCCTTGCCATCAACGATAACGGGAGCATTGCTACGATTACGTAATGCAGTATGTAATACAGCACGATCTTCAGTACGGTTGATTTTTTCACCCGTAAACATGCTATTTATCGCGCCTTCAACATCACATTCCTTAGCCAAAGCCTGCAATTTTTCTAATGTTTCTTTCGTAATACGGTTTTTTGAAAAATCCACTAGAATTTGGTCTGAAAACGTCTTTGAAAATTGCTCAAAGCGTGATGATTCCTGAGCAAACAGTGTTTTCATCTCGGTATCTTTGATAACCGAAAAATGGTTTTCTAATGCCTTCCAGGCTAAGGTTTGGGTTGGGTTTACATTTTTCATTCACAATACTCTCTTAAGATTACAATCCAATATTCTCAGATTGTAGCCTGACATTTAATAGTTACAGTCAATTCTTTCTCATTTGATGATATTGGTCAAAACCATTCAACAAATCTAGTACTAATTACTTACATAGGTAAAACCGATAATGCAGAGCTGATTATTAATTAAATTGATTATTCTTCACTCTGCATTGACTCTCTACTTAATAACCGATATTCCTAAGTGTGTCCAACATCTCATTTTTGCCTAAAGGAATACGACAATGACTGATAATACTGCTACGCCTTCACCTGCATCATCACCATACACTATCGCTAAATTTGGTGGCACCAGTGTTGCTAACTTTTCAGCAATGGAAAAATGTGCAGATATTATTCTTAAACAAAAGTCAGTTCGTGTTGTTGTTCTTTCGGCATCTGCGGGAATAACTAACCTATTGATTGAGCTTGCAGCAGGTACTGAACCTTCACAGCGAGAAGCTTTACTCTCACAAGTTCGTGATATTGAATACGCGATTATCAACCAGCTTTCTCAGCCAGAGATTATTTCGCAAGAAATAAATCGTCTACTTGAAAATATTGAGATGCTTTCTGAAGCTGCTTCACTTGCTACATCGGATGCGTTAACTGACGAATTAGTCAGTCATGGCGAATTAATGTCAACTTTGCTTTTCGTTGAGTTATTGCGTGAAAAAGGCATACAGGCAGATTGGTTTGATGTCAGAAAAGTGATGAAAACGAATGATCTATTTTGTCACGCTGAACCCGATATGGCGCAGCTTACTGAACTCACAAAAAACCTTATTCAACCTCGCCTAGAAGAAACAGTTATTGTAACGCAAGGTTTTATTGGTCAAGAGCCAAAAGGCAGAACCACAACACTAGGTCGCGGTGGAAGTGACTATACAGCTGCCTTGATTGGTGAAGCACTAGGAATGTCTCGTGTCGATATCTGGACAGATGTACCCGGCATTTACAGTACAGATCCAAGAATAGTGCCAGAAGCACATCGCATCGATCAAATCGCCTTTAATGAAGCGGCTGAAATGGCAACCTTTGGCGCTAAAATATTACACCCTGCGACATTATTACCTGCTGTTCGTAGCGGTATTCCAGTGTTTGTTGGCTCAAGCAAAGCTCCCGAAGAAGGTGGTACTTTAGTGTGTACGCAAACAGAAAATCCACCTGTATTTCGCGCAATCGCACTGCGTAGAAAGCAAACATTGCTCACGTTACATAGCTTGAAAATGCTTCATGCACGTGGTTTCTTGGCTGAAATTTTCACCATTTTATCGCGCCATCATATTTCAGTTGATGTGATAACAACATCTGAAGTCAGTATTGCTTTAACCCTCGATACAACGGGTACAACAAATTCATCAGGCAGTTTATTAACGAATGCCTTATTAACCGAGCTTTCTGCATTATGCCGTGTTGAAGTAGAAGAAGATCTGGCGTTAGTTGCCGTGATTGGTAACTCTCTTTCACAGGTAAATGGTTTAGGTATTAAGATTTTCGGCACATTAGAAAATTACAATATTCGTATGATTAGCCACGGTGCAAGTACTCATAATTTATGTTTATTAGTTGATGGCAAAGATGCAGATAATATTGTGCGTAAATTACATGATACTTTGTTTTAATTAATAACCAATTATCAATATATAAAAGAGAGATAAAATTTTATCTCTCTCAAAATTCAACCTTAATGATTGAAATGGTGTAAGCTTTAAAGAGCTTCATTTAATAATAATTAGAATAGAACTCTAATTTTATTAATGGAGTAATAAAAATGAAACTTGATGGTAATCTTTGCAATTTTATAAAAAACAATGCAGAAAAAGTAACATACTCTAACGCAGATAATACTTTAAAAAAAATAAAAAATCAGCTTTCCTCGGTCGAAAACTCAAATCAAAGTTATACAACAGCAGAGAAAAACACACTCTCTATTTTAAAAAATATTGAGTTAAATAAGACTTCTTCTAATGATATAAAAGATAGTTCTTTATTAGATCAACAATGTATTGAATCAATAATGAAAATAAAGAACATATGTAAAAATAAAGATATTATTGCAATAGGACAATACAACACACTACTAAATAAACTTGAAAAAGAAAATATAAAAAAAATAAGTCAAGAAAGTGAAGTAAGTAAAAAAGAAACTCTTTTAAAAATTAAAGAAGAGCTATTTAATAAAATAAAAGGACCCAACGAGAAAATAAAAGAACTCATTGATATACACTATAAATGCTTTCAGGAAATAACAAAAGAAATTGAAAACATTGATGATAAAAACATCCCTGAAAAAATAAATGAATATAACAAATACAAATCCCAAATTCTTGATAAAATAAATTGCCATGAAATTAAAAATGAAAAAGAAATGGATTCAACTGAACTTAGACAGTATATAAAAGAACTTCAACAATATGATAATAATCTAGATAAATTTATTGAAAGCACAAATAATATCACTCACAGATATAAAAATGAATTAGATATACTTAGCGACAAATATTTTAAATTATCTGATGATAAAATTTTAAAAATGGTAGATCATCATGTAGGTAAATTAAAAGAAATAAATTTACAAATTAATTAACCCTTTAATTTTAAATAAAACAAAATTAAAATTTTCTAATAGGCTTCTTCTAATAAGAAGCCTATTTCTTAATAATTTAATACACCCGATAACCGTTATATTTTTTCGCAAATTGATTAAATTTACCGAAATCAATTAAGGCAATCTCTAAAGTCTTATGCGATAAATGAGACATCTTCGCAATTTTTTCGACAAAAACGCGGTTATCTTCTAGCAGTTTAGCGGTAAGTGTAGAAGCAATAATCTCACACTCTTTCGGCGTGACAATCCAACCATCATTAGTAGCAAATTTATGGATAGGAAGATTTCCTTCTTTTCCACTCTCTTTGGCTAATAACGCTTCTTCTTCTTTCATTGCCTGTTTAAATAATTCTATTTCTTCTTCAACAGGTTCTGGAGAGGTAGGAATTTTATGATAAATATAGTCTCCCACTTCTTCAATGCGGGCAGGGGTCATTTCGGCTTTCAGCCAAATTTTATCAAAGGCTTTTTCATCTAAAATAACATCAGTATCTAAGCTTCCTGTTAATTGCATCAGATTTAAAAAAGCATTAATTAAAACTTCACTTAATGGATAATTTCCTTTTGCTAAAGAAGGAAACGGCACCTCAGCGCCAGCAGGTGGGGTTTTCTGAAGGTACAAAGTATAGTTCATTGTAATGTCCTTTTTTCTGATACAGGTTCACAGCTTAAACATCTTTAATGGGATCGACCAGTGAAAATAACAAGGGGATATTACTATCCCCTCACTATTTATTACATTATTGAGATCTGAAAATAAAAATAAACTAAGACTCATACCCTAAATTAGGCGCTAACCAACGTTCAACTTCACTTACGCTCATTTCTCTGCGTTTTGCGTAATCTTCAACCTGATCTTTTTGAATTTGAGCAACAGCGAAATATTTACTTTCAGGATGACTAAAATACCAACCCGATACCGAAGCGCCGGGCCACATGGCATAAGCATCTGTCAGTTTCATCCCAATGCGATTTTCAACATCGAGTAATTGCCAAATTTTGGCTTTTTCTGTATGTTCCGGACAGGCAGGGTATCCCGGTGCAGGTCGAGTTCCTTGATATTTTTCTCGAATAAGTTCGTCATTAGAGAGGTTTTCATCAGGGCTATAACCCCAAATTTTTGTTCTAACCAATTGATGAAGATATTCCGCAAAAGCTTCAGCAAGACGATCCGATAACGCCTTTACCATGATTTTATTGTAATCATCATGAGCATTATCATAAGCATTCGCAAGGGCATCTTCTTCTAACCCACCTGTGACTGCAAAAGCACCGAAATAATCAGGGATACCACTTTCCACTGGCGCAATAAAATCAGCTAAACAGTAGTTAGGAAACTCTTTTTTCTCTGTTTGCTGGCGCAAATGGCAGCTGTGCAATAACTCATGCTGTCGGCTTTCATCTTGATAAATAATAATATCATCACCCAAACGATTAGCAGGGAAGATCCCCATTATTCCTTTAGGTGTTAATAATTTTTCACGACTTAGCTTATCCAGCATCGTGTTCGCATCAGCGAATACCCGTTTAGCTTCTTCACCGACCACGTCATCTTCTAAAATACGAGGATATTTACCTGCTAAAGACCACGTCATAAAGAAAGGCGTCCAGTCGATATATTCACGCAAAATTTCGATACTGGCGGTAATTTCCTGCACTCCTAATTGATTGGGCTTTGGCGGCGTGTAATTTTGCCAATCAATTTGTAGCGCATTATTTCGCGCAACCGCTAAAGAAACAGGAGGAGTACGAGGTTTTTTTCTGGCATATTGCTGGCGTACGACTTCATATTCACGACGCGTTTTAGCAACAAAATCAGCTTGTTGTGTTTCAGATAATAGTGCCGCAACAACACCTACAGTTCTCGATGCATTTTGCACATAAACGGTAGGATGGCTGTAATTTGGCTCTATTTTTACTGCGGTATGCGCTTTAGAAGTTGTTGCTCCACCAATCATTAAGGGTAAAGAAAAACCGCGTCTTTCCATCTCTTTGGCAACATTCACCATCTCATCAAGTGATGGCGTGATCAGTCCTGAAAGACCAATAATATCAACTTTTTCATCAATTGCTGTTTGTAGGATCTTGTCGCAAGGCACCATTACGCCAAGATCGATGATCTCATAGTTATTACACTGCAAAACAACACCCACAATATTTTTACCAATATCGTGAACATCACCTTTTACCGTTGCCAGTAAGATTTTACCTGCAGAAGAACCTGCTTGCTTGGAGGCCTGAATATAAGGTTCAAGATAAGCAACGGCTTGTTTCATCACTCTTGCTGATTTCACAACTTGAGGTAAAAACATTTTGCCTTCACCAAACAAATCACCCACCGTATTCATGCCATTCATCAATGGCCCTTCAATCACTTCAATGGGGCTTGATGCTTGTTGGCGACATGCTTCTGTATCTTCAACAATAAATTCGGTGATCCCTTTAACTAACGCGTACTCTAGGCGTTTCTCTACATCCCATTGTCGCCACTCAGCAAGCTGGTGATTTTGTTCATCGCTTTTAGTGCCACGATAACGCTCTGCCAATGCCAATAAGTTGTCAGTGCTTTCTTCGTGGCGATTTAAAATAACGTCTTCAACTGCATTACGCAGTTCATCAGGTAATGAGTCGTAAATGGCAAGTTGCCCTGCATTTACAATTCCCATATCCATGCCATTTTTTACGGCGTAATAAAGAAAAACAGAGTGAATTGCTTCACGAACAGGATCGTTACCCCGAAATGAGAAGGAAACGTTAGATACCCCACCAGAAATTAAGGCATAAGGTAATTGAGATTTAATATCTGCACAGACTTCAATAAAATCAACAGCATAATTGTTATGCTCTGCAATTCCTGTTGCGACAGCAAATATATTAGGATCAAAAATAATATCTTCAGGTGGAAAACCCGCTTGCTCTGTTAATAATTGATAAGCTCGACGGCAAATTTCAATTTTGCGTTCTCTAGTATCTGCTTGTCCTACTTCATCAAATGCCATAACGACAACAGCGGCACCGTATTTACGCACCAACTTAGCATGTTCAAGAAACGGTATTTCTCCTTCTTTCATCGAAATGGAGTTAACAATTCCTTTGCCTTGAATACATTTTAAACCTTCTTCAATCACTTCCCATTTAGAGGAGTCAATCATCACGGGTACTTTAGCGATATCAGGTTCACCAGCAATAAGGTTAAGAAAACGCGTCATGGCTTCAACAGCATCTAACATGCCTTCGTCCATGTTGATATCGATGATTTGAGCGCCATTTTCAACTTGCTGACGTGCAACATCTAACGCTTCTTGATAATTACCTTCTTTTATCAAACGTTTAAACTTAGCAGAGCCTGTAACATTAGTTCGTTCTCCCACATTCACAAACAGTGAATTCTCATCAATGATTAATGGTTCAAGACCTGAAAGACGACATGCTTTTTTCAAGGAAGGTAATACTCTTGGCGCAATACCTTCTACTGCTTGTGAAATTGCGAGAATATGCGCAGGGGTTGTTCCACAGCATCCACCGACAATATTAAGAAAACCCGCTTGTGCCCACTCTTTAATTTGCTCAGCCATTTCTTGGGCATCTAAATCATAGCCTCCAAATGCGTTAGGTAAACCCGCATTAGGGTGAGCACTGACATAAGTTTCAGAAATTTGTGAGAGTGTTTGAATATATTGGCGTAATTCTTTAGGGCCTAACGCACAGTTTAAACCAAATGAGAGCGCATCAGCATGACGTAAAGAGTGGTAGAACGCTTCTGTTGTTTGACCCGTTAAAGTTCTTCCTGAAGCATCTGTAATGGTGCCAGAGATCATCACAGGTAATTCAATATTCAACGCTTCAAATTCACATTTAATCGCAAAAATAGCTGCTTTCGCATTTAATGTGTCAAAAATAGTTTCGACCATAATTAAATCAGCACCGCCTTTAATTAATCCGCGCGTTGCTTCTCGATAAGCGTCCACCAGCTTATCAAATGAAATATTACGAAAAGCGGGGTCATTAACGTCAGGAGATATGGATGCTGTTCTATTTGTTGGCCCCAAAACACCCGCTACATAACGAGGTTTATCCGGTGTTAAGGCACTCCATTTATCTGCACAGGCTTTCGCTAATTTTGCCGCCTCTTCGTTCAGCTCAAAACAGAACGACTCCATGTGATAATCAGCCATCGCAATGGACGTTGAGTTAAAAGTATTAGTTTCAACAATATCAGCACCAGCCTGAAAATATGCATCATGTATATCTGCAATAATTTGAGGTTGTGTTAAGACTAAAAGATCATTATTCCCTTTAACATCACAATCCCAATCAGCAAAACGCTCACCTCGATAATCGGCTTCTGTCAGTTGATATTGCTGGATCATCGTACCCATTGCGCCATCAAGTACTAAGATACGTTTTCCTAATGCTTCTACCAGTTGTTGTTTTATGTTTGCCACGTTGTTTCCTCTTAATCGAGAATGCTTTTGTGCTTGTTTTTCTTTATTGTTATTTCGTTGTTTTTTTATCCTACCATATCTTTTTGCAAAGATTTCTAAGACGAAGATGAGAGATTTTCACTTAGTGATAAACGCTTTTAATAAATATTTCTTATCACACATTTTGTTTTGAAAAATGCAGTGATCGGAGGAGTTTTATTACACCAGATAGTTCATAATAGATATTAATATGGATAGCATTTCTGGAGTGTATGCATGACAGTTTCCCCTACAAATAAAAAAGTGCGTAAGACGAAAACAACTGCCACTCAAAGCACCGCACAAGGAGGCCCTGTTCAGTCGCTAAGTCGTGGACTGACATTATTGGAATATATTTCCGAATCTCCGGGTGGTATCGCCCTAACAGATCTTGCCTTTCAAGCTGGATTACCTAATTCCACAACACACCGCCTACTCACAACACTTCAACAACATGGTTTTGTCCGCCAAGTCGGGGATTTAGGCTTATGGGTTGTAGGAACACACGCCTTTATTGTTGGTAGTAGTTTTCTACAAACCCGTAATCTTTTGGTAATGGTGCATCCTATTTTGCGTCAATTAATGGAAGATTCTGGCGAAACCGTTAATCTGGCTATTCTTGACCAAATTGAATTTGATGCGGTGATTGTCGATCAAGTGCAATGCAATGCACTAATGAGAATGTCTGCCCCTATTGGCGGTAAATTACCAATGCATGCATCTGGTGCAGGTAAAGCATTCCTTTCTACTTTGCCAGAAAATAAATTACTGCCTTTGCTCCAGAAAAAAGGCTTAATGGCTTATACACCTCACACCCGAACACTCCCTTCATCTCTAAAAGAAAACTTAGAGCAAGCTCGTAAACAAGGTTTTTCTTTCGATGATGAAGAACATGCTTTAGGTCTTCGCTGTATTGGTGCTTGTATTTATGATGAACACCACCAGCCTTTTGCGGCTATTTCACTTTCAGGTCCAGTTTCTAGAATGACAGATTCACGTATTACTGAATTAGGTGCGATGGTTATCAAAGCAGCAAAACAAATTAGCCGTGAATACGGTGGTGTAAAAAGTTAACCTGACTTTTGCCTTCCTTGTCATCAACAACAAGGAAGGTATTTTCCAAAATAAAACGATTCAGCTTGGTAAAAAGTCGACTTTTCCCTCTTTATTCCCATCAAATATTAAAAAACTGTTACTTATCACCTTAAAAAATTGATGTCGATCACAGATGTTGTTTAAGACGTATTAAGAGTATTGCAACTCTTCTTGTTACCCGTAACAATGTTACCGGTAACAAATACTATAGCAAATTTAAATATTCTTTTTCTAAAGCTAATAGTAACGCTCATCACCCTTGTGTGAATAAAGGAAGCATCATTATGAACCCTAAAAATCATGACTCAATTCAGAACGACTTTGTTCCTCTTAACGAGACAGTAAAACAAGTGACTGAGCGTATTATTGCTCGTTCACAAGCGACTCGTCGTGCTTATCTGAACAAAATTGAAACAGCAAAAAGCCAAACCGTGCATCGTGCTCAATTGGCTTGCGGTAATTTGGCTCATGGTTTCGCAGCTTGTCAGGTAGAAGATAAAAATCGCCTGAAAAATATGGTTCATAATGATATTGCCATTATCACTGCTTACAATGATATGTTATCGGCTCATAAACCGTATGAAGATTATCCTCAAAAAATTAAAACAGCATTACATGCTGTTGGTGCAGTAGGGCAAGTCGCAGGAGGTGTTCCTGCAATGTGCGATGGTGTTACTCAGGGTCAAGATGGCATGGAGTTGTCGCTCCTTAGCCGTGATATTATCGCAATGTCTGCTGCGGTCGGTTTGTCTCACAATATGTTTGATGGCGCACTTTATTTAGGGATCTGCGATAAAATTGTTCCTGGACTGACTATGGCGGCTCTCTCTTTTGGTCATCTTCCTGCTATTTTTGTTCCAGCAGGCCCTATGACTAGCGGTTTGCCAAACAAAGAGAAAGTTCGTATTCGTCAACTTTATGCTGAAGGTAAGGTTGATCGTAATGCTTTATTAGAAGCCGAAGCAGCGTCTTATCATAGCATTGGAACCTGTACTTTTTACGGCACCGCAAACTCTAATCAAATGGTCATGGAAATGATGGGATTACATTTACCCGGCGCTTCCTTTGTCCATCCGGATACACCACTACGTGATGCATTAACTGATGCAGCGGCAAATCAGATTGTACGATTAACCGAAAATTCAGGTAATTATCTTCCTATCGGTCAATTAGTTGATGAGAAAGTCATTGTAAACGGCATTGTTGCGCTGCTAACAACAGGTGGTTCAACTAATCTAACCATGCATTTAGTCGCAATGGCACGCGCAGCAGGTATAATTATTAATTGGGATGATTTTTCTGAACTATCACGAGTTGTTCCTCTTATTGCACGCATTTATCCTAATGGCCCTGCCGATATTAACCAATTTCAAGCAGCTGGTGGTATTGCACTGATCATTCGTGAGCTACTGAAAAAAGGTTTAATTCATCGGGATGTGAACACTGTTGCAGGATTTGGTATTGAGCGTTATACCCTAGAGCCTTGGTTAAATAACGGTAAACTTGATTGGCGTGAAGGCGCTATAAGCTCTTTAGATAAAGATGTGATTGCGGATATTAATACCCCATTCTCATCACATGGTGGCACACAAGTGATGCAAGGTAATTTAGGTAGAGCCGTAATGAAAACCTCTGCGGTACCTGATGAAAATAAAATCATCGAAGCACCTGCTGTTGTGTTTAATAGCCAACATGATATTGCTGCTAAGTTTGAAGCTGGTGAGCTAAATAAAGATTGTGTGGTTGTTGTACGTTATCAAGGACCACAAGCGAATGGTATGCCTGAATTACATAAACTTATGCCACCTTTAGGTGTATTAATGGATAAAGGCTATAAAGTCGCATTAGTTACAGATGGCCGACTTTCAGGGGCTTCCGGTAAAGTACCCGCCGCAATTCATGTTACTCCAGAAGCTGTAAATGGTGGTTTACTATCCAAAGTACGTGATGGTGATATCATTCGCGTTAATGGTAAAACAGGTGAGTTAACCTTGCTTGTTGATGAGCAAACATTAAATTCTCGCCAAGATGAAATTCCTGATTTAAGTGCCAATAATACAGGCTGTGGTCGTGAGTTATTCGTTAATTTACGCCGTCATTTATCAGGTGCTGAACAAGGTGCTTGTTGCATTGATTTTTAATGTAGGCAAGTTTTGAGGCTTAACGAGGAGCAGATTAAATTCATTTGCTCACCACTTTCTGATTAGGAAATACAATCATGGATCATTGGAATACAAGTGCAGAGTCTGTACTAAAATCAGGGCCTGTTGTTCCTGTTATTGTTATCAACCATATTGATGATGCCGTCCCTGTTGCAAAAGCTTTAGTCGCCGGTGGTGTAAAAGTTTTAGAAGTAACATTACGTACAGAATGCGCAATTGAGGCGATCCGCCGTATTGCCAAAGAAGTTCCTGAAGCTATTGTAGGCGCAGGTACAGTAATTGATCCTCAACAATTAGCGCAAGTCACTGAAGCAGGTGCTCAATTTGCTATCAGCCCAGGATTAACAGAAGCATTACTCAAATCAGCCGTTGCAGGTACTATTCCTTTAATTCCAGGTATTTCAACAGTGTCTGAATTAATGCTGGGAATGAGCTACGGATTAAATGAATTTAAATTTTTCCCTGCGGAAGCTAATGGTGGTGTGAAGGCATTAAAAGCAATTGCAGGACCATTCTCAAAAGTCCGCTTCTGCCCAACTGGCGGTATTTCGCCAGAAAACTACCGTAATTACCTTGCACTTGAGAGTGTGCTTTGTATTGGTGGCTCTTGGTTAGTGCCTAATGATGCAGTGAAAGCAGGTGATTTCCAACGTATTACTGAATTAGCTAAAGAAGCTGTCGCTGGCACTCAGCGTTAATTATTTCTGTATAAAAATAGGTTTTATCCAATAAAGGTAGGTATCCCCTTGTACCTATCTTTATTTTTATCTTTTCTAAGGACTATTTATTAAGTAAATCGCTTAGATTGAGAATAGGCATAAACATCTTCGATATACCCTTCTTTAATTTTTTGCTGTTGTTGCTGCCAATATTCTGGGAATAAAAGCTCACGATGTTGAGCTTCAAAATAGTGACAAACTTGCTTATCACTACATAAAAAATAGCGAAATTCTTCAGGAAATACATCATTGAACGCAACGCTATACCAAGGCTCGCTCGCTAATTCATCTTCAGGATAACGAGCTGGCGGGATAGCACGAAAATTCATATCTGTCATATAACTAATTTCATCGTAATCATAGAAAATCACACGATGGTGTCGAGTCACACCAAAGTTTTTAAACAGCATGTCGCCGGGAAAAATATTCGCCGCGATAAGCTCTTTCAACGCTTGCCCATAATCTTCAACAACAGCTTTAAGTTGATTTTCATCGCACTGCTCCATATAGATATTGAGCGGTATCATTCTACGTTCCATATAAAGATGGCGGATCAGTATTTTATCACCCAGATCTTCCAACTTATTGGGGATCTCTTGTTCAAGGATCGCCATTAATTCAGGGCTAATTCTTTTCTTATCGATCACAAAATTTTCAAATTCTTGAGTATCCGCCATTCGTCCAACACGATCATGCTCTTTAACCAATTGATAGCACTCTTTTACTCGCTCTGCAGTGATCGTTTTTTGTGGTGCAAACTTATCTTTAATCACTTTAAAAACACGATCATACGTTGGTAATGTACATACCAACATCACCATACCTTTTACCCCAGGAGCTTCAATAAATTGCTCTGATGAAAAATTCATAAAGGCAAGATATTCGCGGTAATATTCTGTTTTACCATGCTTTTGGCATCCAATAGACATATAAAGCTCAGCGATAGATTTACCCGGTAATATATCTCTTAGCCAAGCAACTAATGCCGCAGGAAATGGGGCATAAACCATAAAATAAGAACGAGCAAAACCAAAGACAATACTCGCTTCATCCGCAGAGATAAGGCAAGTATCAATCAGTAACTGTTGCTCAATATTATGAATGGGTAATAAGAACGGAATATATTGATCATTAATCACTATTTTTCCTATCAACCAAGCCGCTTTATTACGATAAAAGAGTTCGTTTGCAATATGAAATACCGCATTGTGCAATTGTTCAGAAGAGAATTGAGCAGTAAGTACATCACAGATAGAGTGAATATCGCGTTGTTTATTTTGCCACGGTAACCGCAAAGGTAAGCGCGATAAAATATCTTGCAGTAATGTCGGTAAATCACTCTGAATAACAAACTGCTTTGATAATGGCCGAGGCGCTTGTGTAAAGCGATAAGCTGGTTGTGATGAGAAAACAAAAAGATTCTTTTTATTCAATTCGCGATGGTAGAACAGACGACAATAAACAGAATTAAAAAAGCTTTCGGCAATCTCAAATCGAGGGTTGTTGGGCAATAATTGCGTATAATTCTCTTTCACCTTTTGTAGAAAAAGACTTTCTTTATCAATATCATGTCGAATACATTTTAGTTGCTCAACCACTAATCCAACATGATTGTCGTATAAACGGATGCGCTCTTTCATCGCAATTTGGACACCATGCCAATCTGCTTGCTCAAAACGATATTGTGCCCCTGACGTTATCTCAAGAAAGCGGCCATATTGTGCATCAAAGCCTTGTAAAATTGTTTGAGCAATCAAATCTTCTGGCGTCATTAACAACCTCAAGAAAAAGAGGAGCATCCTGCTCCTGAATTATCACCACAAAAACAGATAATGATATTTTGGGATCTTAGAATTGTTGCTCTTCTGTTGAGCCTGTTAGTGCCGTTACAGAAGACATACCACCTTGAATAATTGTCGTTACTTTATCGAAATACCCTGTTCCCACCTCTTGTTGATGCGATGAGAAGGTATAGCCTTGATTAAGTGCCGCAAACTCTTTTTCTTGTACCTTCTCAACATAATGTTTCATACCTTCACCCTTGGCATAATCATGTGCCAGATCGAACATGTTGAACCACATGCTGTGAATGCCAGCTAAAGTAATAAATTGGAATTTATAGCCCATCGCAGAAAGCTCATCTTGGAAATGCGCAATCGTGCGATCATCAAGATTCTTTTTCCAGTTAAAAGAAGGCGAACAGTTATAAGCCAGCATCTTTCCGGGATATTTATCATGAATAGCTTCTGCAAACTTAGCGGCCATTTTCAGATCAGGAAGTGATGTTTCACACCACACCAGATCGGCATAAGGCGCATAAGCAAGACCACGACTAATAGCCTGATCAATTCCCGCGTGAGTACAGAAGAAACCTTCAGGCGTACGCTCTCCAGTTAAGAACGAGCTATCATAAGGATCGCAATCTGAAGTTAAAAGATCGGCAGCATCGGCATCTGTTCTCGCAACAAGTAATGTAGGTACATCAGATACATCCGCAGCTAAACGGGCAGCAACCAGCTTTTGTACCGCTTCTTGGGTTGGAACTAATACTTTTCCTCCCATATGTCCGCATTTTTTTACCGCAGCTAGCTGATCTTCAAAGTGAACGCCAGCCGCTCCAGCTTCAATCATCGCTTTCATTAATTCAAAAGCATTTAATACGCCGCCAAAACCTGCTTCAGCATCAGCCACAATCGGAAGGAAAAAATCAATATAATCTTTATGTTGAGGACCAATACCATTTGACCACTGAATTTGATCAGCTCGTCTAAATGTATTATTGATACGCTGAACAACATTAGGAACAGAATCAACCGGATATAAAGATTGATCAGGGTACATACTTGCTGCTGTGTTAGCATCTGCTGCTACTTGCCATCCTGAAAGATAAACAGCTTCTAGCCCTGCTTTTGCTTGTTGCAATGCTTGCCCACCCGTTAAAGCACCTAATGCATTAACATAACCCTTTTTTGATTTTCCATTTAATGATAACCAAAGCCTTTGAGCGCCGCGTCTTGCTAAGGTATGTTCTGGGTTAACGGAACCTCTTAATTTAATGACATCTTCAGCGCTATAAGGACGGGTAATGCCTTTCCAGCGAGGTTGTTCCCACTCTTTCTCTAATTGGGCGATTTGCTCTGATCTACTAATAGTCATAAAAACAGCTCCTATAAATACGGTAGTGATGATGTTTGCAGTTTATAAATACGTTTGACGTATCTTTTTTAATTTAAAAGTTGGTAACCCGGTAAAGTCAGAAAATCGACTAATTCATCTTGGGTTGTAATCTTATCCATCAAAGAAGCCGCTTCTTTAAAACGCCCTTCTTCAAAACGAGTGTCACCGACTTCTTGGTGTATGACTTCAAGCTCTTCTTTCAGCATTTTACGAAAGAGATCTTTAGTCACGACTTGCCCATCAGACAGTGTTTTTTGATGGCGTATCCATTGCCAAATAGAGGTACGCGATATTTCTGCTGTTGCCGCATCTTCCATTAATCCATAGATAGGTACGCAACCATTACCCGAAATCCAAGCTTCGATATATTGCACAGCAACGCGGATATTAGCTCTCATGCCCTTTTCTGTACGTTCACCTGTACAAGGTGCCAATAACATTTCTGCTGTTATTTTTTCATTACGTTGCACATCGAGTTGATTTGAGCGAGCCCCTAATACGGCATCAAAAGCAGACAATACTGTTTCAGCAAGGCCTGGATGAGCAATCCAAGTACCATCATGGCCATTTGTTGCTTCAAGCTCTTTATCATCAAATACTTTTTTCAAAATAATGCCGTTTTGCTCTGGATCTCGACTTGGAATAAACGCAGACATTCCACCCATCGCAAAAGCACCACGTTTATGGCAAGTCTGGATCAGTAAACGCGAATAAGCACTTAAGAAAGGTTGAGTCATCGTGATCCCTTGTCTATCGGGCAATACACGATCAGGATAATTTTTTAATGTCTTGATATAGCTAAAAATATAATCCCAACGACCACAGTTAAGCCCAACGATATGCTCTTTCATATGGAATAGAATTTCTTCCATTTGGAAAACAGCAGGTAAGGTTTCAATTAATACCGTGGCTTTAATGGTTCCTGTTGCTAAACCAAAGCGCTTCTCTGTGAAATGAAAAACATCACTCCACCATTTAGCCTCTTGCCATGTTTGCAATTTAGGAATATAAAAATAAGGGCCACTCCCTTTTTCTAATAAGGCTTTGTGGTTATGGTAAAAATACAGAGAAAAATCAAATAATCCCCCTGCAATAGGCTTGCCTTGCCATAACACATGCTTCTCAGGAAGGTGAAGACCTCTTACTCTTGCAATCAATACCGCAGGTGACGCTTTAAGCTGATAACATTTGCCTTGTTCATTGGTATAAGAAATGGTGCCTTTGACTGCATCACGTAAATTGATTTGACCATCAATCACTTTGTCCCATGTAGGCGCTAAGGAATCTTCAAAATCCGCCATAAAGACTTTTACGTTGGCATTTAATGCATTGATGACCATTTTACGATCAACAGGTCCCGTTATTTCAACACGACGGTCTTGAAGATCTTTTGGTATAGGATTAACTTTCCATTCCGATTTTATAATGGAATCTAATTCCGAAATAAAATCAGGAAGCTCGCCATTATCAACTCTGTGTTTCCAGCTATCCCTTTCAGCTAATAAAGCATGGCGTCTATCTGAAAAGTGACTTACCAAATCAGTCAAAAATAATTTAACATCATGATTTAATATCTCTTTTTCCTGTTCACCAAAAGATTGCGTAAAATTTAATTCTTCTGTAGTTAACGATTGTGACATTCTGCATTCCCCTAAAAGCTTTTGCACACCTGATTAAGACTAATGCAGTTTTTACAAAAATCAAAAATGAATTCCATTTTTATTTAAATAATTTTTAACAATGTGATTACATCGGTGTTTTTTTATTGTACAAAAATCAAAATTTCAAAATAACTCGAGGGATCTGGAAGAGATCGATAATAAACAGAGAAAAGGAATGGTTAATGCTTGATGATTTTAGCTATATAGCTTTTTCTTATATGAATATTCTTCATACACAACATGAAGACCTCGACATTCAAAAGGTTATTAGCTAAATTTAGGCTTCTAGATGTCTAGAAGTTTTTAGAGGTTATTGAAATGCCAATTAGAGTACCCGATGAGCTACCCGCAGTCAGTTGTTTACAAAAAGAGAATGTCTTTGTTATGACATCCAGTAGAGCGAGTATTCAAGACATTCGCCCTTTAAAAGTGCTTATCCTTAATTTAATGCCAAAGAAAATAGAAACAGAAAATCAATTTCTGCGATTGCTTTCTAATAGTCCTCTTCAAATTGATATTCAATTATTACGTATTGACTCTCGTATTCCTAAAAATACACCTATAGAGCACCTCGATACTTTCTATTGCGATTTTGACCAAATTAAAGAGCAAAATTTTGATGGCCTTATTGTCACGGGCGCACCATTAGGGTTAGTTGAATTTGAAGATGTAGCTTATTGGGATGAAATAAAAGAGGTGATTACATGGGCTAAAGAGCATGTTACTTCTACACTCTTTATTTGTTGGGCGGCTCAAGCTGGGTTGAATATCTTATATGATCTGCCTAAATATACGCTAGAACAAAAAATTTCAGGCGTATATAGTCATAATACTTGCTCACCATATTCACTGTTAACACGCGGATTTGATGAGACTTTCTTTGCCCCCCATTCTCGTTACGCTGGTTTTCCTATCGACTTTATTCAAAATAATACTGATTTGGAGATCCTTGCAACTTCGGAAGAAGCAGGTGCTTATTTATTTGCATCAAAAGATAAACGAGTTGTTTTTGCAACAGGGCATCCTGAATACGATCCTAATACACTCGCAGATGAATATCACCGTGATGTTAAAGCAGGGTTAGATCCTCAATTACCAGAAAACTATTTTCCTAATAATGATCCGAACAAAAAACCTATCGCTTCTTGGCGTAGTCATGGACATTTATTGTTTGCAAATTGGTTGAACTACTATGTTTATCAGATAACACCCTTCGATCTTGCTCAAATGAATCCAACATTAGACTAAAGAAAAACCCCAAACTTAATTTGGGGTTTTAAGATAATCATTTGCCAAGCTAAGAATTATTTATAGCGATGAGCCAATGCGTTAGCTGCAATCATTGCATTATAAACATCTTCTTCAGTCACTCTCATTGGCATATTGCCCATTGTGTCACCTTCAGCACAGGCAATTTTAGCAACAGTACGCCATTCGCTTTCAATAAATTCTTTCATACCCATATCTTCAAGTGTCAGTGGTAATTCTGCCGCTTTGATAATACGGATCACTTCATCAATCTCTTCTTGTGGTGCATTTTCTAACACTAGTTGAGTTAATAAACCAAATACTACTTTTTCACCATGTTGAACACGGTGTAAAGACTCAACTGCAGACATACCATTATTTACTGCGTGAGCAGCTGCTAAGCCACCTGCTTCAGCACCAACACCACTAAGGTAGATTGTTGCTTCAATAGTTTGCTCTAATGCAGGAGTGGTAATTTTATGGCGAATCGCATCCATTGCTTTATCAATATTTTCACTTAGCATTTCAAAGCAAAGTTGCGCTAAGCCAAGGCCTGTACGTGATGGACGTTGATTCACTAAATTTAAGCCGTCAGCTTGATAACAAGCGCGAGCTTCAAAGTAAGTTGCTAGTGCATCACCAACACCCGCTGAGAAAAAGCGTTGTGGTGCTGATGCGATAATCGCGGTGTCTGCGATAACAACATCAGGGTTTTGTGGTAAGAATAAATATTTATCAAACTCACCATTTTCTTTATATAACACAGACAATGCAGTACAAGGAGCATCAGTTGAAGCGATAGTTGGGAATAAAATAACAGGAATATGCTGATAATAAGCAACCGCTTTAGACACATCTAATGTCTTACCGCCCCCAATACCAATAATAACGTTCGCTTTATTTTCAACCGCAATTTTACCTAAGCGATTAACTTCTGCCTCAGTACATTCATAATTAAATTTTTCAACCAGTGAAACAATGCCATTTTCTTTTAAAGAAGGAACTGCTTCTTTAGTTACTTTTTCTAAAAAAAACTCATCACTAATAATAAATGCATTATCACCAAAATCTTTTACATATTTACCGACAGAAGACAGTAATTGGCTACCAATAAAGAATTTTTTTGGCGAGGTTACAGAGCGAGGTAATATAGATGACATAACTAAATTCCTTTATTTTAGATTTTGCTACAATCAGTAGCAGAATTAGTATTTCATCTTACCTCTCATCATAATATGAATCTAGCAAACTCTCTGATAGTCATTACCTAAATCATTTTCGTTCATCATTTTTAATTTATATAAAACAAGTGGTTATTTTTAAATAATTTTAAAAAAGCAGATTACCTACGTATTTATTACTATAATAAAGGCATCATTTTACAACTAAAATAATGTTATTTAGGATCATCTATGACTCTTATACGAGAAAAACTCACATTACCTGCAAATGCAAATAAGCTTTTACTACACTCTTGCTGTGCTCCTTGTTCTGGTGAAGTCATGGAAGCATTACAAGCTTCAGGTATTAATTACACTATCTTTTTCTATAATCCCAATATTCATCCCCAAAAAGAGTATTTAATTCGTAAGGAAGAAAATATTCGCTTTGCTAAAAAACACGATATTCCTTTTGTTGATGCTGATTATGATACTGATAATTGGTTTGAAAGAGCTAAAGGAATGGAAAAAGAACCTGAACGTGGTATTCGATGCACAATGTGTTTTGATATGCGCTTTGAAAGAACAGCCCTTTATGCCTCTGAAAATGGCTTTTCCGTTATTTCTAGTTCACTTGGGATCTCACGTTGGAAAGATATGAAACAGATAAATGGCTGTGGTGAAAGAGCAGTAGCGTCTTATCCTAATATGGTTTATTGGGATTATAATTGGCGTAAAAAGGGGGGTTCAGCCAGAATGATCGAAATAAGTAAACGTGAACAATTCTACCAACAAGAATATTGCGGCTGTATTTATTCATTAAGAGATACAAATAAGCATCGAAAATCACAAGGTAGAGAACTTATTAAGATTGGTGTTCAATATTATACCCCTTAGATCTTCCTTTCCTTTTATTCTAGGCATCATTCCTGTGATGCCATAAAAAGAACAACACAATAAATCATTATTTGATATACAGTCATGTTATATTCACGCTATAACAATATATTATTTTATTAAGGTGATTTCTTGTGGAAGACGCTGTCATTCTCGTAGATAAAAATGATAATGAGCTGGGAACAATGCCAAAGCTTGAAGCTCATATTGTAGGCGCCTTACATCGAGCCTTTTCAATATTTATTTTTAATTCAAAACAGCAATTACTTATTCAGCAACGTGCAATATCTAAATATCACTCTGGTGGTTTATGGGCAAATACATGTTGTAGCCACCCGCTTCCAAACGAATTACTTTCAGATGCTATTCATCGTCGTCTAGATGAAGAATTAGGTATGAAATGTGATATGCAATCTATTGGAACTATTCTGTATAACGAAAAAGTGACAGATGATCTGATAGAGCATGAATTTGATCACCTATTTCTTGGGTTTAGTAACGAATTACCACATAGCAATCCAGATGAAGTAATGAATTATCGCTGGATCTCTCTTGATTCTCTTTATCAAGATATTGAAGAGAATGCACAAAATTACAGTGTTTGGTTTCGTTATATATTGAACCGGATGGGGATTGAACAATTTTCTCGTTGGAGCCAAGGTATTATTTAGCAATTATCTTATTAACAGCTTCAATATAAAACAAGCAACTCATGTTTTTAGATTTTTAAGCTATATAAAAACCCCAAACGCAAAAAAGCCAACCCATTGGGTTGGCTTTCTCGTCTTATTTAATGCCTGGCAGTTCCCTACTCTCACATGGGGAGACCCCACACTACCATCGGCGCTACAACGTTTCACTTCTGAGTT
>NZ_QPMG01000014.1:0-71686 GCF_003336825.1 Proteus sp. CA142267 | reverse complement strand
GCTAATGAAGTGAAAAACCAAATTCAAGGCAACAGTGTTGAAAGTGATATTCAGCGTACGATAGCGCACGGATTACTCAATGCAGGCCTTGCGTTGGCAAAAGGTGAGAATGCAGTAGTACAAGCCTCTGGCGCAATGACAGGGGAAACAGTGGGTATTTTATCGCACTCACTTTATGGCAAAACCCCCGAAGAGCTGACTGAGACTGAAAAGCAGAATATAAGTGCATGGGCAACGTTAACTTCAGGGATTGTCGGCGGTTTAATCAGCGATAATAGCACCGGAGTTGCCAATGCCGCTCAAGCCGGGAAAGTGGTGGTTGAGAATAACTTTTTGGGAGATATTTCACGCGAGGCATTAGATAAAAGCCGTGAGGCATTACGGAAAAACAAATATACGGAGAGGGATGTTCGTGAGTTACTGGCGTTGGAAGTCCGTGACCAAATCAATGATGAACTGTTAAATCAGTACCGGAAAGATCCGGCGTCTTTGACACCGGAGCAGCAACAGAGATTTCTGCAGGAATTGCAGCAATATGCTTATGAAAAAACTCACTTGCACGATACCAAAACTGTCGAACAGCTGGTCATTATGTTGTTAAAAGAAGGGGATTCATCGCTGCTCTCGAACAAAGGCTTCCCATATGCAGGGCGTACAGAAGCGAAAAATGCTTGGGCAGACAAGGAAAGGCAACGGGCATATGAGCAAAACGGATGGCTGGGTGCTCTGAACTGGACACGTACACAAACCGAAGAAGAAAAACTGTTCAGAAAAGCCGATAACCTAGCCAATACGTATGGCTACCACAGAGATAATGCGGCTATTGGTGATGCTCCTCTTCAGGTATTGCAGGGTGGTTTGACAATCCGAGTTATGGCACCGCTATTGGGAGGGGCAGGTAAAGCCACGGCATATTTATTGGGAGATGGGACAGGCAAAATGATGCTCACAACAGGAACAATAGGAGCCACAGCAAATGCTGGGATTCAATATGGATTTACAGGAGAAATCAATTCCGTGGATGTAGTGTTTGCTTTTGGAACAGGCGCTATGACGGCGTATACGAAGCTTGGGGGAACAGTTGCCTGGAATGCAGGCATGGGGGGAGCCGCAAGTATGTTTAAGGGGGATGATCCTTTTACAATACTTACAAATGCCACTACTGCAGGTATTGGTTCTAGCGTGGGATATGGTTTCGCGGGTAAGCCTATAAGTTATGGATGGAATCAATATAAATTGTGGAAAACAGGAGGTTGGGATCCCAAATATAACCCTAAATTGCAAGGTGGAGCTATAAAAGGATTATATGGACTTTCGAAAGATATGAAACCCCATCCTTTGCCTGGTATTTTGGGAAATATAGGCTCTGCCTTTACAACAGAGACTACAAACTTTCTGATGCAAGAGAAAATTAAGGAAGTTGAGGAAAAAAATAGTGAATCAAAAAACTAATCAATTTGAATACTTTCTTGTTATGACTATTTTGTGTGTGGTAGTCCTGTTTATTATGGGGCTGGTTATATACAGCATAGGTGAGTGTATTATTTGGTTATTGATTGGTGGAGATTTTATTTTTTCAATCGAGTTTTTAAAAAAGATTATTAAAGCAAGTCTATGGGCTGGGCTAGTCGTTGGAATAGGGATGTGGTTTATAGAATATAAGTTACGTAGATGATGTTAAGATCCCATCTCAAAATGGTGGGATCTTTCTTTTGGTTATCACTCCGTCTCAATAACCTTGGCTTGTTAGCCCGTGGTACTCATCAATCCTTTTAGAAACCAACGATAACGTTACTGAGCGTGATATTCAAAATCACCTCTTCCAGCAATAGGGGCAATCACGACAGGAAGTGGAGCATTAATGGAGTATGGATTAGGTAATTTTATAGTAAAACCTGTAATTAATTGAGTTGGTAAGATAATAACAAAAGGCAATAATCCCGGATTTAATGAAGTGTTGAGAAAATATTCAGAGTCAGAGGTTAAGGGAAAATCTTATATTATGCAGGAAGTATCCGAAAGTAAAATTTCTTCTGGAGTTAGTAATATGAGTGGTAGTTTTTCGGCTGAATATGGTGCATCTAAATTACAAGAATTAATAGATAAAAGAGAAGAAAAATGAAAAAAGTGTTACTTTTTATTTTTATGATTATTTTATATTCCATTGTAGGAGGGGGAGGTTTATTTCTGATAGGGATCACTTTTGATTTTTTTCTATTTGTTTTTTCTTATTTTTATTTGGATATTCCAATGTCAATATCATTTGAAGATTATAAAGTAGAGCGATTATTAAGGATGAGCATAGGAGGTGGAATTATTCTTGGTATTAGTGTTTTTATTATTCAATTGTCGGAAATGAAAAAAAGATAATTTAAATAATCTTTACAGTTGCATAAGTGTATATTTAAAAAATATAGTGCAGGTATAATTGATCAAGTAGATACTTTAAAATGGATAGCATGGTTTGATTCGTTAAGTACAGAAGATAGACGGGAACTGGTTAATTTTGTTAAAAATGGAAGGGAATATAAATTATGGAAAACAGAAGGATGGGATCAAAAATATAATCCAGAACTACAAGAGGGAGCAATAAAAGGTTTATTCGGGATTTCAAAAAATATGAAAACTCATCCACTTCCAAGCATTTTGGGCAATATAGGGTCATCAGCAATAACAGAAATGACTAATTCAGAGATCGAAGAAATAATGAAAAATATTAATGAACAAAAAAAGAGATGAAAATAATGAATAATAAAATTAATTCTATTGAATTTTTTTGTTGTGGCAGTTTTATCTTCAGTTGTACTCTTTTTTATAGGAATATTATTCTACTTTTCAATTCATGGAATTTTTTGGTTATTTATTGGTGCTGATTTTTCTTTCTCATTTGATTCATTAAAAAAATCATTAAAGCTGCTATAGTAGGGGAGTGGGTGCTGGTATTGGCAGTTGCTTCATTGAGTATAAATTAAGAAAATAAAACTATTTGAGTGGATATCTCTTCATTCTATGGTTAATAAGGTAAAGAGTATTTAATTAATATTAAACTTTAAACTATTACTTTTAAGAAAAAGATGTTAGATAATAAAAGTATTAAGATAAATTTTTATAAAAAGGATTTTGGTAATGGGATAATAACGAAAGTTTAAAGAATTAAAGATAAATTTTCTAACTATAGGAAGTAGTAAAACAGCTCTAAATTTTTCAGAAAATAATCCTAAATTGACCATAAATATCTATCAAGGAATAACAGGGCAAAGACCATGAACAAGCAAACTCAAATTTGTTACTTTCACTCAGTTTATCCTGAGTTATTTATAAATTATAATAAAATAAAGGGTTATAGTATAGATGAAATAAAAAAATAGAGAAACTTTATGATATTGAAATAAAAGGCCAATTATATGATTTCTTAATATCTTTAGGGAGATGTAGTGGCGGATTGTTTAGTGATAATGCACTAATTTTTTATCGAGAAAATATGGGGGTTAGGTCGCATATATTTTTTCAACATTCGTTCTGTGAAGAGTTATTTAATCTGCAATATTATGATTTTATAAAAGAAAAAACATTTGTATTCTCATTTGAAAATGAAACGCAATATTTTTTTACCTTAACAAAAAATGATAATAATGATTTAGTGTATCATTATGATGAGAACCAAGAAACTATAATATCAACAGGTTTAAATTTTAATGAGCACCTTCGTAATTTAGTCAATACAGATACACGGATGTTTATTGAAGATATAACAGATGATCTTGTTGGTGAATTAATAGTCATCAATTAATGAATTATCTAGTCAAAAGAATGGAAATTTAAACTCAGAAAAGATAATTATTGAAACATGTGATAATTGTAAAGTCACATGGCCAAAGGAAATAAAATAATGAATACATCAAACAGTCATTGGGAACCCGGTTTTGGTACTATTTATACTTGGTTTGCAATGGATAAAAATGGAAAGATAGCTGTAATGGTTAATAATTGCTGGGGTTGGTTACCTAATTCTCTTTTATCAATTAATAACTTTGAAAATTTATTAGATGAACTTAATGAATTTAAGTGGGAAGAATCAGAAAAATACACTACATATCCTGAAAATAAAAATGGAAAAACTATTCTTGATTTATACTCATCTCTTGTATATCGAGATTTCAAACATAGAGAAGATATTGAATATTGGGTAAATAGGCATCTGAGTGGAGAACTTAATGAAATTAATATGCCATCTAGAAAAGGCTTTTTTATATATCACGGTATAGAAGGGAATGTGGAAGGGGAAGATTATCCTGTTGGTTTTACTGGAAAAACTAAAATGGGTGATTATTTTAGGTACTTAGTACCAACGATATACGCTTCAATCCATGACTTTCCTGAAGAATTACGTCATGGAATAGCAGTTTCTGATATCGTTGATTTTTCTATCGAAAGAATATTAAATAACGACAAAATTGATGAGTATTTCCCAAGGATATATTGTAAAAATTAATACCTTGGTTTTCATAAAATATAAATGAAGATATTTTTTCTAGAATATAATCTGTGTCGATAATAAATATTTTGGTATAATACAATGATGATTGGTTTGAATGCAATCTGGAATATCTTTTTGGCAGATATAAAGATCTATAAAAATAATGGCTATTTAAATAGCCATTATGCCAACAAATTTTAATCTTCTACCTAAATTGCTTTATTCGCTCTCCACATAACGAATAAGAGGATAATTTTAAACTCTCATAATATGTAGAGCAACTTATCATTGTGGATGAGCTATAGTCAGAGTTAAGAATTCCTCAATAAGATCCTCATTCCTATCATCTATCCGCGTTGAATACTTCACTTTATTATGAGGAGAGTGTCAAAAAATCTTAATCAGAAAGAGATAGATACTTTCATATCAACGCTATTATTTTGCTGGTTTTTTGCTGTTAATCCACTATATCCAATTGATACTCTTGATATTTCATTGATTTTAATGGTTGTTCCTGCTTTAACTACAAGAGCATCCTGTGCCGTATCAACGCTATTAGCAGTAAATGTTGGTTGGGTATTAGTGAAGCGTAAATTGATACCTCGTTCCACATCGTTGTATTGGTGTAACCAACCTAGTTCACCATACAGAGAAATATTAGATTTACTGTTAAGTTTCCACTGGTTATTTAAACGTAATCCTGTAGTAGATGTGGTTGAATCTAGACTTTGTGAATGGGCTTGCAAGGCTGCACGGCCTCCTTGCTCGTTAATGGTAGCGTTTTTTGTTTTGGCGTATTCTAAATTAACAAAAGGCTCTAATTGTGCATCGGAGAGAGTTATCGGATAAGCTGCTTCGATAAAGATCTGGCTGGTATTTCCATCGTAATGCGCGTTATTTTTATCTGATTGTGAGGCATAGTTGACCGTTTTTGACGTATGGACACGATGAAACGTATTAGATGCGCCTGTACGCAAGGTGAAGGGGGTCAAATCATAACCACCATAAAGTGATAAATGATAATTTTCGCTATTGGCGTGACTGTTATAACCCGAGAGAGAGGTTTTGGTGAACCCCGTTGCGATGCCAAGTAACATTTTATCGTTATTAAAACGTTGGTCTGCTCCTAATAGTATGCCATAGGTTGAAGTATCATAACTATTCGCATTACCATCACTTGAACTATCTTCCCAATTATATAGAACTTTAGCCCAGACATTGCCTTTATTGTCTGTACTTTCTTTTTCACCTTTAAGGTTTTCTGCATTTTTAACCTGAGTGAGGAGTGTTTCTTTTATTTGCCGACTACTGTTGAGTTGATTAGATAAAACATCGGCATGAATTTGACCTGTTAATTCATCATAGGCAGAGCGGACATCATGCTTTATATCCATTCTTACAATGCTTTCATAGACTGGATGCCCTGAAGGTAATACCTCTATTGCATTGGCTATTGATGTTTGATTGTTTGTTTTTGCCAAACTTGAAAATGCAGTATTATTTCTTCCAATATTTAATATTACTGCATTTTGATCATAAGATAGCGTTGTTCCTATAAAAAGGTAGTTTGGGTTTACATCAGTAAATTTACCATTAATACCTTTATTTGCCGTTAAAATGGTATATTTTGTGTTATATAAACTTTGAACATCATTTTTTGTGAGGAGATTTTGGTTATTTTCAAGAGATACATTAACCGTTCCTCCGTTAAGTACTGCGGTACCGAGACTGGTTATTTTGTCGCTATCACCTTGTGTGTTTATTTCAACACGGTAGTGACTACCAGAATTAAAAATTACAGTGTCGTTTATATTTATCGTACCAATTGAATGGCCTGGTGATACCATGCCTCCTGAATTAACCTTCAACTGATTAATTTTTCCTTTACCAGAAAGTATACCCTTGTCATTGATACTAACTTGAGAATTTACACTTCCATCATTTAATAGCAACGTACCTTTGTTAACATCCAGCAAAGAATTTAATTTCCCTTCAAGTAACAATGTTCCCCCATTAATGGCAGAATTTTTTGAATAATTATTTTCACCGGTGAGTAGTAAATTGCCTTGATTAACCTCGACGCCAGCAAAATGGTTATTGCCAGATAAGATCAATGTGCCATCGCCTTGTTTGATTAATTTACCAGGCCCACTAATATCATTTTTCCATTCATCAAGTTTACCAAACTCAGCGAAGTCAAATTCATTAGTTGTTTGATTAACAATAAAATGATTATAGAAATATGAAGGTCCATTATAGGCTTTAGGAAGATTAATTAATCCCCAGCTAGAATCTGGATCATTTTCGTTTGAAGCCCAGCCAGCTAAAGAATTACTTGGGTAGGCTGTACTCGCTAAAATAGATTGCCTCTGCTCTTTGGTTAAATATGCAAAACGTAAACGCAGTAAATTGCTGGCTGATCCGGGAATTTTATTGGGAGAAATTAGGGATGAAGTTTCAGGATCTTTTGTTCCATAATAACCCGCTTCATCGTTAGTAATTTCTTTTGACGGTGATAAGCAATTTTGATTTTTACATTGGTTAGCGACATTTTGGCGGACTTCTTTGGCAAGCTTAACAAAGGTACGGGTTGTGTCATCATTGGCAAGCATCTGTGATAATAGATAATAATTTCCTATTCTCGATGCGATGGTATCTGTTGCAAAATGTGCTCCTACGATGACTCTACTTTCACCATATTCGATTGCTCGGGCAAATATTTCGCTACCTTTTTCAGGGAATAAAATGGATAGCACTGCAGCTTGTTTGTACCCGTTCCACGTATGGCCACTTGGATAAGAAGAGCCTGTTATACTGGTGTAGTTATCAAGATAATTACCTTTTTTATCAATAACCTGATAAGGCCGACCACGTGAAAAAAGTTCTTTTAAGATAAAATCTATCGAGCGTGCTCTTTTTTTGTTTGGATCATAAGCATATGTACCTGTGTTATGTAATATGTTCAGATCTTGGTAAGCTTGAATATCGTTAAAATTGATCGACTTGGCGTTGTTGCCAAATAAAATATTGGCATAGGTATTAAAAACATAAGAATGATCCTGTGACTTATCAGCTTCGGCGAGTTCCCTCCGTTCACCAGTGATAGCTTGATAATTATTGCTTATTATTCTATCTAGTTCGGCTGTTTTTGACTCTTTTTCAGGGGGAGCTGTGATAACACCAGTTTTGATCTCTTCTAGCCAATTATTACGTTGGTCTATAATACGTTGTTTGGTTTGTAAAATATCTGTTTCAGACCATGATGAACTCGAAAAAAGTAAAAAAAAGAAGCTTAACGAGGTGGGTATTACAATGTTTTTCATAAAATAAGCCATACTCTCCAAAAAATTTGGAGTTAATTTATATTATTTATGTTTAGTTTTTATGACAGGAGTTATTATATTAAGAGGTGGATTTAAAGTGGGTTTTAATTTATTCAATAAGAATATCTTGATGGTTTTCTACTAGCAACATATGACTATCTTAATGTGATTAGATTAATTTAGGGATGAAATGTTGGCATGATCTATATATTTAAAATAAAAATTAGACCATGCCAATCATTTAATTTATACCTAACTCAATAAAAGAAGATTAGCTAATCTTTTATCTAGTTCTCTTTTAAAATACTTCATTTATTCATTTATTCATTTATTTTAGAATGAATATAACGAACTTTTAGACTCTTTTAATTTTTGTGCTAACTCAGAAGCTTCATATCGTTCTGTTACTATTTCGATATAAGAGGCATTCTCTGAGGTTCCAGCGACTTCAAGCGCTTTATTTAATTCATCTATTGTTGTGACTTTCTCACAATGCCAATCTCTTGCACCAAAAGCTTTAGGCAATTGATGATAATTCCATTGAGCAAGATCGTTATAATAAGCTTCGGGGTAATCACACAATAATCGTTCAATTAAGTAACCATCGTTATTTAAAACAAGGATGATTGGTTTTAATCCAAAACGAACAAATTGGCTAATCTCTTGTACGGTTAATTGATGCGAACCTTCACCTGTAATTAAAATAACTCGTTTGTTAGGCGCTGCAAGTGCAGCACCAAATGATGCAGGTGTTGCCCAACCAATAGAGCCCCATAATGTTTGGTTATGGAATTGAGCTCCTTCAGGTAATAGGGCAAAACCTAATCCCATTGATGATGTACCCGTTTCAGCAATAATAATATCGTTAGGCTTAAAGAACTTTTCTAAATGAGGATAAAGATATTGAGCAGTAATTTTACCATTATCAGATAACACAGCTTTGCCTAATCCTTTGGCTTTTATCTGATGATAAGTTTTATTCGGTAACCTTTCAGTCAGTGCTGAGAGTACGTCTTCCATATAAATCGATGAGTAGATAACGGAATCAATCTCAACATATTCTGGCATGATGTTGATAAATTGTTTTGGTTGAATATTGGCAGTAAAACTTCCTGTATTAAAATCGGTCATCATTGCACCAATTCCTAATACGTACTCACTATTTTCTACAAATTCTCTGACTTCAGGTGTCATTAATTTGCCATCATACATACCAATATATTGGGGATGAGATTCACTTAAAATACTTTTATCCATAAACATAGTGGCATAAGGTAAGCCAGTCTTATTAATAAAAGACTGAACATTATCTGATAACCCTAAACGTGAGGATAAAATACCTGGTAATACGCAGATATTATTGCTGTGTGTAAGCTTTTCAGTAATGAGTGATACCACTTTTTCTAGTATTTCTTGATCGCTTATTGGCTTTTTCGGTGTGGTAACAGGTGAATGTTCTATCACTTGCATAGTGGCATAATCAGAAGGTAAGCCAATATAAACGGGACGACGCTCTTTTAATGCAGTCGCAATTAAGCGTTCCATTTCTGTAATACAATTTTCAGGTGTTAATATTGTGTGAGCACAAGCAAGACGTTGGCCTAATTGATAAAAAACATCAAAATCACCATTACCTAATGTGTGATGAACCAGACGCTTACTTTTTTGTACACCACTTGCTGGCATACCAACTAAATGAAAGATAGGTAAGTTTTCTGCATAGGAGCCAGCAATAGCATTAATCGCACTTAATTCACCAACACCAAAGGTTGTCGATAATGCAGCCATACCTTTAATACGGGCATAACCATCAGCAGCGTAAGCTGCATTTAATTCGTTGCAGTTACCAATCCAACGCATATGGCTGCTATTACAAATAGTGTCTTCTATAGGAAAGGCATAATCGCCAGCAACACCAAAAACATCACTTATTCCTAAGTCATATAATCGGTTTAACATATATTCAACGACAGTCTTATTCATATTATCTCCAGAAAATCCGAATAATAGTCTGTAAAAACAGAAGAATGCTTTTACATTATGCTTAATGTTTTATCGCGGATATCATTTGATATGAAATGGTTTATTATCATTGAGGGTATAACTAAATGTAATAAGGTGAGCGTTGCTAATGGATATTCGCACATTGCGCTATTTTGTTGAGGTTGTTCAATTAAATGGTTTTAGCCGAGCCGCTGATGCGCTATTTATCACTCAACCTGCGATTAGTCGTAGTATTAAAAAATTAGAAGATGAGTTAGGTGTAACTTTATTAGTGAGAGAAGTTGATGGTGTCAGGCTAACGGATGATGGTGCAATACTGTTTGAACATGCAAAACAGATACTTGCGCAATTTAATAATATGAATAAAGCGTTACAGGATAAGTCTGGGCCATTAACAGGGATATTAAATGTTGGATTACCTCCTGTAATAGCCTCGACTTATTTTGCTGATATTATTATGGCATTTAGTTCTCTTCATCCTCAGGTTGAACTAAAAATATTTGAACTAGGTACTAAGCAAATGGCCGATGCCATGAGAGAAGGAAGAGTTGAAACGGCCGCGGTCGTATTGCCTTTTAATGAAGATACTTTTGAATTAACACCTTTTTCAGAAGAAAGCTTAATGCTATTAATGTCGCCATCTCATCCTTTGGCTATAAAAAAGGAAGTTCATTTTAACGAGTTGATTAATGAGCATTTTATTTTCTTTTCTGAAGATTTTCGTATTAATGATTTAATTTATAGTGCTTGTGGTATTTACAATACAACACCTATTATTACAGGGCGTAGTAATCATCTCGATTTAATTATTGCAATGGTAAAAGCCGGTGTAGGAGTAACGCTTTTACCTAATAGCATGTGTAATAAAAATCCTATTGATGATTTGGTTGTTGTTCCTGTAGTAGAGCCAACATTGTCATATCAAATAGCACTAGCAAATAATAAAAATAGCTATAAAAGCCGCAGTTGCCAAGCATGGGAACGGTTAGCAAGAGAAAAACTAATAATAGAATAAAATATTAAAATAGCGCTTATTTATATTCTATTTAAGAAATAAATATCGAAATTATCTTTAAATAATAAAATGATTAAAAATAAATAAATGTTATTTTTTAAGAAATGCGGATAGATGTATAAAAGCGGTTACATAAATGATAAGTTTATATTTTGCACGTAGTCCTACGAGTAATAATAAAAACGGGCAAATAAAAGATTAATCAGACAAGACAGGAATAGGATAGGGAAAATGAATGAGAATAATAGTTCTGTAAATCAACATTTTATTCGCAAACTTGAAGGTATTGTTGGTAAAAAACAGGTATTAACACAAGCACATAAAACAGAACGTTATCGTAAAGGTTTTCGTTCAGGACAAGGTAAGGCATTAGCCGTTGTCTTTCCCGCTAATTTATTAGAACAATGGCGAGTTTTTAAAACCTGTGTTGAAGCCGATAAAATTATTATTATGCAAGCGGCGAATACTGGATTAACAGAAGGCTCGACACCTAATGGCG
Source organism: Proteus sp. CA142267 (assembly GCF_003336825.1). NCBI lineage: Bacteria > Pseudomonadati > Pseudomonadota > Gammaproteobacteria > Enterobacterales > Morganellaceae > Proteus > Proteus sp. CA142267. The sequence continues at coordinate 60,368 of NZ_QPMG01000014.1, read as the reverse complement.
ATGATTATGATAGAGATATCGTGATTATTAGTACATTACGTCAAGATAAAATACAGGTTCTCTCAGAGCATAATCAAGTTATCGCTTTTCCTGGCAGTACGTTATGGCATTTAGAAAAAGTATTAAAGCCATTAGGGCGTGAGCCTCATTCTGTTATTGGATCATCTTGTATTGGTGCGTCGGTAATAGGGGGAATTTGTAATAACTCGGGTGGTGCTTTAGTTCGCCGTGGACCTGCATATACCGAATTGTCACTTTATGCTCGAGTTAATGAAAAAGGGGAAGCTGAATTAGTTAACCATTTAGGTATTGATTTAGGTGAAACGCCAGAAGAAATATTAACTAATTTAGATAATCGTCATTATCATGAGAAACAGATAAAAACGACAGAAAAATTAGCTTCTGACCATGAATATCATGAGCGTATACGCGATGTTGATGCTAATACACCATCTCGTTTTAATAATGATGAACGCCGTTTATATGAAGCCGCCGGGAGCGCAGGAAAATTATCTGTATTTGCCGTGAGATTAGATACTTTCCCAGCAGATCATCGCACTCAGGTTTTTTATATTGGTACTAATAATCCGGACGAGCTTGAAGATATTCGTCGTCATATTTTAAGTCATTTTAAAAAGCTACCTGTTGCTGGGGAATATATGCACAGAAGCTATTATAAAATGGCTGAAGTGTATGGAAAAGATACGTTTTTGGTGATTGATAAATTAGGCACAGATAAAATGCCAATATTATTTGCCGTAAAAGGGCGAGTAGATGCGGTATTAAATAAAGTGCCTTTCTTACCTAAAAACATGGTAGATAGAACCATGCAATTTATGAGCAAACTATGGCCTGCTCATTTACCAGAGCGTATGACAGATTTTCGTGACAAATATGAACATCATCTTATGTTAAGAATGGCTGATGATGGAATTGAAGAAGCTGCGACTTATTTAAAAGAATACTTTAAATCAGCATCAGGCGATTATTTTGAATGTACTGAAGAAGAGGGAAATAAAGCCTTCTTGCATCGTTTTGCCGCCGCAGGTGCTGCTGTCCGTTATCATGCCGTTCATGTTAATGACGTAGAAGATGTGTTGCCATTAGATATTGCATTGCGTCGTAATGACAAAGATTGGTTTGAAAAATTACCATCCGAAATAGAGAGTAAATTACTTTATAAACTCTATTGTGGGCATTTTATGTGTCATGTTATGCACCAAGATTACATTATTAAAAAAGGTGTTGATGCTAAGGCATTAAAAGCAGAAATGCTGGCGCTATTAGATCAACGTGGAGCAGAATATCCTGCAGAGCATAATGTGGGTCATATGTATTATGCTAAGCCTCAATTAAAAGCATTCTATAAACATAACGACCCAACCAATAGCATGAACCCGGGTATTGGTAAAACCTCAAAATTAAAATATTGGGGAGATGAGTGTGGTTGTGGACGCGCTCATAATGAGGCTAATACAGAGAATAAAGAATAATAGTTTTATATTGAGCTTATTTAAGCAATAAGAAAGGCAGGATAAAACCTGCCTTTTATTTTATCAATTAACTCGCAATCTCTTGAGCATATAAATAAAGCTCTTGTAGCTGTTTTAATTTTTCCTCGTTATCAGCGTGTTCTTCAGCTAATAACTGAATAGTATTAATATATTCGGTTAGTTTTTCTGGCGTTAACATCTCTTTTCTATGCGCCAACCAACGTTGTTGTTCATCATAATCAAGTGTTGAAGGATAATTTCTTGCACGATAACGGAAAAATAGAGGTTCCATTCTCGCATCTTCAAACGTTAAATCTAAAGCTGGTAAATTCTGTGGTTGTGTTGAGCGAATAATCTCCATCGCATTACGATCATTTTCACTGAAAAAACCATTATAAATCTGTGAATCAACATTATCGGATACAGCAAAAGGCGTTTGTTGTGCAAATATTTCCACGACTTTATTGCGTATATCAGGGTGAGAAAACAAGATCGCTTGATTTTTTAAACAAGTATCAACATCTAAACCAATTCTATCTGCATCTTGTTGTCTTAATGTATTTTGCGGTGCAACAATTGGGCATTTATTAATATGCAATAATTTAATTGGAACAGGTGGCTCATCAGCTGATAATTCACTACGTGGTGTATATAAACGCTCACGTAATTGGTCTGAGTTGAGGGTTAATAGAGGAGATATATCTGTGGCTAAGTCACAAACAATAACTGCATTACGATTATCAGGATGCCACGCTAATGGGGCAACAAGACTTAAATTAGAACGCGCGGCACCAAACATACCTGAAACATGCACAATCGGTGTCATTGCTGGAATATCAATTAGCGCTTGCACTTTGCGTTTATCACGTAAATTAAAGAAATAATCAAACATTCGTGGTTGAGCTTGTTTTAATTTTTTTGCCATCGCAATGGTGGCATAAACATCAGACATTGCATCATGGGCATTTTCATGAGAAATGCCATTGGCTTTAGTTAATAACTCTAAACGAAAGCTTGGAAAACCGTCCTCATTTTCAGGCCAAATAATACCTTCAGGGCGCAGTGCATAACAGGCACGTAAAACATCAAGTAAATCCCAACGCGAGTTTCCTTTTTGCCAGCTATAAGCATAAGGATCATAAAAATTACGATAAAGGATATTACGAGTGACTTCATCATCAAAACGAAGGTTGTTATAACCCATAATACAACTATTAGGTTGGCTAAAAGCTTGATGGATCTGGCGAGTAAACTCTGCTTCAACCATCCCATTTTTTGCCGCAATTTGTGGTGTTATTCCCGTGATCATCACGGCTTCTGGATGAGGTAGATAATCATCATTAGGTTTGCAATAAATAACGAGAGGATCTTCAATAATATTGAAATCCATATCAGTTCTTATACCTGCAAATTGAGCTGGGCGGTCTAGGGCAGGATTAGTGCCGAAGGTTTCGTAGTCGTGGATGTAAAATGTGGGCGTTTTTGCTGAATTAGACAAGGTTTCCTACCGTAAATTTATTGATGATTTTTAAAATCATTACTCAATGAGCTGTATTGGGCTTAATTAAGACCATGGTAAACCATAATGCGGTAAACGTGAAATGTCAGATCAAAGCGTACTTATGTAGTGTTTAATATAGGGTGTCACAGTAAGTATAAGTAGGAGCGTACCACCACTAATATTGATCTTTTTGATGACAATAACATAAAACTACAACAAGCATATCTATCGTATTATTTTAGCCATTCATCCTTATCATCTTTTTATTTGTCGAAAAATTGCATACCAGAGTAGGGATGTTGACGACAAGCTTCTAAGCGACTTTTTAAATCACCCACATGGACTTCAAGTTTATGATGGTCAGGATCGTAAAAATAGAAAGAATCACCTTCGCTTTTATTTTCTTTCCATGCAGTAATGTCATGGGATAAAAGATGCTGTTTAAAGGTTTCAAAATTATTTGCAGATAAACTGAAAGCATAATGGGTGTAATCACTGTCTTCAGTAATATGGCGTTTATCGTGAGATAAACATAGCCATAAGGAACCCAGTTGTAGGTAAGCGCCGTTATTCCATAAAGCAAGAGGTTTAAAGCCTAATATTTCAGTATAAAAGGCAAAGCTTTTATTCACATTATTGACAGCGAGGGTTAGGTGGTTTAAATCAGTTAGCATGGCTTTAAGATAGTTATTAAAGATACAGCTATTTTAGCAAAGAAAACCAAAGAAAATGGATTATATGATACCTATTTGTGCGTTTTACTGTGAGTAACGGTAATAAAAGATAAAAGTGGATCTAGAACACATAGTTTAAATTGTTAACGTTAACTTGTGTGCTTTATATCACATTAAAGCGATAAAATTGTTTGTTAACTTAAAAGTTAACGTTAACATTTAGGGGTGGAATGACTTTATAAGGCACTAAAACAATGAATAAAGACTCAAAAAAATACTATGCGATCTTAAGTGCACTGTTATTTTTCTTCTTTTTTACCTGGTCATCATCATTTTCATTAGTTTCTATTTGGTTAAATCAGTATGTAGGGTTAAAAGCGACTGATACTGGATTAATATTTTCTGCAATTTCTCTGATTGCGCTATGTGCTCAACCTTTATATGGCTTTATTCAAGATAAATTAGGACTAAGAAAGAATTTGTTATTAGTGATTGCAGTATTGCTTATTCTTTCTGGGCCTTTTTTTCTAGGTTTCGCATCAATACTACGTTGGAATATATTTGTTGGCTCCATTTTAGGGGGCTTATATGTTGGAATGACATTTAATGCGGGTATTGGCGTATTAGAGTCATATACAGAGCGTGTTAGTCGTATTCGTGGTTTTGAATATGGTAGGGCGAGAATGTGGGGATCGTTAGGTTGGGCATCAGCAACTTTTATTGCCGGACACAATATAAATATCGATCCTAATTACAATTTTGTGATGGCTTCTATTTCTGGCATTGTGTTCTTAATTCTTTTAGCACTATTAAAAACCGATAAATCAGATGCATTTAATCAATTAGAGCATGGGAAAACATCAGCGATTACCCTCAAAGATGCACTGAATTTACTTTCATTGCCGCGTTTTTGGGCACTTATTTTGTTTGTTATTGGCACCTGTGTTTATGGGGTTTATGACCAACAATTTCCCGTCTTTTTCTCATCACAATTTGCGACCTTACAACAGGGAAATGAGATGTACGGATATCTGAATTCATTGCAGGTATTCTTAGAAGCTGGTGGTATGTTTATCGCACCTTTCCTTGTAAATAGAATTGGTGCTAAAAATGGCTTATTACTAGCAAGTAGTGTTATGGCTGCGCGTATTATTGGTTCTGGATTAGTTGAAGGGCCTGTTTTGATCTCTTGTATGAAGTTATTACATGCGGTTGAATTACCGATTTTATTAATTTCAATTTTTAAATATAACAGCCAACATTTTGATAAACGTTTGTCTTCAACACTTTATTTAGTCGGTTTTCAATGTGTGAGCTCTATTGTCGCAACATTATTATCTCCATTAGCGGGTTATGGCTATGATCATTATGGTTTTGCACCAACTTATATGGTGATGGGATGTATAGTGATAGGAACAACACTTTTCTCTGCTATGTTTTTACGTTCAGATGCGAAAGCATTATTGCCACTCGATGGCTTACAACATGAAGATAAAAATAAAGCACAACCTATTTAATCGCTCATAAGTTTATCCTTTGTAGTGTCGATTTGGGCTACCAGTGAAAATGTGTAGCCATTTTTTTATTATTAATTAAGTGAACATTTACGGGTTAAAGAATGTTGACTATATTTATTAATGCATATAATCCTAATTAATTGTTAATTAAGCAAAATCAATTAAATTTGTAAACTTTGCTTGTTTATTGACACGATTAAGCGATAATCTTAAACAGAACTATTTATCTTAAATATCAATTGTAAAGGTGTAGGAAATGGATAACGCAAACAAGCCGTCTTTCCAAAACGTACTGGAGTTTGTGCGTATGTATCGTCGTAAGAACAAAATCCGTCGTGAGATCACTGACAATGAGAAAAAGATCCGCGATAACCAAAAACGTGTTCTTTTGTTAGACAACTTAAGTGAATATATTAAACCAGGTATGTCGATTGAAGATGTACTGGGTATTATTGCTAATATGCGTAGTGACTATGACGATCGTGTTGACGATTACATTATTAAAAATGCCGATCTGTCTAAAGAGCGTCGCGAATTATCTAAGCAGTTAAAAGCGATGGGTGAAATTAAAAATCTGCCTGATCTAAAAGACTGATTGCTTTGCTAAGAAATTAACTGCCTCTGAATTAAATATTCAGGGGCTTTTTTTTATCTTATTTTTGGCTTTATAAATCCTCAGTTAATTTGTTAACAGTTACCAAAAAAAGAACCCACTAAAAAGTGGGTTCTCAATTTAGAAGTATTATCAAGATATTCTTAATAACACCTTATTATTAGTTTTTGCTTTCAGCTTTCGTCATTTCTGAAGACGCGTGGCTAGTAGAACAATGTCCACCTGCACCTGTGCGGCCTTTTTTATCAAAAGCAGGGCGTGCTTCCCACGCTTTGATTTCAATTGCCACAGGCGCTTCATTAGCGGCTGGGGCTTTTGTCATTGGTGAGCTTGCATGTAGTTGGCGTGTAGCCACAATAGGCTCTTGACGAATAACGACTTCAGCTGGTTTGCTCTCTGTTACTGCTTCAACTTCCACAACCGGTGTTGCGCTTTCTGCTGGTTGGTCTTCAACGATAGTTTCAACAACGGTTTCAACAATAGTTTCAACGACAGGGGATGCAACAGTTTCAATAGCAATTTCTTTGTGCTGTTCAACAGGTTCTTCAGTTGCTATTACTGCTTCAACAGGTTGAGGTCCAGGTGTTGATGCTTCACTTTCTACTGGTGCAACCGTATCTTGTGCAACTTCTTCTGGCGCGATATTTGTTTCAATTTGTTGTGAAATTTCATGCATGTAAGCTTCAGTGGTATTCAATACTGCTGAAATATTCTCTTTACGAGTAACATGCTCTTCTGTATTCACTTCATTGATTGCATCAGTGATCACGTTAGTTTCAACAGGCTCAGCTTGTGGCTCTACTGCAACAATTTCAGCAATAGCTTCAGTGGTTGATTCTGTGCTAACTGTGACAGAGTAAGTTGATTCAGTGGTTTCTGTCTGTGCAATATCAGCAACAATGGCTTCTGAAACCGCCGGTGCGATAGCTACCATTTGTGGATCTTTATGAGTAATAATGTGGTTTCCAACAGAAACGTCATTGTTGTTTTCAACATCATTCTCAATAAATGGTGCATCACTTACAGGAGTGACTGGATAGCGAATGAAGACTTTACCTGAAGCCAGTTCAGGAGAAGCAACAGCCATTGCCAGAGGCATTGGTGATACTGTTAAGGTGCGCTCATCACGATAGCGACGACGACGTTGACCACTTACACGTAAATGACGAGGTGAACGGCGAGAACGACGTGGCATAACATTATCTTGCCCGTTATTATCTTCGTTTTTATTGTCATCTTGTGATTTAGTTGCATCAGGTAGTGCTTTTACAACTTGTGCTTCATTTGCTTCAACTTTCACAACAGCGACTGCTTTAGGTGCTGGTTTTTCAGTTGGGGCAACTTTAGTTTGTGTTGTTGCAACTGGTGGTTCAGAAACCGCTTTTTCGGTCGCAACAGGTACAGCGGCTAATGTATTATCATTGTCAGTCACACGTACAGATTGTGTTAATTGACGACGATTACGGCGTTGCATAGCAGGGCGACGAGGTTCTTCTTTCTTCTCATCAGCACTATTCTTTGCAACTGTATCATTTTCAGAAAGAGCCGCTTGAGCTTTAGCTGCTTCTTGTTGCTGTTGACGTTTCTCTTCTTGACGACGACGCTGTTCAGCACGTTGTTCACGACGCTGCTGGCGACGAGCTTCGCGTTCTGCAATCTCTTGTTCACTACTAACTTCAGTTGTTGGAGTCGTTTGTGGTTTTTGATTGCGATTCTTGCGATTGTCTTCGCTATTTGCGTTATCACGATTACGATCGTTATCACGGTCACGGCGATTATTATTGTTACGTCGATTATTGTTATTACGACGATCACGACGATTGTCGTTGTTCTCTTTCTTGTTTTCCTGTGGTTTTTCTTGTGTTACCGCAGGCTCTGGTTCACTAGCAAATAAGTTAGAGAAGAATTTTGCAATAGAAGCAAAGAAACCAGTACCTTGAGCTTCTTCTGTTTTAGCAGGTTTAGCTTGAGGTTGAGGTACCTTTTTATTTTTTACTGTTTCAGCAACAGGTTCTTCTTGTAACCCAAAGGCTGAAATAGCAGGTTGTTCAGGTGCTTTACGCTCTGTAACAACATCGTCTTCAGCTTCATTTAACTGACTTTCATGGAATTGCGCTAAGTTGTAGCTAAGGGAAGTAATTTCTTCGCCTTTACGTACACGAATAACAGAGAAATGAGGGGTTTGCATTTGGTCATTAGGAACAATAACCACTTTGACATTAGATTGACGTAACTCGATGTCGGTAACTGCTTTACGTTTTTCGTTCAGCAAATAAGAGGCGATTTGAACAGGTACAATCGCATGCACTTCATGGGTATTTTCTTTAAGTGCTTCTTCTTCAATAAGACGTAACACAGAAAGTGACAGTGATTCATTATCACGAATAGTACCAGTGCCTAAGCAACGTGGGCAAACGTGATGGCTAGATTCACCTAATGAAGGGCTTAAACGTTGGCGAGACATCTCTAATAAACCAAAGCGAGAAATGCGTCCAATTTGAATGCGAGCACGATCTTGACGAACAGCTTCACGCATTCTGTTTTCAACTTCACGCTGATGGCGCACAGGCGTCATATCAATAAAGTCGATAACAATTAAACCACCCAAGTCGCGTAAACGTAATTGGCGTGCAATTTCGTCAGCTGCTTCTAAGTTAGTATTAAATGCAGTTTCTTCGATATCACCACCACGGGTTGAGCGTGAGGAGTTGATATCAATCGCTGTTAATGCTTCAGTTGTATCAATAACTAAAGCGCCACCAGAAGGAAGGCGAACTTCACGCTGAAACGCAGATTCAATCTGTGATTCAATCTGGTAATGGCTAAATAGAGGAACGGCGCCAGTGTAATGGCGAATTTTGCTAGCAAAATCACCTCGGCCAATCGCTTCAATATGACTACGCGCCATTTCAACGACTTTTGCGTTATCAATTAAGATTTCGCCAATATCAGGACGTAAGTAGTCGCGGAATGCACGAACGATTACGTTACTTTCCTGATGGATTAAGAATGGTGCAGGGCGATTCTCAGCCGCTTTCTTAATAGCATCCCAGTGTCTTAGACGATAGCTTAAGTCTTGTTGCAGTGCTTCCGCCGATTTGCCAACACCAGCTGTACGTACAATCAGACCCATACCGTCTGGGATTTCAAGGCTTGATAAAGCTTCTTTAAGTTCAGTACGATCTTCACCTTCAATACGGCGAGAAATACCACCTGCACGAGGATTATTTGGCATTAATACCAAATAGCTTCCTGCAAGGCTGATAAAAGTGGTTAACGCTGCACCTTTATTACCACGCTCTTCTTTATCAACTTGAACAATAACTTCCTGGCCTTCTTTTAAGACATCTTTGATGTTAGGACGACCATGGGAGTGATAATTACTAGGAAAGTATTCGCGGGCTATTTCTTTGATAGGAAGGAAACCGTGGCGTTCCGCACCATAATCAACAAAAGCGGCTTCTAAGCTGGGTTCAATTCGAGTGATTTTACCTTTATAGATATTCGCTTTTTTCTGTTCATGACCGGGGCTTTCGATATCCAGATCGTACAAACGTTGCCCATCGACAAGGGCAACACGCAACTCTTCCTGCTGAGTTGCGTTAATTAACATTCTTTTCATATTGTGACTTACTCGTTATTTTCACGTTTTATAATGTGCCACTAACATACGTAATTACACTATTGATAACCGATGACCTCGTGTCTTTTACAAATGCGTCAACCTCACGGTTGTCGATTGTATAGAGGTGCAATATGTCGGTGAGTCTGATTTTTAGTTCAAAAATTCAGCACTCTTTAATTGAACACAATGTTTCAACTCAATAAGCGATGTATTTATGGCATACTAAATTGTTTGATTTTCGACTATGTCTTACGCCATTGCTGCATTTTGAAAATCAAACAAACAAAATTTTCATAAATATACCTGATAAACATAATCAGGAGAGTCTGCATTATTCCATTGGTGTTAGGGTTATAGCAAGATGACTTTTCTGCTTTGGTGACTTTTTCTGTATAAATATGAGAGATTAGCTAATGTTTCGTCTTTTTCCCATTATTCAGGTTAAAATAGACGGCAGAATTGATGTTATTTTGTGCACCATAAAGTTGTTTGTAATTTTTATTTTAAGAGAGCCAAAGAATCGCCACTATGAAATCATTTAATCAAGTTCAGTTCGTCACCATTGATGGCGATGAAGCAGGCCAGCGTATCGATAATTTTTTACTGGCACGCTTGAAAGGTGTACCCAAAAGTATGATTTACCGAATTATCCGAAAAGGAGAAGTTCGAGTTAACAAAGGGCGAATTAAACCTGAATACAAAATTAATGCGGGTGACAGCATTCGTATTCCTCCTGTACGAGTATCAGAAAAAGAAGAGATCGCTGTATCACCAAAACTTGATAAAGTTTCGGCATTGGCAGATTGTATTTTATATGAAGATGACCACTTAATGCTCATCAATAAACCCTCAGGAACCGCAGTGCATGGAGGTAGTGGGTTAAGTTTTGGTGTGATTGAGGGCTTACGCGCATTGCGCCCAGAAGCTCGTTTTTTAGAGCTTGTACATCGTCTTGATAGAGATACATCGGGTGTTTTATTAATTGCAAAGAAACGTTCAGCATTGCGTGCGTTGCATGAGCAATTACGCTTAAAACAGATGCAAAAAGATTATTTAGCCTTAGTTCGTGGGCAGTGGCAATCTCATACTAAAGTTGTTCAAGCACCGTTATTGAAAAATATTCTTCAAAGTGGTGAACGAGTGGTTAAAGTGAGTAATGAAGGAAAACCTTCAGAGACTCGTTTTAAGGTTGAAGAGCGTTTTGAATTTGCCACACTTGTGAAAGCAAGCCCTGTGACAGGAAGAACACACCAAATTCGTGTGCATACATTACATGCAGGTCATCCTATTGCATTTGATGATCGCTATGGTGATCGTGATTTTGATTCACAATTGGTAGGAACAAAACTTAAGCGCCTATTCTTGCATGCAAGTTCTTTGACATTTACTCATCCTTCAACGGGTGAACAAATGCGAATTGAAGCGCCAATGGATAATCAGTTACGCCATTGTTTACAAGTATTACGTAGTCAAAAATCTTAAGCCTGAAATTTTTTGTTTCAACAGAAAATCCGAATACTCAATACGCCCAGTTAGCTGGGCGTATTGTTTTTCTTAATTCACTAAGAACGTGAATAGAAAATAGAATTAACCTTCGACTTTTGTCATGCATTGCTCAACAATTTTATCAATATCCCACTCTTTAGGCAGTGATTTTGAGCCGTTTTTGCGCATTTCCATATCTACACGGATAAATTCTGTTATTCCGTAATTTTTAATAATATTGTCGTAAGTGCATTCACACACTTCGGCAATTTGAGGAATTAGCGCATCATCAGTAATACCCGAACCTAATATGCAACTACTGACAAAGTTCTTTTTAAATAAGGATGTGTTGTCCTCTTTTTTGTCTGAAATCACGCTGTCTTGAATAGTATTTGCGGTGGTAGTTGTTTTCGTTGTTGAAATTTCAGTATCTTTTTCATCAGAACAACCCACTAATGCTGTTGCCATCACTAAAGCTGTTAAGACTGATGCTAATTTATTCATAATACGCTTTATCGCTACATAAGATTAAAAATAAGATGATCAGATTTATTTTTGATCATCAGAGAAAAATAATGGGTTTATTCTTTGCGAGAGTAACATTTTATTCAATCGGATAAGTGGTAAACCAATTAAAGAATTCGGATCATCGCCAACAAGTTTATCAAATAGAGTAATGCCTAACCCTTCAGATTTAAAACTTCCTGCACAATTGAAAGGCATTTCTTTATTTAAATAACTGATAATTTCTTCATCAGTTAAATGGCGAAAGTAAACTTGAAATAATTCACAATGCGTTTGATGTTCTAAAGTTAGGCAATTATACACAGTTAATCCGGTGTAGAACGAAATACATTGCCCTGAAGCTTGTTTTAATTGTGCAAAGGCATTATCAAAATTATGGGGTTTCCCCGTGATCTTTTTATTCAGCACACAAACTTGATCAGAACCAATTATAAGGTGATGTGGAAATTTTGCTTGTAAAGCGCTGGCTTTTTCATAGGATAAGCGGCTGACAAGATCTTGAGCGCACTCTGTGGGCATCGGGGTTTCGTCAATCTCTGGAGATGCTTGTAAAAAGGGCATCCCAAGCTTTTTCAGCAACTGAGCTCGAAAGGGTGAAGTAGACGCAAGAACGAGTGGCAACATATTTTTTTTAAAATCCGTAGCAAAATGATGCCTGACATTCTAAACTATGCGCCGCTGATAAAGCGAATTTTGGTGGAAAGGTGTAGATAACCCGCCTTTTTCTTTGACTATATTCCATTACAAAGATAATATGCGCGCCTTATGCAAAAGGTAAAATTACCCCTGACCATTGATGCGCTGCGAGCAGCTCAAAAGAATTTAGACTATGACGGTCATTATTCTCCAGAGCAAGTAAGCCGCTTAGCTGAATCGGTGGTCAGTGTGGACAGTAATATTGATGTGGCTTTATCATTTGATATTGACCATCAACGTCTTGCCGTGATTAAAGGACATTCCGATGTGGATGTAACTTTAGAATGTCAGCGTTGTGGTGGCCATTTTCCGTATCATGTTCACGCAACATATTGTTTTAGCCCTGTTGTCAGTGATGAACGGGCCGAGGCATTACCGGAAGAATATGAACCAGTCGATGTAAACGAATTTGGTGAAATAGATTTGCTGGCGATGATTGAAGATGAAATAATCCTCAACTTGCCGGTAGTTCCGGTACATGATTTTGAACACTGTGAAGTGTCCGACGCGGATATGGTGTTTGGTGAACTCCCTGAAGAATTATCAGAGAAACCAAATCCATTTGCCGTATTAGCCAGTTTAAAGAAAAGTACTAAGGAGTAAGGTCAATGGCCGTACAACAAAACAAACCAACTCGTTCTAAACGTGGTATGCGTCGCTCTCATGACGCGCTGACAGTAACTCAGGTTTCTGTTGACAAAACTTCTGGTGAAACTCACCTGCGTCACCATGTAACTGCTGACGGTTACTACCGTGGCCGCAAGGTTATCAACAAGTAATTAGCTTTATAGCTCGTTGATACCTTGACAAATCTAACCATAGCGTTAGATGCGATGGGCGGGGACTTCGGTCCTCGCATCACAGTGCCTGCTTGTTTGCGGGCGCTGGCATCTAATCCTCACTTAAAAATATTGCTGGTAGGTCAACCAGACTCTATCTCTTCTCTGCTTGCAAATCAAAATGCTGAGCTAATCTCCCGTTTACAAGTTATACCCGCAGAACATATTGTTGCCAATGATGCTAAACCTTCACAGGCTATTAGAGCAAGTAAAGGCACATCAATGCGAGTGGCACTTGATCTCGTGAAAACAGGGGAAGCACAGGCTTGTGTAAGTGCAGGGAATACTGGCGTATTGATGGGATTAGCAAAACTTCGACTTAATGCTATTGATGGAATTGAACGTCCTGCACTGGTTTCGGTATTACCTAACCAGAAAAAAGGCAAGACGGTTGTTCTGGATTTAGGCGCTAACGTTAATTGTGATAGCAAAATGCTGGTACAGTTTGCGGTAATGGGCGCAGTTATGGCCGAAGAGATAGCAGAGATTGATTCACCGAAAGTGGCGCTTTTAAATATTGGTGAAGAAGAGAGTAAAGGATTAGATAATATCCGCGAAGCTGCTACGGTATTAAAATCGACACCGAATATTAATTATATTGGTTATGTTGAAGGTAATGAATTACTGACAGGCAAAACTGATGTTTTGGTGTGTGACGGCTTCGCAGGTAATGTCTCCCTTAAAACGATGGAAGGGGTTATCAGAGTTTTCCTTTCATTGATTAAATCTTCTACTACCGAAAATAAAAAAACGTCGTGGTGGATAAAAATATTGAAGAAGTGGTTACAAAAGCGGCTAATTAAGCGTTTTGGACATATGAACCCCGACCAGTATAACGGTGCTTCTCTGTTAGGATTACGCGGTATCGTCATTAAAAGCCATGGTGGCGCAAATGAAAGCGCGTTTACAGCAGCAATAGAACAGGCTGTTCATGCCGTTGAGCGAAAAATTCCAGAGCGAATTGCTTCACGACTGACAACAGTATTACCCAAGAGCGATTGATAGAATGTATACAAAAATCTTAGGTACTGGTAGTTACTTGCCTGTACAAGTGCGAACTAATGCCGATTTAGAAAAAATGGTTGAAACATCTGACGAGTGGATTGTTACCAGAACCGGTATTCATGAACGTCGAATTGCAGCAGAAGAAGAAACGGTTGCTGTGATGGGCGCGGGTGCTGGCGAAAAAGCATTAGAGATGTCAGGTATTGATAAGCAAGACATTGGATTGATTATTGTTGCAACTACATCGGGCTCACACGCATTTCCAAGCGCGGCTTGCCAAATTCAAAATGCATTAGGGATTAATGACTGTATTGCTTTTGATGTTGCGGCTGCATGTTCAGGTTTTGTTTATGCATTAAGTATTGCGGATCAATTTATTAAAGCAGGCTCTGTTAAAAAAGCATTGGTTATTGGTGCTGACAGATTATCTCACGCTTTAGATCCAGAAGATCGTGGCACAATTATCTTATTTGGTGATGCAGCAGGTGCTGTGGTTGTTGGTGCATCAGAAGAAGAAGGTATTATCTCTACTCATTTACATTCTGATGGACGTTTTGGTGATCTATTAGCATTACCTTATCAGAGTAGAGAAAGTGTCGATTTACCTGCTTACGTTACTATGGCAGGAAACGAAGTATTTAAAGTCGCAGTTCGTGAACTTGCCCACATTGTGGATGAGACACTTGAAGCTAACAAAATTGATAAATCTGAACTGGACTGGCTTGTGCCTCATCAGGCAAATTTAAGAATTATTTCAGCGACAGCGAAAAAGCTGGATATGACAATGGATAAAGTAGTGGTGACATTAGATCGCCATGGCAATACGTCAGCAGCATCAGTCCCAACAGCATTAGATGAAGCTGTAAGAGATAATCGTATTCAACGTGGTCAGTTAATTTTACTGGAAGCGTTTGGTGGCGGTTTTACTTGGGGTTCTGCACTTATCCGTTTTTAATATTATCAGGAAAATAAACATGACTGATTTTGCAATGGTTTTTCCCGGTCAGGGATCTCAAGCTGTTGGAATGCTTGCAGAACTTGCAGAGCAATATCCAATCGTGACTGAAACATTTGCTCAAGCATCTGATGTATTGGGTTATTCTCTTTGGGACTTAGTTCAAAATGGCCCAGAAGAAGAGCTAAACAAAACCTGGAAAACACAGCCAGCATTATTAGCAGCTTCTGTTGCTATCTGGCGTGTATGGCAAGAAAAACAAGGCAAAATGCCACAAATGATGGCAGGTCACAGTCTTGGCGAGTATTCTGCTTTAGTGTGTGCTGGTGTTATTGATTTCACCGCTGCAATTAAATTAGTAGAGTTACGCGGTCAACTAATGCAAGAAGCCGTGCCTGCGGGTACTGGTGCAATGTATGCGATTATCGGTTTAGATAATGACGCTATTGCAAAAGCCTGTGAAGAAGCAGCGCAAGGACAAGTTGTCTCGCCTGTAAACTTTAACTCACCGGGCCAAGTTGTTATTGCGGGCAACAAAGAAGCCGTAGAACGTGCTGGTGTGTTATGTAAAGAAGCAGGTGCTAAACGTGCTTTACCGTTAGCGGTAAGCGTGCCTTCTCATTGTGCTTTAATGAAACCGGCTGCTGATAAGCTTGCGGTTGCATTACAAGAAATTGAATTTAAACAACCTGAAATTCAGGTCGTTAATAACGTTGATGTGGTAGCGCAAACTGATGCAAATGCAATTCGTGATGCGTTAGTTCGCCAGCTTTATAATCCGGTTCGCTGGACTGAAACGGTTGAACTTATTGCCGAAAAAGGTATCACACAACTATTAGAAATCGGGCCAGGAAAAGTATTAACTGGCTTAACAAAACGCATTTCTAAAGAAATGAACGCTGCAGCAGTTAATGATATTGCGTCATTAGATGTTGCATTAGGAAATGACTGAGGGATCTCATGGGATTTGACGGAAAAATAGCGCTAGTTACTGGTGCAAGCCGTGGTATTGGCCGTGCGATTGCAGAAGATTTAGTTGCACGCGGTGCGACAGTAATTGGTACAGCAACGAGTGAAAACGGTGCACAAGCTATCAGCGAATATTTAGACGGTAAGGGTAAGGGTTTTGTGTTAAATGTCACAGAAAACGACTCTATCGAAAAATTTTTAGCAGATGTGCGTGCTGAATTTGGCGAAATTGATATTTTGGTCAATAATGCAGGTATTACTCGTGATAACCTGTTGATGCGCATGAAAGATGATGAGTGGCAAGATATCATTGACACTAATCTTTCATCAGTCTTCCGTCTGTCTAAAGCAGTTATGCGTGCTATGATGAAAAAACGTCATGGTCGTATAATTACCATTGGTTCTGTTGTTGGAACCATGGGTAACGCAGGACAGGCAAACTACGCGGCGGCGAAAGCGGGTGTGATTGGTTTTAGTAAATCATTAGCACGCGAAGTTGCTTCCCGTGGCATTACGGTGAATGTTGTTGCTCCGGGCTTTATCGAAACTGATATGACTAGAGCATTAACAGATGACCAAAGAGCAGGTATTTTATCTCAAGTCCCTGCTAACCGTTTAGGTGATGCCAAAGAGATTGCCAGTGCTGTAGCTTTCTTAGCTTCTGATGAAGCAAGCTATATCACGGGTGAAACATTGCATGTCAATGGTGGCATGTACATGATCTAATTATGGGGACGTCTTTATATTTGCTTTTTGCGTACAATATAATGCAAAATATAGCGAATAAAGTAGTCCACACAGTCGGGATTGGTTAGATCTTTTCCTGTATTTATAAACTAAGAAAATCATCGCGCAAGCGAGTTTTGATAGGAAATTTAATAGTATGAGCACTATCGACGAACGCGTTAAGAAAATCATTGTTGAACAACTGGGTGTTAAAGAGGAAGAAGTTGTAAATTCAGCTTCATTTGTTGATGACTTAGGCGCTGATTCTCTTGACACAGTTGAGCTGGTAATGGCTCTGGAAGAAGAATTCGATATCGAAATCCCAGACGAAGAAGCAGAAAAAATTACTACAGTTCAAGCTGCTATTGATTACGTTGAAAACGCAGGCAAATAAGCTTGCTAATCTAGGCGGTCACTCGACCGCCTATATTTTTAATCCTAAACTTTTTCCCTCCTTGGAGGATAAGCGTGTCTAAGCGTCGTGTAGTTGTGACCGGACTAGGCATGTTATCTCCTGTCGGTAATAACGCAGAAGCTTCTTGGGAAGCAGTGTGTGCCGGACAGAGTGGTATCGGCCTTATCGAAGATTTTGACACCAGTCATCATGCGACTAAATTCGCTGGATTGGTAAAAGATTTCAATCACGAAGATTATAATCTTTCGCGTAAAGACGCGCGTAAGATGGATCTTTTCATTCAATATGGTATTGCAGCAGGTGTGCAGGCCATTGCGGATTCAGGTCTTGAAGTAACAGAAGCCAATGCAAGTCGTATCGGAGCTGCTATTGGTTCTGGTATTGGTGGCTTAGGCCTTATCGAAGAAAACCATACATCTATGATGAATGGCGGCCCTCGTAAAATTAGCCCATTCTTTGTACCTTCAACCATCATTAACATGGTTGCAGGGCATTTAAGCATTATGTATGGTCTTCGTGGCCCTACAATCTCTATCGCAACAGCGTGTACTTCAGGTGTTCATAATATTGGACATGCTGCACGTATTATCGCTTATGGTGATGCAGATGCAATGCTGGCAGGCGGTGCCGAAAAAGCAACCACACCATTAGGTCTGGGTGGCTTTGGTGCTGTTCGTGCATTATCAACACGTAACGATAATCCTCAAGCGGCTAGCCGTCCATGGGATAAAGAGCGTGATGGTTTTGTATTAGGTGATGGTGCTGGCGTTCTTGTTCTTGAAGAATACGAACACGCTAAAAACCGTGGCGCTAAAATTTATGCTGAAGTAGTTGGTTTTGGTATGAGCAGCGATGCTTATCACATGACTTCACCAGCAGAAAATGGCGAAGGCGGTGCGCTGGCTATGACAAATGCACTGAAAGATGCAGGTATTGCCTCATCAGACGTGGGTTATATCAACGCACACGGCACATCAACAAATGCAGGCGACGTTGCTGAAGCACAAGCGGTAGAAAACGTATTTGGTAAAGGCACTGATGTATTAGTTAGCTCAACAAAATCTATGACAGGTCACTTATTAGGTGCTGCGGGTGCAATTGAGTCTATCTTTACTATCCTTTCACTGCGTGATCAAATAGTACCTCCAACAATTAACCTAGATAATCAAGACGAAAATTGTCATCTTGATTTTGTTCCACATAAAGCACGTAAAGTTGAGAACATGGAATATGCTCTGTGTAACTCATTCGGCTTTGGTGGTACTAACGGTTCAATTCTCTTTAAACGCGTATAAGCCGTTTTTTGTAGAAAGTTGAAAAAATACCTAAAGGCCCAGGATTATTCTGGGTCTTTTATTTTGTCCTTTTACTGCCAGTTGTTTTATCATGTGCAGATTGATATCAATAACATAGATGTAAGGTGTGTTAGATGTATTGGGTAAATGGACAACAGCAACAAAATGTAGATGCCAGTGATCGAGCTGTACAGTTTGGTGATGGCTGTTTTACAACACTGGCTGTTGAACAGGGTGATCCCGTTTTATTATCTGCACATATAAACCGCTTAAAACAAGGCTGTAACGCTCTCTTTTTACCTCATCCTAATTGGTCTGAACTTGAAAAGCAGATCATCGATGTGGCTTCTCTGGCTCAAACAAAAAGTGTTATTAAAATTATTATTAGTCGTGGTTATGGTGGACGAGGATATTCCTCCAATGGATTTATAACGCCGACGGTAATAATCTCACTGTCCTCTTATCCTATTCATTATCTCCACCAGCAAAACGAAGGTGTATCTCTTGGTATTAGCCCTGTTACTTTAGGGCAAAACCCTTTGTTGGCAGGGATCAAACATCTCAATCGCCTAGAACAAGTTCTTATCAAATATCATTTAGAAAAAACAGAATTTGATGATGTTTTAGTGTGTGATAATGAAGGATATTTAGTTGAAGCTAATGCGGCGAATCTTTTTTGGCGCAAAGGAGATAGGCTTTTTACACCAGATCTGACTAATTCAGGGGTAAATGGCATTATGCGTCAATCTATTTTTCAATTAGCTCAAAAAAATCATTGGAAAATTGATATTGTGAGAGAAAAACCTGAAATACTTTATCAGGCTGATGAAATATGGTTAACAAATGTGTTGATGCCAGTGATCCCCGTTTCACAAGTCACTTTTTCAGATGATAAGTGCTATCAATATCCTAGTAGGGACTATTATCATGTTGTTTTACAACACACTTTGTCACTTAAATAGAATTTAATGAGTTATAAATGAAGATAAAAAAAATAGTATGGATAGTTTTTTTTGCCTTATTGATTAGCCTTGGCGCAGTTGCATTGTATATGATGCAACATATTCGGGGTCTAGAAGAAAATATTGTTGTAAAACAAGATGAAATGCTACTGACTGTACCAGCAGGAACAGGGCGTGTTGCTATGGAACAACTATTAATAAAAAGCAATCTGCTTAGTGAAGGAGATTATTTTCAGGTTTTATTAAAAGTGAAACCTGAATTAAGCCAATTTAAAGCAGGTACTTATCGTTTAACAAAAGGGATGACATTGCATGATGTCTTACTGCTTATCAAAAGTGGTAAAGAAGCCCAGTTCTCAATCCGTTTTATTGAAGGAAGTCGCTTAAAGGATTGGCAATCTATTTTTGAGCAAGCGCCTCAGCTTGCTGCTGTCGCACACACAATGAATAGTGATAAGTTACGTGAAGAAATAGGAATAAAACCAGAGATTTCTAATCTAGAAGGTTGGTTTGCACCTGATACATACCATTACACCGCGGGTACGACAGATGTCGCAATTTTAAAACGCGCCTACCAGCAAATGGAAAAAACATTAGAAGAAGAGTGGATTAAACGCGATAGTGATTTACCGTATAAATCGGCTTATGAAATGCTTATCATGGCATCAATTATTGAAAAAGAGACGGGCATTGATGCTGAAAGAACAAAAGTTGCGTCTGTTTTTGTTAATCGATTAAAAACTAATATGCGATTACAGACCGAT
Source organism: Proteus sp. CA142267 (assembly GCF_003336825.1). Classification (NCBI taxonomy): domain Bacteria; kingdom Pseudomonadati; phylum Pseudomonadota; class Gammaproteobacteria; order Enterobacterales; family Morganellaceae; genus Proteus; species Proteus sp. CA142267. Next base: position 40,309 of record NZ_QPMG01000014.1, on the reverse strand, counting down.
CCAACGGTTATCTATGGTTTAGGTGATAAATATAGAGGCACGATTTATCGTAGTGATTTAAATGGTTATACACCTTATAACACGTATCAAATTGATGGCTTACCACCAACACCAATAGCAATGCCGGGTGTCGCTTCAATTAGAGCGGCTGCACATCCAGCGGATACTCGCTATCTCTATTTTGTTGCAGATGGAACGGGTGGTCATAAATTTTCAACCACACTCAATGAACATAATAAAGCTGTCGCACAATATCGACGCTTACAACAAAGATAATTATGAACAACAGTAAATTTATTGTAATTGAAGGACTTGAAGGCGCTGGAAAAACCAGTGCGATCCAAACGGTTGTTGATACCCTAAAAGATAAAGGTATTACTAACCTAGCATTTACGCGTGAACCGGGTGGCACACCACTTGCCGAAAAATTACGTGAACTTATCAAACAAGGTATTGAAGGTGAAAAAGTCACGGATAAAGCAGAATTATTGATGCTATATGCAGCGCGTGTTCAGCTTATAGAAAATGTGATAAAACCTGCGCTTGCGGATGGGAAATGGGTTATTGGTGATAGACATGATCTATCTTCACAAGCTTATCAAGGCGGTGGGCGCGGCTTAGATAAAGATCTTATGTTGTCACTTCGTAATACTGTCCTTGGTGATTTTCGCCCTGACTTAACCCTATATCTTGATTTAGATCCTGCTATTGGCCTTGCCAGAGCGCGTGCTCGAGGTGAGCTAGACCGGATTGAGAAAGAGTCAATGAATTTCTTTTATCGTACTCGTGAACGTTATCAAGCATTGGCTAAAGATGATGATTCCATTATTACGATAGATGCCTCCCAAGCGATTGAAAAAGTACAAGCAGATATTCATCAAACATTAACAGCGTGGCTAGTTCAGCAGGAAAATAAATCACTATGAATTGGTATCCTTGGCTAAATCAGGCATATCGACAACTTATTAGCATGTATCAAGAAGGGCGTGGTCATCATGCTTTGCTTTTACATGCGATAGAAGGCATGGGAGGAGAAGCACTCTCTTATGGGTTAAGTCGTTGGTTAATGTGCCAGAATAAACAGGGATTAAAAAGTTGTAATGAATGCCATAGCTGTCGATTGATGCTTGCTGAAACACACCCTGATTGGCATGTTTTACAAAGTGAAAAGGGTAAGTCCTCGATTGGGATTGAAGCCGTAAGAAAAGTCACGGAAAAGCTGGAGCATCATGCTCAGCAAAGTGGTTCTAGAGTAGTTTGGATAAAAGACGTTGAAGCGTTAACAGAAGCTGCTGCAAATGCATTACTTAAAACGTTAGAAGAGCCGCCTAAAAACACCTATTTTTTACTGAATTGTCAGCAACCAGAGGTTTTATTAGCGACATTGCGTAGCCGTTGTTTTTATTACCATTTAGCAACGCCGGATCTTCAACACGCAACGCACTGGTTACAGCAACAATTACCAAACATGCCTTATGCGAATAGTGTGACAGCATTGAATTTATCGCAGAATGCTCCGATTTTGGCGCTTTCATTATTGAAAGATGAGTGGAAAGAAAGAGAGACTTTTTGCCAAGCGTTATATACCAGTATACAACAACTTGATTTATATGCATTTCTGCCACAATTAAATCAAGATAATGCCGAGCATCGCTTGTATTGGTTGTTATCACTGCTACTTGATGCATTAAAATATCAAACCAATGCACAATCCTATTGCATGAACCAAGATCAGCAAGCATTGATTATGGCATTATCACAATGGCCTTCGGATATTTTATTATCCACTATTGATGGATGGAAACAGTGTCGTTATCAGTTAATGACCATTCCTGCATTAAATAGAGAATTGTTACTAGTAGAACAACTGCTAGATTGGGAAAATCAGCTAGCCACAAAAAATTAATTAGCTATATATTAATTATGATTTAGCTGTAATAAAAAACACCTATAAGTTGTACCAGATAAATGAGAGTAAGTTATGTTTTTAGTTGATTCACACTGCCATCTCGACTGCTTAGATTATGATAAATTACATGAAAATATTGATGATGTTGTCGAAAAAGCACAGCAGCGTGATGTTCAATATATGTTAGCAGTAGCAACCACATTACCGGGTTTTAAGAGTATGCGTGAGCTAATCGGTAAACGTGACAATATTGCCTTTTCTTGTGGGCTCCATCCTTTAAATTTAGACGAAGGTCATGATGTTGAAGAATTAGCTCGTTTAGCAGCCGCACCTGATGTTGTGGCTTTAGGTGAAACAGGGCTAGATTACTATTACCAACAAGAAAATGCGGCACTACAACGTGACATTTTCCGTGAACATATTCGTATTGGGCGCCAAGTTAATAAACCCGTTATTGTGCATACACGCAGTGCTCGTGAAGATACGTTATCCATTTTAAAAGAAGAAAAAGTTCAAGATTGTGGCGGTGTTCTGCATTGCTTTACAGAAGATAAAGAGACTGCAACAGCATTACTTGATCTTGGAATGTATATCTCTTTTTCCGGCATTGTGACATTTAGAAATGCTGAACAAATCAGAGAGGCCGCTCGTATCGTTCCTCTTGATAGAATTTTAGTCGAAACAGACTCTCCTTATTTAGCGCCAGTTCCTCATCGCGGAAAAGAAAATCAACCTGCTTATGTCCGTGATGTTGCAGAGTATATGGCAGTCTTAAAAGGGGTGAGTGTTGAAGAGTTAGCGCAACAAACAACGCGTAACTTTGCTAAGCTCTTTCATATTCAAAACTTACCTGCTTAATAGAATTAATCAGGAATTAAAATAAATAATAAGGTGATGGAAATGGCAGAAGAAACAATTTTCAGTAAAATTATTCGTGGTGAAATCCCGGCTAATATCGTTTTTCAAGATGATACCGTGACCGCATTTCGTGATATTTCACCTCAAGCGCCCACTCATATTTTAATTATTCCCAATAAACTTATTCCTACTGTAAATGATGTTACTGTGGAAGATGAACAAGTATTAGGGCACCTTTTTGTTGTTGCTGCAAAAATTGCACAACAAGAAGGTATTGCTGAAGATGGTTATCGCTTGGTGATGAACTGTAATAAACATGGTGGACAAGAAGTTTTCCATATTCATATGCATTTGCTTGGCGGAAAACCGTTAGGGCCACTATTAAGCCAATAATGGATATAATGCTAACAGCAGGATAACAGGAAGTAATACATGATAAGACAAGGTAAGGCCATTTGTTCATTGCTTATCGCTGTGTTTATGACGATATTGCTCTCAGGATGTTTATCATCTCATTCAGATAATAAACTCTATTTCAATCGTCAGCAGGCTATTATTATGGAGCCTTCAGTATTAGTTGTAGGTATTGTTGCTGGTCAGCCAACCATTGAACACCATGCTAATGGCACAAAAGCGACAGTCATGTTATCAAATACACAATCTTATCCTGTCTCTATTCGCTATCGTTTTTATTGGTATAACGAACAAGGGCTTGAAGTTTCCCCTGCTGGGAATGTAAATGATGTGACTATTCTTGGCGATGGTGATACCGAAATTAGTGGTGATATACCAGATAAGACCATTAGTTATGTCAGAGTTTATCTCTTTACTTAGGATAAGGTAACGCGAGCATGAAAAGAGTTCTATTTGTGGCGATGTCTGTGTTTTTATTAGCAGGTTGTCCATCCATGTTGCCACAACAACCGCCAGTACCTGTTGAACCAGTTACGCCTACTGAGCCAGTCGAGCCACCTAAACCCATAGAGCCACCGATTGAAGTTGTGCCAACGCCACCTAAAATCACGAGTATTAATTGGAATGTAGCTGTCACTCCTTTAATTAGAGAAATGGCGGTTACTGGTGATTTAGAAGTGGGTAAGCTTATCGTTGTTGATAATGTTAAAAATAATTCAGGCGGGAATATTCAAGCGGTAAATGCAACCAATACCATTATTGAATCAGTTAATAGTATTAGTGCATTGCAAACCGTGCCTTATACACAAATGATGTCAGCACGAAAAGCACTTGGTTTATCAGGTGAAGATAGTTTAGGTCTTCGTAGTGCAGCGATTGGTTTAGCCCGTTATTTGAAAGCTGATTATATTTTATTCTCAACCGTTGATGGTAAAAAAGATAACCGTGTGATCAGTATGCAGTTAATGTCAGTTTCTTCTGGTGAAATTCTTTGGAATGGACGCCATCAGGTTGAGTGATCCGCATTACTCAAGTTTGCTTAATGCCTTGCAAGCGCTTTTTCCTGCAACGGCATTAAGTAAATGGAAAATTACGGCATTAGAAGGATCAGGTGGTGGCGTTTTTCGTGTGCAATGTGCAGATATAGATTGGGTTGCTCGCTATTATGGTGATGAAAAAAAAGCGCTTTATGTACATGGAAGAAAAGAATACGCCATTTTAAAACAGCTTTCAGGATCGGACATATCACCTAAAGTTGCCACCCGTTATAAAGAATGGTTTTTTCTTTATTGGTTACAGGGCGAACATTTAACCCATCAATCACTTTTTAGTACTTATTTAAAACCGCTGGCTGAAAAAATAGCCATACTTCATCAACACACGCCATTAGGTTTCCCCCTCAATTTAAATCATGAGCTATTAGTTTATTGGCAGAGTATTGATAGAAAACGTTTATCTGCTAAATGGCTACACTTACAACAACATTTTTTACGCCAACCGCGATGTAATCTCATAAAATACGCGCCTGCTCACATGGATTTGCATGTTGAGAATATTCTTCTTAGTGATTCCGGTATAAAATTTATTGATTGGGAATATGCTGCCGATATTGATACAGCGGATTCGTTGATGACGTTCTTTGCAACAAATCAACTCAATGAATCGCAGCAAAATATGTTTTTAGATTATTATTGTTCGTATCATTGTCATTATTCTCAACTCAAAGAGACAGATGTTTCTTCTGTGAAGGAGTTGAGAGAGCGTATTCTTTCAAGAAAGCCATTCATTTTTTATATGATGCTAATGTGGTATGAAGTTCGTTGGCAACAAACAAAAGATGGATCATTTTTAATAATGTCTGAACCTTTACGTCGCTATTTTAGTCTGACGAGTTAAAGACATTATCTTGTCACAATTACAAAGAGAGGAATGTTATGGGTCCGGTAATGCTTGATGTTGAAGGATATGAACTCGATAGTGAAGAGCGTGAAATTTTAAAGCATCCTCTTGTCGGTGGATTAATCCTTTTTACCCGCAACTTCCACGATGCTGAACAATTAAATGAATTAGTTCGCCAAATTCGTGATGCATCTCATGAGCGCCTTGTGATTGCAGTAGACCAAGAAGGGGGACGAGTACAGCGTTTCCGTGATGGTTTTACACGCATACCGGCAGCTCAATCTTATGCGGCATTAAATGAAGGTTATCAAGCGAGCCATTTAGCACAAGAAGCTGGATGGTTAATGGCATCAGAAATGATAGCTATGGATATTGATATCAGTTTTGCACCTGTACTCGACTTAGGTCATAACTGTATTGCCATTGGTGAGCGTTCTTTCCATGATTCACCTGAAGTTGCTATGACAATGGCAGAGAGTTTTATTAAAGGTATGCGCTCTGCTGGCATGAAATCAACAGGCAAACATTTCCCTGGTCATGGTGCAGTCAGAGCGGATTCTCATAAAGAAACGCCTCGTGATGATCGCTCTTTAAATGATATTCGCCAACGTGATATGTCTATTTTTAAAGATTTCATTCAACGCCAGTTATTAGATGCCATTATGCCAGCTCACGTTATTTATTCTCAGGTTGATGAGCGCCCTGCTAGTGGCTCATCGTACTGGCTGAAATCCATTTTACGTGAACAATTAGGCTTCCAAGGCGTTATCTTCTCTGATGATTTATCGATGGAAGGTGCTGCTATTATGGGAAGTTACGCAGAAAGGGCACAACGTTCATTAGATGCTGGTTGTGATATGCTTTTAGTGTGTAATAACCGAAAAGGGGCGGTGAGTGTGTTAGATAACCTGTCCTCTGTCAAAGCAGAACGCATTTCCACATTGTACCATCACCGGGGTCGTTACACATTGAGTGAGCTACAAACCTCTGATCGTTGGAAAAAAGCGAATCAGTTGCTGACCCAATTACAGGAGCAATGGCAGGAGCGAGCATGATTATATATTTGCATGGTTTTGATTCCACAAGTCCTGGAAATCATGAGAAAGTTTTACAGCTACAGTTTATTGATCCTGATGTCCGTTTTTTAAGCTACAGTACGTTGCATCCTCGTCATGATATGCAACACTTACTGAAAGAAACAGATAAAGTGATTAAATCCACGAAAGAGCCCGTATTAATTTGCGGCGTAGGATTAGGTGGATATTGGGCGGAGCGTATTGGTTTCTTATGTAATATTCGTCAGGTAATGATTAACCCTAATCTTTTTCCTTACGAAAACATGACAGACAAAATCGACAGGCCTGAAGAATATTTAGATATTGCAACGAAATGTATTAAAGATTTTCGTTCTAAAAACAAAGATAACGCTTTAGTGATTTTATCCCGTAATGATGAGATTTTAGATAATCAGCGTTCTGCTGATGAATTATCGCCTTATTACTCTGTAATTTGGGATGAAGTGCAAACGCATAAATTTAAGAGCCTCTCTGAGCATCTATTTAAAATTAAAGCGTTTAATAGCAAAAACTAAGACTAAAGTAATGTGTTTAAAATGGATGGTGTTTGTTCCATCCATTTTTTTGTCTAATGTCGTAAAAATGCTCATACTTTCCTTTCTATCTATCTTTTTTCAACACTTGTTTTGCTCCTTTATTTTTATCATTTCAATTATCTCTATTGATTTTAACAGTCCCCTTTGTCCTTGTTATTTCAATTCATTGTATTTGTTGATAAAAAAGAGCATCCCTGTGTTTTTGATGGTGATTTTTTCATCACTCAAAGACAAAAAACGACTATATTCTTCAAAAAATAGATATGAATATTCAAATATTTTTGATATAAATCAACTTTGGTATGACCATCTTTCCAATTAACTTGCTTAAGAACAAAAATAACAGCCGAAACGATTTAACTGTCGTTATTTAAGTAGATTTCACTAAGGCTATTTAAATAACAACAGTAAATATCTTTATGGAGTGACGTTAAATGTCATTAAAAAAAATTGTTATTGTCGGTGGTGGTGCGGGTGGTTTAGAACTGGCAACCAAATTAGGCAATAAATTAGGACGCAGCAAAAAAGCAGAAATTACCTTAGTGGATCGCAACAACAGCCATCTATGGAAACCCCTGCTACATGAAGTGGCAACAGGCTCTTTAGATGATGGTGTTGATGCTTTAAGCTACCTAGCACACGGTTATAACCATCATTTCAATTTCCAATTAGGCTCATTAACGGGGCTTGATCGCGAACAGAAAAACATCACACTGGCTGCTATTTATAACGAAGAGCAAGAGCTACTCGTACCGGAACGTACGTTAGACTACGATATTTTAGTGATGGCATTAGGCAGTAAATCAAACGATTTTGGTACACCTGGTATTAAAGAAAACTGTATTTTCTTGGATAGTCCGCAACAAGCACATCGTTTCCATAACGAAATGTTGAATTTGTTTTTAAAATACTCAGCAGATGCCAATGCACAAGAAGAAAACCGTAAGGTAAATATTGCGATTGTGGGTGGTGGCGCTACGGGTGTTGAGCTTTCGGCTGAATTGCATAATGCAGTACGCCAACTTAATAGCTATGGATTAAAAAAATTAGCGCCTTCAGCATTAAATATTACGTTGGTTGAAGCAGGTGAACGTATTTTACCTGCATTACCAGTACGTATTTCTAGTGCTGCACATCAAGAATTAACAAAATTAGGCGTGCGAGTGATGACCAAAACTATGGTCACAAGCGCAGATAATGGTGGATTAAACACCAAAGAAGGTGAGCATATCGATGCTGACTTAATGGTGTGGGCAGCAGGTATTAAAGCGCCTGATTTTATGAAAGAGATTGCAGGCCTAGAAACCAATCGTATTAATCAGTTAGTTGTTAAACCCACCTTACAAACAACCTTAGATGAGTCCATCTTTGCGATTGGTGACTGTGCATCTTGTCCACGAAAAGAAGGGGGATTTGTTCCTCCAAGAGCACAATCAGCTCATCAAATGGCAAGTCGTTGTTACAGCAATATTTTGGCAATGTTAAAAGATAAACCGCTAAAAGATTATGTGTTTACCGATCATGGTTCACTCGTTTCACTTTCTAAGTTCAGTACTGTAGGGAGTTTGATGGGGAATTTGATGAAGGGTGACATGATGATCGAAGGGCGCATTGCGCGGATTGTTTATATCTCTTTATATCGAATGCATCAGATTGCTTTGCATGGTTACATCAAAACAGGGCTTATGATGCTAGTAGGATCAATCAACCGAGTGATTAGACCTAAGCTCAAACTTCATTAATTTATCTTTTGCTTTGTAGATAAGGCAAAAGTTACCTTTTTAAACCCTCATATTATATGAGGGTTTTTTATCTATTTTTTCTTTTAAATTAAATAATTAAATGAGAATATCTAAATAAGGTAAATAATCTTAGCATAAAGCACTAGATGATTTATCTGTTTATATCGAAAATAACCAATAACTCTAAAGCTCAATAGAACAATGATAAATATAATTTTATTATTAAGGTTAAACTTGTAATATTAAAAATAGCATTTTTTTTATTTATTACGCTAAATTATTTAAGACTTTTCTTAAATAAAAAATGATATTTAATTCATTAATTCATCAAATAAAATGTTATGGTATTTCATGGATTTGTATTAAAAAGATAATAAGTGAAAATTATTAGAGATAAGCTTAACTTGTTATTTTTACTCGTATTTAAGTGAGTAAAATAATTTTACAAATCTTAAAAGTAAATTTTATGATATGAGTTAAATATGAAATATCTCCTATTTTTAGGCGACATTTGTTAACTTGGTGTTATCATAATGCTATATTATAAATAGCATAACGACTTCTATTTTTTTCAGCTTAATAAATTAAGATCTATCTTAATATAATGTGTAAGTCTTAAGAATGTAGTCAGTATTTATTTAATTAAGTAATTAAAACAGAAATAAGTGGTGTATTTAACATGTCATAAATACGTAGTTTACTTATTATGTTAATCAGCATGGATGTTGAATTAAGCTATTAGATTAGAGAATTCATTTATTGAATACTAAATATATTAGCCAGTTAGAGTGAAACAGTGGCTTTTATTACGTATCTGTGGCAATTAAGGATAAAACAAATAAAAAGGGGTAAAAGTGGGTGTTAATGTCAGAAAGTACACACTAATAGGACTAATCATTGTATTAGCTATTCTTTCATTTATTGCATGGAGGTGGGTATTTCCCCAGCCTCAATACGCTCATGTCGTTTCAGCGACACCTATTAAATCGACCGTTTTTGTGACAGAAGAGTATTGTCATCGAATTGGCTTACCTACACCTTTTACACCAGAAAAATTGTCACGATTTCACCCAGCAGAGCAAGAGTGTCGGGTGTTTTATATGATTGAAGCACTTAATAACAGTAATATTGCTAATTTCCCTTATCCTCAATTTAAAGAGTGTATTCCAATTTATCGTCAAGAGCGCAGAGTTGTGGGTTATGATGTGCTTTATACTATCGATGGAACACCGGGCAAAGTACGAACTACATTTAAACCAGGTGAAGTTATTGCGTTAGATTCTGATGGTAGGCTGATTTTAGAACAAGAACCTTATTGCTCTATGAATGAAAAAGTGCCTTGCCGCAAAGAATAAATCTAATGATGTAAAAAGAAAGGCGTAATGAAGTTACTTCAGTTACGCCTTTTTGTTGATCTAATAACCATTAGAGAGTGGTTATTTTATGCTCATCAAATGCACTTAACATATCATCAATAAAAGTGAGTCGTTTTTCACGCTCAGTTAAATCGGTAATAAATTTCAGTTTTGATGGGCCATCTAAGCGGAAAATGGCAGGTTGCTCTTGAAGTAAGCTGATTAAGTAGCCTGGTTCGACTTTGTTTTTCTCTCCAAACTCAATAAAACCGCCTTTATCATGCGCTTCAATTCGGGTGATACCCAAGCTCATCGCACTTAAGCGAATAGCGGCATTACGTAGTAGATAACGTCCTGCATCAGGCAATTTACCAAATCTATCAATTAACTCTGCTCTTAGATCATTAAGCTCTGTTAAGTCGATAGCACTAGCAATTCGCTTATAGAATGAAAGTCTGACATTTACATCAGGAATGTAATCATCAGGCAACAAGACTGGCATTCTTAATTCAATTTCAGTTTGTTGATTGGTGAGATCTTCAAGTGATGGCTCTCTACCTTCTTTAAGTGCTTCTACAGCGCTTTCTAGTAATTCCATATAAAGTGAGAAACCAATGGTATTCATTTGACCGCTTTGTTCTTCACCTAGTAATTCACCAGCACCTCGAATTTCTAAGTCATGAGTTGCTAATGCAAAACCTGCACCCAGATCTTCCAGAGAAGCAATCGCTTCTAAACGTTTATGAGCATCCTTAGTCATTGCTTTCGGATGTGGCGTCAACAAATAAGCATAAGCTTGATGATGAGAACGACCTACACGACCACGTAATTGATGTAATTGTGCTAAACCAAAATGATCTGCCCGTTCAATAATAATGGTATTTGCAGTGGGTATATCGATACCTGTTTCAATAATAGTGGTGCAAAGTAACACATTAAAACGCTGGTGATGGAAATCATTCATCACACGCTCAAGTTCACGTTCCCGCATTTGTCCGTGACCAATACCAATACGTGCTTCAGGAACGAGTGTGGCCAGTCTCTCGCGTGCTTTTTCGATATTTTCAACATCGTTATACAAATAATAAACTTGTCCGCCACGCAAGGTTTCACGCAAGATAGCTTCACGCACCACTAAATCATCATATTCACGAACGAATGTTTTCACGGATAAGCGACGTGCTGGTGGTGTTGCAATAATAGAAAGATCACGCATGCCACTCATTGCCATATTCAGCGTACGAGGAATAGGCGTTGCTGTTAGCGTTAAAATATCGACATTTGCGCGCATAGCTTTGATACGCTCTTTGTGACGAACTCCAAAGCGGTGCTCTTCATCAACAATTAACAATCCCAAATCTTTCCATTGAATATTCGGTTGAAGGAGTTTGTGTGTACCAATCACAATATCAACTGTTCCTTCAGCCAGTTTTTCTGTGATTTGTTGCTGCTCTTTTGCACTACGAAAACGCGAGATCATCTCAATATTAACGGGCCAATTAGCAAAACGATCACGGAAATTATCAAAATGTTGCTGAGCTAATAGGGTAGTTGGTACTAAAATGGCGACTTGCTTATTGTTGTTAACTGCAAGAAAAGCGGCACGCATCGCAACTTCTGTTTTACCAAATCCGACATCGCCACAGACGAGTCTATCCATTGAAATAGCTTGGCACATATCGCTAAGTACTGCATTGATAGCCATTTCTTGATCAGGTGTTGTTTCAAAAGGAAAACTTTGACGGAAAGATTGGTACTGCTCTTTGTCCATTTTAAAGGCAAAGCCTGTTTTTACTTCACGTTGAGCATAAACATCTAATAACTCGGCTGCGACATCACGTACTTTTTCAGCGGCTTTTTGACGTGCTCTTACCCATGCATCGCCACCCAATTTATGTAATGGGGCATTTTCATCTGCACCACCAGAATAACGACTGATCAAATGCAGTGATGAAACAGGAACATAAAGCTTGTCATTACCTGCGTAGCTTAACATCAAGTATTCAGCTTTAACGCTACCCGCTTCTAGGGTTGTCATACCTTGATAACGACCAACACCATGCTGAAGATGAACAACAGGTTGCCCTATGCTTAATTCAGCAAGGTTGCGAATTAAGGTATCTGTATTGATGGCGCGGCGATTGTCTTGGCGACGGCGATTAATGCGTTCACCTAACATATCGCTTTCACAGATCATGGCTAATTGGCGATAGCTATCAATAAAACCATGCTCTGCAGCACCAATGATAAAGTAAAAACCTTTCTCTTGGGCGTCAGATAATTCAATGATCTGCTTGGGTGCTATTTTTATCCGTGATAAAAGCTCTTGTACAGTTTCGCGTCGACCTTCACTTTCAACAGAGAAAATTACACTACCTGAAAATTGTTCTTGGAATCGGCGTAAATTATCTAAAGGTGATTTGCTTTGAGAGTTAATCGATAAATCAGGAAGAGGTTGATAGCCTAAATTGGTCTGCCCGGCTTTTTCTGGCAACGTTTCTGTTTTAAGTTGAATACGAGGCCACTGCTTTAATTCTTTATTAAATTTATCAACATTCAGCCAAATATCATCCGGTGGTAACAGTGGTCGCATAGGATCAACACGACGACTTTCAAAGCGTTGATTGATGTCTTGCCAAAATTTTTCTGCAAAATCTTGCAGATCTTGCGTCACTATTAATGTGTTTTTAGGGAAATAAGCAAATAAGTTAGATAAAGGCTGTTCAAAAAATAGGGATTGCCAATATTCAATTCCCGTTGGCAATATGTGTTTACTTACTTGCTGATAAATATGTTCAGGATCACGTCTTACATCAAACCGCTCGCGCCATTGGCTACGGAAAATTTCTATCGCATTTGCATCTGTTGGGAATTCATGGGCAGGTAGTAAATTAATTTGATCAACTTCTGTTAATGTTCGCTGTGTGTCAACATCAAAAGTACGCAGGCTATCTATTTCATCATCAAAAAAATCAATACGATAAGGAAATTCACTTCCCATCGGAAATAAGTCTAATAATGCACCACGCGTTGCGTATTCCCCATGTTCTAAAACTTGTTCGACATGGCGATATCCCGCTTCATCTAATGTTTTACGTAAATTATCACGAGAAAGTGTCTCTCCTTTTTGCATTACCAACGCATGACTTGCGAGATAATCCGTAGGGCAGACTTTCTGCATTAACGTATTGACAGGTAAGATTAAAATTCCCTTGAGAAGTGATGGAATACGGTATAGCGTAGAAAGGCGGTTTGAGATAATTTCTTGATGAGGTGAAAAACTGTCGTATGGCAGTGTTTCCCAATCCGATAATGTCTCTACTGGATAATCACAAAACTGACGGATTTCATCTTGTAAACGTAATGCATTTTGCATATCACGAGTAACAAGAACGACTAATCCAGAGTGACGTTTGATGATCTCTGCACATTCTAGAGCACAAGCGGCGCCAGTCAGTTGACCTAGCTGACGAGTATCCCCTTGTTTTATAGGAAGTTGATAACGATATTCTGAGGACATAAGCGTGTAATGTGAACTCTTTGTTGTAGTTAACTCCCAACACATCTTTAGCTTAATGGCTAAAGCTTAAACTGGCGGGCAGGTTAAGATAAAAGAAAAAACCACAGTTTGGGAATAGAGTGGTTCCATTCAGTAAGACTACCCTTTATTATCCCTGAACACTTCGCATTAGCAACAGGAACAGCACAGATTTCATGTACAATTCTGTCTCATTTTATATAGGGCTCCGTTATATGCGGGGTCGTGCGGTCGATAAGTTCGGTCGCTTCGTCTCATGGCTATCCGCTTTAGGGATTATGTTAGGTGTAGCAGCACTGATCACAGTGACTTCTGTCATGAATGGCTTTGAACGTTCATTGCAAGAAAGTATTCTTGCTTATATTCCACAAGCAATCGTGACATCACCTAACGGGCAATTACCCCGAGATTCAAATATAGCTGAAAGATTACTGACGCGTGAAGGTATCATAAACGTGACCCCTTTAGTAGAAGGCGATGTTGTTTTGCAAAGTAAAGACAATATCAGCGTTGGTGTCATGCTGGGTATAGAAAAAGAGCAAGATGAACCTTTAACGCAGCATATTCGGTTTGGGGATTTTTCTATGCTGAAAGCGGGCGATTATGGTGTGATTTTAGGTAGTGGCCTCGCTAAACAGTTAAAAGCAAAAGAAGGGGATAACATTCGCCTTATTGTGCCAAGTGTAAGCCAATTAACGCCAATGGGAAGATTACCTAGCCAACGGCTATTTACTGTTAAAGGTATTTTCCAAAGTAGTGGTGATGCAGATGCCTCACAAATCTTAGTGAATCAGCAAGATGCAGCACGTTTAATGCGTTATCAGCCGGGGAATATTACCGGATGGCGTCTTTTCTTCTCTGATCCTCTTAATATTGAAAAATACAGTGCGCAACCTTTAGATAAAAATCTAAGTTGGAGAGATTGGCGCGAACGTAAAGGTGAATTTTTCCAAGCTGTTAAAATGGAAAAAAATATGATGGGATTATTATTAAGCTTAATTATCGCAGTGGCGGCTTTTAATATTATTACCTCACTTTCTTTGTTGGTGATGGAAAAACAAGGTGAAGTTGCTATTTTGCAAACTATGGGTTTAAAACGTTCTCAGATTATGTCCATCTTTATGCTACAAGGTGCAGGAGCAGGTATTTTAGGGGCGGTAGCTGGTGGCTTGTTAGGCGCATTACTCTCGAGCCAACTAAATGTTATTATGCCAGCAGTAGGACTTATTCCCCAAGGTGTGGAGTTACCCGCAACACTTGAGTGGGGACGAGTCTTTATGATTGGTTTCTCCGCTATTATCATTTCCCTTTTATCCACTTTATACCCGTCTTGGCGGGCCGCGGCTATTCAGCCAGCAGAGGCGCTACGTTATGAGTAATTCTTCTTTGAATAAACAGCCAATGGCATCAGAAAAACAAATGCAAATTAACGAAGATGGTTTATTGGATTGCCACGCCCTATGTAAACAATACCAAGATGGCTCTATTTCCACACAAGTGCTGAAATCAGTCTCTTTTAAAATGGATAAGGGCGATTTTCTTGCCATAGTGGGAAGCTCAGGCTCAGGAAAAAGCACCCTATTACATTTATTGGGTGGGCTCGATTCTCCAACATCAGGTGAAGTCTTTTTTAAAGGGCAGTCACTTAATAAATTATCCTCTTCTGAAAAAGCAGATCTGCGTAATAGCCAATTAGGTTTTATTTATCAATTTCATCATCTATTACCTGATTTTACAGCACTTGAAAATGTTGCTATGCCACTAATGATTGGTGGCACGAGCGCTTCAATGGCGAAAGAAAAAGCGATGTCTTTACTTGAATCGGTTGGATTAAAAGATCGTGCTCATCATCGTCCTTCAGAGCTTTCTGGTGGTGAGAGACAACGTGTTGCGATTGCAAGAGCATTAGTAAACGATCCTGCATTAGTTCTTGCTGATGAACCGACGGGTAATCTTGACCAGAAAAATGCAGAAGGGATTTTCGAATTGTTGATTAAGTTAAACAGAGAAAAACAAACTGCATTTCTGGTCGTCACGCATGATTTGTCATTGGCTGCTCGTTTTCAGCGCCAACTTGAAATGAAAGATGGTCAACTACAGTCACAAAACGCAATTTCAGGAGTGAAATAATGGCGCAATTGCCACTTGCATTAGTGACCGCATTACGTTTTTCAAGAGGACGAAAACGTGCGGGAATGGTTTCTTTAATTTCAGTTATTTCAACGCTGGGCATTATGCTTGGTGTTACTGTCTTAATTATTGGCTTAAGTGCCATGAATGGATTTGAACGTGAATTAAAAAATCGCATTTTATCGGTGGTGCCTCACGGGCAAATTTATTCAGTAGAGCAGCCATTTATGCAATGGCAATCCGCATTACCTCGTATCGAGAATACTCAAGGTGTTGTCGCTGCTGCTCCTTATGTTTTACTCACTGGATTGTTAGAAAAAGGAACAGAGTTAAAGGCAGTGCAAGTTATGGGTGTTTCACCTGAAAAGCAAAGTGATATCAGTCTGTTACCTCGATATGTTCAAAACAATGCATGGCAAGATTTTAAAGCCGGTAAGCAACAAATTATTATCGGGCAAGGCGTTGCTGATGCACTAAAGATCAAACAGGATGATTGGCTCACCGTATTAATTCCTAATAATGATGATCCAACTAAACTTTTACAGCCTAAACGTATTCGCTTACAAGTCAGTGGCATATTTAAACTTAGTGGTATGCTCGATCATCAATTAGCGTTAATTCCTTTAGCAGATGCCCAGCAATATATGGATTATGGGCAAGGCATTACTGGGATTGAAGTGAAAACGGTAGATCCTTTTTTCGCCAATGAAATTATTCATAATGCAGGTTTAAACAGCAAAGAATATGTTTATGCAAAAAGCTGGATAAGTGATTATGGCTATATGTATAGCGATATTCAGATGATCCGTAGCATTATGTATTTATCGATGATCTTAGTGATTGGTGTCGCTTGTTTTAATATTGTCTCAACGCTGATTATGGCGGTAAGAGATAAAAGTAGTGATATCGCTATTTTACGAACATTAGGTGCACGAGATAGCCATATTCGTAATATCTTTTTATGGTATGGCTTATTATCAGGCATGATTGGCTGTATCGCTGGTGTGATATTGGGTGTGTTGGTTGCTTATAATTTAACGCCATTAGTGTCTGTTATTGAATCATTAACAGGACATAGTGTGTTGTCTGGCGATGTTTATTTCGTTGATTTTCTACCTTCAGAAGTTCATTTAATTGACGTTTTCTCTGTATTTATTACCACTGTGATCTTAAGCCTGATTGCAAGTTGGTATCCTGCACGTCGAGCCACTAAACTAGATCCTGCAAGAATTTTAAGTGGACAATAAGTTTATTGACATACAAAGAAGAAAAAACGCTTAAACTAGTGAAGATAAGAAACGCGATATTTAAATTTGAAAACCAAGGATTGTAATGATGAAACTTAAACTTCGTCATCGTCGGCTTAGGAAGTTTCGTAAAATTAAGAATTTACGTAGACAACATTCACGTTGTCGCTATTTTCATCTAACCCATAAAACGGAACATGAAATGAATTTACCCAAAGTTGTCGTATTAACAGGGGCTGGCATTTCGGCTGAATCAGGAATTAAAACATTCCGATCAGAAGATGGATTGTGGGAAGAACATCGCGTTGAAGATGTTGCAACACCTGAAGGTTATCAACGCAATCCCCAATTGGTTCAGCAGTTTTACAATGAACGTCGCCGCCAATTGCAGCAACCCTCTATTCAACCAAATGAAGCGCATTATGCATTAGCGAAACTAGAGCAACGTTTAGGCAAAGAGAATTTTTTACTGGTGACTCAAAATATTGATAATCTGCATGAAAAAGCAGGGAGTAAACATATTTTGCATATGCATGGTGAATTGCTAAAAGTGCGTTGCCCTCAATCTCGCCAAGTATTTGAATGGAAAGAGGACTTAGAAACAACAGATCGTTGCCATTGTTGCCAATTCCCATCACCATTACGCCCTCATATTGTCTGGTTTGGTGAAATGCCAATTGGCATGGAAGAGATTTATCGTGCTTTGGCTGAGGCTGATATTTTTATCTCTATCGGTACATCTGGAAATGTTTATCCAGCAGCAGGTTTTGTCCATGAAGCTCGCTTAACAGGTGCTCATACCGTTGAGCTAAATCTTGAGCCAAGTTTGGTTGAAAGCCAGTTTGAAGAGAAACATTATGGCCCTGCGAGTCAGGTAGTTGATGAATATGTTCATAAATTGTTTGAATTAATTAATGATCCTAAAGCTGATTTGACGCAATAATTATTTTATAGAGTTCCCTATTATTGTTCTTAGAGAGATCTTAGGGGGCAAAATGGATAAATTATTAGAACGTTTTTTTGAATATATTAATTTTGATACACAATCAAAACCATCTTCAAAAATGTCACCAAGCAGTGATGGACAATTAAAACTAGCCAAGGCATTGGCTCAAGAATTAAAAAAACTGGGTTTTTCTGATGTGATGCTCAGTGACAAAGGATGTGTAATGGCAAGTTTACCATCCAATGTATCTTGGCCAGTGCCAGTTATTGGCTTTATTTCGCATCTTGATACATCTCCTGACTTTTCAGGAAAACATGTGAAACCACAAGTTCTTGAAGATTATCGTGGTGGTGATATTGCTTTGGGTATTGGTGATGAAGTGTTATCACCAGTAATGTTCCCAATCTTACATTCAATGATTGGTAAGACATTAATTACTACAGATGGCAAAACATTACTGGGTGCGGACGATAAAGCGGGTATTGCTGAAATTATTACTGCGATGGTGCGCTTAAAAGAAACGAATCGACCTCATGGGGATATTCGTATTGCTTTCACTCCTGATGAAGAAATTGGGCGTGGCGCGCATTATGTAGATTTAAAAGCATTTGGCGCAAGCTGGGCTTATACCGTTGATGGTGGTGGTGTTGGCGAACTGGAATATGAAAACTTCAACGCCGCATCCGTAAGTATCAAAATTGTAGGTAACAATGTTCACCCAGGCAGTGCAAAAGGGGTGATGGTTAACGCGTTAGGATTAGCAACGCGCATTCATCAAGAATTACCTGTCGATGAAACGCCAGAAAATACCGACGGTTATGAAGGTTTTTACCATCTGCAAAGTATCAAAGGCTCGGTAGAAAGAGCGGAAATGCATTATATTATCCGTGATTTTAACCGTAACTTATTTGAAAAACGCAAACAAAATATGATTGCGATTGCAGAGAGGGTCGGTAAAGGTCTACATCCTGATTGCTATATTGAGCTAACGATTGATGATAGCTATTACAATATGCATGATAAAGTTGTTCAATTCCCACATATCATTGACATAGCCAAACAAGCAATGATTGATTGTGATATTGAACCAAATATCAAGCCTATCCGTGGTGGTACAGACGGCGCTCAACTTTCTTACCGTGGATTACCTTGCCCTAATATTTTTACAGGTGGTTATAATTTCCATGGTAAGCATGAATTTATCTCTTTAGAAGGCATGGAAGCAGCGGTGAGTGTGATCATGCGTATCGCTGAAATTACAGCTGAAAGAGAAAAGGCTAAAGTGATTAATTAATCACTTATTGAGAGCTTCGAAAATAAAAAAATAGCCGATATTTCGGCTATTTTTTTGGTTACACTTTTTATTTACAGTGTTAGCTAAGGCTATTTATGTTCTTTTTAATCTTCATTTAACGTGTTACCTTCAGTTTTATCTTAAGTGATATTGATAAAACAAAATAGAATAAATTACTAAAAAGAAATCTAAAATAAATTAGATAGAGTCTCTTAAGTTAAAATAAAATCACTTCATAATAATATGAATGTTAATTATGAGTTTTTCAAACTTAAAATATACGCTATTTTACCGCAATAGATTGATAAATTAGAACAAGTTAATGTCATCTATAATTATTGTAAAATGATAATATAAGGATGGTAGAATGGATGCGACATCAGGGAAATTAGTTAATCCTGTAATTGAAAAACAAATTGATTTAAATAATAAAAAAGAAATGAATATTAATAATGAAAATAAAATGTTAATAAAAACACATGAAAAACAATCATTTATTATTATCTCTAGCTATTTTTTGATAACTTATTTAATCTCATTTTCTCTTTATGCAACAAATAGTAAGCATACGTTATTGCTTTTTTTCTTACAGAGTACATTTTTTGTTGTTATTCCTTTTTTCTTTCGTAATACAAGAGTACTTTTAAAAGAAACGATAAATTATTTAATTCGTTAAGTTATAAAATATTTAATAATAAAAAAAGCCCTGCCATTAATATGACAGGGCTTTATAACTTATTATTGGAAATTAGTAATAATTAATCTTCAAAATACCAATAACCTTGATTAACTAACTGAGTTAATAAACGCACAAATTTGGGATCAGCTAATGCATCGCCCAAGTGTTGTTTAGCAATATAATCATATTGGCAAAGCGCATCCACAGCTTCTATATGATCAGTATCCATCAATTGGCCATTTACAAAACAGTTATCGCCAACACGTAACGCACGAATACCGTTTAAACGATGAAGTTGCTCACCTTGTTGCAGTAAATCGTGAATTTCTGCATTTTCATATAAAGGCTCTGGAACTGCGAGATCAAGTTCATGACGAGATTGAGAAATAAATTCACCAAACCAATGACGGAATACTTCTGGTTGAGCAAGTAAATCTTCCATCATGTCATGGAGTTTATTTAACTCTTGATGTTGCACTAATGCAGGGTTCTCACGCGGTGTTAGATCTGGATCGCTATAACGATAACTACCTAAATCATTTGCTAGCACATAGTCAGCGAAACCACTGAAAAGTTCACGAGCATTAGGAGCTCTGAAACCAACCGAGTAGTTTAGCGATTCTTCAATCGCATAGCCTTCATGTGGGAATCCAGGTGGAATATAAAGAATATCACCCGGTTCTAATTCCTCATCAATAATTGCTTCAAAAGGATCAACTTGAAGCAGATCAGGGTGAGGGCAATGTTGTTTCATTGGGATTTTTTCACCCACACGCCAGCGACGACGACCTTGACCCTGAATAATAAAGACATCATATTGATCAAGGTGTGGGCCTACACCACCACCGGGAACAGAGTAAGAGATCATTAAATCATCAATGCGCCAATCGGGTAACACGCGAAATGGCTTCATTAATGCCGCACTAGGAAAATGCCAGTGATCGACGGCTTGTACAAGTAAAGACCAGTCTTTATCACCAAGTCCTTCAAAGTGCTCAAAAGGCCCGTGTTTGACTCCCCACTGTCCGTCTTGACAGCTTACAAGACGGCTATCTACTTCATCTTCCATTGCAAGACCAGCAAGTTCGTCAGGAGATAAAGGATCAACAAAACGAGAGAAGCCGTTTTTAATTAATAAAGGGCGTTTTTGCCAATGGCTTTCGAGGAATGATTGCCAATCTAAATTAAGTTTATAGTCCATTGTGTATATCCTGAATTCGGGAAGCCTGAAGCCATAGTATAATGAATTCTAATTTCCTGCTAAACATTCCTTTGAGCAATGTGAGTAATAGCGAGTAACACAATAATAATTGAACAGATATCATACATAACGCCGTATATTTGGCAGTAATGAAAAAAGAAAGGAGTGTCTTATCAATAATGATTATTCACGCTCAGTGGTAAGTTGTTGCTCAGCAAAGGTTACGGTGATACGAGTGCCACCTAAAGGGCTATCGGTAATAGTAATTTCACCACTGTATTGTTCAATAATATCTACCGCGATAGATAAGCCTAAACCTTGTCCTGGACGTAGCGTGTCTGCTCTAGTTCCTCGCTGGAAAATAGCCTCTCTTTTTTCGGGGCTGACACCTGGGCCATCATCATCAACAATAATCATTACACTGTTTTCATTATTGCTAACGTTGATTTCAACGAATTCTAAGCAATATTTACAGGCGTTATCCAGAATATTTCCCATCACTTCCATAAAGTCATTTTTCTCACCTAACCACATAATTTCAGGTGAAACATTGAGTGTTAAATCAACCCCTTTTGACTGATAAACTTTACTTAATGCACTACAAAGATTATCGAGTAATCCTGACAACGAATGGAGTTTTCGCGTGGTAATATCGTGATCACCATGAATGGATGCGCGGTGTAGGTAATAACCCATTTGTTGTGAAATTCGTTCAATTTGGTCGAGCATAATAGGTTCAGCTTGCTCTATCGTCATTTGTTTGCCTGATCGCAAAGAGCGTAATGTTGATTGCAACACAGCTAGTGGCGTTTTTAAGCTGTGGGTGAGATCAGATAAACTTGTACGATATTTACTGTAACGACTGCGTTCATTACGCAATAACACATTTAAATTTCGGACTAAGCCTTTTAGTTCGGTTGGCGGGTTTTCATCCAAATCATTGCGAGTCCCTTTTTCTAATGCACTGATTTGTTCAATAACTTGCTTTATGGGTCTTAAACTCCAATGCGCAGCCAACCAAATTAAGGGGACAACTAAAAATAGATTTGCAAGAATGATATATAAGAACCAATCCCAAACCTGACTGACTTTTTGCATACGTTGAGGAATAGGATCGATAACCGCGATTGCCATATAAGGCATATTATCAGCCGCCGGATAATGATTAATCACAACAGAGTGAGTTAAAAATTCATTACTGGAATATTCGTCAAGGCGTTTGAGATAAATACGATATTGCGGTAACTGCTGTAACATTAAACGTGTTGTTTTGACATCAACAGAGATTTCAAATAGGCCTTCTTCATGGCGCCATTTATGTTTAATGCTATCAGGAATAGCTTTCGGTAAGTCGGGCGGCGTCCATAATACACTACCTTTATCATCAAAAATAACCACCAGCGAGGTATTGTTATTATTAAGATTTGTTGGAAATTCAATATTCAGCTTGTTCCTATCCCACTGCGCTAAGCTGTAGTAAAGATTACTTTGACTACGCATCAACATAAAAGTAGTTTTATCCACACTGACAATCGAACCGACAATGGCAACTAACCCATAAGAGAGTGTAAGTGCCAAAATAATGGCACTAGTTGCAAGTAAAAAGCGAGTTCGTAATGAGAGCGGAGAGCGCTGTTTTTTTTGCATATTAAGGTTTCATATCAAAACGGTAGCCTTGCCCACGTACTGTAACTACAACGTCATCAGGGTATTTTTCTAAGATTTTTTTACGTAGTCGACCCATTAGTACATCAATAGTGTGACTCTCTTTTAATTCAGCATCTGGATATAACTGACGCATTAATGCATCTTTACTAACAACTTTATTTTGATTGCGCATCAATGTTTCTAGAATTGTATATTCAAATGCGGTTAACTTAATTTGCTCTCCTGAAATCATGAACTCTTTACGTGATAAATCCAATTCAAAAGATTCAATGACGAGAGTTTGTGATGCAATTCCCATGTTTCTTCGCATTAATGCCTGAATACGTGCAACAATTTCTTCAAAATGAAAAGGCTTTGTCACATAGTCATCAGCACCTGCATTTAATGCTGAGACTTTTTCTTGCCAACTTTCACGCGCCGTTAAGACCATTATTGGTAGGGTAATATTATTCTCTCGCCATCTACGAATAAGGCTAATGCCATCTTCATCTGGCAATCCTAAATCCACAATGGCAACATCAGGTGTACCTTCTGCTATAAAGCTATCTGCTTCTTTGGCATCTTCTGCTGCATCAACCTGATGTCCAGCATCACGAAATTGCACAGATAAGTGATGGCGAAGTAAGATATTATCTTCAATAATTAAGATCCGCATTATTCCACCTTGAGTACAATCAGCAAAAATTCACTGTTGTAAAATAAATACAGGAAATGATAGTCAAACTATCATATAAAAATATGGGCTCATCATAGACAATCTAGCGCTTAAAAAACACTGTATCCAGCAAAGTGTTTAAGTTGTAGATAGTTTTCTCTGTGTTTTGGTTATAAAAAAAGGCAGAAATTATCTGCCTTTTTAGAGAGGGAAATTAGTTTAACTTATCAACAAGTTGAGTTGCAAAACCAATATAGCTTTCAGGTTTCATTGCTTTTAAGCGTACTTTTTCATCTTCTGGTAGTTCTAAACCATCAATGAAAATGGCCATATCTTGTTCTGTAATGCGTTTACCACGAGTAAGCTCTTTTAGTTTTTCGTAAGGTTTTTCAATACCATAACGACGCATTACAGTTTGAATCGGTTCTGCTAACACTTCCCAGTTGCAGTCTAATTCTTCACGAAGATGATTTTCATTCACTTCAAGTTTATTAAGACCTTTCATGGTTGATTGATAAGCAATCAGCGCATAACCGATACCCACACCTAAATTACGCAGTACCGTTGAGTCTGTTAAATCACGCTGCCAGCGAGAAATAGGTAACTTGCTAGAAAGATGTCCCATAACGGCATTTGCTAACCCTAAGTTTCCTTCAGAGTTTTCAAAATCAATTGGGTTTACTTTGTGAGGCATGGTTGATGAGCCAATTTCCCCAGCAATCGTTTTTTGTTTAAAGTGGTTCAGTGCTACGTAACCCCAAATATCACGGTCGAAATCGATCAAGATAGTATTGAAGCGGCTAATACAATCAAAAAGCTCAGCAATATAATCGTGCGGTTCAATTTGAGTTGTGTACGGGTTCCATGTAATACCAAGTGAAGTGACAAATTCTTCACTAAATTGATGCCAATTTACTTCAGGATACGCAGCTAAGTGAGCATTGTAGTTACCCACTGCACCGTTGATTTTACCTAAGATCTCAACTTGTGTTAGTTGACGATATTGGCGTTCCATACGGTAGGCAACGTTAGCAAACTCTTTACCAATTGTAGACGGCGTTGCAGGTTGACCATGAGTACGAGAAAGTAATGGTAAATCACGGTATTCCTGAGCCATTTTACTAATGGTATCAATAATTTCGCGCCATGCAGGTAATAAGATCTCTTGGCGTGCTGTTTCCAACATAATGGCATGAGACAGATTATTAATATCTTCAGAAGTACAAGCAAAGTGAATAAATTCAGAAACCTGATGTAAAGCAGGGATGGTCGCCACTTTTTCTTTTAAGAAATATTCTACGGCTTTTACATCATGGTTAGTGGTACGTTCGATAGTTTTAATACGCGTTGCATCTTCTTCATTGAAGTTAGCAACAATTGCATCAAGGTAATCGTTTGCGTTTTTTTCAAAGGCTGGAACTTCTTTTATGTCGGCGCAAGATGCCAGCTTTTGTAGCCAGCGAACTTCTACCTGTACACGGAATTTCAGAAGACCGAATTCACTAAAAATAGAACGTAACGACGAAGTTTTACTACCGTAACGACCGTCAATCGGTGAAATCGCTGTCAGCGAAGATAATTCCATTGTTGGCAACTCCCAGGTTGAATTTAAAGTATTAACATTGAGCGAGAAAATCATCAGCTTGTCGCAGAATAGTCTTTTGATGCAGTAAAAAATCAAAACGACGACCACCGACTTGACGCCAGAGCACAGCACTACGAATGCCAGTTAATAACAACGCTCTAACTTTAGCTTGAATAATAGGATTCTTTAAAAGATCAATAGAGCCATGAACCTGAATGCGAGGGCCAACAGGGCTAACAGCATCAACATAAACGCCCGCAAGTGCATTAAATACACCTTCAGACATAGGTTCAAAATAACTTTTTTGGCGCTCTAATTGAGAAATTTTTTGCGATAAATGAGAGCTGTAATCATCATTTCTATTGATAAGACGCTCTAGATTGATTAACCCTTGCTGATAAGTCATCAATTCAAGCGTTAGCTTTTCTCTTCTTACCGCCTGATGAATAGCTTTCAGTGTTTGAAAACCTAATTTTAAGTGGCTGATTTGATTGCCATAAACATCTAGTGTTGAAGTTGGGTTGAGATTAAAAACACTGTTAACCATTACTTCAACATCGTTCTCGTTCGCATTACCTTGGTAAGCAATTTGCTGAACGAGACGACTTGCTTGGCAGATGCCTGCCAATGCAAGTGTTATATCACGAAAATCTTTAGCCACATCTACTCCTGAATACGTGTTTCAATGATCCCGCCACCTAAACAGACTTCGTCTTGATAAAAGACGGCTGATTGTCCTGGAGTTACAGCAGCTACAGGATAATCAAAGCGGACTTCAATTTTATCTTCACCTAATGGTGTTACTGTACACTCAATATCAGGTTGGCGATATCGTGTTTTAACAGTACAGCGGAAAGCTTCAGTTATAGGTTCTCTTGATACCCAATGTAACTGCTGAGCAATTAGACCAACAGACATTAATCTTGGATGTTCATGACCTTGAGCGACAACAAGAATATTATTCTCAACATCTTTATCAACTACATACCAAGGATCTTCTCCACCATCTTTAGTGCCACCAATACCTAAACCTTTACGCTGACCTAATGTGTGATACATCAAACCTTGGTGTTCACCAATAGTTTCACCATCAACAGTCACGATAGCACCGGGTTTTGCAGGCAAATAGCGCGATAAGAAATCGGTAAATTTACGCTCGCCGATAAAACAAATACCTGTTGAATCTTTTTTCTTTGCTGTTGCTAAATCAAGCTTTTCAGCAATTTTTCTGACTTCAGGTTTTTCCATTTCACCAACAGGGAAAAGGCTTTGTGCAATTTGCTCATGACTTAATGTGTATAAGAAATAGCTTTGGTCTTTGTTATTATCAACACCGCGAAGTAATTGACTTTTACCATCAATATCGCGACGACGAACGTAGTGACCTGTTGCAATGTAATCAGCACCCAAATCTTCAGCGGCATATTCTAAAAATGCTTTAAATTTTATTTCTTTATTGCACAGAATATCTGGGTTTGGGGTGCGACCAGCTTTATATTCAGATAAAAAATGTTCAAAAACATTATCCCAATATTCAGCGGCAAAATTGATGGTATAGAGCTCAATGCCAAGTTTATCACACACGGCTTGCGCATCGGCAAGATCGGTAGAGGCTGAGCAATATTCTGTATCGTCGTCTTCTTCCCAGTTCTTCATAAACAGACCAACGACCTGATATCCCTGTTCCTTAAGAAGATAGGCTGAGACGGATGAATCTACGCCACCGGACATTCCTACGATGACTTTTTTTTGGCTGTTATCTGACATGACTGGATCTCACTGCGGAAAAATAAGCGCCATACTTTACCATATCACTGACATAGGTGCATCAAGTCTTACTCTGTTTTTGATGCTTTGTTTTTTCCTTTTCTATTATTTAGTTAAAGGGGATTCCAAAGCTACTCAAGATAGAGAGGGGATAGCGTTCACCTTGTTGATAACATAACAGGCTTTCCCTCACCAGCGGTGAACGTAGTTGCTGGCTATGAATAATTTCATCAGCACTAACCCAGAGACAACAATTAATATCGCTATCTTGAGGTTGTGTTTCAAATTGTTCTTGCGCCTCAATAAGAAAAAGAAAACGTAAAAAAGGGGTTTTATCCGGCGCAATCCATTGATGTAATTTAAGAAAATGTTGAACCGGAAGTGTTAACCCTGTTTCTTCCCATAATTCACGCTGAACAGCCTGAATAAGTGTTTCATTGGCTTCAAGATGCCCAGCAGGTTGATTCCATGTCGCTTTTCCATTGACCGTTTCTTCAACAACGAGAAATTTATTCTGTGCATGAACGATACACGCGACAGTCACATGAGGTTTAAACAAAATCAATCTCCTTCCATTCACCGGGTAATAAGTTATCCAATGTAATATTTCCCATACTAAAGCGGATCAAACGTAATGTTGGATAACCAATATGAGCGGTCATTCGTCTCACTTGACGGTTTTTGCCTTCAAATAACGTTATTTTTAACCAAGTTGTCGGGATAGTTTGACGTTCTCTAATTGGAGGATTTCTCTTCCATAGCCATTCGGGCTGTTCAACTATTTCGACTTGCGCAGGTAATGTTTTGCCGTCTTTAAGCTCTAACCCATCTCTAAATTGTTGTAATGAGGCCACACTTGGAGTGCCTTCAACCTGAGCATAGTAGGTTTTTCCTGTTTTTTTACCCGGTTGTGTTAATTTTGCTTGTAGCTTCCCATCATTTGTTAAGACTAAAAGTCCTTCACTATCTCTATCTAAACGTCCTGCTGCATAAATATCACGAATAGGAATAAAATCTTTTAGTGTTTTTCTGCCATTTTCATCCGTAAATTGCACAAGAACATCGAAGGGCTTGTTGAAGATAACGACTTTACGCTCACCTCTTGGGCGCACTGGTTTTCTTTGTGCTGATGGAGTGTAGTGTTTTCTCGATTTAGCGCTATTTTTAAGTTGATTTGCCATAGTTAATTTTTGTAAAAAATGGGAGATTGATTATACCTTAAAAGAGAAGCGATTGGCGTTAGCTGAATAATCAAGTAGTATTGACAGGTCTCTTACAAAAAATTAACAAAGCGTGCGCTTACATGAAAGGAGAGGTAAATGGAAAGCAAAGTAGTTGTTCCGGCTAATGGCGCTAAAATTACACTAGATGCTAAAGGTAAGCTTGTTGTTCCAAATAATCCGATTATCCCTTATATTGAAGGGGATGGTATCGGTATCGATGTCACGCCAGCAATGTTAAAAGTTGTTGATGCAGCAGTTGAGAAAGCTTACGGCAAAGAGCGTAAGATTGAGTGGATGGAAGTTTACACCGGTGAAAAATCAACGCAGGTTTATGGTAAAGATGTTTGGCTACCAGAAGAAACCTTAGATCTTATCCGTGAATATCGTGTTTCTATTAAAGGTCCTCTTACTACCCCAGTTGGCGGTGGTATCCGTTCGTTAAACGTTGCATTACGTCAACAACTAGACCTCTATATTTGCCTACGTCCAGTACGTTATTACAAAGGCACTCCTAGCCCAGTTAAACAACCTGAACTAACTGATATGGTTATCTTCCGTGAGAACTCAGAAGATATCTATGCAGGTATTGAGTGGAAAGCGGGCTCAGCAGAAGCGGATAAAGTTATTAAATTTCTACAAAATGAAATGGGTGTAACCAAAATTCGCTTCCCACAAGATTGCGGTATTGGTATCAAACCTTGCTCAGAAGAAGGAACTAAGCGCTTAGTTCGTGCTGCAATTGAATACGCTATCGATAACGATCGTGATTCAGTTACATTGGTACACAAAGGTAATATTATGAAATTTACCGAAGGTGCCTTTAAAGACTGGGGTTATGAGTTAGCACGCGAAGAATTCGGTGGTGAATTATTAGATGGCGGTCCTTGGGTTAAAATCAAGAATCCAAAATCAGGTAAAGAGATCATCGTTAAAGATGTTATTGCCGATGCATTCTTACAACAAATCCTGTTACGCCCAGCAGAGTATGATGTAATCGCATGTATGAACCTTAATGGTGACTATATTTCCGATGCATTAGCGGCTCAAGTAGGCGGTATCGGTATTGCTCCGGGCGCAAATATTGGTGATGAATGTGCTTTATTTGAAGCAACACACGGTACAGCACCAAAATATGCAGGCCAAGATAAAGTTAACCCAGGCTCTATCATTCTTTCCGCAGAAATGATGTTACGCCACATGGGTTGGACAGAAGCTGCTGACTTAATCATTAAAGGTATGGAAGGCGCGATTGCCGCTAAGACTGTCACTTATGATTTCGAACGTCAGTTAGAAGGCGCTAAACTGCTGAAATGTAGCGAGTTTGGTGACGCGATTATCAAACATATGTAATTGTTGACTTGATAAATAGTTAACGGGAGCTTATTAGTTCCCGTTTATTTTTTGTACTATAAAATTCTTCCCCAAAATATCCCCAAAACTCTTCCCCAAAACTGTTCAATTAAACAGCAATAATTTGCCATTCTTTGCCTCTATCGTCGTGGTACTTATCGGTCATATTTTGTGTTTTATGCCCCAATAATTTTTGTGTATTAATTCCTTGCTCACGATAAAGTCGCTCAGATAAAGAACGTTGTTCATGGAAAGTAGGTGCCGTACCTTTTTCCCAAGTTAACCCACATTTATCTCGCGCTTTTTTAAACGTTGTGGTTAATGTATTTGGTGTGACTTGTTCGCCTCGTTTTGCTTGTGCGGTGGTATGCCGATAATGCACGAGATATTTACTTACAACAGCATCACGACATTGAGCAACGACATCCCTTAAAGAGAGATTGATAGCCTCACATTTAAGC
The DNA here is from genome assembly GCF_003336825.1 of Proteus sp. CA142267. Taxonomy (NCBI): domain Bacteria; kingdom Pseudomonadati; phylum Pseudomonadota; class Gammaproteobacteria; order Enterobacterales; family Morganellaceae; genus Proteus; species Proteus sp. CA142267. The sequence continues at coordinate 10,776 of NZ_QPMG01000014.1, read as the reverse complement.
GAGAGAGGGATGGCCAACTTACTGCCTGTTTTCTCTTGCTGTACATGTAACATGTCATCCCAGATATCAGAGAATTTCATTTTACAGATATCACCGATCCGCTGACCTGTGGTTAAGGCCAGCAACATGCCACATTGCAAGTAAGGAGGGTGGTTCTTAGCTTGCTGGTAAATAGTGCGCCATTCGTCCAATGTCATGCGTTCTCTTTTCACTCGGTTCCGTGGTTGTTTAGTTGCTTTCGCAGGATTGTAACCAGGCGGAACATAGCCAGCATGTTGAGCTTCTTTAAATACATCAATAAGCACCATGCGAACGACCTGAGCCATTCTTGAATGCCCTAATACTTTGACGGAATCTATTATTTCAGCAATATCTAAAGCAGTTATCTCTTTTAATATTTTCGTACCACAATACTGACGGAATAAATTAATAGGTTTCATTTTTTGTCGATAAGAATTAATTTTTAATTCACCGATATCTAATCTTTCTTTTTGAATATCTAAATATTTATCTATCCATATATCGACAGATATTTCAGACTTGTTTGTCTTAATTTTTGATAACCGTTCATTAATACTTAATAACTGTCGAGTATGTTGTTCAGCAATAATTGTATTGGCCTGAATGGCAGTTTCTCTCGCTTCTTGCTCGTCGGTGCCCAAGCTATGAAATTTACCAGTGATGGGATGTTTATATTGCCAATAAATTTTGCCGTTACGTTTATCTAGCTTTCGATATAGATTAGGGATGATAATTTTATGGGTTCGTGGTCGGGCAGCCATCTGTAATTATCCTCTTAAGTCGTTCCGTTGATTTAGTAGGAATTTGAGGGAGAGATAGATAACCCACATAACGAGCCTCTCTATCAACCATCCACTTGCGGCCAACTTTCATTGCAGGTGGTGCAATAAGGTTATTCTTTGCGTATTTTTGTAATACCGTTATGCAAGGAGAGGCATCTCCAAATTCCAACCTTGCCCACGCTTCAAGAGTCACCATTCTTGACATATTTTCTCTCCATACTGCCGTATACAGTTTAAATAGACGTTAATTATGCTGGTGGTATTTATTTAAACTTTTTAGAACTGTTTATTTAGCTCCTTTTACTTAATTCATTAAATCTACGTAAAAATAAAACTTTGGCTTGTAGTGGGGTTAATGGATTAACAATAAAATCACTCGTAGGAATACCTTCAAGCATTAGCCAATTACTACCCACATCAATTTCTAAATCTCGTTTTTCGGTTGCTAACATCATTAAGTCGGCTAAATGCACAGCGTCCGACATAACGGATGGCAAGTTATATTTTTGACGAATAACAGCATCAATTCTTTTTTCTATCTCCTTATATTCAGGTAATAGCTTTTTAAGCGGTGATGGCAGATCTTTTACATAGGCTTCACTGGCATCATGAAGTAAGGCTTCTAAAGCATATTCAGGTGCAACTAAATAGCTGACATATACCGAGTGTTGAGCAACAGAATAGAAATTATCAATCTGCCCATTAAAGCGACATTCATTAGCTAAACCCGTCGCAATGTCTTGAATATCTATATCCTCGATCCGTACATCGAGGTAATAGAAGTGCTTATTCGTTGCAGTTGCAATATAAGACATTATTCTCTCCACATAATTTAAGTAATAAAAATCCCTCTCGAATTAATCGAGATTAAGTTTCCCTGATGTTGGTTAATGGTAAATTCAAATAAAGACTTATTTTTTATGTTTCAATTATTGAACTTGATTATTGCTTACCTCAAGTTGTGGCGGTTTCTGCTGTTTTCTATGAAGTGGGAAAGACTCTTCATCTAATACTAAGTTTTGTTAGAATTAAATCTAATAAAACTTATATTTTATGTCAACACAAATCTAAGTAAATTTAGATTTGTGTGATGGTGAGATTACAATTCGTACTGAACACCCTTTACAACACCAACAATTTCACAATTGCCATTGATCGGGATGTTTGGATAGCGGGGATTGAGTGGAGATAGGTATTTATTAGGGCCATCAATAATTAATTTTTTAATTGTTACCTCGTCACTTCCTGTAAGGCGAGCGACTACAATTTTGCCACTAATTGCCTCTGCTGCGGGATCAACAATAACTTTCGCACCTTCTGGAATAGAAGGCATACCCGAAGGATTAGTCATCGAATCACCTCTTACTGTAAGGGCGAAGCTTGAAGGTGATACCTTTAAAGAAGTTTCTAGATATTCCAACGTTTCATCATAAATCTCTGTTGCTAGGTATTCAGTGAATTTACCAGCTTGTACATATGACAAAACGGGAAGTTTTCTCATTGTTGTAATCACAGAAATATTTTCCTTCGATGATATGCCGTAAAGGATGTAAGACTCAGTTGTATTAAAAAACTGGGCAAGCTTTATTAGGGCATCACCATTTGGCAAATTAAGATCTTTTTCCCAATAGCCAACCGCAACACCCGATACGCCACAGTATTTCCCTAGTTCATTTTGTGTCGTCTTGGTTGTCTTACGAAGCTTTTTTATTCTGCTTCCAACAGTATCCATTTTCATTCCGAGGTTAGTTTTTAACTAAGTTATCTTAGTTTTTATTGATAAAAGAAAACTTATATTTTAATATCTAATAAAACTTATATTGGAGGTGCTTATGACAACTAATGAAGTTGAAGTTTACTTTGGTGATGCTAGCAAAGTCGCTAGTTTTTTTAAAATTACGCCAGAAGCCTTTTATCAATGGAAGAAAAGACCAGGTCAATTAATACCTAAAAATCGAGCAATTGAAGCTGACTTACTAACTGAGGGAAAACTTAAATATAACCCTGAACTTTATAGAAAAAATATCAAAATAGCATAAGGCAATTAACTACCAATAAAAGATAGAGCAGGTAGATATGAGCAAACATTCAATTAAAGAAGTTATTAAAGAAATGTGCAAAGCACTGCCGGGTGGACGTTCTGCTATGGCAGGGGCTTTAGGTATGTCACTCGAGACGTTTAATAACAAGTTATACGAAAAAAATGGCTGTCGTTTCTTTGATATTGATGAACAAGAAGCCATGGAAGACATTTCAGGCACTAAGTTGCTGGTGGAATATCACCTAGATCGTCATGGCATGAGTGCATTACCAAAAATAGAAGCGGAAAAGATAGATCAAGTAGAGCTATTTGATATGCGAATGACATTGGCTGCTATGCAAGGATCACTCGCCGTTTTAATTCAAGAAAGCCTTGTTGATGGTGTTTTAACGGATGAAGAAATAGGGCGTATTTATCGAAAAGCAGGGAAAGTTTTTGCATATGCAATTGGGTTCTTGGATTCACTGAAAGTGTTATACGGTGAAAAACAGGAAGCGACTAAGAAAGGGTGAAGCCAAAGGTATACGGCCTCTGGCTTCGATTGCCAATTTCAATTATGTGAAGAGAAATAAGCATGAGTAGATTAGCGCATCTAATACCTAAAAAGCAATTTCGCTGTTTACCCTTAACTAAAGAGGGAACATTTCGCTATGTAGAAAGCATACCGAGTGACAATCGATCACACAACTACCGAAAAAATATCGATTTGGTAGATAAGAGGACACTGAAAAAGTCATGGGCTGATTTCTATTTCTTGAGTGGAGGAAAATGCAATGCGAAATGAAGATCCCAATTGTCTTGATCGCTATTACAGAAACCCTCGAGGGCTCCTTGTTCATGTCATTCGTTATGATCGACAAAAACAGCGCGTTATTTTTATGATTGATGGTTGTGAATACGAACAATGCGAGCCGGTTCAAAGATTTAAAGAGAGATATACCCGAGTTAAGTGAGGCCTCTTATGAGTGTTAAATTATCTAGTTATGTTTGGGATGGTTGCGCCCATGCAGGTTTAAAACTCACATCAGTCGCTATCATGGCAAGATTAGCTGATTTTTCTAATGATGAAGGTATTTGTTGGCCTTCTGTTGTGACGATTGCACGTCAAATTGGTGCGGGTGAAAGCACGGTGCGCACGGCAATAAAACAGTTGGAAAAAGAAGGGTGGTTAACCAGCGAAAAGCGTAGAAAAGGCAATCGCAACGCAAGCAATATTTATCAGCTGAATGTAGAAAAACTATACCAATCAGCCAAGAAAGCGCTTTCTCAACCAACAAAATCTGACGTGTCAAAACCTGACACATCAGGATCTGACCCATCAAAATTTGTTGCATCAAATTCTGTACCCTCAGAATCGAGCAAAAATAGGGATTTTGACCCGCCAGCTCCTGAGGGCGATCCATCAGTAACTTCAAAATATGATCCATTAATAAATCATTCTTCGTCGCAGAATTCTGGCGAATCCAGCGACCAGCCCAAAAATGATTTTTTAACTCGTTATCCTGAAGCTGTGATTTACAGCGCCAATTTTCAAAAATGGGGCTCCGCTGACGATTTGAAGTGCGCTAAATGGCTATTCAGTCGTAAATGCGAAGTGTTTCAAGAGATGGGATTAAAAACGCCTAAAGAGCCCAATTTCACTGATTGGGCTAATGATATTCGCTTAATGACAACGATTGATGGGCATACTCACAAAGAAATTTGCCAGTTCTATAAACGAATTACACAAGATGATTTTTGGAAAAAGAATGTTCAGTGTCCTCGTACACTCAGGGCTCAATGGGATGATTTAACCTTACGTTTGGCGGGTAAGAAAAAAATCACCATCGACTCCGTAGAGCGTGATGAAACATTCCGGCTCATCTGGGGTACGGGTTGGAAACCTAAAAATAAAATCCAAGAATTAGCCGCTATTCAGGCAAAGAAAAATGGTCTAGGTCGAATGAATGAGGTTGCAGGTTTAGCTGCGTGGCGAGGTATTTGGCAACAAGTCGCGGAACAAGTTGCTCAGGAAGTTTTGCTATAAACGAGAGTGGAGAAAAATAACATGAATGGATTAATTGTTATTGATGGTGTTCAAATTCGTCGAGATATCGCGGGGCGCTATTGTTTAAATGATCTTCATCGAGTCTCAGGTGGTGAAAAACGGCATCAACCTTCGAATTGGAATGCCTTGACTCAAACCAAAGAATTGGTTGATGAAATTTCAACCGCTCCTGAGATCACAGGAGCGGTTCCCATTGTGACCATTGTTGGTGGGCTTAACCAAGGAACATATGTTTGCAAAGAATTAGTGTATGCCTATGCAATGTGGATAAGCCCATCATTTCATTTAAAAGTGATCCGTACTTTTGATGCATTGATAACACAGCAACACGGCGAAAAGTTAGCCGATAAAGTTCAAGCTGGAGTCATACTGCTTGAATCGATGGCAAAGAGCCTGAATTTCTCAAACTCTTCGAAATTAGGGGCGTATCAAAAATTACAAGCCATGGCAGGCTTACCCGAATTAGCCCCTGTGTATGCGATTGATGCGCCAAGCGGATCAATGGATGGTTCAAGTCGTCCAACAGTAGCTTTATCAACACTGATTAGAAAACACCAATTACCTATTTCAGCGCAACAAGCTTATAAACGATTAGCCGATCTTGGCATTGTTAAACGTTTATCTCGTCCAAGTACGAAAACCGCAAACAAAGTGAAAGAGTTCTGGTCTGTGACTGCTCGAGGTTGTCAGTTTGGGAAGAACATGACCAGCCCTAATAATCCTCGTGAAACCCAACCCCATTTTTTTGAAAGTAAAACGGATGAATTGATCCGTATGGTGATGCTGAATAAGCAGGTGAGTGCATGAAATTACTATTAACACCCTATATTCAGCCCGATCTTGGCGTTGTTTTATTGAAGCCTGAAGCGGAGTTGCTTGAGCAACTTAAACAACATTCTCGTGTGATTATTAGTGATGTACCAAAGAGTTTAAATAAATGGCCTTCTGGTGCATTAACAGGGAACGAACAACCATTATTGAATAACAAGGACATTATTGGCTTTTTGAATAATGAAAAAGTGATCCAAGCTATGGGCGGGTTGGCATCGATGAATATGTGGATAGGCAGGAATATCCATTCCTGCCAGATTAACGATGAGCATGACAGTTATCATCATCATGAATTAACAACCACATGGCATAAAGACGGTGTGATACGAACCTGTTGGTATCATGATAATCATATTCGTAATTTATCGGCGGAGTGGGTTGCTGAATTAGCATATAAAAATCGTATTGCTTGGATGATAGACACTATTCGCAGTCGTTTGAGATTAGATGATAGCCATTCGCTGACGATACCTGATTTTTTTGCTTTTGCCGTGATGCATAAACTGGTTGATAAATTACCTGATGCCATATTGCGCCGTATTCTAAATTGGCCTGATAAAACTAAAGAGCGCAGGGTGCATGGCGGTTTTCCTGAAGCTGATATTGTTCCCAATGAAGTGACAGCACTATCAGCAATGAATGCGTGTTTAGATGCTATAAAACCCGTTATTAATGTAGCTGTCGATCCTGAACCTCCAGCCTCATTTCTTCTTAAACCTAAAATGCGGCGTTGGGAGAATACCCAATGGCTTCAATGGGTAAAAACACAGCCTTGTTGTGTTTGCGGACAACAAGCTGATGACCCACATCATATCATCGGCCATGGTATGGGAGGCATGGGAACGAAAGCTCATGACTTATTCACTATCCCATTATGTCGTCAACATCATGATGAATTGCATCGTGATCCCAAGTTGTGGGAAGCCACTTATGGCAATCAAATCGAATTGTTATTTTCTTTTTTAAACCGTTCATTAGGAATGGGAGCATTGGTTTAACGTGTATACGGCACGGGGAGTATTAGTATGAGAGATATGCAGGAAGTTTTATCGCGTTGGGGTGCGTGGTCAGCTAATGAGGGAAATAGTATCGATTACTCATCAATTGCCGCAGGTTTTAAAGGATTAATTCCAAGCTCAAGACGAAGCCGAGAGCAATGTTCTGATGATGATGGCTTAAAAATCAATAAAGCGGTATTACATTTAAAGGTAAATAATAGTTACTTGTTTCAGTTGGTTATTATGTACTACGTGAAGAATTATCCTTTGCGTTCAATGGCTTCAAAACTCGGTATTTCTCATAACGAAGTGGCTAAGCGATTGCAGACAGCGGAAGGCTTTATTGAGGGATGTCTATCGGTTGATAACGTAAAATTAGACATGGATAAAATAATTAGAAAGCACCACATTTATGGTCTTGCGTAATTACAAAGCACAATATATTGTGTTCATAATGGTTTTGATGTTACATCGCTTATCAATTAAAAACCTCGTGAGTATAACGGGGTTGTATTAAGACTTCCTAAATTTCAATTCTATTTTACAAGACAAATGCTTTTCTGTGAATTTATCCAGTTATTTTCTTGTTTTTTAACCTCAAATGAGGTATAAAAAATAGAAAATTATAGCGAGGCTAATTTGATGCAAGCATTTAATCTTACAAAACCTACAGTGTTGTCAGATTCTGATGTGGTGGAATCTTACTTACAATCTATGAATCTTAGTCTTCACGATCTTACCCGCATTTTTGAACGGGGTCTATCCGGGCGTTATTCAACAACGCGAAATCACCCTTTAATTTCTAGAGGGCAGTATTTTTATGGAGAAGCAGTGAGTGGAGCTAGGGATATTCTTGCATCTAGGGGATATAAAGGATTATCTCTAAGAAATGTTGAATTGACGGTTGATAAAAATCACGCAATTTATATTTGTCGTGGCTGTAATCAAACGGGGCTTATTAATGGATATCCAGAATCCCGTATGAAAAAAGGGGATTTTACCTGTGATTTAATGGGGCTTATTCGCAATAATAATCCTGGTCAAGGCATATTAGAACTGAACGATAATCAACTAAAAATAGATTTTGGCCTTTCGAATGAAGACATTACCCCACCTTTACCTAATAAAATTGGATTAGATTTATGGTTTTTGTTGTATGATTTCGATAAGACTGACGAATATGGGCGTGTTGGTATTCGAGCCGAACTTTCGAGACCAATTTCTTATAATGATAAGAATATAGTAAATAGTTTTTCTACACGTTTGATATTAGATATTCACCAACCAGAACCGATTATCCAAGGTAGAGATACACCACAGTTTACCCAGGATATTGAACTTGATATTTCCAAAGTAGGTTAAGTATGTACCATGTTTAATTCAGAGTGTTTGCGTATAGCCAGAGAGCGGAGAGGCTTGACACAAAGGGCGTTAGCTGAGGAGGCAGGATTAACTAGTAAGACAATTTCTAATTATGAAAAAGCAGGTATTTTTGAGCCTATTGCAAGTGATAGCATGGAGAGGATATCAGCTGTTCTTGGTTATCCCATAGAGTTTTTTCTTGATAGAGATATCCCTTCTTTATCAACAGAAGCTGTGAGTTTTCGCGCAATGACAAAACTGAGTGCTCAAAAAAGAGATTCGGCGCTTAGTGCTGGAAAGTTGGCGCAAGAGTTGTCCATGTGGATTGATAATAAGTTTACCTTACCTAAGGTAAATGTGCCTAATTGTAGTTTTGATAGCTACTTAGAACCAGAACATGCTGCTAGAGCAGTTAGAGAAAGTTGGGGTATAGGTGAGTTATCAATATCTAATGTAATTCATTTGCTTGAAGCCAATGGTATAAAAGTTTTTTCTTTAGCTGAAAATTGTCTTGAAGTTGATGCTTTTTCATTCTGGATGGATGAAAAACCTTTTGTACTTTTAAATACAATGAAAACACCGGAACGTAGTCGTTTTGATGCGGCGCATGAATTAGGTCATTTAGTTCTTCATAAACATTCTAGTAATAATGGGCGACAAGCTGAATTAGATGCAGATCGTTTTGCATCAGCATTTCTAATGCCTGAACGTAGTATTTTAGCGACAATTCCAAGAATGCCTCCATTAGAATTATTAATTTCCATGAAAAAGAATTGGAAAGTTTCTTTAGCCGCGTTGGTACGGCGTACATTTGATGTTGGGTTATCTAGTGAATGGCATTATAGACAATTATCTATTGAGTTAGCTCGGCGTGGTTATCGAACTAGTGAACCTGAAGGAATGCCCGGACGTGAAAAATCCTTAATATTAGATAAGGTATTTTCTACATTACGTTCTCAAGGGGTTAAACGAGGTGAAATATTAAAACAATTAAGATTACCAATTGATGAGCTGAGCGCATTGACTTTTAATAATAATTTCTTTATGGAAGCAATTAGTGGTAATGAAGAAATACAGAGATCTAAAAATAAATTCACACCAAAATTACAATTAATTAAGTAATTGTTATCGTGTGTAGATATGGCTACTCATATTTTTTATGTGTAGCTATAATTGTTTTATAAAGTCCATAGATTATAAAGCTTGAGGAGACGGAAGGTGTTTATTGAAGATTGGCTTACACAATTCAAGATATTATTGCTGATGAGAAGGAATTGATTTCTATTCATTACGCTCTTATATAGTATACTTTATGAGCCTTGCTATTCGCTATGAATAAAGGTTTTCAATAGTGTATATGGCTCTATTTGTAAAATATGGAGTTTATCTTGGAAGTAAAATTTCATGAATTAAAAGAGGATTGATTAATATGGCTATCAGTGAAAAGGATATTGTTGTTGGTGGAGTTTACAAGACTCCAAATAATCAAGAGCGTGTTGTACTAGTAATTGATAATGAAAAAGTAAAATATGCTTCTCGGGGTGGAAATGTAAAAAATTCATTTGATCATACGAATAAATCTCAGCTAACTCGTTTTGCAAATGCATGTTCTGAGAGAATTGAAAATTTGCCATCAGATGAATTTGATAAACTCCAAAAACGGTTTCAAGCTAATTAATAATTTGTTCAAACTGACCAGGCAGATAATTGTATAAATAACCAATTACTGCCGGAATTGATATTATGGTAATAATAATGATTCCCATTAATGTATCGATCTTAAATTAGGTTGCTTTGGTATCTTTTTCGTCTATGCCGACTAGAGAATCAATACCCACATCACATTCACTCAAGAGCTTTGAGTAGGCGTCTTATTAATTAAAATTTAGTAGGGTTTTATTTTTGATAGTACACAAGTGGTTTCATCGCTAAAAAATAAAGTTTGCTATCTGAATTTTTCTATGGCTTAATAGCGTCACTGGTTTGGAAGTACAGACCTATTTATGTTAGTAAGTTTAAAGTTGTTCCCGTTTAGCGTTATCCTCGATACCTCTTCATTGTGAATTCCTTCTAATTAATACCCATAAGTAAAAATACAAAACAAACCGCATATGCCTTATGGCAAATTAAATAAATTAAAGGAAATTCTATGTCTAATACAATGACTGGTACAGTAAAATGGTTCGATGAAGGTAAAGGTTTTGGTTTTATTACTCCAGCTGATGGCAGCAAAGATGTCTTCGTACATTTCTCTGCAATCCAAAGTGATAACTTCAAAACATTAGCGGAAGGCCAACAAGTTTCATTCACCATGGAAAATGGTATGAAAGGCCCAGCAGCAGGCAACGTGGTGGCTCTCTAAAGGCGCTATTACTATTCGCCTCTATTTTAAATGCCCTTGTTGTAGCAGTTCACAATATAGAACATCACAATTTGATGTCACAGTGAACAATCCACACGGCGCAAAATGTATTTTTTGTAAGACTGTAATGGCTGCTCAAATGAGTTAAGCGTTAAATAGTTGAATATATAGAACCTCGCTTTGGCGGGGTTTTTTTGTTGCTTAAATTTAAAGATGATCCCTTTATATTTTAAAACGTACATATTCATTAGTGTGTGGTAAACTTAGGAAAGTAAACATACCTCATTGCTATCAACAGCAAACCTTGCATTTGCAAGTTTTTATCGAAAATA
>NZ_QPMG01000013.1:0-81234 GCF_003336825.1 Proteus sp. CA142267 | reverse complement strand
ACGCAAACAGATACTCTAAATAATTCGAGGTGTAGCTAGGCGACAAGTGAGCGAGTCGCTAGGAGCATACATAAGTATGTGACTAGTGCGAATGAACGCCGTCAACAACGCTACAACTTGAAGTATGACGAGTATAAACAGGTGAAACTATGAATTTACGTGATCAACCACTAGGCCAACTGGCTCTCTCTATTTCTGGCGCCAGTGCCATATTCCGTCAATATAACCTCGACTTTTGTTGCGGTGGAAAAAGAACATTAAGCAAATCTGCAGAGAAAGCAGGACTCAATATTGATGAAATTGAAAGTAAATTAATTGCCCTTTCAGAACAGCCATTAGAAAAAGATTGGCGACAAGCTCCATTGAGTGAAATTATTGATTTTATTATTGTTCGTTATCATGACAAACATAGAGCACAATTACCGGAGCTTATTCTACAAGCAGAAAAAGTAGAGCGGGTTCATGAAGCAAAACCGACTGTTCCTAAAGGGCTATCTCGTCAATTAACGCTATTATTAGATGAGCTGACAAGCCATATGATGAAAGAGGAACGCATTCTCTTTCCTATGATAAAAAATGGATTAGGAAGCCAAGCAGGGGCACCCATTAGTGTTATGGAACACGAACATGATGATGCAGGTGAAATTGTTGAAGTGATTAAGTTTATTACCAAAAACGTCACACCACCACCTGAGGCCTGCACCACATGGCGAGTGCTTTATAATGGTATTAATGAGCTTATCGATGATTTAATGAATCATATTAGCTTAGAAAACAACTTATTATTTCCAAGGGCATTAGCGGGCGAGTAGTCGTGTACATACAGGGGATTTCATCATCCCCTGCCATTTTTATAACAATCAGTAAACCCTACCGCTCACCTTGAGTATCTATTAACAAACGCTGATTTATATATTCGATAGTCTCGTCTATCGTCATAATATTATTAACGACATTCGTAATACCTTGCCCGATAATAATTTCGGCTTGGCGTAAATTAAATAATTTGCCATTAGGTACTGATGATTCTCGTATTCCCTTATTAATTTCTTGATAAGCTAATGTCATCCATGGGTAACGATGGCTAATTTCTTGGTTATGGCTGAAATTTTGATGATTACTGTTTCCACCCAATAAAATAAGGTGATCCATAACCACTGGGGAATAAAGCCAACGATAAAATTGCTCTGCATATCGTGATTTTTGGCTATAACGTGAAACCCCTAATACGCCACCGCCTAATTGCGGAATACTTCCTGGTACAGGTGCAAAACCTGTTTTAGGTAAAATATTGCTATGAGCAACATCGTTAAATAAATTCATATAAGCGATAAGCATAGCAAGATGCCCTTGCTCAAATTGTCTAACCGACTCACTCCACCACTTATTATGAATATTCTCAGTGATCGACAACTGTTTTAAATATTCTTCTAATATTTCACCTGCTAAAGGCATTTCTAATCTAGGAATATTATGGCTTCCTATTAAACACCCGCCTTTTGCGTAATAACGTAATAGATACTCTGTTGCGATCAATCCTGCACTACCCAATGTTGTTGAAGCTCCCATTGGGCGACTTAATTGCCCTTCTTCATGTTGTTCAGTAAAAAACTGCGTCACATTATCGTATTCTTCAAATGTTGTCGGTACAGTTAACTCATTACCTGTTTTTTCGTAATACATTCTTTTTAGAATAGGATCTTCAAACAAGTCTTTTCGATAAAATAGGAGTTGCGCACTAGCATCAAAAGGCATGGCATAAGCAACATTATTCACTAAACTAAATTTCTGCTGAGTAGGCAGTGAAAAATTATTTAATAAGTCTGTTAATCCGTTACCAATTTTATCTAATGGCTGTAATATTCTTTCCGCAAACCAAGGAAAACAAGCCATATCAATACGCAATAAATCATAATATGGATGTAAATGTAACTGGCTTAATATTTGATAAACTTCATCGTATGGATGTATTGCTAAATTAACTTTAATGCCTGTTTGGCGATAAAAATGGGGTAGCAGCTTTTTTAATGCACTGGTTGAAGGGCTAGGTAAAATCAGTAAATTAAGACTGATATCCGCTTTATCCTCACTGACAACTGCCGGCGTTAATGTATAAAGATGATCGCTTTGATTACGCACACAAGTCACATTCTTTTCAGTTATTTCACTTTCATCCTCTTCTTGCATTAATAATGCATCCATGACTTCTAATCCAAGTTGAGCGTAATTCATTGGAAAGTAATACAACCCTTTTAATACAGGTGGAATATTGTCGCTCAATGCAAAAATAGGAGGGCAATCATTATGGCTACCGAAATAACTGGCTTGTGTTAAATAACGTGCTTTCTCTATATCTTGAGCAATAAATATATCTGGGATTTGCTCCATAGAAAAGAAATCAAACGCAATTTTATAACTCTCTTCATCTGACGCACAAAGCACCACATTTTTTTTATTGGGTGCATTCTCTAAAAGCCGATTTTGTAATTCATTGGCAAAGTTTTGATTATTTAAGTAGTTGCTACTCCCCATAAAAATACCCACTAATTTACCTGTGGTTTTTGCAATCTGTTGGCAAATAGCTTCTGCGGCTTGAGCAAAATCGAGTGTGAAATATCGTTGGGTATTTAGTGGTTCACGATAAACAAATGCAACTTGAGAAGGTGGTAATTTTAACGTGTCAAAATAGATATTTGCATCTTTAAGACAGCTAACGGTGATCACTTGTTTATAGCCACCCGCTGCAATTTTCTGTAATGCCTCTAATTCGGTGGTTTCAAGATCATCGGTTAAAAAAAGATCGTAAGTAACCTCAGGAAAATGAGCAATAGACTGTCTTAAGGAATTAAAAAAAACGGCATATTTTTCAGAAACTAATTGAGGGAGAAGTATGGCAATTTTATGGCTTTTATTAGTTCTTAACAGTTGAGCCTGCGTATTTAATTGATAGCCCATTTGTTTGGCGGCTTGATACACAGCTTCAATTTTCTCAACACTCACATTCCCACGTTTATTCAATACATTAGAAACTGTTCCATGAGAGACACCTGCTAGTTTTGCAATATCTTTAATCGTTGCCATTGACCTTTTTCCATCTCAATTTCTGCTTTCACTAGCATACCTGAATTATTTATCGCGACTACTGCTAATTAATTTGAACGTTCCACTTTTAATTTGTTTACAAAACAAGCATTTGTTACTTATCATAAATAAATGATTATCAATATCAATTAAAATATATATCAATATTAATCAATATGATAAGAAATTTAATTTGAATGAGATCACTGATCTGATCTTCATTTATTGGCAAATAATCTTCATCATTTTATCATTGGAACGTTCAAATTAATCTATAACTTATAGATAGCCAACACCAGATAATTAATAAAATCATAATAAAACAATAGGATAAGGGGATTTCTTATGAAACTTCATTTTTTAGGGACGGCTGCCTCAGAAGGCATACCCAATCCCTTCTGCCGTTGTGAACACTGCCTGAAAGCAAGAGAACTTGGTGGGAAAGATATCAGAACTCACTCTTCTGCCATTGTTGATGACATTATGTTAATCGACGTATCACCTACATTTAGTTACCAATTAATGCGTGATGGAATGGATGCTACCAACTTTGAAAGCCTTCTATTCACTCACACTCATCCAGATCATTTCAATGTTGGCGATCTGTTTAGCCGAATGGAAGGTTATGGTTTTGAAATTAACCATCCTCTTCATATTTTTGGTAATGATCGCGCGATTAATGGATGCATTGAAGTTTTACCTGGCTACAGCAAAGAGCGTTTTGCTTTTCACTGCTTAATTCCTTTTGTTACTGTCGAAAGAAATGGCTATAAAATTACACCATTACTCGCTAATCATGCAAAATGGGAACTTTGCTATGTTTATCATATTGAGAAAGATGGCAAGGTTATTTTCTATGGACATGATTCTGGTTGGTTCCCTGAATTAACGTGGGAATGGTTAGAGAACAAACCACTTGATGTCGTTGTTTTTGAATGTACTTATGGACTCAATGGTAAAAATCGTACCGATAATCATATGAGCCTAGAAACCGTATTTGCAGCAAAAGAAAAACTGCAACAACAAGGTTGTTTACATCAAAATACACAAATTGCTGTTTCGCATATTTCACATAGTGGCAAATTGCTTCATCACGAATTAGAAGCTGTTTGTGCTCCTCATAATATCCGCGTTGCCTACGACGGATTAACGTTAGAAACAAATTAAGAGGAGAACGATGATGGATATGAAAATAACTTCTCGCTTACTGATAATGATGTTTGTGCAATATTTCATGCAAGGTGCATGGAATATGACTATGGGACTGGTATTAAGCAGCTATGGTATGGCAAGCATTATTGGTAATGCCTACGCTTTATTAGGTGTCGCTACAATTATCTCCCCATTATTTATTGGCATGGTGGCTGACCGTTTCTTTGCTTCACAAAAAGTCATGGGCATCCTTCATTTAATTAATGCCGCAGTCATTATTTGTGTTCCTCAATTTATTGAAGCACAAAACAGTGGCATGACTTTATTCTTAATTTTCATTATTGGATTATTGTTTTATCCAACAACTGCGCTTTCAAATAGTATTAGTTTCTCCCATATTAATGGCGTGAAATATTTCCCTATTATTCGTGTATTCGGTACGTTTGGTTTTATGGCTATCGGATTTATATTAGGTGAAATGGGCTTCTCTGGTAGTACGATGACTTGGTATATCGCTTCTGCTGTAGGTGTTTTACTTGGTTTCTACTGCTTTACCTTACCTAACACGCCACCGAAAGCGAAAGGTAAACCATTCTCTACTCGTGATATTTTATGTTTAGATGCGCTTTCATTATTTAAAGATCGTTATTTCGCTATCTTAATGTTTAGTATCTTTATTTTAATGATCCCTAAAACAGCATACTCCGCTTATATTCCCGTTTTTATTAAAGCATTAGGTTTTAATAACGCGGCGTCTATCATGCAAATAGGTATAGCCTGCGAAGTTCTGTTTATGTTTGTATTGTCATTCTTCCTAATGAAGTTTGGCTTCAAAATTACATTACTTTTAGGTGCTGTTAGCTGGATCATTCGCTCGGTATTCTTCTCTTATGCAGCGGTAAATACAGAGTTTTATTTTATCGTTATTGGATTAATGCTACAGGGATTATGTTGGGACTTCTTCTTTACTGCTGGTGATATCTATGTTGACCGCAAAGCCAAACCGGAAATTCGTGCCCAAGCACAAGGCTTACGCTTTATTGTCTCTAATGGTTTCGGCTTATTATTTGCTTCCACTATTTGTGGTCAAATCTTTAATTCAACCGTAACAGAAACAGGTGATGCTGCATTACCACAGTGGTCAACATTCTGGATATACCCAGCAATCGTTGCAGCCGTTGTAACCCTATTCTTTATCTTCTTCTTTAAAGATGATGTGAGTAAAAAGAAAAATAACGAAGATAAGAAAGTACCAGAAGGCACAGTAACTCCTTAGTCTTAGAATAATAGGCCAACGTTAGGAGCAAACCATGGACGCATTAATTCAGTTTGTTGGCAGCATTGGCCCTTTATCACTATCAAGTATCGCTAAATTACTGGCCGCCTTTATTTTGGGCGGCCTTATTGGCTTAGAGCGTGAATCAAAGGGAAAACCTGTCGGTTTTAAAACCTGTGTCATTATTGCCGTTGCCAGTTGTTTATTAACCATTGTCTCTATTCAATCTGCGGAATATTACGCCAATATTTCAGACAATATTCGTAGTGATCCCATGAGATTAGCGGCACAAATTATCAGTGGCGTCGGCTTTCTTGGCGCTGGCGTTATATTGCATCGACGTGATGATGCCATTTCAGGTCTGACGACCGCAGCCATAGTATGGGCATCAGCAGGTGTTGGTATTGCTTGTGGCTCAGGTTTTTATTGGCATGCCATGATTGTGACTGTTCTCTTTTTTATGGCTATTCAACTTAGCCCGCAAGTGGTGCTATTTCAGATGAAAAACCAACGTTTAGGTAAGATTAAAGTGCGCATGTTATTTACTCATGAAAGCGGTGTTCCTCTTTTAATTGAGTATTTAAAAAGCCATAAAGATGTGATTGAAAATCTGACTATTCGCGATATTAAAAAAGAGCGTGTTGAAGTAAATTTGAAACTGTTAGTTCGGCAAAAAATTACCTTACCTGAATTTTATTGTTCATTAAAACAGCTTGAACATGTTCATTCTGTTTCTTTAGATCATTAATATATTCAAAAGTAAAAAGTGCGCTTTATCTTAGATAACTGCGCACTTTTTTATTATTTTGATGATAGATTAATTGTCTTGTTAAGAATTTTTCACGATTAACGGATTACCAAAACGTTCTAAATACATCATGCCAAAGACTGTTGAAGCATAGTCTGTAATATGTCCTACATCACGATAAACTGGCACACCTTCTATATCGGTTAGACAGATATTTTTATCACACTGCACATCTTTAGGATCGATGATAATTAAAGTTGGATAGTCCTTTTTTAACTTAACAAATAACTGATCCATCCATGTGTTTCCCTCACCTTTATAGTTTTTTGGGTTACAGTTATTATCTGCAAAATCCTTTCTTAATTTTGCATTTTCATAAAAACAAGTCATAAAACCACTTGGCATAGAATTAACTGTTTTAATAAAAACAGGCTTAGCCCCTGTGGCAATAATCATATCAAGCGCTTCACGCATCGCTTTCTCAACGCGTTTGCGAGACTCTTCAACGGTTCTAACATCACCTATCTTATTAATGACATGATTTGACGCGTAGTTATTCCAAACTTGTCCAAATATTACATAATCAAAGTGGCTATTCTTGATAAGTTGATAATATTTCGCCGTTTGATCGTAACAACGTTGATAAACTGTATTTTTATGATTAGACCAGTCATAAAGATAAATATTAGGAAGCGTAATACACGATGAAGTTGCTTGTGCATATACATCTATCTTGGCGTCTTTACCCAAAATATCCATAAAGCCCCAATAATGATTTGCATGAGAATCACCAAATAAAAAGGCTTTTTTCTGGCTTCCTACTTCACCAATATGACACATTTTCTCTGGATCAGAGGCTTCGAAATTCATACATTTAGTTCGATTGGGATAATCAAATTGATTCAATTTTGCTTCTAAATTAACGTAATTTTGCCCAAGTCTTGCTCCTATACCTTGATATTTTTCATTCAAAGCATTTAGCCCCAAAGCGAATAAAATAGGAACAATTAATAAGAGAGTGATGGAATATTTAAAGGCTAAACGCTTTCTTCTAAACGGTTTTTCAATCAGAAAATAAGAGCTAAATGATAGCAATAAGGTTAATGCTAACAGTGATCCCTTTTGCAGTTCTGTATTAAACACACCAACATAGCGTGCAACAGCAAATAATGGCCAGTGCCATAAATAGAGTGAGTAAGATAATAACCCAACAATCACGATTGGCTTTAACGAGAGTATTTTTTCAATAATACTTCCATGTTGTCCGGTATAAATAATTAGCGCAGCACCAAGACAAACATACAACGTATTAAGGTTCGGATAACCAGCAATAATATCGTTTTGAAATGCAACCCAAACAATAACACCTAGCGCAATTAAGCTAATAACATCGTTTATTCTTCGATTAGGTTTTATCTTTGTTGGGAAGTAGGCAACACAAGCTCCCAACATAAATTCAAAGATCCGCGTACTAAAATAGTAGTAATTTTTCGGTTGATCTTTTTGGTAATAAAACACCAGAATAAATGAAATAGCAGTGACTAACACTACGGGATAAAAATGATTAACCCTTTCTTTTGCATTGATTTTATGTAGAAAATAAACTGCAAAAGGTAAAAAAAGATACCATTGCCACTCTATCGCTAAAGACCACGTATGTAATAACGGTAAAAAGAGTGCATCTTGCGCTGCATAACTGGTTGTTGCTCTTGCAAAATATTTATTAGAGAGAAAGGCTGAGGCATATTTCTCGCTATTCGTAATATCTAAATAATCACTAGGTAGGTAGAAAAGCCCAGATATAACTAGAACCGCAATTAATACAAAAAGATAAAGTGGTTGTAATCGCCATAATCGACGATTATAAAAATCAAGAAATGAAAAATTACCTTGTGACAAGGAAGTTTTAATTATCAACGAGATCAAAAAACCAGAGATCACAAAGAAAATATCAACGCCAATAAACCCTGACGGAATTAAGCGATTATCCAAATGAAAAAGGATAACCAGAATAACAGCGACCGCTCTTAAACCATCTACATCAGCCCGATATTTTACATTCATAATCCAAACACATAATCCGAATAAAAAGAATCGCTGGATTATATACTAATTAGCCATATCACTTTAGTCACAAAAAGATGAGTACAATTTAATATTTACGGTTAATAACACCTAAATGGCCATAACTGATTAAATTCCATCGTTAACCCCATCTGTACTTCTGTTGAAAGCGAACCTTTGCTTACCACAAATTTTGGATGTCGGATAATGATAGGGGTGTTAATTGCATAATGTATTAATGATGATCGGTTTTGCTCTAGCTCATCATAAAGCTTCTTCATATCTGCTGATGGCGTATTTTCACCTAATCGCCCAAGTGTGATATGAATAATGTCTTTATGAAGTTCACTTTCAATTGGGATCTGCTGATAAATCTGTTGCCTAAAGCGTGTTAATTCCTCTGAAATACCCGTTAATATCAGACTACCATTGGATGTTAGGACAACGTCATTAAATAAAATTTCGATACTTTTTATTTGATTAAAGATTTTTGCAATCTCATGACACCACGATAATAGTACGGGCCGTTGCAGTTTAAATTGCTCATTTTGTTGATTAAAAATCGTTAATAATGTGGAATGAAATTCTTGTGGTTGAGTAAATTCAATAAATGGAAATTTAAGCGCAAGCTGTTCACAATAAGCTATTAGTTTTTGACTAAAAGGAATAAAGCTTTCCTCAATTTCAGGCTGAGAAATCATTAATTGCCCTGCATTTAAGCTGACATCAATAATACTTTCATCATTAATTTGTCGTTGCCAAATTTCGCCAGTTGCCAATTTTTTGAGCGTTGCTTGTGTCAGAAATTCGTATGCCATCAAGACACCTTAATTAAAAATAAGACAATAGTTAGTACTTTGGTTTGAGTGGCATTTAAAATCAAGTTTTAGAGTCAATAATAAAAAAGTGGCTTTATTCTAAAAGCCACTGTCACATCAAAGGGGGAGATGTTGAAATATAGGTCTATCTATAAAATTATCAATCAAAGTCAAATCAATTACAGAAAATTAGCTGCTTTAAACTTCGCTAAAGCATCAGCTTTTTGCTCTGCCGTCATTGGACGTAATGGGCGACGAGGGTCACCAACATCAATACCATGCAGTTGCATTGCTACTTTTCCTGCTGCAACACCGCCGTACTCAACTAAAACACGAATAATCGCAATCACTTTATCCATGCAAGCAGTAACACCTTCATGATCACCAGCTTTAAATTTTTCAATAATTTCAAGATATAATGGTGCAGCGTAGTTATATGTACTGCCGACAGCGCTTGATGCACCACAGGCTAATCCCGCAGGAATAAATTCATCAACACCAAATGGAACATCGTACTTTCCACCCTCTACGCGTAAGCAACGCTGGAATTCATACATATCTGGGGAATTAAATTTCATACCAGATAAATTAGGTATTGCTTTACCCGCTACTTGAAGGAATTTTTCCATATCAATATTTAAACCTGACATGGTGGAGTGATAATAGTAAAAACCTTTAGAAGGTGCACTGACAGCAGCCAAACGACAATATTCAACAAGATCATCAACATTGCTCGGTTTAAAGAAACAAGGACCAATAACGGATGTTGCTTTGATGTCTAAGGTTTCGGCATGGCGAGCAAGTTCTAGCGTATCAGCAATACTTAATGCACCTGTATGAATAATAAGATCAAGCTTACCCTGACTTGCATTAACCCAGCGTTCAGCCACTTTCTTACGTTCTTCAACAGAACAATGAATACCTTCGCCTGTTGTTCCTAATACATAAGCACCTGTCACACCACTTGCAATTAGGTGTTTAGCTATTTCATCAATGACAGGATAATTAACGCTACCATCAGTTGCAAAAGGAGTATGAGGTGCGGCAATCAGTCCAGAGAGTTTGTTCATGATAACTTCCTTTGGAGGTTAATTTCTTTTATATTAATCTTATGGAGCTTAGCTCTATATTAGGGAGCAATACTTCAGAACGCAATAACGAAATGAGCATTAAAAGAAGAGAAAAATGAAAGTGTGATCTTTAGCCAATTTTTACTAAAAACCACACAATATAGAGATAAACTTATGCGGAATGAGTCTGCTTTAGCGCATTCAATGTTCGCAGTTTTTGCTCTTTAACCATATCAGGCTGAGCTTGCACTAATAGCGTATAAAGAAGATCTAATACAAAGAGTTGTGCGGTTTTTGTACCAATAGAGTCACCTTGCAGTTTCCCTTGTCGGTTACCATTAATTAAATGATGATCAGCATACTCCATAATTTGTGATCCTAAATTATGAGTCAATGCGATCGTGCTGGCTCCTGCTTCTTTAGCTAATTTAAGAGCATGAACCGTTTCAGGAGAATTACCGGAATGGCTAATTCCAATAGCAACATCGCCTGGTTTTAATAGCGAAGCTTGCATATACATAAAGTGGTTATTTGTAACAGCATCAACACGATAGCCAATTCGCATAAGTTTATTTTTTAAATCTTCTGCTGTAATTCCTGAAGAGCCAACACCACAAATAAAAATATAATTTGCTGATAATAAAGCATTTACAGCACCTTGAACTTGCTTCATATCGAGCAGATTTAATGTCTCTGATAATACGTTATTAATCGTTGCTTGAAGTTTTAAACCAATGGTATGGATATCGTCTTGATGGGTCACTTCTGCATCAAGAATGGGTGACTCTTCATTATCAGAGGTCGCCATTTCAATCGCCAAATCCATTTTAAAATCTTGAAACCCTTTATAACCCAATGTACGGCAAAAACGCACAACCGTCGCTTCACCCGCTTTTGTTGCTTGTGAAAGTTGAGCAATAGAGAGTTGAGTAACTTCTGTAGGATGGAACAGGATATAGTCTGCAATACGCTGTGATACTCGCGTTAGACTATTTTTCATTGCGCCTAGCGTATCAAGTATTTTACCCGGCTTTAATCGAGTCGTTGCCTGTTCTGTCATGGAGATTATCCTTGGTTGCAGAAGATACACGGAAAAAAATTCTGCCAACAAGAGTACCAATTCCAACAGGTTAAAAAAAGCCTTGCTCATACAATAATATGATAATAAAAAACGCTTTATTCCTTAATCGCATCAGAATACAACTTACTGATACATCAGAAATAAAGCGCTTAATAAAAATAGTAATTATTAGTCGGTCAATACGGTGACATCTAGCTTAACAACGACTTTTTTCAGTGTGTTCGCACCTTTTTCAGCCGAAATTCCCGGTTTATGAGGTTCATAAGGCATAAAAACAGCAAACATGCTTGATGAAAGCGTTAAGGTCTGTTGACCTATTATTGTATCGGTTAGTTGGTAATCATCAGCCTCATTATAAGGCGTCACGTCTTGTGCTGAGCCTTGTATACCAAAATCAATAATTTCTTCGCCACTAAGCAATATTTGAATATCAATATAACGCTGGTGTAACTCAGCTCGCTTCTGTTCACGAGGCTGTGTTTCAAACGTCATTACATTCATAAATAGCGTTTCACCATCAATCTTATAACTTCCCGGAGCAAGTGAAGCAGGATCAAGTGCTAATGCTTTTTCCATTGCGTCACGCAACGCGGGATTCATTTCTGGCATTGTAGCCAAATCTGATATGTGTCCAAATAACATAGATTATTCCCTATTAGTTTCCTGATGTTTCACTATCATCTAATGAAATTTGTTTTGCTGATGCGAAAAGCGGTGCTGTAATTGTTCCTGCGATAACAACAGACATCGCACCAATCACTCCGTAGAAGAAGAAATTAAGATCACTGCCATAACGTGCAGCTAATACAGCAATAATACTGACAATGATCCCGACAACTGCACTACCTGCATTAGCACGTTTGACAAAAATACCCAGCATAAACAAACCGGTCATTGGGCCACCCATTAAACCAATCAGACTATTAAAGGCATCCCAAATTTCAGATTCATCAGATAAAACTAACCAAATTGCAGCTAAACTACTGAAGACACCAGCAACAATAATGACTAATCTTGCGACTTTCATTTTTTGTTCAGCGCTGCGTTCAGATTTGCTTAAACGAGTGTAGATATCAGAATTAAAACAGCTTGAGATACTGTTTAAGCTACTCGAAATACTGGATTGAGCTGCAGCAAAAATAGCTGCAATAATTAATCCAGCAATACCAACAGGCATTTCAGTCACAATAAACAGAGGCAGAATACCTCCTGTATTAAAGCCTTCAGGTAAGAAATTAGGATTCTGTTTGTAATACACAAACAAGGCAGATCCAATAGCAAAGAAGAAGATAGGAATAATGGCAACTAATTTCGCATTTGTTATCAGTGTACGTTTTGTTTCTTCAATAGAATCCGTTACGATATAACGCTGCACGACATCCTGACTTGCTGTAAACTGTTGAATATTAGCGAATAAAAATCCGATCATCAAAACAGGAATAGTGCTATCCGTCCAACTCCAACGAAATTGAGTCGTAGGAAAGAATTTATCAGCTTGTGATGTTGCAGTGAAAATTTCACTAATTCCGCCATCAACTTTAAAGCAGATCATAATAAAAATAAGAACTGCACCACCTGAAAGCAATAACCCTTGGATAACGTCCGTCCAAATAACACCTTCAATTCCACCCATCCAAGTATAAATAATACAGAGCAAGCTAATCAGTACGATTAAAACAACAGGGTCAATACCCATAAAAGGACGTAAAGCAAGTACAGTTAAATAAGTAATAATGGCAACCCGACCAATATGGAATAACATAAACGAAAGGCTGGCAAATAAACGACTGCGTACATCAAAACGTGCTTCTAAATATTCATAAGCCGAAGTGATTTTTAATTTTCTAAAGAAAGGAATATAAAAATAAAAAACTAATGGCAAAATAGCGATAGCTAAATATTGGCCGATAATAAAAGTCCAGTCGGAGGTATAGGCTTTTGCTGGGATCGACATAAAAGTAATAGAACTTAAAGTAGTCGCAAAAACAGAAACCCCTGCAGCCCAACCAGGAACCCGACCTCCTCCACGAAAATAATCATCCGCTGTTTTTTGGCGTTTAGAGAAATAAACACCCACGAGTAACATTGCAGCTAAATAACCAAACAGCACTGCATAGTTAATAAAACCAAAATCATGTAATTGCATTTTTTAGTCCTGCCATATGTAGGGTAAAAGGTAAGTTTTACGACAGTTTTTTTATTGCTCTCTAGCCCAAAGGACAGCGCCCCAGAGCCCGGCATCATGATGATAATGAGCCGATAATATCGGCACTTGTAATGCAACTGGTTGCTTTATCTGAGCGGCTTGAACGAGTTCGATATATCCCTTTGCCAGCCCAACACTTCCTCCAAGAACGACACAATCAGCATCTGTTGTTGCTTTAATATCGGTCACCAAATTTGCAATGGTGTTTGCTGAACGTTCGATAATTGATTTTGCTTGTAAGTTTCCCTGATGAAAGGCAGCAAAAATCGCTTTTGCATCTTTTCCAGCAAGCTCCTGTGTCGCTTGTGATGCAATTGCACGACCAGAAGCGATTGCTTCAACACAACCATAGCGACCACAACCACAAAGTGGGCCATGAGGATCGGCAAGCGTGTGACCTAAATGACCTGCAATACCTCGCTTTCCTGTAAAGAGTTGTCCTTGTTGAATTACGCCACCGCCAACACCTGTCGATACGGTGATAAATGCCATATCGGAAATAGTTTCACGGCGATGATCATATTCAGCCCATGTGGCCGCTTGAGCATCATTGAGTAGCCAACAAGGCAATCCTGTAAGTGAGACAAGTGTTTCTTTTAAAGGAAAATCTTTTAGTCCACCTAAATTATCCGGATTCAATGCGGTCAAAATGCCATTACAAATAATCCCTGTTGATGCGACAGCAACACTATCTGCACCGCTTTTGAGTGGTGTAGTAATAGCAACTAAAGCTTCATAAAGTTGCGTTGGTGATGCACTTGCGGGTGTGGCTATCTGTGTATGTTGTGTCAATTGGTTATCTCGACTAATTAGTGCTGCCGAGATTTTTGTTCCTCCAATATCAATTGCTAATGTATTCATTTATCTAACTCCTGCTGCCACTTTAATGCCTGAGTAAACCAATCACAGACATGTTCAAGACGCGTCAATGCAGAGCCTACTGTGACAGCCCAAGCACCCGCTTGCATTCCTCTTGCGGCAATCATTGGTGTGTTATAACGCCCTTCGGCAATCACTCGGCATCCCCTTTCGGCCAATGCGGTGACAAGTTGTAAATCAGGTAGTTTTGGTATCTCACCACCGGTATAACCCGACATCGTTGAGCCAATAAATTCAGTGCCTAACTCTTGGCAATACATACCTTCGTCAAAGGTGGCACAATCTGCCATCGCCAATCTTCCTAAACGATGAATATGAGCTAATAGTGTTTTCACTGGTATAGGACGCACACGACCAGTACCATCAAAAGCAATAATATCGGCGCCCGCTTTAGCTAAGTCATCAACATCACTAAGCCACGGAGTGATCCTTACAGGGCTATCAGGTAAATCACGCTTCACAATGCCAATAATCGGCACATCAATAAGAGGACGAGTTGCTCTTAAATTATCAATTCCCTCAATACGCACAGCGATTGCTCCTGCATTTACCGCTGCTTGAGCCATTGCAGCAACAATCTCTGGCTTATCCATTGGGCTATTATCAACAGGCTGGCAAGACACAATCAGTCCACCTTTTTGTTGAATATCTTTAGTCATCTTTTCAATTAGCGTCATTTTGACTCACTATTCTCTTCATCTGAAATGTAACTCCAAATTATAGTATTTTACGGAGTTTAATTTCTCAATCAAAAAAACAGTAATTTGTGAAGAAGATCAAACAATAATCAATAGCCTCTAACCAACTGATAAATAAACCAAATAAAAATTAGAGTGATGTTTCCACCACTCTTTCTCTTTTTTATTCCGCGTTACTTAACTTAAATTAGAAATGAAACTGCAACCCAACTCGATAACGTGTCTGGCGATCATCACTAAGAGGGCTTACAGCCATATTGCCAACTTCAATGTAGGGTGTGAAAGTGCTGTTGATTTGATATGAAAAAGCGACATTGTGCTCGTAATTGCGTTTCTTATTATCATATTTTATGGCGTCGCTATACATTTGAGTATAATCATATTCCACTTTAAATTTGTTATATTTATAACCTATAAAGCCATCAAGACGATTGGTTTTTTCATCATCAACACCTTGTTTTGTTTTACGGGCATAATCAAAACGATAACGTCCTGCAATATATAAACCATTATCAAAGTTATATTGTGCTTTTAAATAGGGTTTATATATAGAAGTATCTGTTACGGTTTCAAAAATAAGACCAGGTTGTAATGTAATATGGTTATTTAGTTTATAGTTATAACTTAATCCCATTTCAATAGCATTATTAACAACATCACTAAATAGTTTATCTTTCTCACCATCAACACCACCCGATTTAACGCTAGCATCAATATAGAAACCAACACCATTTGAAAAAGAGTGAATAAATGCAACTCTATCTTTATTAATTCGAGTAGAGTCTGCATATTCATGACGAAAGTCTAATGTAGTCGCATATAATTGAGATGACATTAATAAAGTACAGCATGACAATAAAAGTTTCTTCTTTTTATTTAGCATAATTTTTTCCAAAAAGGTGAGATCCCCTGAATTAACAAAGGAGATCTTGATGAATTATTTTAATTTATATTTAGGAAGAGATTATTCAATAATTAATTGTTTATCTTTCATCGTTAAAGTAATAACTGAATTAACAGCTTCACCTTTATTTGTTTCGCCTCCAATTAAATAAAGTGAATTATCATATGAAACAGTAACGCCATAACCAAGAGGAAGAGGTAATTCACCAATGACTTTCCATTGATTATTAATAAAACCATAAATTTCTTTATGCCATGTCTTTTCTAATCCTTGATGCGCAAAGTAATGTTGCTGTGCATAGTTTGCCTGTGCTCCAGGAAAATTTGCCCCACCAGCAACAAGTAAAGTGTGCATACTGTAACCGGAAAATGCACCAGCTAAACCGTCTTGTGGCTGATTAGGCGTAGGATCGGGTAATTTCTGAGCAATAGAATCCCATTGTAATTGAGTATTTTTTAATGTGGCAATTTGCACTTCACTGGTGCGTAACCCTGGTTTTATTTCACCATTAATTAAAGTGATTTTATTGCCATCATAAGCTAATGCAGAGCCTGCTGTTCCATTAAATGGCGTAATACCTAATAATCTCCATTGATTATTTTCAGCATTATATTCCATTATATTTCGATTAAAAAAATAACCTTCAGCAGGCTTATTAAAATAATCACTAATAATTTTTTTATTTTCAGATTCATTCGATTTAGTACGGTTTAAATCAACGAAATAACCGTCAAAGATTTGTTGATTAACACCACCAAGAATAATAGCTTGATCATTGTTAATACTAACTCCTGTATGCCCAACCAATCCGTAAGGTGCTCGAGTGTTGATCTTTTCCCATTTATTTTCTTTTGGTGAATAGCGATAAACATCTGTCAGTGCACTAATTGTTTCGCTATTTTCATTTTCTTTTCCTGCTCCACCAAAAATATAAATATCATTATTTAGCTCTAGAGCAATAGCTTGATCTCTTGGTGTTCCAGGAAAGTCTGCTATTCTTTCCCATTGTTTTTTCGAACTATTCAGGTCAAGCTTATACCATGATTTTCCCGCTGTACCTAAACCAACATAAATAATATTTTCACTAATTGTTCCAGCGCCACTTTTAAATGTTACTGGTAAATTAGGCAGCTTTTCTGCAAAACTAGTAGACGTGAATATTGCCGACACTAGCATTACAGAAAGACAGGAGTAAGATATTTTCTTTATTCTGTTCATACTTATTAGCTCTTATTATTGTCATCAAGTAGGGGTTTTTCTTGTATCTTAAATATCACTCCAATATATAATTATTTTCGGAGTTAAACTTCAAATTGATCTTTTCTGAATTGTGAAGGCGATCAAAATGTCTATTTTTTAATCTTATATTTTTACAGCTTTCTTTAAATCAAATTTAGGAATAAAAATCTGACAATAGAATAAAAGACAGTCTCAATAAATTATTATTGAGATTTTATGCAGAATATAATGTTACTTTTTTTACAGTAAAAAATTTTTATGACACAGGTAAAAATGGAGTTTTATTTCAAGAGCCTTTTTAATAGATTACATCCTCATTTTTACCTTGTGTGTTAATTGAAAAATTGGTTATTTAACATGATGGAAATCAAACTAAATTGTTATTTTTTAATATACTTTGTATCCGCATTGTTAGTATGGATTTATTTTTTTTCCTCGTTATAATCACCAACGTCATTTTAAGTAGTAGTTCATCACATTGAGTTCACAAAACGATACTCAGGTCTGTCTTGAATGATTGAAAAATGAAATCGTATCTTTACTGGACGTTTTTTAAACGCCCGGTACGGATGTTATTTATCAATTTATCAAGGAGACACTGATGCAAATCAGTCGTAGGTCTTTCTTTAAGATCTGTGCTGGCGGTATGGCTGGCACATCTGCTGCATTACTAGGCTTGGCACCTGAAGTATCTATTGCGAACGCTCGCCAATATAAATTATTACGTTCCGTTGAAACTCGTAATAACTGCACTTATTGCTCTGTAGGTTGCGGTATTTTGATGTATAGCCTTGGGGATGGCGCAAAGAATGTCGATAAAAGTATTTATCACATTGAAGGCGACCCTGATCATCCTGTTAGCCGTGGCTCTTTATGCCCGAAAGGTGCTGGGCTTGTCGATTATATACACAGTGAAAATCGCCTGAAATATCCTGAATATCGTAGACCTGGCTCTGATAAGTGGGAGCGCATTTCATGGAATGAAGCGATTGATAAAATCGCCCGTCTGATGAAAAAAGATCGTGATGAAAACTTTGTTACCCATAATGAAAAAGGGCAGGAAGTTAACCGCTGGCTCACCACCGGTATGCTTTGTTCTTCTGCTGCTAGTAATGAAACCGGAATTTTAGATAATAAATTTTCTCGTTCATTAGGTATGATTGCTATCGATTGTCAGGCAAGACTTTGCCATGCGCCAACCGTTGCAGCATTAGCTCCAACTTTTGGTCGTGGTGCAATGACCAATAACTGGGTTGATATTAAAAACGCTAACGTTGTGCTGATCATGGGCGGTAACCCTGCTGAAGCGCACCCTGTCGGTTTTAAATGGGTTATCGAAGCTAAAATTAAGAACAATGCGAAGGTTATCGTTGTCGATCCTCGTTTTAACCGTAGTGCTGCCGTGGCCGATCTCTATTCACCTATTCGTGCAGGCTCTGATACTGCATTCTTATTAGGTGTTATTCATTACCTTATCGAACACAATAAAATTCAGCATGAATATGTGAAAGCCTATACCAATGCATCTTTAATTGTGCGTGAAGATTTTAGCTTTGATGAAGGTCTTTTTAGTGGATTTGATAAAGAAAATCAAAGCTATGATAAAACCTCATGGCACTATGAACTTGATGAGAATGGTTTAGCATTAAGAGATAATTCACTGCAACATCCTCGTTGTGTGTGGAATCTTTTAAAACAGCACGTTTCACGTTATACCCCTGAAATTGTTACCACTCTTTGTGGCACACCTTTAGAAGATTTCACCTATATCTGTGAAGCGCTTGCGTCTACCAGTGTAAAAGACAGAACCTCAACTATTTTGTATGCCCTTGGTTGGACACACCATACCGGTGGTGCTCAAACTATCCGTGCGGCAGGTATGATCCAGTTATTATTAGGTAACGTGGGTATGCCAGGTGGTGGTGTGAATGCGTTACGTGGGCACTCGAATATTCAAGGTTATAGTGATCTGGGTTTATTATCATTAAACCTACCGGGTTATATGCCTCTTCCTAATGAAAAACAAACATCATTAGAAACTTATTTATCTCAGGTAACACCGAAAACCGTGGTTGCAGACCAAGTTAACTACTGGAAAAGAACCCCTGATTTCTTTATTAGCTTACTAAAAAGCTTCTGGGGTGAGCACGCAACGGCACAAAATGAATGGGGTTATCACTGGTTACCAAAATGGGATAAAAGCTATGACATCATGGCGCAAACCCAATTGATGATCGATGGAAAAATGAATGGTTATATCGTTCAAGGTTTTAACCCATTAGCCGCTTTTGCCGATAAAAATAAATGTAGCGCCGCATTAGCCAAACTAAAATATATGGTTGTCATAGATCCCTTAGTGACTGAATCATCTAATTTCTGGCAAAACCACGGCGAGATGAATGAAGTCTCACCAAAAGATATTCAAACTGAAATCTTCCGTTTACCTTCATCATGTTTTGCTGAAGAAAATGGCTCAATTGCAAACTCAGGTCGCTGGTTACAATGGCACTGGGCGGGCGCAAAACCACCAGCACAAGCATGGCATGATGGTAAAATTTTAGGGCATTTATTAATGCGTCTGCGCGAGCTTTATCGTGAAGAAGGCGGCGTTTGCCCTGAGCCTGTAATGAATCTTTCGTGGAACTACGTTGACCCTTACGATCCACAACCTGAAGAAGTGGCGAAAGAAGCGAATGGTCAAGCCATGCAAGATATCTTTGATGAAACAGGCAAATTGTTGTTTAAAAAAGGACAACAACTTGATGGTTTCCATCAACTGAAATCAGATGGTTCAACTGCGAGTTTCTGTTGGGTTTATTCTGGTTGCTGGACTGAAAAAGGCAACCAAATGGCGAACCGTGATAACGCCGATCCATCTGGACTAGGTTGTACACCGGGTTGGGCTTTTGCGTGGCCTCAAAACCGTCGTGTGTTATATAACCGCGCATCAGTTGATCCACAAGGGCAGCCTTGGGATGCAAAGCGTCAGCTTATCAAATGGAATGGTAATCAATGGGTTGGCCCTGATGTACCCGATTATAGCAATGCAGCGCCTAATAGCGGTGTAGGCCCGTTCATTATGCAACCAGAAGGTATGGGACGTTTATTTGCTGTTGATAAAATGGCTGATGGTCCATTCCCTGAATTCTACGAACCGTTTGAATCGCCAACAGAAGATAATATTCTGCACCCAAAAGTCTCTCGTAACCCTGTTGCACGTTTATATAGCTACGATGCCGAACATTTAGGTAAAGCAGATGAATTCCCTTATGTTGCAACAACCTATTCAATTACTGAATTGTTCCGTCACTGGACAAAACACTCATTGATTAATGCTATTGCACAACCTGATCAATTTATTGAGATTGGTGAACAACTTGCTTCACGTAAAGGCATTGTTCAAGGTGATGAAGTTAAAGTCAGCGCTAAACGTGGCTATATCAAAGCCAAAGCCGTGGTGACTAAGCGTATTAGACCACTAACGATCAATGGCAAAGTCGTTGATACCATCGGCATTCCTTGTCACTGGGGCTTTGAGGGGGCAACTCGCAAAGGTTTCCTTGCCAATACATTAACGCCATCTGTGGGTGATGCAAACTCATTCACACCTGAATATAAGGCGTTTTTAGTCAATATTGAAAAGGCATAAGGGGAAACTGATGTCATTGCAATCTCAAGATATTATTCGTCGTTCTGCTACCAATTCCCTCACACCTGCACCACAGGTACGTGACTTTAAAGAAGAAGTGGCAAAGCTTATCGATGTGACAACCTGTATTGGCTGTAAAGCCTGTCAGGTTGCCTGTTCTGAATGGAACGATATTCGCGATAAAGTCGGTCTTAATGTCGGTGTTTATGATAACCCGATGGATTTAACCGCTAAATCGTGGACCGTAATGCGATTTTCTGAAGTCGAAGAAAACGGCAAGCTGGAGTGGCTAATTCGTAAAGATGGCTGTATGCACTGCGCTGATCCAGGTTGCTTAAAAGCGTGCCCAGCAGAAGGTGCCATCATTCAATACGCTAATGGTATTGTCGATTTTCAATCAGAACACTGTATTGGTTGTGGTTATTGTATTGCGGGTTGTC
Source organism: Proteus sp. CA142267 (assembly GCF_003336825.1). Lineage (NCBI taxonomy): Bacteria > Pseudomonadati > Pseudomonadota > Gammaproteobacteria > Enterobacterales > Morganellaceae > Proteus > Proteus sp. CA142267. The sequence continues at coordinate 59,929 of NZ_QPMG01000013.1, read as the reverse complement.
CTTTCGATGTTCCTCGTATTAATGAAGAAGATAATCGCGCTTATAAATGCACATTGTGTGTTGATCGTGTTGAAGTCGGTCAAGAGCCTGCTTGCGTAAAAACCTGTCCAACAGGTGCGATTCATTTTGGCTCTAAAGAAGCGATGACTCACCTTGCCAATGAGCGCGTTGCTGAACTTAATACCCGTGGTTATGACAAAGCCGGTTTATACGATCCACAAGGGGTTGGCGGAACTCACGTTATGTATGTCCTTCATCATGCAGATAGACCTAACCTATATCATGGCTTACCAGAAAATCCAGAAATTAGCTCAACGGTTAAATTCTGGAAAGGTATTTGGAAACCATTAGCGGCGGTTGGTTTTGCAGCCACCTTTGCAGGCGCAATGTTCCATTATTTAGGTATTGGCCCTAATCACACCACAGAAGAAGATGAAGTAGAGGCACAAAAAGAGATGGAAGCATCACAAAATTCAGTGAATAAAGAGGAGCAGAAATAATGAAGAAGAAAAGTGATAAAATCCTTCGTCATACTGCCTCAGAGCGTATTAATCACTGGGTTGTGGCGATTTTCTTTATCTTTACCACTTTTAGTGGATTGGGCTTTTTCTTCCCATCTCTAAACTGGTTTATGAATATTTTAGGCACACCACAGCTTTCGCGTTTACTGCATCCATTTACGGGTGTCGCGATGGTGTTCTTCTTTATCTTTATGTTTTTTAGATATTTAAAGCATAACTTTGTTGATAAAGACGACTTAGTGTGGGCGAAGAATATCCATAAAGTGCTACAAAACGAAGAAGCTGGTGATATTGGGCATTATAACTTAGGTCAAAAAGGGATTTATTGGGCATTAAGTATTAGCCTTATCGTCCTTACCATCAGTGGTGTGATTATCTGGCGTCCTTATTTTGCGGATTATTTCTCTATCCCCGTTATTCGCATTGCCTTACTGGCTCACTCACTGTCCGCTATCTTACTGATCATAACGGTAATTGTTCATGCTTATGCTGCATTTTGGGTAAAAGGTTCAATTCGTAGCATGATTGAAGGCTGGGTAACTCGAGGTTGGGCGAAAAAGCACCATCCACGTTGGTATCGTGAGATTTTAGAAGAAGAGAAAAAAGAAGCAGAAAGTAAATTAAACCAAAAATAATAGACTGCTTTTTTCTATAAAATAGATGTGAGAAAAAAATGGAGGCTTAATGGCCTCCATTTCTATTTTTAATCAACGCTTAACTTAATGTGCCGCTGTTTTTGCTTGCTCCACTAAGTTTATTAAGCGGCTTCTCATTGTGTGATAGTGTTGAGAAACTTGGCTTTCCGCCCATTTTTGATCCTCAATTTTAATCACTCTAGCTGCACAATATTTGGTTTCAGGTGTTTTTGACACAGGATCAAGATTATCTTGAGTTAGCTCATTACATGCTCCAATCCACCATTGATAAGTCATATAAATCGCTTGCTTGTTGATTGTCTCATTCACATTACAACGAGACATCACTTTACCTCTGCGTGATTCCACCCAAACAATCTCTTGATCACGAATACCAGCTTCTTTGGCTATATCAGGGTGAACTTGAACATAACCGGGTTCATCTGCAAGTGATGCCAATGCTTTACAGTTACCCGTCATCGAGCGACAAGAGTAATGCCCCACTTCACGCACTGTAGATAAAATCATTGGATAGTCAGCATCGGGTAATTCAGCAGGTGCTCGCCATGGTGTCGCGAACAACTGACCTTTACCTGATGGAGTGGTGAATTGGTTACCTGAATATAAATAAGGTGTCCCTTTATCTTCAATATCAGTACAAGGCCACTGAATATGTGCTAAACCTGCTAGTTTTTCATAAGTGACACCAAAGAACAGTGGGCATAATGCTCTGACTTCATTCCAGATCTCTTCATTATTTTCATAAGACATCGGGTAGCCCATTTCAGTGGCGAGTAAACTAATGATTTCCCAATCACGTTTTACATTGCCACGTGGTTCAATGGCCTTTTCAAAACGTTGGAATCCTCTATCCGCACAGGTAAAGATACCTGCATGTTCCCCCCAACTGGTTGAAGGTAAAATCACGTCGGCTTGCTCTGCAGTTTTGGTCATAAAGATGTCTTGAACTACCACAAAATCGAGCGCTTCAAAGCCTTTTCTCACTAAGCCTAAATCGGCTTCGGTTTGGAGTGGATCTTCGCCCATGATGTAATACGCTTTTACTTTGCCTTCAATGGCTAAATGCGGTACTTCAGTAATCCGATATCCCACTTCAGGATCGAGTTGTTCAACAGGAATATTCCACGCTTGAGCAAATTTTTTACGTGTTTTTTCATCGGTAACATATTGGTACCCTGGGAACATGTTGGGTAAAACACCCATATCACACGCACCCTGAACATTATTTTGTCCACGAACTGGTGCAACACCAACATGCGGTTTACCTAAATTACCCGTTAATAATGCAAGACCAGATAAGCCTTTAACCACATCAACTGCTTGGCCAAATTGTGTGACCCCCATTCCCCACATAATCGTGGCTGTTTTAGCGCCCGCATAAGTACGCATTGCCTTACGGATTTCCATTGCAGGAATGCCGACAATATCTTGTACCGCTTCAGGGCTATAGTCTGCGAGTTGTTTTTTATATTCTTCGAAACCTTCGGTATAGCGGCTGACATAATCTTTATCATAAAGATCTTCATCAATTAGCGTATACGCAAAGGCATTGACTAACACCATATTAGTCCCATTTTTTAATGGTAAATATTGATTAGCAATTTTGGCTGTTTCGATTTTACGAGGATCACAAACGATTATTTTCGCACCTTTTTGTTTCGCTTTAACCACACGGCGCGCCACAATAGGATGAGAGTCAGCACAGTTATAGCCAAAAACTAATAAGCAATCTGAATCTTCAATATCCGCAATCGAGTTGCTCATAGCACCATTGCCGAGTGTTTCTTGTAAGCCCGCAACAGAAGGGCCATGACAGACACGCGCACAGCAATCGACATTATTATTACCTAATACCGCGCGAACAAATTTCTGCATCACAAAGTTGGTTTCATTCCCTGTACCACGAGAAGATCCTGTACACATGATGGATTTCGCACCGTATTTTTCTTTGATTTCCAGTAATTTTTTTGCCGTATATTGAATCGCTTCATTCCAACTTACAATTTCAAAATCAGCCCCTTTTTGTCGGCGGATCATGGGTTCATGAATTCTGGCTGTCAGCAATTTATTGTCATTAAGAAAATCCCAACCATAGAGCCCTTTTAAGCAAAGTTCTCCTTGATTGGTGACACCATTGGCACCTTCAGCTTTGATTATTCGACCATTTTCGACACAGAGATTGATTTTGCAGCCAGCGCCACAGTAAGGACAGACGGAGTTGATTTTGTTCATTTGATATCCTTTCCCCTAACTAGGGAGTAAAAGAGTCATAAAGAACATTTAACTAAGCAGGAATTATGCCAATTAATTTTCAAAATATAATCAATGAGATATAAAAATAAAATAATATTTGATAATCATTTCGTCATTTTTGTCGATGATTACCATGCACAAATAGGATTAATACTCTAACTTATTACGGAATTAAGTGATTAGCATCAGGAAAACATTTAGAAATAAAAATTAATACTGAATTCTAATAAAATTTATTTCTTTAGTTTGAATTTATGATATAAATAATAAATACGCATTTTGAAAAACAATATTTCATATTGCATTGCGATTATATCCATTTCAATAAAGAGCAAAAAGATGAATATGAACACCAATAACCGACTCCTAGGCCTAAACCTACTACTCCTTCGTTAGGTGGCCGAGCACGTTCATTTTTTTGCAAAAGCCACCAGTCAGGTGGCTTTTTGTTGTGCCCCTACTGGTGGAACTGTTTTTTAGGGGAGTTTCTATGATGTTTAGTTTCACCATTAGGATGATGAGTTACAACGTCTTACCAATAATCCACTGTATGGCAATGCCTTTCATAACAAACCAAATGAAGCAGGAGGCAAAATGAGCCAACAATGGACATCACGAGTCGGTCATATCTTAGCAGCCGCTGGCTCTGCAATCGGTATTGGCGCAATCTGGAAGTTTTCTTATGTCGCAGCCAATAATGGTGGCGGTGCATTTTTAATTGTCTTCTTGTTATTTAGTTTTGTTATCGGGCTTGCTGTATTACTGGCTGAAAATATTTTGGGCAGTAGTACACACGCTGAAGCTGTTAACGCATTTAAAAGAATGATGGGACGCAATTGGGTCATCATTGGCGTTATTGGTGTATTCAGCTCTTGGTGTATTTATAGCTTCTATAGTGTTGTCGGTGGTTGGACAATTGGCTATACCGTTATGGCGGCAACAGGTCAGTTGAATATTACAGATAGCGCCGAATTAACCGGTATTTTTACCCGCTTTATTAGTGATCCTTTATGGCCTATTTTGGCTCACCTTACCTTTGCTGGATTAACCTGTTTTGTGGTTTTAGCGGGTGTACAACGTGGATTAGAGAAAGCTGTCAAAATCATGATGCCAATGTTATTTATTATTATGATTTTATTGATTATTGTTGGTATCAGCTTACCCGGTTCTTCTGAAGGTTTAAAATTATTTTTATACCCTGATTTCAGTAAGTTAACCCCTCAAGGTGTATTAGATGCATTAGGGTTAGCCTTCTTCTCACTGTCTATCGGTTTAGGTATTCACATCACTTACAGTGCTTATTTGGCGGATAACAAAGGGATCGCCAACTCCAGTATGTGGGTCGTTATTTTATCTTGTATGGTGTGTGTCCTTGCCGGATTAATGATTTTCCCTGCATTATCTGCCGCAGGTTTAGAGCCGAATGCAGGCCCCGGTTTAACCTTTATGACTATGCCGGTTTATTTTGCCAACTTACCCGGCGGTAATATTTTAGCAGTAACTTTCTTTGTCTTGTTATTAATGGCAGCGTTAACCTCTGCAATTTCATTACTTGAGCATATCGTAGCTTATGTGCAGATGCGTTTTCAGTGGACTCGTCGCCGTGCTGGATTAGTGGTTACAGCCTCTATTATGTTGATGGGTATTCCCGTTTCATTATCTTTTGGACCTATGAGTGATGTGACATTAGGGGGCAAGACGGTCTTTGATTTATTGGATTATCTGACATCCAATATCTTGATGCCTTTATTTGGTATTGCGATGTGTTTGATCTTTGGCTGGTCAAGTAAAGCGAATGCATTTATTCCTGAAAATATCACTGGGTTAAAACGTCAAAGCTTATTACTGGTATGGCGTTATATTGGTCCAGTTTGTATAGGAATCATTTTAGTTCATGGATTGATTGGCTAAATAAATTCCCTGTAAAAAACGTTTATTAAACAAGAAAAGAGAGGGTCAAATGACCCTCTCTTTTCTTGTTTAATAACAGCCTTTTTATAATCAGGCTTGTTTTATTTTGGATACTTTATATTACTTCTCCCCTAGTAGCTTTATCAATACTACCCAACCAATCCCATAGCTTGAGGTAAGAACATAGAAATTGCAGGAATATAGGTCACTAATAACAACACAAGAATAATCACAGCAAAGAAAGGTAATAGCGGTCTAATTACACCTTCAATCTTAATTTCACCTATCTTACAACCAGTAAATAAAATAGGACCTACTGGCGGTGTTATCGTACCTAATGAAAGGTTAAACACCATCATGATACCGAATTGAACAGGGTCCATACCAAATTGAGCACAAATCGGTAGGAAGATTGGAGTAAAGATTAACACTGCGGGTGTTGGGTCCATAAAAGTACCAACCAACAGCAAAACCAGGTTCATAATCAGTAAGATAACTAAAAAGCTATCGGTAAAAGAGAGTAAGCCTGATGCGATAATGGCAGGTATTTTAGTAAATGCCATTACCCAAGACATAATGGATGATGTTGCGAGCATCAAAATAACAATTGCTGTCATTTTTGCGGTTGCTAAGAAAATAGCAGGCAAATGGTCTATTTTGATATTTTTATAGCACATACCTAAGATTAAAGAATACACAACTGCAATAGCTGAAGCCTCTGTTGCAGTAAAAATCCCGCCTAAGATCCCACCGATAACAACCACAATCATCATTAAGCTAGGAACCGCATCAAGCACGAGCTTAAAGGCTTGTCCTTTCATGGTACGCTTTTCAGCAACATAACCGCGACGTTTAGCAATAAAACCTGCCACTAACATCACACCCAGTCCCCATAAAATACCAGGAATATAGCCCCCCATAAACAGAGCTGTAATCGATACACTTCCTGCAACCGTAGCATATACAATCAGTGTATTACTTGGTGGAATTAACATACCCGTTGGCGCTGATGCAATATTCACTGCTGCACTAAAAGCGGGGTCGTAATTTTCTTTCTTTTGGATTGGGGACATGATCCCACCAATCGCCGCCGCAGAAGCAACACCTGAGCCACTGATTGAGCCAAATAGCATATTTGCGACAACGTTAGTTTGCGCTAAAGGCCCCGGTAAAAAGTTACTGACTAACTTAGCGCAGTTAATTAAGCGAATAGCGATACCGCCGTTATTCATTAAGTTACCCGCCAGAATAAAGAACGGGATCGCTAACAGAGCGAAAGAGTCTAGCCCCACAAACACGCGTTGAGCTGACGTTAAAATAGCACCATCAAAAGGCAATATCATTGCCATGGCGAAGAAAGAAGAGAGTCCAATACTGACGCTGATTGGTGTACCAATAAATAAGAGAAGGAATGCACCAATAAACATGACTAGGGCAACAACAATTGCAATATCCATGGTTACACCTTTTGCTTTGAAGAAAGTTGTCTAACCAATCCATATTGGTTATATAAGCAATAAAAAACAGAGAGAACACCGCTTATAGGTATAGCTGCATAGATAACCCCAATAGGGATTTGCAGTGCCGAATCAAGTTGTCCCATTTGGCGACTCATACCGATGTAGCCACCAATAGTGAGCACCAATAACACAAAAACGGTTGTGGCGAACTCACCTAAAATTTCAAGGCAAATACGGACTTTATGAGGCATACGATCACGCATAAACGTAATCGCGATATGTTCACGTAACCCAAATACATAAGCACTACCAATTAAAATTAACCAGATAAATAGGTAACGAGAAAGCACTTCACTGACTGCACTAGGATCGTTAAATAGGTAACGGGTCACAACTTGGTAAGTCACCAATATCGTCATTAAACCCACAAGAAAAATACAAAAATAAGCGACGATGGTATCTATTTTTAGCTTAATGTTTGTTAAAAAAGTATAAAAATCCTTTTTTGCAACAGGCGTATTAGAGTCGTTTGAAGAGGGTAATTTCTCTGAAGGTTCCATGGTTGATCCTTATAATAGGGGCTAAAAATTTAGCCCCTTGTAACAAACGGCATTAGTTGGCTAATGCGCGGATCTTATTGTAGATATCTTTCTGTTCTGGTGTGGTCAGCATCGATTCTTGCAGCGGTTTACAACGCTCTTGGAATGGCTTGATATCAACCTCAGTAAATGTTGCACCTTGGCTAATAGCAGATTGTCGAGCCGTATCTAACGCTTGGTTAAAGAGATCAAACTCAGTCACTGTACTTTCTTTTGCTAACTTACGGAAAGTCGCCTGATCTTCAGGGCTCATCTTATTTATGAATGCTTCATTCGCAATTAATAAGTCAGCAACCATAACATGGCGGGTATAAGAGAAATGAGGTGCAACTTCATACTGTTTCAAATCAGCATAAGTGATTTCGTTATTCTCTGCGCCATCAAGAACACCTTGTTGGATAGCGGAATAAACTTCACCCTGTCCCATAGGAACACCTGTTCCCCCCATGCAAGACAACATTTTCACCATAGTGTCAGATTGCATGACTCGGATCTTTCTTCCTTTCATGTCTTCAGGTGTTTTAACGGGAGTTCCTTTCACATACATACTACGAGCACCTGCGGTATAGGCAGTAAGTACCTCGAAACCATTTCCTTTGGTTGAGCTAAATAGGCCATCTAACATATCACCTGTAAAAACTTTTCTTTGGTGTTCTGAGTCGTTATAGATATAAGGCATAGCCAGAACAGAGAAGTTTTTGTTGTAGTTTTCAACAAGAGGGTTAGCAACCACAGCCAATTGAATGGCACCTGATTGAACTAATTCAAGAGCGGCACGTTGGTCACCCAATAATTCATTAGGATGAATTTCGAGTTTATATTTACCCCCCGTCGCAGCTTCTAATTTTTGACTGAAATCTTCCAATGCTTTGTATTGAGGATTTTTTTCAGACTGGTTAAAAGCCGTTTTCAAAATAACAGGACTATCTGTTTTGTCATCTTCACCACATCCCGATAAAAAAAGGCTAGCGACTACAACGGTGCTGATAAGAGATAACTTAGGCAAAACATTCATTGTATGCATGTGAACCCCTTATGGGTTTGCGTATTTTGATAATGTTAATCCTACTTGAATTTGACGATATTTCAGTGATCAAATTCAAGAAAATGAAATGGCGTTCCTATTTTTTGAAAATAGATGACCATTTTTATATTTTTAATTTTATAAATATAATAACCTATTGATAAAAAAGTATTAAATTATCTAGAAAAGATAATTTATCGGTAAAAAAACAGAAAATATATCTTCTGAAATAAACTATAGAATCTCTTTAAACCTGAATTATCGGCTACTTATTAAGCAGAAAAGTAGCCAATAATCATATTTAGAATGGGGAATAATAGGATGAAGATCTTAGTTATTATTACTGGGTTGCCAGCCATGTTTTGCTGATTTTAAAAACCGCCTTTTTAATTTTTTGCGAAGCATTTACCTGGCAAGTAGGTCGATGAACTTCTCCGGGATAAAAAATGGCAAAATCCCCTGTATCAAGCAATAAACGAGTTGTAATAGGTGGATTATCTAAGAAAATCAGATCTGGTTTTGTTTCTTGATATTGATGAGGATAGGTAATCGTTGTGCTGGTAGAGATCATCTCTTGCCCTTTAAGCACAACTTGAATATCAAGATAATGATCATGAAACTCACTTTTTAAGTTTTCTTCACGATCAGTAGTCGGTGTGGAAATAATATAAAAAACATCATTATTAATAATGTTATATGTCCCTTCACTCTTCTCTTGCAAAGCGTTTAACGATAACTCTTTTTGAGTGAGTAATTTTAACAGTGCAGGCGGCAGCATTGTTGCATCGAGTTGCTTTAAATTTCCAGTGATCATCAGGTTACCCTCTTAAATCCGTGTTTAAATTCAATTACAAAGCTGCCATTGCTTCCTTAGCAAGAGCGCCTATTTTTTCCCATTGTTGATTATCAACGAGATCTGAAGGCACCATCCATGTACCACCACAAGCAACAACACGAGGTAATGCGAGATAATCTTTCACATTATTGGCATTAACTCCGCCTGTCGGCATAAAAGAGACAGGATAAACGGCACTCAACGCTTTGAGCATACCAATACCGCCTGAAAGTTCTGCCGGGAAAAACTTCAATAGATTGATGCCGAGTTCCATTGCCTCTTCAACTAAACTTGGTGTGTTAATACCCGGAATAATAGGAATGCCTCTTTGCTGGCAATACTGCACAATACGAGGGTTAAATCCCGGACTCACAATAAAATCCGCACCAGCTTCAATTGCCTGATCAACCTGTGCTTTCGTTAATACTGTACCTGCACAAATGATCATTTTCGGGAATTCATTTCTTAACTGTCGAATAGCTTCTGCAGCCGCAGGAGTACGAAAAGTTATTTCAGCACTAGGCATACCGTTTTCAACTAATGCTTTACCCAATGCGACAACATCATCTGCATTTTTAATTGCGATAACAGGAATAATTTTTAGTGCCGAAAGTTGTTCAAGTAATGTTGACATAGTGTGTCTCGTTGAATGAATAAGTGGCGCTTTTATTGAGGAATGTGGCATCGCGACTATTGGGATAATCGCACCACGATGTTGAATAACCGTACTTGCAAGTAAGTGTGCATAACGCGCAGACATCACAACTGACTCACCCGCTAATCGCGTAGCAAGATAACCTGCACTGAATGAATCACCTGCGGCGGTTGTATCAATCACACTTTGCTTATCGAGTTTTATGGCGGGAACTTCATCACAATGTCCTTGCTGTATAATGAGGCAAGGTTCTGCGCCTTTTTTAATAACGATTTCTCCAACACCAAATTCAATCGTTCTAGACACACATTGCGCTACTTCGCTATCCCCCCAAAGAAGGAATTCATCGTCTAATGTGAGAAAAGCCAAGTCAGTGAGTGACAAAATAGCTTGATAGGCTTTTTGCGCAGCATCGAAACTTTCCCATAATCTTGGTCGATAGTTATTATCAAAGGTGATCTTCACACCCTTTTCTCGACACTTCGCTAATTGTTGTAAAAGCAGTTCTCTATCTTCAGGAGATAAAATCGCCAAGCTGATACCGCTTAAGTAGATATAATCAAAATCAAGCAGTTGCTGAAAAATCATTGGGGCTTTTGGTGATCGTAACCAATATCGTGCGGCAGCATCGTTACGCCAATAATGGAAGGTACGCTCTCCTTGGCTATCCGTATTTATGAGATAAAGTCCGGGTAATTTATTGTCTAATCTCTGGACTAATTCAGTATGTACGCCTTCTTCTTGCCATTGCGCTAACATGGCACTACTCATTGAGTCTGTACCTAACGCACTTACATAATGAACAGATAAATTGGGGTTTACACGAGTCAAATAAACAGCAGTATTAAGAGTATCTCCTCCAAAATGGCGTACAATATTCGCCTGACTTTCGGATAATTCAATCATACATTCGCCAATAACAGCCACATTGATAGCCATAGCGCTTTCCATTTTCACATTAGCAGTGATGTTATTTTATTTTAAATCGATTCAATTAAAAAGATTTAAAACAACATTTCATTAATTTTGTGATATTGTCATTATTTTCAAAATACATAGAAAGTAAGTTTAAAGAAGATCCATAAAAAGCCATAAAGTACTCATCATGTTATCGTGTGTTCAGATACCCAATAGCATATACAAAACCATGGCGGCTATTTATCTCTATCTACTTTAAATTCAAAGTGATACACACAGAAAAAAATATCAAATTTAGATATTTTTTGTTTAAAAATATTGTGATTAGCAACACGTTACATGATGAAAAATCATTAATCTTATTGAATCATCATCGCTAATCGCTATAATTTTTGTGGTATTTCAAATATAATGAAACAACAAATCATTTTTTAGGACTCACAATGTCTGAAATAGAAAACACTCCTGATTCAGTTTCCTCTGTACTCAAAGTATTCGCTATATTACAAGCACTTGGCGAGGAAAAAGTGATTGGTGTGACAGAGTTATCCTTACGGATCATGATGTCTAAAAGCACCGTCTATCGTTTTTTACAAACGATGAAAACGTTAGGATATGTTTCCCAAGAAGGTGAAACAGATAAGTATTCTCTTAACTTAAAATTGTTTGAGTTAGGCGCAAAAGCACTTGAAAACCAAGACCTAATAAAGCTTGCCGATGAGCAGATGTATCGCCTTGGAAAACTAACCAAAGAAACGCTTCACCTCGGTACATTAGACGAAGACAGCATTGTTTATCTGCATAAAATAGACTCTGAATATAATTTACAAATGTATTCTCGCATTGGTCGCCGCCGTCCGCTTTATAGCACTGGACTAGGTAAAATTATGCTGGCTTGGCTACCAGAAACGGAAATTCGCGCTATTTTGGCTAATGTGACTTTTGAACCTTTTACAAAATACACACTGAAAGATATCGATGCTTTACTTGTTGAATTAGAACAAGTTCGCAAACAAGGTTACGCAGAAGATAAAGAAGAAATGGAACATGGCTTGCGCTGTTTTGCTGTGCCTATTTATAGTCGCATGGGCAGAATTATTGCAGGACTCTCTTTATCTCTACCTTTAATTCGTTTCCAAGAAGAGAGTAAAGTTGCGTTAATCGCGCGATTACATGAAGCGGCAGCCAATATTTCTGCTGGATTAGGTTTCCACGACTACCCTTTTAGCTACACAGACACCAATGTCTTGGCTGAGAATATTTAAAAATAGAACCTAACTCTTTGTTTATACTAAAAATCCATTAATAATGTATTAATGGATTTTTTTATTTCTCTTTGTCACAACGAACCCTGTAATTTCGCCTTATAGAGCTTAAAAATAGTTCGACTATTCACCACCAAGAAAAGGCTTTCTTGTATTATCCCACCAATTGAACCCGCCCAAATATTATGCGTTAACCAACATAGCGTACTGGTTAACATACACAACCTAAGCACAATGCCGTTAAAGCGAAATAGTGCATAGGTTGTTAATGTTGTCGCAAATAACGTTAAGATCTGTATTGGATGTATAATTTGGGGGATCACTAAAAACCATGCTAATACAATAAAGATCAACATGATCCCAATATTACGCGAATAACCCGATATCCAATTTCGGATTGCACAAAGTAAACAGTTAATGGCTCCTACTGTTGAGCCTATCAAAAAGAAATGGATAGACATCAAAAGGCCATTTAGCGTGAGCTGGAATCTAAGTTTGCTATCTTGTCGTTGCATAAAGGCGGTTGCACCAATAAGGCAACCCAGAACACCAATACCTTGGGCAAACCAATAATTTTCAAAAAACATGCAACCCCCCCCTTATTCCCAGCTCAACGAAAAAAGGCGCCTTTGGGCGCCTTCTTCAACAATAGCGTATTAACGCGCTAACCAACCACCATCGACTGCGATGGTATAGCCATTAACATAATCAGAAGCCGAAGATGCTAAGAAAACAACAGGCCCCATCATGTCACTTGGAACACCCCAACGCTCAGCCGGAATACGCTCTAAAATAGCCGCATTACGCTCTTCATCAGCACGTAAAGCCGCAGTGTTATTTGTTGCCATATAGCCCGGAGCGATGGCATTAACGTTAATGCCTTTACTTGCCCATTCGTTTGCTAACAAACGGGTTACGCCCATAACACCACTTTTAGATGCAGTATAAGACGGCACACGTATGCCACCTTGGAATGAAAGCATTGATGCGATATTAATAATTTTACCGCCAGTGCCTTGAGCGATAAATCTTCTAGCCACTGCTTGAGACATGAAAAAGAGGCTTTTAATATTGAGATCCATAACATCATCCCAATCTTTTTCTGTAAAATTAATTGCATCTTCTCGACGAATGATACCGGCATTGTTGACTAAAATATCAACATGTCCGAAATGAGCGACAGCTTTATCCACCAGCCCTGGCAACTCATTTGTTTTACTCACATCAGCTTGCAAACTTAAAAAACGACGACCAAGCGCTTCTACTTCGGCGATAGTCTCTGTCGGTTCAACAAGGTTGATCCCCACAATATCGCAACCCGCTTGAGCAAGTCCTAATGCCATACCTTGGCCTAAACCTGTATTACAGCCAGTTACAATGGCGACTTTACCTTTCAGATCGAATGCATTCAGGATCATACTATTACCTCGAATATAGGAAATATGTACCACCAATTCATATAATTGGTGGCGGCTTTATTATGAGTAATACATTTATCTGATTAGCGCAGATCGCGAACCGCAATGTGGTCCATATCGCTAAAGACCTGATTCTCACCCACCATACCCCAAATAAAGGTATAAGCTTGTGTTCCAACACCTGCGTGAATAGACCAACTTGGTGAAATAATGGCTTGTTCGTTATGAACTAATAAATGGCGAGTTTCATCTGGTTTACCCATCATATGGAATACCGCAGCATCTTCTTTCATATTGAAATAGAAATAGACTTCCATACGGCGTTCATGTGTATGACAAGGCATGGTATTCCAAAGGCTTCCTTCCTCTAGCTGAGTCATACCCATTACTAATTGGCAGGTCGGTAATACGTTAGGAACTAAATACTTATAAATAGTACGACGATTACTGGTGCTTGCATCCCCTAATGTTTCAGGAGAAGCCTGATCTTGTGTGATTTTACGTGTTGGGTAAGTAGTGTGTGCAGGTGCGCTGTTATAATAGAATTTGGCAGGATGTGCAGGATCAACACTCTTAAAACTCACTTCACGAGCGCCTTTTCCCACATAAAGAGCTTCTGCTTTACCCACTTCATAGTTTGTGTCATCAACCGTAATCACACCTGCGCCACCAATATTAATAAGGCCTAATTCACGGCGCTCTAGAAAATAGGTGACACCAAAAGACTTACCTAACTCATTAGAAAAAGTGAGTGTAGAGTCTACTGGCATAATTCCGCCAAATACAATTCGGTCGATATGGCTATAAGTCATCGTCAGTTTATTAGGGCTAAAAACTTCTTCTATCAGAAACTCGCGGCGCAGGCCTTCTGTATCTAGTTGTTTGGCATGGTCGCTATGAATGCTTTGACGAGTTTGCATAATGAACCTCAATTCCTAGCCTTGATAGGCATTAATGATAATGTGTGAAAATGCATCACTTTAATAGGGACACGATATCAATAAAAAACACAACCATCAATAAAAAAATAAAACATTGTTTTATTTTTTTGAGGATATCGTTCTTTTTATAAAAAAAGAGCCACTCAAATGAGTGGCTCTTGACTTAACTGATAATGATTTTTTATAGATACTTGATGGTTTTTACTATTTATTTATAACTTTGTTTAATTTCTTGAGAAATCGCTAATCCACGTTTTGCTTCTTTCTCAGCAAGTTCAACGGATAAACCGATATAAGAACGAGGATCAAGCATTTCCTTAATTTCATCAGCATTAAAGGCCGCCGTAATGGTTTCATTCTTCATCAGGTTAGTATAAAAATCTTCACCATCTGCAGCCGTTTTAATGGCCTCTTCATATAACAGTGAATGCGCTTTATCTTTACCTAATTTTTCTGCCATTTTCATCATAACGTATTCGGTATTATCTAATCCTTTATTTCTCATCACGTTATGTAGCATTCTCTCTTCATGAGGAACGATGGTTCTTGAAAGCTCTTCCGTTCTTAATAAAATTTCTGTTGTTAATTCTAATGCTTCTTCAATTAAGCCATCGAATAACATATAAGAACTGCTGTCACCTTCATAAGGTCTTACCGCAGAGTACATTCCCACATTAGGTAATGAGTACAGTTTCTGTGAGTTAGCAATAATACCTTTCGCTAATTTTGGATTAATTTTATGAGGCATCGTGCTACTACCCACAGTACCTTTTGTAAATCCTTCAGAAACCTCAGCAATTTCTTCTAATGTAGTGCTATAAACTTCTTCACCAATTTTATGACAGATATTTGCCATCAGTGCCAAGTTCATCATGTACTCTAATTTATGCGTACTTAGGTTACGTGATGGTACTTCCATTGCCCGCATACCCACTAATTCAGCAACACGTTTTTGTACTTTCATCCCAACTTCAGGCATTGAGTTAAAAGCACCTACTGCGCCACCCATCATAATGGTGAATACACGTTTCTCACTCTCTTTCATGCGCTGGTAGCAATCAATAAAATCACTGATCCACACTGAAACTTTATACCCATAAGTGATAGGAATAGCATGACGACCGTGTGTTCTACCAGCCATTACCATATGTTTTGTTTTTTCAGCGAGATTTGATAAGTTTTCAATAATTTCGCTCAACAATAACATGAACTTATTGTGTACGGTTTTCATCATATACAGCTGTGAACTTTGCTGTATGTTTTGCGTGGTAATGCCATAGTGCACGTATTTACCGCTCTCTTCAGAGCACGCATTTACCAGCACTTTTAAGAAAGGCACAAAGCCATGACCGATTTTTTGATAAATACGGTTCATCTCTTCGAAATCGATATTCTCAATAATCGCCTTTTCTTTAATTTCATCAGCAGCAGACTGTGGAATAAAACCGTGTTCAGCTTGTGCTTGCGCTAACATTGCTTCAAACATCAACCAAGTTGAATATTTAGCTTCATTGGACAGCAGATTTTTAATACCGCGATCGTCGATTGTTTTACTTTTAGAATCGTATAACGCTCTCATCATGTATCCTTTTATTTCTTCATTGCTTCATCAACAGCATTGCGAACAAATTCGACTTTAGGGCCATAAACGACATGGACATGGTTTGCTGCCGGAAAGAAGAATGCTGTACATCCAGACTCCAACATTAATTCTTTATCTATTTGATTAACTTCATTAATGTCGATACGTAATCGTGTAATACAGTTATCAACATTACGAATATTTTGTTTGCCACCTAACGCTTGGATTAAAATCTCTGCAATTTCGCCATAACGTTTTTCTTTGATTAACGTATTTTTCATATTGCTTGATTCTTCTCTACCTGGTGTTTTGATATCAAACTTGACGATAGCCCAGTAGAAAATGAAATAGGTCACCACAGCAAGCGCACTACCAATCAGCACTAAGAAGATCCAGTTAGTGTGTTCGTACAGTAAACCAAAGATGGTGAAGTCAAAGACTGTGCCTCGGATATAACCGATCGCAACACCTGCAAAAGAGAGCAGAACTGCACCAATACCCACGATAATCGCGTAAATTAAATAAAGTAACGGTGCGATAAAGACGAAGGTAAATTCAAGCGGTTCGGTAACATTACCTAACATTGCAGTTAAGACCATCGTCACCAGCATTGATTTAACTTCAGCACGGTTCTCTTTTTTCGAGGTTTTATAAATCGCTAATGCAATTGCTGGGAACAGGAATAGCGTAACCAACATTTGTTGCTGAGCCATAAAACGCGTTAGGCTTGGCATCATTGCCCAATATTCACTACTTGGCCCTTGGTTAAATAACACTTCTGTCATTGCTGGAACAACGCCCACATAGGTTTGTCCATCAATCACATAAGAACCACCAGCTTCGGTAAATCTAAACAGAACATTCCAGACGTGATGTAAACCGAATGGAATAAATAGACGTTCACCGCCCGCAGTAAAGAAAGGCCCGACAGGACTTAAGAAGACTACCGAGAGCTTAGTTAAGCCCATCACTAATACTTCCCAAATAAATGGCAGTAATGCACCTACGCAGATCATCAATCCGACCATAATAATGGCGACAGATTTTTTCCCTGAGAAGAAGGCAAATGCCGTCGGTAATTCAAGGTTATAGAATTTATCCGTTGCCCATGCGGCGATTAATCCTGTGATAATCCCCCCTGCGGCACTGATATTCATGGTTTGTATACCAAGCACCTTGATTTGCCCCACCTGCGTCATAATCGCAGGATCAGCAAGCTTTCCTGTCAATACCAACCAGATATTGATAGTACTTATCAAGGTCAAATAGCCGACAACGGAGGCAAAGACCGCTATCCCCTTATCTTTGTGGCTCATACCGTATGCCACACCCATTGCAAATAAGAGTGGAATATTATCAAACACCACGCCGGCAATAGTACGGATACTAACTAATAGAGCATTGACTGTTTCATTTCCTAGAAAAGGAAAGCGTGCAATCATATAAGACTGAACTAAAGCACCACTGATCCCTAAGATCATACCAATAGGTGCCAATACACCGATAGGTAGAAGTAGGGTTCTACCAAAGCGCTGAATAGACTCGCTGAACTTTTTCCTGGCCATATTTTTTTCCTTATGACTTCTCGAATATAAAAGAATTACCGAGGTACTCTATCTTAGGGATTATAGGAAATGAATGACGCGCTGGTTTTAAATATTATCTCAGGTCACACTTTATGACTTAGGTCTTTTTATTAAAAAATTGATTTAATAAAGAACAATGAATAAAACTTTTTATTCTATTAAATAATATTTATTTTAGGGCTTAGAAGTAAGATTGAAAAGAAAGGCTATTTTAGAATAAACGATGATTAATCTAACGGAATATATTAATACTCTTCACGCTTTAATCATTAAAAAGGGTATTTAGTAAATCATATAGGCGCTGTTATCTCTTTTTAAAGTAGATTTTCCAGCTCATTAATCAGTAAATCCACCAGCATAAAAAAGCCTATACGCGATTTGGTATCATCTTTTTTAGTATCATGATTATCAGCAAAACAAAATAGAGCATGAGTTGCATAAGTGGTTAATTCATTAGTATTAAATGCTGTCATGCTAATGATGTTGGCATCTTTTAACTGCACAATTTTTGCTGTCTCAATGATTTTCTTGGTACCACCAGAAAGCGAGATAAAGATAACCGTATCGTCTTCATTAACAAGGCGTGTAAAGGAATCAGATAAGTTGTAATCATTAATAAAAAAGCAATGTAGACCTAATGCAAACAATAGATGCTCAAGGTAATACCCTACCGCTTTGCTCGTACCTCTTGCGACAATAAAAATATTTCTAGAATGGCGTAAAGTCTTCGCGCACTCCTGAATTTGTTCTTCATTAATTAAGGTAAATGTTTTATGAATATTTTTTTCTAATTGTTTTTTATAAGACGCCGCATTAGTTTTTTCGACTTTATTTCTCGTCAAAATATAATTATTAATTTGGAATTTAAGCTCTTTAAATCCACTAAATCCTAATTTTTGCGATAAATTAATGATAACCGTTTTTGATACAAAGGTTTTGGCAACTAAATCATTAATATTTAAATACGGAATATCCGCAATATTATCGGTGAGATATTTTAATACTTTCTTTTCGCTGATAGTTAAATTGTCATAATTTTTTAAAAAATCCAGCATATCTCACCCAATAAATTAATCTAAAACATCTTATGAAAACAGCACACATCAAAAAAGCAGTTCTGTTCTTTTTGCGAGTTTATGTGAAATAAAGTGCATAACGAGTATACGTTAAATCATACAGTTATGTAGGATCAGAGTGATATTTTGTGAATTAGGATAATATTGAGCCCATTTTTTAATGAGCTCAATACGTGTTATTCGTTACCCCAGCGATTAAGAAACATAGCGATATCATCAATGCGCTTTTTATCAATACCCGCTTCTTTTGCCATCTCTTGCTGCGCGTTCTCACTAATTTCTTCGTTATTCATTAATCGGGTGAGTAGCAGCTGGAAGTAGAGGGCAAGCGCATCTTCTTCTGCTTCAGCAACAGGCTCTATCGACTCCATCGCATACTCTTCGACCATATCATAATATTTAAAGTGGATTTCATTGTTCATAAGTTGTCCCCAAGGATTAACGTTTATACTCGCCATATTCGAATTACTAAGAGTATATCTCTACATTCGCCTCTTAACCTAAAATTCGCTATCATCCACTTCCTTCTTTTTTGTGGATAAGCTGATGTCTATGATTATCGATACTTTTATTGCCCCACCTTGCCATGATGAAATCGAGATCCTTTATCAAGACGAGCACTTAGTCCTTATCAACAAACCGACAGGATTATTGAGCTTATCCGGAAAAAATCCACAAAATATAGACTCGGTACATTATCGATTAGTGAAGCTATTTTCGGGATGTACTCTTGTTCATCGGCTTGATTTTGGCACATCTGGATTGATGGTTGTGGCACGCAATAAAGCAGTCAACGCCCTTTTGTGTCAGCAATTTAGCCAACGCAGTGTAACCAAAGTATACAATGCACTATTGTGTGGGCATTTGAATGATAATGAAGGAATAATCGATGCACCGATTGCAAAAGATCCGGCTCTGTTCCCGCGCATGTCAATTTGTCCGATTAATGGCAAGCCTGCACGCTCTCGTTATCACGTTATTGAGCGTTTTTATCATACGTTAGAAGATGGAACGTTATTGCCTTTAACGCGGGTACAATTTGTGCCTGAAACTGGAAGGACACATCAACTTCGTATTCACAGCCAGTTTATAGGGCATCCTATTTTAGGTTGTGATTTATATGGTGGGTGCGATAGAGTCTTAATTGAAGGAATGGAAGGAACTGAACGGACTCCGCGACTGATGCTTCACGCAAGTGAACTTCATTTTGTTCACCCCATTAGCCAAGCACCAATAAAAGCGCATTGCGAAAGCCCGTTTTAAATGTCGATATTTACAACTTAAGTGCTTTTACTGTTTCATCGATATCAATTTCATCTTCAGTAAAAATTATCTCGGTTCCGTGCATTGTGGTGATCGCAAGCTTTCTTAACGTGCGCATATTATTAGAGTCATCCGCTGATTTTGGTCTAATGCTATTCATTAAAGTACCGACAGAAAGTACGGTGTTTTCTTTATTGATATGCGTATCTGCGGACACATCTTCACTAAAAATTCGAAATGATTTAATGGATGCCAGTTTAATTCGTTCACCAGCAATATAAACATATTTGCTATCTGGGATCACTTTCACCGCGTAAGCCGACAGGCCTTTGGTATTGGTGGTTGGTTCAAACGTGACATTTGCATCTGTTTTTATCAAAGCAGGGTTGGCAACTTTAATCACATGAAAATAACGGTTATCCCCGTTTTCATCTTTAATAAATCCAAAACCTTTATCTTCAAACCACTTTGTGATTATTCCGTTCATTGCCATTATCGCCTACTTAATCGTTTATCTACAAAAATTTCCAGATGCAGTATAAAGCACAATGCTTATACAGACTATGCCTTTGAGCTAATAAGCTACTTTGCTGATTACCACATCAAATCATCTGGGATTTTAAAATCAGCATAAGGATCGTCTTCATCTTGTTCTGTCTCGCTAAGTGCGTTATTTAACAAGATACAGTCCACATCTCTTTGTGTAATTTTATCCGCAACACTGGCTGGTATAATTACGTATTCCGTTTTATCTGCATTATCTAGACGAGCAATCGCGAGACGTCCACTAATCAATTGAGATTGTGTCAGTTTATCCACCACGATATTTTTAATCACATTATTGTCAGTGAAGTTAAAATCAATATCACCTTTTTCTGGCGTAATTCTATTCATCTCAATAAGTTGCTTAACTTGCGCTTTATATTCTTTAGATAATGTTGCTTGTTTTTGTTGCTCACTAAGCAATTTATCGCGCTCAAGTTGAGCTTTTTTATTTTCTTCTACGGCTTCTCTCGCTTCTCGTGCCTGAATGCGTGATTTTTTTGCTGTTCTTTGGACTTTTGCCATTTTTTTACTGGTCACAAGCCCTGCTTTTAACATTTGCTCTTGTAAAGTAAGTTTTGCCATTTTTATGCCTAAATCTGCTAAATAATTTTTGAAATTATACCTGTAATTTCTAAGAGTGCATCAGATTGTAAGATTGGTGGTTTGTTGAGAGAAATTGGTCTTGTGAGATTTGAACCTATCCGTACATTCAGAGTATATTGGAAAAAACTATCGTCAAACTTTCTCTGATAACAGGTAATACTAACAATGGCTCTTATCCCTAAAAACTATGCACGGTTAGAAAGTGGCTACCGTGAAAAAGCACTGAAAATCTACCCATGGGTATGTGGACGTTGTGCGCGTGAATTTGTCTACTCGAACTTACGTGAACTCACCGTTCATCATATTGATCACGACCATACCAATAACCCAGAGGATGGCAGTAACTGGGAGTTATTGTGTCTGTTTTGCCATGATCATGAACACTCTAAATACACAGAAGCAGACCAATACGGCACAACTGTTGTTGCCGGTGAAGATGCACAAGATGATGTCGGTGCAGCCACTTATAATCCTTTTGCTGATTTAAAGTCGATGCTTAATAAGAAAAAATAGTGAAGATATTGTCTGCTTTGGTGCAACCAATCGGCTCCCTTTTCACGCTCTTACACAGAATAGTGTATACTTACCAACCATAAATTTGTTCATGGTTAATTAATAATGAAAGAAAACGAAAAAGCAAAAATCAAACTCCTCAGCGACCGTTTAGACTTTATTCGTCACAAGATGGCAAGCCTCTCGTTATCAGACGAAGCAGAAAAATATGCAGGGTTTGAGAAAGAAAAAACAGAACTGGAAACTGAAATCGCTCGTCTGAAAGCAGTACGTAACAATAAACTCAGTAAAGAAGCACAGAAATTAGAGGATATGCCATTCAAACGCCTCATCACTAAGAAAGAACAAGCTGATATTGGTAAGCTGAAGAAAGCCGTACGAGGATTGATAATTGTCCATCCAATGACAGCATTAGGGCGCGAAATGGAGCTAGTGGGTATGACCGGTTTTTCTAAGACTGATTTCTAGTGAGAAAATAACCTCAACTAAAACCTGTCATGATCGACTAATACTGAAAGGTTCTTAATACACTTTTTGTTGTTATGAACCGTCAGTTATCCGCAGTTTTCTTACTACTCCCACCAACACCTTGTTACACTTCGCAGTCATTGAGAGATTGTAATTCAGTATATTACAGCTAAGCTGATTACCTTCTAATCGAACTATCCGGAATTTCCGGATGGTTGTGTTTTGGGCAATTTTCCTCTCAGAGAAAGCATTGATTAGAGGCTTTATTGGAAAGTGATAAAACAAGAAGTGGCGGAAGATCACAGGAGTCGAACCTGCCAAGGACCGCTGGCGGCCCCATCTGGATTTGAAGTCCAGCCGCCCCACCGGGGACGATGATCTTCCATTTTTGAATGGGTCAAAATGAAATAACGGGATGATTATACGCTGAATTATTTTTAATCCCAAGTGCATCAAATCAATAAAACCCCTTTCAAATAAAATAATCCCGTTTTTGAGTAAAACCACCGATAATTACCGCGATACTATTGAACTTATACAGTTTCATCCTCATCTTACTATCTATAACGAATAAACTCAGTGGTGTGTTTTACGTCACTGCAAACCAAAATACAGGATGTTTTTATGTCAAATCCATTACTTAGCACAACGGGATTACCTGCATTTTCCCTTATCAAACCAGAACATGTTGTTCCTGCACTAAAAGAAGTTTTAACCACGTATCGTGAAACAGTTGAAAAATTACTGGCTGATAATACTCAGTTTAACTGGGATAACCTTTGCCAACCATTAGCAGAAGCAGGCGATAAACTTTCTCGTGTTTGGTCCCCTGTTAGCCATTTAAATTCTGTTAAAAACTGTGCTGAACTACGTGAAGCGTATGAACAGAGTTTACCGTTGCTATCTGAATTCAGTACATGGATGGGACAGCACGAAGGCTTATATCAAGCTTATAAATCAATTAAAGAAAGTGCTGATTTTAATGCATTAACTCAACCACAGAAAAAAGCGGTTGAAAATGCATTACGTGACTTTGAATTATCAGGCATCGGTTTAGCAAAAGAGAAACAACAGCGTTTTGGTGAAATCAGTGCGCGTATGTCTGAATTAGGTGCTAAATACGGTAATAATGTATTAGATGCCACAATGGGTTGGTCTAAACTAATTACTGATGTAGAAGACTTATCAGGTATGCCTCAAAGCGCTATTGATGCAGCAAAAGCTATCGCACAATCTAAAGAGCAAGATGGTTATCTGTTAACACTTGATATGCCAAGCTACCTTCCTGTAATGACTTATGCGGATAATCGTGAACTTAGAAAAGAGATGAGCATCGCTTATAGCACGCGTGCCTCCGATCAAGGTCCAAATGCAGGTCAGTGGGATAATAGCGAAATTATTGCCGAGATCCTCGCACTACGCCACGAACTGGCTCAACTGCTTGGTTTTAAAAATTATGCTGAAAAGTCACTTGCTACTAAAATGGCTGAGTCTCCAGAGCAAGTCCTTAGCTTTTTAACTGACTTAGCACAACGAGCTCATCCGCAAGGTGAAGAAGAGTTAGCTGAACTCACTCAATTTGCAAAAGAACACTATGGTGTTGATAAATTAGAGTCATGGGATCTGGCTTACTACAGCGAAAAGCAAAAACAACACCTGTTCTCAATCGATGATGAGCAACTACGTCCTTACTTCCCAGAACAACGTGCTTTAAGTGGCTTATTTGAAGTGGTTCATCGTATCTATGGTTTAACAGCCAAAGAACGTAACGATATCGACACTTGGCATGATGATGTTCGTTTCTTTGAGCTTTATGATGAAAGCAACACCTTACGTGGTAGCTTCTATCTTGATTTATATGCACGCGAACACAAACGTGGCGGTGCTTGGATGGATGATTGCATAGGAAGAATGCGTCATGCAGATGGCAAGCTACAAAACCCTGTTGCTTATCTCACTTGTAACTTCAATAAGCCAGTAGGTGATAAACCTGCACTGTTTACTCATAATGAAGTCACCACACTGTTCCATGAGTTTGGTCATGGCTTACATCACATGTTAACGCAAATTGATACCGCTGATGTTGCAGGTATTAATGGCGTTCCTTGGGATGCCGTTGAATTACCAAGCCAATTTATGGAAAACTGGTGCTGGGAGCCAGAAGCTTTAGCCTTTATTTCTGGTCATTATGAAACTGGCGAACCATTACCGCAGGCAATGCTTGATAATATGCTTAAAGCAAAAAATTATCAGTCAGCAATGTTTGTATTACGCCAATTAGAATTTGGTCTGTTTGATTTCCGTTTACATGCTGAATATGATCCCGCTAAGGGCGCTCGTCTGATGGAAACCTTAACCAGTGTGAAAGAGCAAGTTTCTGTTGTTCCTTCAACACCATGGGCTCGGTTCCCTCATGCCTTTAGCCATATCTTTGCCGGTGGCTATGCTGCAGGTTATTACAGCTATCTATGGGCGGATGTCCTGGCGGCTGATGCATTCTCTCGCTTCTCTGAAGAAGGCATTTTTAACCGAGAAACGGGTCAATCATTCCTTGATAATATCTTAACTCGTGGTGGTTCAGAAGAGCCTATGGAACTGTTCAAACGCTTCCGTGGTCGTGAGCCAAAACTTGATGCTATGCTTAAAGGCTACGGCATTAAAGGATGATATGTGAATATCTGTTTACTTTGTGAAGAAGGCGCTGATAACAGCGCCTTATCTGATTTAGCGCAACGTTGGGGATTAGTTCACGACGAAACGCAAATCATGGCTTTAGTGTTAACGCCTACTCACCTTGAATTACGCAAACAAGATGAACCTAAATTAGGGGGCATCTATGTGGATTTTGTAGAGGGCACAATGGCACACCGTCGTAAATTTGGCGGTGGCCGAGGTGAGGCGGTAGCAAAAGCTGTCGGGATCAAAAAAGACTATCTACCCGATGTTGTTGATGCGACAGCAGGACTTGGTCGAGATGCCTTTGTATTAGCGTCTATTGGTTGCAAAGTCAGAATGGTAGAGCGCCATCCCGTCGTTGCTGCATTACTTGAAGATGGCCTAAAGCGTGCCTATCTTGATGCGGATATTGGCGAATGGATGCAAAAGAGAATGACGTTAATTCATGCCTCTTCAGCCCAAGCACTCACTGAGATCACGCCACCTCCTGATGTCGTCTATCTTGATCCGATGTATCCACATAAGGCGAAAAGCGCATTAGTAAAAAAAGAGATGCGAGTGTTTCAGTCTTTAGTCGGTGCTGATGAAGATGCAGATGCATTACTCGAACCCGCAATCACTTTGGCGAAAAAACGTGTCGTCGTAAAACGGCCCGATTATGCAGAGCCATTAAATAATCAGCCTGCACATGCCAATATAACAACCAAAAATCACCGTTTTGATATTTACCCTTGTGTGTAAACACTTACATATAAGGGAAAAGAATTTGGTCTGAAATCTGACGGGTGTTAAACACCCGTTCAGAATCAATGAAATTTACAGTACGCCTTGTGCCAGCATTGCATCTGCGACTTTAACAAAGCCTGCAATGTTCGCGCCTTGAATATAATTAGTCTGCTTACCTTCACCGCCGTAATTCACACAAGCATGGTGAATATCTAACATGATGTGATGTAAGCGAGCATCCACTTTCTCTGCTTTCCAGCTTAAACGTGCTGCATTCTGCGCCATCTCTAAACCCGAAGTTGCAACACCACCTGCATTAGCTGCTTTACCTGGTGCAAAAAGGACACCGGCTTCGATAAAGGCATCAGTTGCTGCAATTGTTGTTGGCATATTTGCACCTTCAGCAACAGCTTTAACGCCATTTTTGATAAGTACTTTAGCTGCTTCTAAATCCAACTCATTTTGTGTCGCACAAGGCAAAGCAATATCAACAGGAACAGCCCAAGGTTGTTGTCCTTCAAGATACGTTAAACCAAATTCTTTTGCGTACTCTTCAACTCGACCGTAATTATTTTTAATTTCAGTGAGACGAGCTAGTTTTTCAGTAGTAAATCCAGCTTCATCAACCACAGTACCGCCTGAATCTGATGCAGTGATGACTTTAGCGCCTAACTCTAAACATTTTTCGATAGTAAACTGTGCAACGTTACCTGCACCAGAAACAGCCACACGCATTCCCTCAAGAGACATGCCATGGCGTTTAAGCATCGCATTAGTAAAGTAAACTAAACCGTACCCAGTGGCTTCTGGGCGGATTAAACTGCCACCAAATGAAAGGCCTTTACCTGTAAAGACACATTCATTGCTATTAGACAGCTTTTTCATCATGCCTGCCATAAAGCCGACTTCTCGGGCCCCCACACCAATATCGCCGGCAGGAACGTCCGTATTAGCGCCTAAATGACGATAAAGTTCTGTCATTAGTGCCTGGCAAAAACGCATCACTTCTCCATGACTTTTGCCTTTAGGGTTAAAATCAGAACCTCCTTTGGCTCCTCCCATCGGCAATGTCGTTAATGCATTTTTAAATGTTTGCTCAAAACCTAAGAATTTTAGAATGGAAAGGTTCACTGATGGGTGAAAACGCATACCACCTTTGTAAGGTCCAATGGCTGAGTTAAATTGGATACGCCATGCACGGTTAACTTGCACTTGCCCCTTATCATCTAACCAACAGACGCGAAACTGAATAATACGTTCAGGCTCAACTAAGCGCTCAAGTAATGATTGTTCACGATATTGTGGGTTTTTCTCTAAAAAAGGCCACAAAGTGGTAAAAACTTCACGAACCGCCTGATGATACTCAGGCTGATGAGCGTTATATTTTTCTACCCCTTCTAAAAACGAAGATAATGAGCCAGATATATTCATTCAGCTATTCCTTTTTTGTGTAATGTGATGTTGGCATAACCTCATTTATTCGGAATATTTTTGGGTTTTGTGAGGTTGATGTTGTTTTGCTTCTTGAATATATCATTAAAATGCATTCACACTTCAAGACATTTTTTTCATAATTAGACAAAAAAAAAAGGTTGACTCTATTTAACAGCAGGAAAAACGGGAATTTTAGGCAAAAAAATACCTGCATAAGCAGGCATTTTTTTTGCTTAAACAAGCAAGCAATTATTCATCATCTTTCAGAGGAACAATTAGCATATCAACATGCACAGTATTAATTAGTTGACGTGCTGATGACATCAATTTGCTCCAGAAATCTTGGTGATGACCACAAACGACTAAATCCATATCGTATTTCTTAATCGCATCAACCAGAACTTGACCTAAATCACCGCTACCACTCAGGGTTTCCTGAATTTCATAACCTGATTTATCAGAGAGGTCTTTTAACGCGTTACGGGTTTCATCAGTAATACGTTGTTGCATATCACCGAGGTTGACATCAATTAGACCGGTATAAAGATCAGAGTAGTTAACATCAACGTGAATTAAGGAAACTTTGGCATTATAGGGTTTTGCCATAGATACAGCTTTCTGTACTAAGACGTTACTCTCAGGGGATAAATCAACTGCCACTAGAATATGCTTATAAGCCATCGTGAACTCCTTCCATAAGCTGATTAATCGGTTGGAAAGGCGGTTAAGCCTAAATCCTATGTATTAAATATAACGTTTTAAGATGAAAGTTAGATGTCGCCTTGATCACAACTTATGTCAAATTCATCAAGAAAGCATCTATCGATAAATAACAATATACACCATTTTAGATTAGCACGATGTCATTCACCGACAATATCATCATAATAATGAGAATTGAGTATAAAAAACAACAAAAACACCCTTTTAGAGTTATTTTTTATCTTTTTTTCTGAAAAAGGAAACAACTTGAAAAAGTCACTTTTGTTTATTGCTTAATTTCACCTAAACTTAAATTAGAGAAAAAAGTAACCTTTGTTGGTAAAGGTTTTCTCATCTCAGAATCTATTATTCTAGGGAGGGGATTATGTTTAATGTCATTGTTGTCTTTTGGGCGCTATGTATTCTTTGCCTGATTAATATGGTGCGTTATTTCTCATCTATTCGAGTATTACTCACCATATTGCGCCAATCTGATCCTTTGCTCTACCAATCGGTGGATGGTAATGGATTTTTTACTATGCACGGGCAATTTTCAAAACAGTTGCGACTTATCCGCTATATTAACCAACGCCAATACATCAACCATCATAATCCTGAAGTTATTATGCGTTGCGAGCGAATTTATCGGCAATTTTATCTTGTTAGCCGTTTTTGTATTTTGGCTGTCGCAAGTTTAATTGCGATGCTTTTCTGGTAGTGACAAAAACAAAAAAACGGTGACTTTTAGTCACCGTTTATAAACAAACTTGGGTAAATTACTGCTATCAGCTATTCACAATAAATGTCAGTGATATCCAATAAAGTAAACCTGATAAACCAATGCTAACTGGTAATGTTAAGATCCAAGCCAGTGCAATGTTTTTCACTGTCTTCGTTTGAACACCACCACCATCAACAATCATCGTACCTGCAACTGCAGATGACAAAACTTGTGTTGTTGATACAGGCATACCCGTATAACTTGCTACACCAATGGAAACTGCTGCTGTTACCTGAGCAGAAACCCCTTGAGCGTAAGTCATACCTTTTTTACCGATCTTCTCACCAATTGTTACAGCAACACGTTTCCAACCTACCATTGTCCCGATAGAGAGCGCTAATGCCACTGCGATAATGATCCAAATCGGAGCATATTCCACTGTGTTTAGCAGGTCACGACTCAATGTTTTTAAGAACCGTGCATCTTGGGCGCTAGTTTCTGGTAATTTAGCCACTTCTGTTGCGGTATCAGCGATACACATAAGTAATCGACGCATTTGAGCACGCTGGTCTGCTGTTAGCTCATCATAAGAGCTAATATTTGCAAGCATCTGTTCTGTTTGATTCAGAACAATTGGCGTTCTTGCGCTATTACAATGGAAATCTGTATCACTAGCATCAGCTTGTGCTGGTACTACTGGTGTATTCTCAATAGCATGCTGTAGCGCTGGCTGGTGTTTCTCATAATATTGTTGTAAGTGTACAACTGCATCATGAGTTTTGGTGATATCGTATCCGCTCGCACTCATATTGACGACAAAGCCCGCAGGCGCCACGCCAATTAACACCAACATGATAAGACCGATACCTTTCTGCCCATCATTTGCACCATGAGAGAAACTTACCCCAACTGCAGATAAAATCAGTGCAGTACGAGTCCAAAATGGCGGCTTACGCTTACCATCTTGTTTCTCACGTTCAGCAGGTGTCAGGTGAATACGACGACGTTTTTTCGTACCACTCCAGTAACGGCGCAGTAAGAAAATCATCGCGCCTGCAATAACCAAGCCGATAATTGGTGAAAGAATGAGTGATAGGAAGATACTGATCATTTTTGGTATGTTTAATGCGTCAACGATAGACGAATCTGTCACGATAGCATTTGTTAAACCAATACCAATGATAGCACCTATCAGCGTATGTGAACTTGATGCTGGAATACCGAAATACCATGTACCTAAGTTCCAGATAATGGCAGCTAACAGCAACGAGAAGACCATGGCAAGGCCATGAGCCGAGCTCACATTCAGCAGAAGATCTGT
This sequence comes from Proteus sp. CA142267, assembly GCF_003336825.1. NCBI lineage: Bacteria > Pseudomonadati > Pseudomonadota > Gammaproteobacteria > Enterobacterales > Morganellaceae > Proteus > Proteus sp. CA142267. Next base: position 30,256 of record NZ_QPMG01000013.1, on the reverse strand, counting down.
CGGTAACAAGTGAACGATAGCATAAGCTACGCTCAATCCACCGAGCAAAACTCCAAGGAAGTTAAATACACCCGCCATCACGACTGCAAATTGCGCACGCATAGCACGAGTATAGATAACAGTTGCTACCGCATTTGCGGTATCATGGAAGCCGTTAATAGCTTCATAAAATAGCACAAATAACAGTGCTAAAACCAACATTAAACCTGTATGAAATTCTAGGTCAGTAAACAAATGTAGCATAGACGTTAAGCCAGTTAGTTGGACATGAACGCGGCGCATTATCAGCGACAAATGCGAACGGTGGAAGCGAAATTTAACCTTTTTTTGATTTGATAACCATGAAAATCAGAGTCTTTTTAAGATAATTCCTTATATATCATTTAATTAATAAAAATAAAAAAAAAGTAAATTTCTGACAATTTTTTTCCTTGCTAATACGAATTTAGGTGAAAAATGCAGATTTCTCCATATAATTTTACAAAAATACTCTGATCTTACGCGAAAATCATTGATTAAGTAGTCAGAGAAAACCAAGAACGAGACATCATTGTGGGATCATACGATACAGTAATTATAGGTGCAGGTGCCGCGGGGCTTTTTTGTGCGTCTTTAGCAGGACAAGCAGGATTATCTGTTTTAGTCCTCGATAATGGTAAAAAAGCAGGCCGTAAAATTCTAATGTCAGGTGGTGGACGTTGTAATTTCACCAATATGTATATCGAACCTTCGGCGTATTTATCAGAGAATCCACATTTCTGTAAGTCAGCACTTGCTCGCTATACACAATGGGATTTTATTGAGTTAGTGCAAAAACATAACATCGCCTACCATGAAAAAACACTAGGGCAACTATTTTGTGATGATTCAGCACAACAAATTGTTGATTTATTACTCGCTGAATGCCAAAAAGGAAAAGTAAGTGTTCGCTTACGTAGTGAAGTCACGCAAATAGAGAAAACAGATATAGGCTTTACTGTTTGGGTTGATGGAAAAGCTATTGCGACACCTACGGTGGTTATTGCCAGTGGAGGGCTTTCGATGCCCGGTTTAGGTGCCACCCCTTTTGGCTATAAAGTTGCAGAGCAATTTGGGCTTTCTGTTTTACCGACGCGCGCAGGATTGGTTCCTTTTACATTGCATAAACCTCAACTTGAGCAATTAAGCCAGCTATCAGGTGTAGCTGTACCCACTATTGTGACAGCAAAGAATGGAACGAGTTTTAAAGAAAACATTCTTTTTACTCACCGTGGTCTTTCAGGCCCTGCTATTTTGCAAATCTCTAGTTATTGGCAACCAGGTGAGTATGTGAGTATTAACTTACTTCCTAACATTGATCTTGAAAGCTTTCTACAAGAAAAACGTCAAGAGCATCCGAATCAATCATTAAAAAATACGCTTTCTCGCTTATTACCAAAGCGCTTTATTGAAATAATGATAGAAAATAAACAGTTGCCTGATGTTTCTCTAACTCAACTTAGTAACGAACGTATTACGCAAATTGCAACGTTACTACAAGAATGGCAAGTTCAGCCTAATGGTACAGAGGGATATCGTACCGCAGAAGTCACACTGGGTGGCGTAGATACTCGAGCCCTATCCTCTAAAACAATGGAAGCCACAAAAGTAAAAGGACTCTATTTTATTGGAGAAGTGGTCGATGTAACAGGCTGGTTAGGTGGATATAACTTCCAGTGGGCATGGAGTTCAGCTTATGCCTGTGCACAGAGCCTTATCTCAACACCAAAATCGACTTTTGTAGAGCAATAATGAATAAATTTGCAAATATTAAAGTTATAAATATTGGCTTTATAATTCTTTAAACTTATAAGTCATACATAATAAAAACCAGCCATCATCAATCAGTGATGGCTTTTTCTTCTTGTATTTCTTAGTAGCGATTAAAAACACCTTATATCCCTTCCTTTTATCTGGTTTTATGCCGCATTTTCTATTTTTTCCCCTATAATTGCCCCTATAAAGAATATTGTTAACTATTTGGTTATATTCATGTTTTAAAAAATTATTAAAATAAAATAACTCGTTAATCAGTGAGTTAAGACTTTTTTGGCTCTTTTTTCTAATTTGCTTAAAAAAAGCACTTTACAAATGATACTGAGAACCATTATCATCAATAACACTTTCAGATGCACCACCTTCAGGGTCATATGAAAGAACGACATTGCTCACATTGCTTCCAGTGTTTTACTTTAGCCAGCCGGGTGCTGGCTTTTTCTTTTCTAGAACCTATTCGATGTTTCTGTTTCCTCTTATTCAAATTATTTGGATACTCAGGTTAAATTCCTCCGCTTTTTTACTTTGCGCTATTGAGTAAACTGTGTTCAACAACTTCAGAGAAGGAAACACATTATGATTTATCTACGCAAAGCAAATGAAAGAGGACACGCTAATCATGGTTGGCTAGATAGCTGGCATACCTTCTCTTTCGCAAATTATTACGATCGTGATTTTATGGGATTTTCTGCACTACGAGTTATTAATGAAGATCGCGTCATACCCGGTGAAGGATTTGGTACTCACCCACATAAAGATATGGAAATTTTAACCTATGTGCTTGAAGGTAATATCGAGCATAAAGACAGCATGGGGAATAAAGAAAATGTTCCTGCTGGTGAGTTTCAAATAATGAGTGCGGGTACAGGTATTACTCACTCAGAATATAATCCGAATAGTGATAAAGGATTGCATTTTTACCAGATTTGGATTATGCCAAACACCGTCGGTATCACACCACGTTACGATCAACGCCGTTTTGATACGACAGTAAGTAAACAGCTTATTTTATCGCCAGATGCCCGTGATGGCTCTTTAAAAGTCTTCCAAGATATGACGCTATGGCGCTGGAACCTGAAAAAAGGTGAAGAAGCACAATATCAAGCCGAAGCGGGTCGTCATGTTTGGCTACAAGTTGTGAAAGGTAAAATAACGATTAATGACATTATTGCGACCACCAGTGATGGTGTAGCAATTGCTAATGAAGATATGATCCGTTTCGTTGGTGATGAAGATAGTGAAATTTTACTGTTTGATTTACCTACTGTAACAGCATAGTTGGGCTACCACCCTCTAAAGCCACTTTTTCTCTAATAAACTATTTCACTTTATTTTTCTATTCCCTGAAATCTTCTCGCATTTCAGGGATTTTTTTTCTCAAAGATCTCAAAAATAAAAAAACACCAAAATCACATCCTATGAGTTTGGTGTTTTTATTCACATCATGTTTTTATTCACGTTATGTTTTTATTCACGTTATTAGTAATTAACGTTTGGGTCCAACTTTAGTCAACGCTTGACCTGCTGGGGTATCCGTATATTTATCGAAGTTTTTCACAAAGCGATCGGCAAGATCATCTGCTTTGGTATCCCATAGTGTTTTATCAGCATAAGTATCGCGCGGATCTAAAATTTCACTGTTAACGCCAGGCAGTGCAGTTGGGATCTCTAAATCAAACACTGGTAATGTTTTCATCGGTGCTTTATCAATATCACCATTTAAGATGGCATCAATAATCGCGCGTGTATCTTTAATTGAAATACGCTTACCTGTGCCGTTCCAACCTGTATTAACCAAATAGGCTTTTGCACCTGATGCTTGCATACGTTTTACCAATACTTCAGCGTATTGTGTTGGGTGCAGAGATAAGAATGCCGCACCAAAACACGCTGAGAATGTTGGCGTTGGCTCGGTTACACCACGTTCAGTTCCCGCAAGTTTAGCGGTGAAACCTGATAAAAAGTGGTATTGCGTCTGTTCTGGTGTTAAACGTGAAACAGGAGGTAACACACCAAAAGCATCTGCTGTTAAGAAAATGACTTTCTTAGCATGACCTGCTTTGGAAACAGGTTTAACGATATTATCGATATGATAAATAGGGTAAGAAACGCGGGTATTTTCTGTTTTCGAGCCATCGTCGAAATCAACAGAGCCGTCAGATAACACAACCACGTTTTCTAACAGTGCATCACGTTTAATTGCACCATAGATATCGGGTTCAGCTTCTTTTGATAAGTGGATTGTTTTTGCGTAACAGCCACCTTCAAAGTTAAACACACCGTCATCATCCCAACCATGTTCATCATCACCAATTAGCTTACGCTTAGGATCGGTTGAAAGAGTTGTTTTACCTGTACCAGATAGACCAAAGAAAATAGCAACATCACCACTTTCGCCAACGTTTGCGGAGCAGTGCATAGAAGCCATACCCTTAAGAGGAAGGAAGTAGTTCATCATGGAGAACATACCTTTCTTCATCTCGCCGCCGTACCAAGTACCACCAATTAACTGAATGCGTTCAGTTAAATTGAAAGCAACGAAGTTCTCTGAATTCAGACCTTGAGCCTTCCAATTTGGATTTGTACATTTCGCTCCGTTCATCACAATGAAGTCTGGTGTGAAATTTTCCAGCTCTTCTTGTTCAGGACGAATAAACATATTTTTAACAAAATGCGCTTGCCAAGCAACTTCTGTGATAAAACGCACTTTTAAACGTGTATCCGCATTCGCACCACAAAACGCATCGACAACAAACAAACGTTTGCCTGATAGCTGATTAGTAACTAATGATTTTAAGTCAGTCCACACTTCTTGTGAAAGTGGCTTATTATCGTTCTTACCTTTACCCTGATCAGCCCACCATACGGTGTCACGAGTAACATCATCACGAACAATGTATTTATCTTTCGGAGAACGTCCAGTAAATATACCTGTATCAACGGCAATAGCACCTAACGAGGTTTGTGTGCCTCGCTCATAACCTGTTAATCCTGGCTTTGTTTCTTCATTAAATAACAGCTCATAGCTTGGGTTATAAATGATTTCACTCGTGTCCTTAATACCGTACTGCTGGAGATCCTTAGGGGTAAGACCTTTAACGCTCATAGTTTCGCTCCTGATAAATAGACCTTTCTACGAATAATATTAAGGTGTTACGAGTAATTAACAGCGATTGTTATCAATATTTTGAAAATTTATAATTTTTTTATGTTAAGAACGAGAGCTAATGCACAAAACTAAAGAAATATTGTTGAATAAAAAAGGACGCAAAATAGCGTCCTTTTGATAAAACAGCCTTGCTAAATCGAATCAGTGCAATTCAGATTCACTCAAGTTATTGATATTATTAATATCATTCTCAGTAAAGATGTAATGTGTTCCACAATATTCGCATTCCATATCAATATTTCCCTGTTCTTGTAACAGGTGGTTCACATCTTCTTTCGACAATGTTACTAATGTATTTTCACAACGTTCACGCGAACAAGTGCAATGAAATTCAACAACTTGAGGATCATAAAGAGTGACATCCTCTTCGTGATATAAACGATGTAAGATCTCTTTAGTATCTAGCGTAAATAGCTCTTCCGCTTTGATTGTGTGTGTTAACTGTGTGAGCAATTCAAAATGTTCCGCAGTATGTTCTGCGGTGAACTCTTCTGATGCTGGCAATACTTGTAATAACATACCCGCCGCGGCTGGTTTGCCCGCTTGCATACCACTACGAATAAATACGCGCGTAGGTAACTGTTCTGATTGCTTAAAGTAGTTATCAATACAAGCTTCAATAGTTTCACCATCAAGAGCAACAATACCTTGATAACGTTCACCTTTTTCAGGTGTTACCGTGATGACCATAAAACCATTCCCGATCATCTCTTTTAAGGTACTACCCGCTTTAACATCATCCCCAATACGTGCAACACCACGCATTTGTTGATTGTTATTTCCATTGATCACTGCCAATCGCACAGGGCCATCACCTTGTATTTGAACTGTAATATCGCCTTCAAATTTAAGCGTAGCTGTTAACAAACTGGTAGCCACCAGTAAATCACCCAGAAGGTGTTGAACTGGCTCAGGATAATGATGATTCTCAAGCATTGATTGATAGGTTTCAGTCACATTGACCAATTCGCCACGTACCGCGTTTTTTTCGAATAAAAAACGTGATAAAGAGTCTTTTTTAGACATGATTTTCTCTCATTTCAGGGAATCGGTTAATCCGATTCTTGTAAATTTGTCTGTTTGAAGCGAAGTAAGGTGCGTCTTTCCTTTTTATCGGGGCGACGTTCAGGATGAGGCATTGTTAACGCATTCATTTTCCTTGCTAGAGCAATTTTTTCTCTTTTAGCAATACTCTCTGGTGTTTCACAATAAAGTGCTTGTGCTTGCGTAGCACCTTGTCGCTGTGAACTGACCATAAGAATGGTTACCGTCCGTTCATCATTACCTTGTCGTAGGCGTATTTCAGCACCCTCTTCAACGGTTTTACTTGGCTTGCCTCTCACACCATTGTAGTGAACTTTACCACCTTCAATCATTGTGCGAGCAATAGCACGTGTTTTATAGAAACGTGCAGCCCAAAGCCATTTATCTAAACGGACGCCATTTTCTTGCGATGGTTGACTCATCCCTTTCTCCTTAACTTCAACTTCTTTATGAAGGCGATAGTGTAAACACATAGCCTTCCACAACAAGGGACTTACTGAGGAGGGCGATAAAAACAGTGCTCATAGTAAAGACTGATTTTATTCATGCGTTGGTTGTTTTGTCGCCGACGCCGGATGATAAGAAATAGGTTCAATATTAAGAACCCAATAGCGATAAACAATAATAACGTATTCCCGATGTAATATAACATCGTCATCGAATCAGGCAGGCTATGTAAAAATATCTGTAACGTACCATTCGCATCAACAAGCATGCCAGTTATTACACCACCTGTATCAAAAGGTGTATGTAATAAAATATCGGATAAACGTTGTAGTTCTCGCCACTGTTCTAACGGAGTAGGTTCAAACACGGAGTTTGAACTTGAAGCGTAATCAACAAGCTGTTTTCTCTCATCACTGATTAACAGCACACCACCTGGTGGAGGACTGTTTAACAGTATTGCGGCTTTATCTATTTCTCGGTAGATAAAAGAAGATGTGGTGGTGTCGATAAGCTTTTCCAAGGCCTCAGCACTCACAGCACGCAATAAAACATTGGTTCCGGTTAATTTACCACTTTCAGCTCGTTGAACTAATGCAGCCCAATCATTGACATTACTTAAGTTAACTAACGCCATTTTAAGGCGAATACACTCATTTTCTCTTGGACATAAATCCTGTGTTTTCAACACAATGCCATCAAAATTATCTAACAGATTCATCCCAGATTTAGTAATCGCTTGGCCTAAACTCGGGTTAACTCGGTTATTAGAAACGGGATGTAATTGTTCTTCAACCATATGCAATAACGCGGCAGCTTTTTCTATCGTGCTCGACTCAGGCATTGGCATTGGATTACTGTTATTCCAATAAATTCCAGAACAATCAAAAGGTGCAAAAATCGTTTTATTATTCTTACTTGATAAATTAGGTGGCATGTAACACATCCCAACCCCTTTCGCTTGAATAATGTCTCCTACATGCAAATCAGTTGTTTCTAACTCAGTAAAATTAGTGACTAAATGAGGTTCTGTATCTTTAAGCCATGAAAAACTGAGTTTCATTGAAAGAGAAAGAGGCTGATAGAGATACAACATGCCAATAATAAACAGGCTCCAAAAAACGAAGATAATATTTTTAATATAGCGTTTATATGGATAATTTTTCTCTTCATCATGCAATGAAAGGTAGTTTCCTTGCTTTACAACATGATGACTTGGATACATTTCTAAATAAGTCACCTTATCAATATCGCTTTGAATATAAGGCTCCCAATGAGGAGGATAGACGAGATCAATCCCCCCTAAAGAAACATTCTTTACCTGACCATGATCAAAGTTGCCAAAAAGCCCCCAGCGCTTTAAACGACCTTTAAAACAGTGGATTTCTTGTTTACGAGGTTTGATCAAAGGGTTGTGGATCAGAAAAACACCAGCAGCAAGAAAAGCACTACCGGTCGCTAAAATCCAAGGAAGAAAAACTTGAGGCATCATTAAGGCTGTTAGACACAAAGTAAGCCCTATACAAATAAAAGAACCATCCCAAAAACCAGATGAGTTATGTAATCGATATTCTTCGTTTGTTTCTTCTCGGATTTGTAATAAGTGAGCCGCATCACCTTCATTCTTTTGAATTGTTGATGAACCATTTGCCAATATAGGTTCAGAAAGCTGCTTTAAACTTAAAGCAGAAAAATGAATTTTTTCATCTTTTAAGAAATGGCCATTCACACCAACCACGATGGGGATCGAAGGGGTGCAGACAACATCAAGAACGTTTTCTTGCTGAAGATAAGGAACAAGCAGTGGGGGAATATGAATTTCTACGGCATCAATATAGTAGCGCCAATGATTTAATCCTTCACTAGAGCCCGCAAAGCGATTAACGATATTTCTTAATGTAGTAACGACTTCGCCTTTAATTGGCATGTCGGGGAAGTTTTGTAATGAATAGCCAGAAGAGAAGTCAGATGTACCAAAATAAGATAAATAATCACTAATAAGCCCATAGTCATCAGAAGTGAGCTTGCGATAAGTAGGTTTAGCGAGAGATGGGAGATGATGTGAGCCATCAAGCCGCCTTCTTTTAAAGAATAGAAAGGCGGCCATTATAAATAGGCTTATCATCAAGATAGCCAATATAATGACTGATAATCTCATTTTTTCCCCATGCTTATACTGATGCTGCGTAGTAACAATAACAAATTTAAAACCCTGCCTAACATAAGGCAATTCCTATTCTTTTGTTCTATTTTTTATTTAAATACAATAGATTATATTCTTGTTGCCGCGTTATAATTTATATCTCTTATCAAGTTTATATCCGCTAACAATGCTATCTTCGGGTAAAATAGCGAATCAATAAATAATAATATTCTCAAAAAATCAATAAATAACTAGGTTTGATAGCGGAGTGTACTCAATTTTCCTTTAAAAGCTAAATCTAATTGTTAGATTTATTTTGTCATTAATGTGTTAAATTCAGGTTAATCTCTATTCTGCCAGGGGCTGTTATGAAAGAACTTAAAAAACCCAATATATTAAACATTGATAACATCGCCCGTTCTCGATTATTTCAGATCCAATCCGTTAATCTGGAGTTTAGTAACGGAGAAAAGCGTACTTATGAGCGAATGAAACCTGCTAATCGCGAAGCCGTTATGATTGTTCCTATTATTGATGACAATCTTATTCTTATTCGTGAATACGCCGTAGGTATCGAAAATTACGATTTTGGTTTTCCCAAAGGCGCTATTGATCCTGGTGAAAATGCCCTACAAGCCGCGAACCGCGAACTAAAAGAAGAAATTGGCTATGGTGCTCACTCATTAATAGAGCTTGCAAAGCTTTCTATGGCACCATCTTACTTTTCTAGCAAAATGAACATTGTTATTGCACATGAGCTTTATCCAGAGCAACTTGAAGGGGATGAGCCTGAACCATTGCTCCAAATACGTTGGCCTATCGCAAAAATGATGGACTTACTCAACCATCCAGACTTCACTGAAGCTCGTAGCGTCAGTGCTCTCTTCTTGGCCCATCGCTATCTATTACAAAATAAGTAGATAATAAAAAACCGGATTTTGACATCCGGTTTTTTATTTTCGATTAATTAGAATAACTCGTTAGATTCGCCATTATCCTCAAAAATCTGAGTTCCTACTTCATTTTTTGCTCTTTCTGTCGGTTGAGTGCCATCAATAAAATACTCTTTCATTGAAGAGCCATCACCTGCCAGCTTTCCTGTTCTTCTATCGATTTGAACAGCGACGACACCTTTTGGTGCAGGCATCATATTAACTGGCACACCATCCAGAGCCACTTTCATAAAGTCGTTCCAAATAGGTTGCGCTGTTTTAGCACCCGCTTCACCACCACTAGCAGCTGTTCGACCTAAATTGCGGCTACTGTCATCAAAGCCAATCCAAGCTGTGGCAACAATATTGGCACCATATCCAGAGAACCATGCATCTTTAGAGCTGTTTGTTGTTCCTGTCTTACCACCAATATCTTGGCGTTTAAGATCACGAACAGCACGCCAACCTGTACCAGACCATCCCGGCTCACCTACAAGGTTTGTTCTTAATGCATCATGCATTAAGTAAGCCAGTGGTGTGCTGATAACGTGTGGTGCGTAAGGACTTTCTTTTACAGTTTCAGCTAACGGTGCTTGTTCTAATTCAATTTCAGGCGCAGCTGCCACGGACTGAGCGTTATTAGATTGAGCAACGTTTTCCATATAGTCATCAGATAATGCAATAGAACGCATAGTATCACCGTAAATAACAGGGATATCAGTACAATCTGGACAAGCTACTTTGGGTTTTGCAGTAAACAGCTCTTCACCATCAGCATTTTCAATACGTTGGATATAGTAAGGTTCAATGAGATATCCGCCGTTTGCCATAACAGCAAACCCTCGTACCATTTGCATTGGTGTAAATGATGGTGATCCTAATGCTAAAGATTCTGTTCTATCAATATTTTGATTAGGGAAACCAAAACGCAATAGATAATCAGCAGCATAATCCACACCCATTGCGCGCATTGCACGTACCATCACTACGTTTTTAGACTGACCTAAACCTTGACGTAAACGAATAGGGCCTGCGTAAGTTGGCGGTGAGTTTTTAGGGCGCCAATCTGTTCCTGCCCCAGCATCCCAACGGCTAATAGGTAAATCATTAAGCAGTGTCGATAATGTCAACCCTTTATCTAACGCCGCAGCATATAAGAAAGGTTTAATGTTTGAACCGACTTGGCGTAAAGATTGAGAAACTCGGTTAAATTTACTGATCTCAAAATCAAAACCGCCAACAAGCGCAATAATCCCACCATTGATTGGATCTAATGCAACAAATGCGGCATTAACACCCGGGAGTTGCGCTAATACCCAACTGTTTTCATTATTTTGACGTACCCAAATTTGCTCACCAACATGGACAACGGCATCAACTTTTGTCGGTGTTGCACCTTGAGAGGTATCAGAAATAAATTTACGAGCCCAACGAACCGCTTTTAAATCTAGCGTAATGTTGTCGCCCGTTTTTAAGATAACTTTGGCTTCTTTAGCATCCGCGGATAACACAACAGCCGGAATTAAAGGGCCATAAGTTTGGATCCCTTTTAATTTCTTGTTGATAGCTTCGTTATCCCATGGCGTTTGTCCTTCACTCCATAAAACTTCTTGAGCACCTCGGTAACCATGACGCATATCGTAGTCGATAACATTGTCACGCAACGCTTTTTCTGCTGCTAGTTGATCTTTACGAACAATCGTAGTGTAGATTTTATAGCCATCTGTATAAGCATTTTCACCATAACGCTCATACATCTCCATTCTCACCATTTCTGTTAGATAAGGTGCGGAGAAATCAATTTGCGGTGCATGGTATTTAGCAACTATCGGCTCAGCTCTTGCAGTTTCATACTGTGCACGAGTGATATAGTTCTCTTCATACATACGCTGTAAAACAACATTACGACGTTTTAAAGCACGATCATAAGAATAGAGCGGGTTAAGTGTCGATGGCGCTTTTGGTAAACCAGCAATCACTGCCATTTCATTTAGACTAAGCTCGTGAACACTTTTACCAAAGTAAACATAAGCTGCAGCACCCACACCGTAAGCACGGTTACCTAGATAAATTTTATTTAGATACAACGCTAAAATTTCATCTTTAGTAAGCTCTTTCTCAATGCGGATCGCCAAAAAGGCTTCTTTAATTTTTCGCATTAATTTCTTTTCAGGTGTTAAAAAGAAATTTCGAGCTAATTGTTGCGTGATGGTACTTGCGCCTTGAGAGGCTTGTCCTGATGTTAATGCCACGACAACAGCACGAGTGATCCCAATAGGGTCAATACCGTGATGTTCACGAAAACGAGTATCTTCTGTTGCGATAAAGGCATTAATAAGTTGAGGAGGCATCTCCTCCAATGTTAGCGGTAAACGACGTTTTTCGCCGTATTGCGCGATTAACTCTCCGTCTGCACTAAATACCTGCATAGGGGTTTGTAAACGAACATCTTTTAATGTCGCGACATCGGGTAACTGAGGCTCAACATACTTATACATACCGTATATCGAGGCTCCTCCCAAAATTATGCAAGCAAAAACGAAGATGAAAAAATATTTTAAGAACTTCACCTTAAATTTCCCATGTAGTGTGAATTGGGCGGTTTATAAACAAACAGTGCGTAGTATAAAGGTAACGCCACTTTGAAAATAGGCAATTACTCATCAATAGATATGGATATCATTTATGGAAACACACAATTACCAGATTGGTATTGAAATTAACACTCATCATATCAATGCAGTTTTGGTATTTCAGCAGAATAATCAATGGAAGATCAGTGCATTTTGGCAATTCCCTTTACCTCTTAATGACGATTTGAATGATATAAAATTAAGAAAAATCCTAATAGATTGGCGTAAAAAATTACCCTCTATTAATAATGTTACGCTTTCTCTACCGGATATTTATGAAATTTATCAAATTATCCCACTACCTCATGCTATTTCCCTTACATCAGCAGCATGTTATCGGTTAGCGCAACTACGAGCCACATCTTACACACAAAACACAAAAATCCCTGTTAATTTTGATTATCGACAAAATAAAGGGAAACTCGCTATTCACCTGTGCCATAAACCGATTTTAGATAAGTATATTGACTTATTTTCTCGAATAAACTTAACAATAACTGCGATTGATACCCCTGCATGTGCACTACGCTACTTAGCAACTTACCTTGATATCTCACCTCAAGATCCACTTTTATACTGTAAAAACAAAATGCTACTTTGGGTATCATCTGATGAAAACATGCCCCATTACGGCTCTCTTGCCTATGAAAACCAACAAGAACAACAAGCATGTATTGACCAATTAATAGAAAAATATCATTGGTCATTAGAGCACTGTTACTTAACAGGTGATAATGAGGCGTATTTTAGCCAGTTAATGCCTATTTGGCCCTGTCATTCCCACGACTTATTTAAAATAACGTCAAATAAAGATCTCATTCCACTTATTGCTTTGGGTTTGGCATTACGCCCTGAAGAGGTGTTATGTATCAAGTAAATTACCTACCTTGGCGCCACAGGTTATTTAGACAGAAAGCAATGTTATGGCTTTCTCAAACGCTATCATTGGTCACAATCACTTTCGTTATTTGTAGCTATTACACTTACCATCTGATACAAAAGCGAACACTCATAACCACGCAACAACGTCAAACACAACAACAAGAAGATTTATTACTAAAACAGCTCGATATATATCAAGAACAAAGAAAGCAGACACTTTTACACTATCAAAACTATTCACTCTATTATCAAAACTGGCTACGCTATTTACATTACATTCGCTTCTTTCGAGCTATCGAAATGCATCTTCCTTCAGCAGGTTGGATTAGCCACTATGATGAAGCAGATAATCAACGCTCCCTGTATCTCACTCTCCCCAATACACAATCACTCTCCTTTATTACCAACCTTAAAAGTCACCCTATTTTGTCCTCTTTAACATTGAGTTATTTAAAACAAAGCAAAGCTGATCCGTCTTATACAGAAGTATATTTAAACGGAAAATCAGAAGAGCAAGGTCGAGGATACGAAAATGAAGAAGATGAGGGAAGCCAATGAAAATAAATGCACAATGGTTGTTATTTATTGCATTTTTACCTAAGTGGAAACTCACTTTACTAAGCTTAATTATACCTTTTATTGCCTTTCTATTTTATTACCTCTTTATCTACACAGATTACCAGCAAGAGATAGCACAACAACATATAGAAATGGCTCAAAGACTAAAGCGCATTAATCACCATCAAAGTACGTTAGAGATAATGCCTTCTATTAATTCACTGATCACACAGCAAATAGATTATGACATCCCATTAAATTACTCACCAGTTAGTGAGCAATTACAACGCTTACTGATGACTTCTCACTTTATACCGGAGATTTGGGAGGTCATGCCTAACTCTTTATATAAACTGACTTTTACTTTGTCTTACTCACAGTTTTTAACACTATTGGAATATCTTAACCAAACGAGCTTAGCGCTTATTTCTCTGAATATTGTTCCAATAGAAACCCATTTAATTTCAGTACAAATGAGCCTTACAGAGCTAAGTTATTCTAGCGCAATACAGGGTGATATATCATGAAGATAGGAATTTTAATTGTCATCTTATGTATGACAACCGCCATTTGGGCTCACACCAGAGATCCCTTCTTTCCTGAGAATATTGATGATGAAAAAATGTCATCCACCTTTATTGAAGAGCGAACATCAATCACAGAACAACCTGAAGAATTACATCACCAACTTTATTCTTTAAATTATGCTGATGCTGATAAATTAGGTGAACAACTAAGTAATCATACCATTCCATTACTTAGCCAGCAGGGGCGCGTTATTGTAGATAGTGAATCAAATAGTCTTTCTATAGTTGATAATAGTAAGGCACTGTCTGAAATTGAGAATTGGTTAAAATTACGGGATACTCCCCAACAACAAGTTCATATCACCGCACATATTGTGAGTAGCAGTCAGGATGCTTTAAATGAATTAGGCACTCAATGGGGATTACAAGCATTAAAAACACAAACCGAAGCCGCATCTACAATACCTAATGCTATTCCAACAACCTCTTCGCTTAATTCAGCGTTATCAACTCCTTCACTTTCTGCATTATCACTCCATCAAAACACCAAAAATCCCCTTCATTATATTGCATTTAATATTGCCAGAATTAATGGGCGTCTATTAGAGCTTGAATTAAGCGCGTTAGAGCAAGAAAAACAGCTATCTATTATTGCAAGTCCACGGCTAACGACCGCCCATGAAAAAACAGCATCCATCAAACAAGGAACGGAGATCCCCTATGTCAGTCGAGATAATGAAATGACACGAGTTCAATTTAAAGAGGCTGTCTTGGGTATGGAAGTAACCCCCATGATCCAAAGAAATAAAAAGATAAGATTAATACTTAAAATTAGTCAAAACACACCGGGTATTGCACTTGTTCAAGGTGGAAGTGAACATTTATCTATCGATAAACAAGAGATCAGCACAGAAGTAACTATTTGTGATGGAGAAACCATTATGTTAGGTGGAATATTTCAACAAAAACAGCAAGAACACACAGCAAAGATCCCTTTCTTATCCTCTATTCCATTATTAGGGGTACTTTTCAGTCATAAAAGAGATCAACACAGTCGCCATGAATTGGTTATTTTTATTACACCCAAATTAATCTAATTTTTTATGTAATAAATACTTTTATTATAAAATACAATGGACTATATGTTTTTTACTAGGATTAAACTGAGAGTTATTCATTGTTTTTTCTTATAATCAGTATTTATAGATTTGACGATGAGGACGATTTAGCTTACAAGGGTTAGCTAATTTGAGTGAGCCTGAAACATCACAATAAAAATACGGATACATTTTATGCACTTCCTCTATTCTTGGAGGTAGGGCTTTTTATATGTAATATTGATCGATTGATGACGAAAAAGACAATATTATCAGATGCGGTTTTCCGACTAAATTGTGTTAGAATCTCCGCGTTGCCAACAAAGATAATTACTTTTTTTAGTAGTTTTTGTTATGTACTGTGGGCAAAGGGATTTTTATCCTATGTTGTCGCTTATGACAGCATGTGGTTATTTTATAGCGATCTACTGAAAGAACTCAGTCTTATTGTGAGAGTAGATAACAAATGTTATCAGGTGTGCATTAGATAAACACTCATAAATTTCAGTTTAGGTCCCGTCGCTGAATGAATTTGGCGGGGCGGGTTATCATTAACGAATATCTTAGTAATACCAAAAACATGGCAGAGAAACGTAATATCTTTCTGGTTGGGCCTATGGGTGCCGGCAAAAGCACTATTGGTCGTCAGTTAGCTCAACAACTTAGTATGGAGTTTTATGATTCCGATCAGGAAATTGAGCGGCGTACAGGTGCGGATGTAGGTTGGGTATTTGATGTTGAAGGCGAAGAAGGCTTCCGTCAACGAGAAGAGAAAATAATCAACGAACTCACTGAAAAACAAGGTATTGTACTTGCAACAGGTGGTGGTTCGGTGAAATCGAGAGAAACCCGTAACAGACTATCTGCACGTGGTGTGGTTGTTTATTTAGAAACCAATATTGAAAAACAACTCGCTCGTACCCAACGTGATAAAAAACGTCCTTTATTGCAAGGTGTTGAACCTGTGCGCGATGTCCTAGAGACATTAGCTGAAGAACGTAATCCTCTTTATGAAGAGATTGCTGACATCACTATTCATACTGATGATCAGAGTGCAAAAATTGTAGCCAATCAAATAATTGAATTATTAGAACAAAACTAATAAATTCAGCTATTTATAAGGTTAAGTAAAGACAATAAGAAGAAGGCCACTGTTATGGAAAAAATCACTGTCACATTAGGTGAAAGAAGCTATCCCATTACCATTGCTTCTGGCCTTTTTTATCAAGAAGACACCTTTTTACCTTTAAAATCAGGGCAGCAAGTTATGATAGTCACAAACGTGACGCTTGCTCCACTCTATTTAGAAAAGGTAACAGACACCTTAAAAAAACAGGGTGTTTTGGTTGATAGTGTGATTTTACCTGACGGTGAACAATATAAATCGCTTGAGATCATGAATGATGTCTTTACTGCATTATTAGAAAAAAATCACAATCGAGATACAACACTTATCGCATTAGGCGGTGGTGTTATTGGTGATCTAACAGGTTTTGCCGCAGCAAGCTATCAACGCGGTGTTCGCTTTATCCAAGTACCAACAACACTATTGTCACAAGTCGACTCTTCTGTTGGTGGAAAAACTGCAGTTAATCACCCTCTTGGCAAAAACATGATTGGTGCGTTTTATCAGCCCGCTTCTGTTGTTATCGATCTCGATTGTCTTGCCACATTACCGCCTCGTGAACTTTCATCGGGTTTAGCTGAAGTTATTAAATATGGCATCATTTTAGATAAAGACTTTTTTATCTGGCTTGAA
Source organism: Proteus sp. CA142267 (assembly GCF_003336825.1). Lineage (NCBI taxonomy): Bacteria > Pseudomonadati > Pseudomonadota > Gammaproteobacteria > Enterobacterales > Morganellaceae > Proteus > Proteus sp. CA142267. The sequence goes on along the minus strand of NZ_QPMG01000013.1, from coordinate 13,274 downwards.
AATAATATTGATAAACTCTTGGCTCTTGATCCTAAAGCCATGGCATTTTGTATCCGTCGTTGCTGCGAACTAAAAGCTGACGTCGTTGCTGCTGATGAAAAAGAAACAAGTGGTTTGCGCGCACTACTCAACCTTGGCCATACTTATGGACACGCCATTGAAGCTCATATGGGATATGGTGTTTGGTTGCATGGTGAAGCCGTTGCCGCAGGTATGGTAATGGCGGCAAGAACATCTCAAGCGCTTGGTCAATTCACTGAAGAAGAGACTCAGCGTGTTATTCAGTTGCTTGAGAAAGCCAATCTCCCCGTCAATGGCCCTATTGAAATGACACCTGATGACTATTTACCTCATATGATGAGAGATAAAAAAGTATCAGGTGGCAAATTACACCTTGTTTTACCAAAAGGTATCGGTCAATCCGAATTGCGTGCCGATATTACTCGCGAACAAGTCCACAAAGCGATAACATCTTGCATTAATGCAAATTAAGCTCCCCATTACCTGACAAGAAATAAACCAGAATATTCATTTAAGGAAAATTCTGGTTAATATTGTCAAATGCAACGTTTCAGAAAAAGCGTTTCATCCTTATACTATGAGGTAATGGCTAAGGCTGAATAGAATATTTTTCGCTTTTTGACGCTCTGACGGAGGGCATAATGGACGAGTTCAAACCTGACAATGAAACCAAGGGTGATAATTCACTCAAACCTGATACATCGGATAGACCTGAACGTCGAACCAACCGACCTCGTAGCAATCCATTAAAAAACGCACGATTCTCTGTATCCCGTCAACAGATGATGATTGGTGTAGGTGTTTTAGTCCTTATTCTGCTAATTATCGCAATAAGTTCAGCATTAAAATCACCAGAAACAACTGAACCAACTTCTCCAACCAATACAGAAAGAAATATCGATCTGTCTCAGCAACCGTCATCCGTTACGCCTTCAGAAAATGGTCAACCATCAACACCTCAATCTATTTCTGGGCAAGATATACAGCCTGCAACACCACCTTCACAAAATTTACCTCCAATGATTGATTCGCAAGGTCAACGAGTTGAGATCCCTGGAGATATCGTTGATTCATTAAATCAACAACAAGCGGGTATTAATCAAGCGACTAGTCAGCAGTTAAATGCTCAACAACCCAAACCGGTACAGCCTGTTACACAGCCTCCTGTCACCAAACCTGTACAAAAACCGGCTGAAGTAAAAACACCGCCGACAAAACCAGTGACACCACCAGCAACAACGCAACCTAAACCTACAACGACTAAACCTGTTGTTTCAGGTTCATTATCAGCAGGTAATTTAAATACTATTCCTGCCACTAACTATACGTTGCAATTAAGTGGTGCAAGTCGCCAAGATACCTTAGAGGCTTTCGCTAAAAAGAACCTCAATGGAAACTACGCTATTTACAAAACACAGCGTAACGGTAATCCATGGTATGTACTCATCTATGGAAATTATCGTAATATAAGCGAAGCCAAACAGGCCGTTTCTTCTTTACCAGCGCCAGTACAAGCAAAACAACCTTGGGTTAGACCGATGAAACATGTTCATCAGGATCTAAAAAAATAATTAAGACGAAGTTCACCGCTGATATGCTGTCTGAAACAGAGTACAATCGGCGACTCTGAAACGATTGAGAAATTTGGACGGCATGAAAAAAAAACGCGCATTCCTAAAATGGGCTGGTGGTAAATATCCTTTGGTAGATGACATTAAACGTCATCTGCCTGAGGGTAATTGTTTAATTGAACCTTTTATGGGTGCCGGTTCTGTTTTTTTGAATACAGAATACGATTCATATATTCTTGCCGATATAAATAGTGATCTAATTCATCTCTATAATACGGTAAAGCAACATCCTGAAAAATTTATGAAGGATGCCCGCTTATTATTTACCCCTCAAATGAATATCGCAGAAGAGTTTTATCAGCTACGACAAGAATTTAATCGTTCAACGGACGCTTATCAGCGTAGTGTGTTATTTCTCTATCTTAACCGTCATTGTTACAATGGGCTGTGTCGTTATAATTCAAAAGGCGAATACAACGTCCCTTTTGGCCGTTATAAAAAACCTTATTTTCCTGAAGCAGAGCTAATCTGGTTTTCTGAAAAAGCACAAAAAGCCGAATTTGTTTGCCAAAGCTATTCATCAACTATGACAAATGCAGAAAAAGGCGCCGTCGTTTATTGTGATCCTCCTTATGCACCATTATCACCGACTGCAAATTTTACGTCATACCATACAAATAGCTTTAGTTTTCAAGAGCAGGAACATCTGGCTCAACTTGCCTCAATGCTGGCTTACGAGAGACAGATACCCGTGTTAATATCAAATCATGAGACTGCGTTAACAAAAGAGTGGTATGTAGACGCAAAAGAGCTACACAGTGTGAAAGTCAGAAGAACAATCAGTAGCAACACACTCGGTCGTAGCAAAGTGAACGAATTACTTGCCTTATATAAATAATCGTTAACACCTCCCGACAATGGGAGTGTTGTCTGGAGAATGCGATGAAAGATTTTCTGATTGCCCCTTCTATTTTATCTGCTGATTTTGCTCGCCTTGGTGAAGATACTGAAAAAGTGCTCGCAGCAGGTGCAGATGTTGTCCACTTCGATGTTATGGATAATCACTATGTTCCTAATCTGACATTTGGTGCGCCAATTTGTAAGGCTCTGCGTAACTACGGTATTACAGCACCTATTGATGTTCATCTAATGGTTAAACCCGTTGACCGTATCATCCCCGATTTTGCAAAAGCGGGTGCAACTTATATCTCATTTCACGCTGAAGCCAGTGACCACGTCGATCGTACTATTCAATTAATCAAAGATTGTGGTTGTAAAGCAGGCTTAGTGCTTAATCCAGCAACCCCATTAAACTATCTCGACTATGTTATGGATAAATTGGATCTTATTCTGCTGATGTCTGTTAACCCAGGCTTTGGTGGGCAATCATTTATTCCTAATACCCTCGATAAATTACGCCAAGTTCGTAAGATGATTGATGATGGTGGTTATGACATTCGTTTAGAAATTGATGGCGGTGTCAAAGTCGATAATATTGCTGAAATAGCGGAAGCTGGCGCTGATATGTTTGTTGCAGGCTCTGCTATTTTCAATCAGCCAGACTATAAGCATGTTATCGACAATATGCGCCGTGAATTAGAAAAGGTATCGTAATGACAGATAAAAAACTCAAAGGTATCCGTGCTATCGCCTTTGATCTTGATGGCACTCTCACCGACAGCGCTGTTGGTCTTACAGAAGCAACAGACTATGCATTAAAAGCAAAAGGCTTCCCGCCTGCTGGTAAACATAATGTCACTATTTGGGTTGGGAACGGCGTGGATATGCTACTGACACGCGCTTTGCACAATGCGGGTGTTGAAGATGTGACTGATACCTTATTAAAAGAGATGCGTGATCTTTTTGATGAACATTATGCAACCTCAGTCAAAACAGGTAGTGATTTATTCCCTCACGTTAAAGAAACCCTTGAAGTATTAGCTTCACACAATATTCCTCTAGGTATCGTGACAAACAAACCAACACCATTTATTGCGCCATTACTACAACAACTGGAAATTGAAAAATATTTTTCCTTAGTGTTAGGTGGCGATGATGTGAAAGAAAAAAAACCACATCCAGCACCATTATATTTAACAATGGGCACGTTTGGTGTTAAAAAGGAAGAACTCCTTTTTGTTGGGGATTCTCGCAACGATATTATTGCAGCACAAGCGGCTGAATGCCCTTGCGTAGGTTTAACCTACGGCTATAACTACGGCGTATCTATTGCAGACAGCAAACCTGATTTTACTCTCGATAATTTTGCTGACTTGCTTTCTATCCTCGATATCACGCCAATGACAACTGTGGAACAGAATTAAAATGACGACTTCAGTAGAAAAAACGGCACAAAAGCCAATTGTATTCAGTGGTGCACAACCTTCTGGTGAATTAACTATCGGAAACTATATGGGTGCACTGCGTCAATGGGTACAAATGCAAGATGACTATGATTGCATTTACTGTATCGTTGACCAACACGCCATTACAGTACGCCAAGATCCTAAAGAACTAAGAAAAAGAACCTTAGATACACTGGCTCTGTACCTTGCTTGTGGTATTGATCCAGAAAAAAGCACTATTTTTGTTCAGTCACATGTTCCACAACATGCACAATTAAGCTGGGCACTTAACTGCTACACCTATTTTGGTGAATTGAGCCGAATGACTCAATTTAAAGATAAATCAGCACGTCACTCTGAAAACATCAACGCAGGGTTATTCGATTATCCTGTATTAATGGCAGCGGATATTCTGATTTATCAAACAAACCAAGTACCTGTTGGTATTGACCAGAAACAACACCTTGAATTAAGCCGTGATATTGCTCAGCGCTTTAACGCTATTTATGGCGATATCTTCACCGTGCCAGATCCTTTTATTCCAAAAGGCGGTGCTCGTGTAATGGCATTACAAGATCCGACTAAAAAAATGTCTAAGTCTGATGATAACCGCAATAACGTTATCGCATTGCTAGAAGATCCAAAAGCAGCGGCTAAAAAGATCAAACGTGCAATGACAGATTCAGAAGAGCCGCCTCGTGTTATTTACGATCTTGAAAACAAAGCAGGAGTCTCTAACTTACTCGATATTTTAGCGGGTGTTACAGGTAAAACTATTCCTGAATTAGAAGCTGAATTTGAAGGCCAAATGTACGGTCATCTAAAAGGTGCTGTCGCTGATGCAGTATCTGAAATGCTAACCAACATTCAAGAACGTTTTAACACTTTCCGTAATGATGAAGCACTGCTCAATAAAATCATGAAAGAAGGCGCTGATAAAGCCAAAGCTCGCGCTCAAGCAACCTTAGACAAGGTTTATGACGCAATCGGATTTATTGCACATCCATAATTTTTCGTTAATATATAAAAAACACCTCGCCTATTTTTTAGGGAGGTGTTTTTTTAGTAAAAAGATATGGAGCATAACAATTAACTATTTATTCCTTAAATAACCGCCGATTAAAACTCTCAATAGTTTGATTTTGTAGTCTTAACTGCATAGTTTTACTCCAACTTGCTGATAATCCAGCGGCACTTAATAGACGATGATAAAGCTCTTCATCGAATGGCATATGAAAAGCAATCGAAATCGCTTCTTTAACAGAGACATCGCTGTTTCTTGAAACCAAGACAAGAGGATGATGACTACCTGTTTCACCTATACTCACAACACGATATAACCAACCACAATAACCACTATCTTGCATAATTTGCGAAAAGTTACTGACTTCTGTCACAGTGTTAAGTTTGTAGCAAGGAGAGCGAGGTTGAGTAACTTGAATTAATGCTGTTCCCCACTGATAAATATCACCAATAAAAACATTCTCTTCTGTCATACCTGTTGTTGAGATATTTTCACCAAATGCAGGGGCATGAAAAAAATCTGTCAATTGTGGGAATTGCTCAGCCCAATAAAGATAATGCTCTTTAGGATAATGACAAAGTGCGCGATCAGGGCCACCGTGAAAGCTCTTTTCTGCTTGCTCATCACCTTCTAATCCCAGTGATGTTAATTTGATATGACCATCCACCAGCCTTTTGGTGATCGCACTGGTCAATCCATTAGATGTTGTTGTGACATTACCGATAAAAACACTAGGAAAATAACGCATAGCTCACTACCTAAACAGAAAAGAATAACTCATAGTAAAGATAGTGTTCAAAAGAAACAATGCCGACATTTGTCGGCATTGAAAATATAAAAGAGAAAGGAAGTTATTAACTCAATTATGCTTTGCTCTGAAAACGCTTTTGCGCTTCATCCCAGTTAACCACTGACCAGAACGCTTTAATATAATCAGGGCGACGATTTTGATATTTTAAGTAGTAAGCATGCTCCCACACATCTAACCCTACAATTGGGTAACCAGATGCGCCAGCTAACTCTTCACCCATTAATGGGCTATCTTGGTTTGCAGTAGAAACAACCGCAAGTTTGCCATCGTCTTTTAATACTAGCCAAGCCCAACCAGAACCGAAACGGCTAGCTGCAGCTTTTTCAAATAGCTCTTTAAAGGCATCAACACTACCAAAATCACGTTCAATCGCGTCTTTTAGTGAGCCTTGTAATTGAGTGCCTAGCTTCAGACCTTTCCAGAATAATGAATGATTAGAGTGACCACCTGCATTATTACGTAGAAAAGTACGTTGTTCCGCAGGCACTTTATGAAGATTTTTAACTAACTCATCAATTTCTAAGCCAGCAAGCTCAGGCAATTTTTCTAATGCTGTGTTGGTATTATTCACATAAGTTTGATGATGCTTAGTATGGTGAATTTCCATTGTACGCTCATCAAAGTGAGGCTCTAATGCATCATAAGCATAAGGCAGTGCAGGTAATGTATAGCTCATATTAATCTCCAGTGCTGTTTTATCTTGGATCACACCATGTGATTTATCTTTTCATTTCATTATAGTGAAAAAAACGTTAATGAAAATCATTATCATATCCATATTATTTTTGTGGTTTTTTTGTCCAGCACGGTTAAATTAATTTTCACAGTATATTATTTTAATTTAAAAGCTTTCTATTAAACGATGATCCTATTAAACAAGAAAATAGTAGATAAATAATGTACTGCTAGCTTTAGCACTAATTGAACATTCCATGAAAAGCATTTCCATTAATTCGTGATCTTCTGCGCAAAAAAGAAACAATCTCTATTTGCCCTCTTTTGTTAACGACTTTTTGACATAGTATTAACAATAGTGAGGAGAACTATTATGACAAAAATAAACCAACATCATATTCCTGCAAGCATTGCAGAACACGCCCTGATCAATAAAGAGCAATACCAAAAAGATTATGAATTATCCATCAAAAACCCTGAGGCCTTTTGGGCAGATAAAGGGAAAATCATTGACTGGTTAAAACCATATACCGTGGTAAAGAATACTTCTTTTGACCCAGGCCATGTACGCATTCGCTGGTTTGAAGATGGTCAGCTAAATATCAGTCAAAACTGTCTTGATCGCCACCTTAAAACACGAGGAGATCAAGTCGCCATTATTTGGGAAGGTGACTCACCTAATGAGTCGAAAAAAATCACTTACAGACAACTCCATCAAGATGTTTGCCAGTTCGCTAATGTATTAAAAAATTTAGGTATTAAAAAAGGCGATGTTGTGGCGATTTATATGCCAATGGTGCCAGAAGCTGCGGTTGCTATGCTCGCTTGTACTCGTATTGGAGCTATCCATTCTGTTATTTTTGGCGGTTTCTCTCCTGAAGCTGTCGCTGGTAGGATCATTGATTCAAAAGCTAAATTAGTGATCACAGCTGATGAAGGATTACGTGCGGGTCGAGCCATCCCTTTAAAGAAAAATGTTGATGATGCTTTAAATCACGCTGATATTCCTCCTATTAATCATGTAGTGGTATTTCGTCGAACAGGACATACCGAACAATGGATTGAAGGACGTGATGTTTGGTGGGATGAAATCATTCAAGGTGTCAGCGCAGAATGTGATGTTGAAGTTATGGATGCAGAAGATCCACTCTTCATTCTGTATACCTCCGGCTCAACAGGTAAACCTAAAGGTGTACTGCACACAACAGGAGGTTATCTCGTTTATGCTTCAATGACCTTTAAATACACCTTTGATTATCACGAAGGCGATATTTATTGGTGCACTGCTGACGTAGGTTGGGTAACAGGACACAGCTACTTACTGTATGGCCCTCTTTCAAATGGTGCTACTACTGTTATGTTTGAAGGTGTTCCTAATTATCCATCAGTTAACCGTATGGCTCAGATCGTTGATAAGCACCAAATCAATATCTTATATACTGCACCTACCGCAATCCGTGCATTAATGGCTGAAGGTGATAAGGCGATTGAAGGCACTCAACGCACCTCTCTGCGTATTCTAGGCTCTGTAGGTGAACCTATTAACCCAGAAGCATGGGAATGGTTCTATCAGAAGATGGGGCGTAGCCAATGTCCTATTGTTGATACATGGTGGCAAACAGAAACCGGTGGTTTCATGATAACCCCATTGCCTGGTGCTATGGATCTAAAGCCTGGTTCAGCAACACGTCCTTTCTTCGGTGTTCAGCCAGCAATTGTCGATAATATGGGAGAAGTACAGCAAGGGGCTTGTGAAGGCAACTTAGTGATTACTGATTCTTGGCCGGGTCAAGCAAGAACACTTTTTGGTGATCATGATCGTTTTGAACAAACTTACTTCTCAACCTTTAAAGGTATGTATTTCTCTGGTGACGGTGCTCGTCGCGATGAAGATGGTGACTATTGGATAACAGGGCGTGTTGATGATGTCTTGAATATTTCAGGTCACCGTTTAGGAACAGCAGAGATTGAATCTGCTCTTGTTGCACATCCTAAGATTGCAGAAGCTGCAGTAGTTGGTATTCCTCACAATATTAAAGGACAAGCTATTTATGCTTATGTCACTTTAAATCACGGTGAAGAGCCAACACCTGAACTTTACACTGAAGTTCGCAACTGGGTACGTAAAGAAATTGGACCAATAGCCACACCTGATATCCTACATTGGACAGATTCCTTACCTAAAACACGTTCAGGGAAAATTATGCGCCGTATCTTGCGTAAGATTGCCTCTGGCGACACAACTAACCTCGGGGATACCTCAACACTCGCCGATCCGGGTGTTGTAGAGAAACTGTTAGAAGAAAAACAGTCTCTATCACTTACTGCTTAATACACAAAAAATAGCTGTCATTTAAAAAAACGTAATATGACAAAGCAAAGGCATGAAAATGCCTTTGCTGGGCTCTCTTACCTAAAAATCATGAAATGCGGGGGATTGAAACCTCTAAATCAAGTGATAAACCAAACAATTATATAGAGGAGAACTCTGATGAATGCCAATATTTATCAAGAGATAGAAAATAACCCTCGCTTTAAAGAACTGGTTAAAAAACGTAGTCGTTTTTCATGGATACTTTCAATTATTACGCTCGTTATGTATGTCTCATTTATCTTACTTATTGCGTTCTATCCACAATGGTTAGGTACGCCACTGTATGAAGGAAGCTACATTACACGAGGTATTCCTATTGGTATAGGCTTAATCATCGCCTCATTTCTATTAACAGGCGTTTACGTTATTAAAGCCAATACAGAGTTCGATAAACTTACCGCTGAAATTATTGAAGAGGTAGAAAAATGAGAAAGTTACTCTATGCAATAAGCTTATTTTTCCTCTCCTCAACGGTTGCTTACGCTACCGCAATAACAGAAGAAGGTGAGAAACAACCTATGAATATTCAGGCAATTATAATGTTCCTAATATTCGTAGGATTAACACTCTATATCACTTATTGGGCTTCTAAACGTACCCGCTCTCGTGCTGATTACTATACTGCTGGCGGGAAAATTACTGGTTTTCAAAACGGTATGGCGATCGCAGGTGACTTTATGTCTGCCGCCTCCTTCTTAGGGATCTCCGCTCTAGTTTATACCTCTGGTTATGATGGACTTATCTATTCAATTGGATTTCTGATTGGTTGGCCTATCATTCTTTTTATCATTGCTGAGCGCTTACGTAATTTAGGGCGTTATACCTTTGCTGATGTTGTCTCCTATCGCTTAAGCCCTAAACCCGTTAGAACACTCTCAGCTGTTGGATCACTGGTTGTTGTTGCACTTTATCTAATTGCACAAATGGTAGGTGCCGGAAAATTAATCGAACTCCTTTTCGGCTTAAATTACCATATTGCTGTTGTGCTCGTCGGTATTCTAATGGTCCTATATGTTTTATTTGGAGGCATGCTAGCCACCACATGGGTTCAAATCATTAAAGCTATCTTATTACTTGCAGGTGCAAGTTTTATGGCTGTTATGGTTATGAAAGCCGTCGATTTTAATTTCAACACCTTATTTAAAGAAGCCGTTAGTGTTCACTCAAAAGGGTTCTCTATCATGAGCCCAGGTGGTTTGGTTTCTGATCCTATATCTGCTCTCTCTTTAGGTCTTGCACTTATGTTTGGTACGGCGGGACTTCCTCATATCATCATGCGCTTCTTTACTGTTAGCGATGCAAAAGAAGCCCGTAAGAGTGTTTTCTATGCAACAGGTTTTATCGGTTATTTCTATATCCTTACTTTTATTATTGGTTTCGGCGCTATCTTACTCGTTAGCCCTAATCCTGTGTTCAAAGATGCCGCTGGCGCTTTGATTGGTGGAACCAATATGGCGGCTGTTCACTTAGCAGATGCTGTTGGAGGTAATTTCTTCTTAGGCTTTATCTCAGCAGTTGCCTTCGCCACTATTTTAGCCGTTGTTGCAGGGCTAACTTTGGCGGGTGCATCTGCGGTATCACATGATCTCTACGCCAATGTAATTAAAAATGGTCATGCGGATGAAAGACAAGAGCTTAAAGTATCCAAAATTACTGTAGTTATCTTAGGTGTCGTCGCTATTGGTTTAGGTATTTTATTTGAAAAGCAAAATATTGCCTTTATGGTGGGATTAGCTTTCTCTATTGCGGCAAGCTGTAACTTCCCAATCATATTGTTATCTATGTATTGGAAAGGACTTACAACGCGAGGTGCTGTCGCGGGAGGATGGTCTGGTCTATTAGTTGCGGTCACGTTGATGATTTTGGGACCAACAATTTGGGTAAGTATTTTAGGCCATGAAAAACCTATCTATCCTTATGAATATCCAGCATTATTCTCAATAATTATAGCTTTTGTTGTCTCGTGGCTTTTCTCTATTACAGATAAATCATCTTTAGGTGAGCAAGAGAAAGCAAAATTCCAAGCACAATTTATTCGTTCTCAAATTGGCTTAGGCATTGAACAAGGTAAACAACACTAACAGCCTCAAATAATGTTATCTTTCTAAATAAAAGTAACCCCAAAGTGATTTTCAACTTTGGGGTTATTCATTTTCAACATTTTTATCAATTATCATAAGAATCTCGATTATATTTCTATCATTTACTTATTTAGAATAATTTTAAGCTTCAAATACATATCTATACGATTATTTAAATAACTTATTATTAGTTATTCAATTATTATAAATAGAAATATAAATTAATTTAAAATCAGTTAATTACAAATAAAAACAAACATAATTTATTTGCTATATCGCATATTAATAAACTCAAAAAGCCCAAAACAGTGAGGAATAACCATAATAATAGCAATTTCAGACACACTTCAGCCAAACAAGGCTTGTATTGTCAAAAAGTAAATGGTTAACTTTTTATTCTACATAAGAAGAGGTGGTAGTTTTTAAATAGATTATGTCTCGGTTAACACATTACGCACTTTTATTTTTCTTATCTATGGCACCTGCAATATTGGGTGGTTCAACGCTGTATATAGAACAAAAAATCTATATTGTTCTTATTGGTTGGCTACTTATGCTGATGTGTAGTGGTATTTATCGTTCTGTTTTTGGAAAAATAATAACCTTTATTATTAGTGCATTATGGGCTTTAAACCTTTCTATTTCTTTGTTTTTTTATCGTGAACACGATATTGCTTTTTCATCATCTATTGCTGAAACTTTTATTAATACTAACGGCAGTGAAACTGTTGGTATGCTCTCTTATAATAAGTACTATGTCTTATTTTATCTATGTGCTTTTGCCATTTACTATTTTCTCATCCATAAAACGGCTCGAGTCTCTGATCTAAAAACAGCAAAAAAAAGTGTGATTGCATTTGTTATATTAATAGCCATTATTCCAATATATAAAAACTTAGCATTAAGAAACGATGACAACAGTAAATTACTTGCAGAATATACTCTTTTAAATACCCCTTTTTATAATGCTGCAGCACTTGTCCGAACTTTCCATGAAAATCGCCAAATTAAAAAAATTGTGACTCAGAAAGTAGAGTATCAATATAATAAAAGTAATGATAATACAGAAGTTTATATTCTTATTCTTGGGGAATCGGTTCGCAGAGATCATCTAGGAATTTATGGCTATCAGTACGATACAACGCCTAATTTGATGAAAGAAAAGAGTAATCTTATCCTATTCAATCAAGTTTATTCTCCAGCACCAGTAACTATTCTTTCTGTACCCATTTCACTCTCAAATATAGGATTAGAACAGTTACAAAATAAAAATCATTATGCTGATAATATTGTTTCTCTCGCTAATCACGCAGGATTTAAAACATATTGGCTAAGTAACCAAGGTGAAGGTAATCAAAAAACCAGTGTTATTTCTGTCATTGCTAATATGGCTCAAAATAAAAAGTGGAATGAGTTTATCGGTTATGATGAAGAGCTACTTCCTTATTTAGATCAGGCTCTCAATGAGCCTTCTACACAGAAAAAACTAATTATCTTACATACATATGGTAGCCATGAACCAGCCTGTAATCGATTTCCAAATCAATATTTAAAGAAATTCACGCAAGAAGATAATGATAACTGCTATGACAGCTCTATCGCTTATACAGATAAATTAATTAATGACATTATTGGGAGAGTCAAAGACAAGCCAGCTTCTATTCTCTACTTTGCAGATCACGCTTTACAGCGTCTCGATAAAAATAGAGAGGTTCGTTATCATCATGGCGTAAATACACCACGAAAAGAAGCTTATGATATACCGCTATTTATTTGGTATAGCCCATCATCTATTAAACCTATTATTAATGATGATGCAGTGAATAAACCTTATTCAACGGTAAATAACTATTGGCTGTTAAGTAGTTGGCTTGGAATAGAACATAATTCCCCCAAAAAGTGCCATTCACCATTAAATAAATGCTATCAGCCTACTAAATCACCAATAACGGTTATTGATGGGAATAAAAACCTCTTAAACTATGATTTGTTAAGTTCAGAAGAGTAGGAACCACAATAATATCCTCGTGAAAAATATCCAAATACGAAATACACTTAATAATGAAAAGTGTATTTATATCCTCATTATCTATTTCTAATAAGATCTGTCTGAGATAACAAGAGTTGAAAAGAGCAAAGTGCTAGGTATCAAATTAAGTGATGTTAGAAGAGGATAATCGTACCAATGGAATGCTATAAATAGAGTTTAACTGCGTTAAGAGTGGCTATTTTATTGAGGAATATACCAACAATAATAATTTTTTATTCAGAGTAGCTAAACCTCCAAACGCAAAAAAGCCAACCCATTGGGTTGGCTTTCTCGTCTTATTTAATGCCTGGCAGTTCCCTACTCTCACATGGGGAGGCCCCAC
>NZ_QPMG01000012.1:0-115322 GCF_003336825.1 Proteus sp. CA142267 | reverse complement strand
TTGCTAATAATAAAGAATGGCATTCATTGGAAGCTTTTTTTGATGAATATCGAAATAGATTTATGACATTATTACAGCACCAAGCAACACGACGTAATCATACCAATGTTCTTATGCATGTGCAGGGGTATTTTAAGCGCTATTTAACATCAAATCAGCGACAAGCATTAAGTCAATTGATTTTAGAATACCGTCAAGGAATACAGCCTTTATTAGCACCTTTAACATTAATTAATCATTATCTATCAGAGCATCCTGATAATTATTTGAGTAAACAGAGATATTTTCATCCTTATCCTCAATCCTTAAGATTACGTTATGGATTATAATAAACTTATTGATAGGAGGAAAATATGATACGTTCTTTTGTCACTTTTTTAAGTTCATTTATTCTTACTGGATGCAATGTTATTCCTCCGAGTGACATTAAGCCTGTTAATAATTTTGATCTATCACGTTATCTTGGGCAGTGGTATGAGGTCGCTAGAATAGATAATCGTTTTGAAAAAGGCTTAACGAAAGTTACCGCAAATTATTCATTACGAGATGATGGTGGTGTTAAGGTTATTAATCGAGGTTGGAGTCAAAATAAACATCGCTGGAAAGAAAGTATCGGTAAGGCTTATTTTGTTGATTTATCTAATAAAGGTGCATTAAAAGTATCATTTTTTGGTCCATTCTATGGTGGATATAATATCATCAAATTGGATAAGAATTATCAATATTCTTTGGTTGTAGGACCAGATAAAGATTATTTATGGATATTATCACGTACACCGACCATGCCATCAAATTTGTTGAATGAATATATTCATTTTGCAACATCATATGGATTTGATAGTAACAGGATCATAATATTTTAACAAAAGGTATATAGCTGAATTTAAATACTATCTAATTTGATGGTATTTAATTATAATTTGAAAATGCCTATTCATATTATCCATTATAATAACACTGGTAATGATTATTTACACCTAAGAGCATGGGGATTTATGAGTTAGTGTTATCCAGGCTAGTCGTTTTGTTTTTATTGGTGAATAAAATGTGCACTTTTCTGATTTTTTATTTATATCGTTCTCGATTTGAGTTGTTTGTTTAACTGACTGATTTTTATCATTATTAGTTATTATAATGAAAGTAATTATAAAAAATAAAGAAATAAGAAATAAAATAATATATCGCACTTGATTACTCCGTTTCATAAATATTATTTATTATTTTATGAATAAATTTATAAATATGTACAGTAATAAATAAGAATTACTATATTTTTATAAATCATCTCGAAAATCTCTTAATAATTTCTCTTTATATTAATCATTAATGGGCACTCCGTAGGGGTGTATATGTGTATGGATAAATTAACCAATGTAACCTATGGAACAGCAGGCCTAACGGCCTTTTTTGCCAGTCTCTCTTTATATGAATGGGGATTTGTTATCGGGATGGCGTTCAGCATGGTTCTAGGTTTAGCCACTTATTTTATGACTCGAAGAGAACAGCGAAAACGTACTCAATTATTTGAAGAGCTTGTTCGTCATGTTGACCCACAAAACCCGACCGAAACGTTAAAAAGACTTGCTGAATTAATGGTGAAAGCACCAAAGGATATTTAATGTCTCTCAAACAGAAAATAGCGGCGCTAACAACAGCAGGAGCCACAGCAATCGCATTAGTAGTGATAGCCCATTTTGAAGGTGTGCGTTATGAACCTTATCGTGATGTGGCAGGCGTTTTGACGGTTTGTTATGGGCATACAGGCAAAGACATTATTCAAGGTAAGACATATACACAACAAGAATGTGATGCGTTATTACAAAACGATTTTATTAAGACACAACAGAAAGTCGATGCATTAATCAAAGTACCACTCGATGACTACACCAAAGCCGCTTTATATTCCTTTGCTTTTAATGTAGGAATGACAGCATTTGCTCGCTCAACATTACTCAAGAAATTAAATGCGGATGATAGAGCGGGTGCCTGTGAAGAAATAAAACGTTGGGTATATGCGGGTGGAAAGGTTTGGCGAGGGCTTGTCAGTCGTCGAGAAGCGGAGTCAGCACTATGTCATGGAAACCTTTAATCATCATTATCAGCTTTATCCTTGCATTACTCATTACAGTCGCTGGTGGCATTTATCTCTTGATTGATAACTCATGTACTAAAGACCAAGTTAGTTTAGAAAAGCGCTGTCAGATAGCTCTCTCACATCATCGGTACTAATCATGAAATACGGGAAACTCTATGCCGTCATTGCGATGGTAGGCATCATTGTGGGTAGTTATTGGGTGATTAACTGGCAAGCTAACAGAATTAATCTATTAGTAGAAACAAACAAAGAACTAACGATTGCTCTCGAAGAACAGAGGTCTATTAATACTGATTATCAAGCACGCATAATGCGATTAAATCAGTTGGATATTCAATATATACAGGAGTTAGCGAATGCCAAGAATGAAATTAGTCGCTTGCGTGATATTAGTGAGCATCATCCTGAGCGGGTGTATATCAAAGCCGAGTGCCCAAAAAACAAAACCACTCCCGCCACCCGCTTGGCTTATGCAACCACCGCCCGACCTACTGACACCGCTATCAGAAATTATTGGTTACTCAGAGAGCGAATTGCAGAGTCAGAACAGATGATTAAAGGGTTGCAGGATTACATTAGAGTGGAGTGTGTGAACTAAAAAAAGCCCAGCATGGGTGCATGGGCAAACTAACTAAACACCAATCAGTAAGAGTATAGCGAGGTTGATTTTAGTTAGTATAGCTTAAGTAAGTATATATACCAGATTGATAATTCTGATTAACTTATTTCTTACCCAAATAAAAACGCAAGATAAAAATAACCCTGTGAGTTTGGGCTCCCACAGGGCTTTCACTAGTATGTGTGAAAACAATAGATTACCAATATTCAGTAAGCCAATCTGTTAATAATCAACGTAAGTTTTTAGAAAACAATCGCCTCGCAATAGCGGGGCTTTTTAATGGAGAAATATCATGGCAGTAGAAGGTTCAGAGAATCCAGTTAAATTCCGTGAAGAATTGGATAAAAGCATTCCAAAAGAATAACCCCGACAAGGTTAGATAAATCGTTTATCCATTAAGGAGGTCGATCCCTATCTTGACTGCTAGGAATAGACTAGAAGTGACCAAAGTAACGTAGTGACACGTGATGATGGTTGCGAATGGTTACTTTTTGTCGTCTGTATATATAGGCTTGGTGCAGGTGGCTTCCATCACAGGCATCCCTGGGGATGATATGGATTCAATTATTACTTTTGTGTCATTTCCACGAAGTAATGTAAGCCTTGTATCGTGGCTCATCCAATAGAATTCTTTGTAATAAGGTACTCCGAATTGAGATGAGTATGCTCCTTTTACCTTCATAGCATAGGTCGGAGATGGCATATGACTACTCTTTTTAGCTGGCGCTATCTTGAGGATTTGTGTTGCATTTGATTTATAAACAGAAAATATCTGGCTATCCTCACTTTTTTTGGTGGTGCCGTCTTGGGAGTAATTAATCCAAGAGCACTCCATTTCAAATATCAGGGTTTCATCTGTTGCATTAGCGCACACAGTGAACGGTATAAGTAAAGCAAAAAGATACTGTCTCATGATCCCTCTATGTCAATGCAATATCGTCTTACGACAAGACTATCACAAGAAGAGCTAACTATGACTGAAAAATATCACGTAATAGCAACTAAGAAAGATGGCTCAACATACAAAGGCATAATGACCACTAAAGAGCCTCATGTGACCAATAGGATAATCGGTAGCGCAAAAATAGAATACAAAATAAATTAGACCAAAAATAGCGTGTTTTGGGCATTCTTCAGGCCTGTGAGGATAAATAAAGGTGAGCAATTAAGCTCTATAAAAGACACAGGAGAATTCTAATGTCTAAAACAACCGATCAGCTGATCAACAATCTTAAGCATAACTTCAAGTTACTGGAAACCATTTATCAATCAGGCTTGTCAATTTACTACAATACTGACGTAATCCATGATGCTATTGATGCAATCATTGATGAGTTAAGGCGACGAGGAGTTGCTATCTAACAATAGCCCGCTCCGGCGGGTTTTTTATTGCAAATCACAAAGCTCACTATGGTGAGTTTTTTAATTTGTTATTGAGGATATGAATATGGCTAAAAGACCAGATTGGGAGGCCATCGAGTCGGCTTACCGAGCTGGCGTGATGTCACTCCGAGAAATAGCTTCACAGCATGGCATATCTGAAGGGGCTATACGCAAGAGAGCTAAGAAAGATGATTGGTCGAGAGATCTTAACGCAAAGATAAAATCTCGTGCTGATGATTTGGTACGCAAAGAAGAAGTACGCAAGCAGGTACGCACAGAAACAACATTATCTGAGCGCGTACTTATTGAGGCTACGGCTGAGGTTATTGCTAATGTTCGTATGGAGCATAGAGGTGATATACGCCGGGCGCGTGAACTGGCTAACGTCTTGTTTGACGAACTGAGTGCAAAGTGCACAGATGTGCCTGCCCTGAATAAGTTGGGCGACCTGATGTTTAGTCCTGATGATAATGGTCGCGACAAACTCAATGAAATTTATCACTCAATTATCTCCCTGCCTGAGCGTGTTAAATCAGCAAAAGCACTTAGTGAAACACTTAAGAACTTAATTGGACTTGAGCGTCAGGCATATGGCCTCGATGACGTTCAGCCGAATAAGACAGCTAGCCAACTATCAGATTTAATGGATGACTTATCTAAGGAATAATCATGAAGCCAGAACATCTTGCATTATTAAGAGATAAGCTCTGGCGATTGAACCATCTCTACTGGATAACCAATAAAGAAGGCAAGCCAGTTCGATTTAAAATGACGCCCGAGCAACTTGAATATTTTGAAGGGATGCACACGCGAAACATTATCCTCAAGGCTCGTCAGCTTGGCTTTACTACTGAAGTCTGCATTATCCAACTAGACGCGGCTCTATTTGAGGCAGCCAAATGTGCATTGATAGCCCACACGCTAAACGATGCTAAGCGACTATTCAGGGAAAAGATAAAATACGCTTACGAAAAACTACCTGATGAAATTAAAGCGGCAAATCCAGCGAGTAATGATGCGTCTGGTGAGTTGGTGTTTAGCAAAGGCGGGTCACTTTATATCAGTACATCATTTCGTGGTGGTACACTCCGTTATTTGCACGTTTCTGAGTTCGGTAAGATATGTGCTAAGTATCCAGAGAAGGCTCGTGAAATTGTCACTGGTGCATTTGAGGCGGTATCAAGCGATTGTTTCACGACAATTGAAAGTACAGCGGAAGGTAGAGCAGGTTATTTTTATGATTACTGCCAGTCTGCTGAGAAAGCACAAATTCAGGGCAAGACTCTTTCTAACCTAGACTGGAAATTCTTTTTCTTCTCATGGTGGAAGAATCCAGAGTATGCGATTGACCCTGTTGATCAATTACCACAGCGGTTAGTTGATTACTTCGATGAGATATCAAGTAAGCACGGCGTTCAATTAAACGAGCGCCAGAAAGCATGGTATTACGCCAAAGAGAAAACACTTGGCGACGATATGAAGCGGGAATATCCGTCAATACCGTCTGAAGCATTTCAGCAATCTGTTGAAGGTGCTTACTACGCCAAGCAATTCCGCTTCCTGTACGAAAATAAACGCATTGGTACACTTCCTGATAACTCTCATCTACCGGTTCATACGTACTGGGATATCGGCGTGGGTGACTCAACGTCAATTTGGTTTATTCGTGAGGTTGGTGCGGAATTCCATGTCATAGATCATTACTCAAATAGTGGTGAAGGCCTGCGACACTACATGAAAGTGCTGAAAGACAAAGGCTACACATATGCAAGTCACAATGGCCCTCATGATATCGATAACCGTGAGTTTGGTTCTGATGCGAAATCTCGGCGTGAATTAGCGCGTGAAGGGTACGAAATCGACGGACAAATTTACTCAATTCGATTTGACGTAGTGCCGAAACTTTCCATTGATGAAGGCATTGAGGCTGTGCGTGAAATTCTCCCCCACTGTGTTTTTGATGAACATAAATGCAGTGTAGGCATCGCTCATCTTGAGGGGTATCGCAAAGAGTGGGATGACAAACGTGGATGTTGGAAAGATAAACCGCTTCATGATTACACATCTCATGATGCTGATGGATTTAGATATTTTGCAGTGAGTCGAAGAAATACTAAACGGTTGACTAAGAAAATAGAATTTAACTGGAACTAACATGAATACAAACGTTGATTATAAGCATCCAGCTTACAATGAGTTTTTGCCTGAATGGGACATGATTGGCGATTGTGTTGATGGCGAACGAGTTGTTAAAAGCAAGAAAGAGAAATACCTCCCTCATCCGGCAGATAACAAAGATGAAGATGATAAGGGTAATGAGCGTTATAAGCGCTATTTAGCTAGAGCATCCTTTCTGAATGCCACGGGTAGGACACTTAGTGGTTTACTTGGTATTGCTTTCAGTAAGCCAGTAAAGATTAGTGTTAGCGGTAGTGTCGAGTATTTAGAAACTGACATAGACGGTCAAGGCCAGCCACTAACCCAAATGATAAGGGATGCGTTATCGCAAAACTTACAGCGTGGTCGAGCTGGTCTATTAAGTGATTTTAGCGGAGCAGGGATTCAGTCAGAAGCTAATAAGGGACGCCCTTATGTTCGATTGTTCACAGCAAAAGAAATCATCAACTGGCGTGTAACGAATGGGAAAACATCCCTCGTTGTCCTCAAATATCAAGAGCCAGTAGATACAGATGATTTTGAACTGCAAATGCAGAATAACTGGATTGAATTAAGGCTTATTAATGATGTCGCTCATTCTCGTCGTTGGTATGAAGATGGAGACATAAAGGTTACAGATTGGGTTGTATTGAGTGATGCGATTGGCAGTCCATTAAATGAGTTGCCATGGTCATGGATTGGCTCAATGAATAATGATCACACTCCTGATTCTCCACCTCTTGCTGATATAGCATACGTGAATATCAAACATTATCAGGCTGAGGCTGATATAGCAGAATCGGCACATACTGTCGGTCAACCAATGGTTGCATTAACAGGTCTTACAGATGACTGGGTTGAGAAACATATGTCTGATGGATTTACTGTTGGCTCCCGTAAAGGGGTATTGCTACCACAAGGTGGTGACATGAAGTTTGCACAGCCCGAAGATAGAAATATTCAAATCACTCTAGCTGAACGTAGAGAGAAGCAAATGGCAATGCTAGGCGCTAAGTTAGTTGAACGAGGAACGTCAGCAAGAACTGCTACACAGGCACAGGATGAGGCACAAACAGATAATTCAGTGCTGTCATTGTGTGCGGGTAATGTTGAGCAAGCATTTAACCGAGCACTTGATTTTTGTATCCAGTTTGCGGGTGGTGGCGAAGCGTCAATACAACTGAATAAAGTTTATGATATAGCTAAGCTAGATTCACCAACGATTACAGCGTTATTGGCTGCGTTGCAATCAGGATCTATGCGATTGATTGATTTTGTTAAGTACTTGCAAAGTATCAATATCATTTCTCAAGACGAGAGGGCTGAGGATGTTGTTGATGAACTGGAATTAACGAGAGGGGCAAATATGTTGGGAGTGTGACTATGCAACCGAGCATCATCCTTGACAACGCATTAATGATACAGGTCATGCTGGAAAGGTTGAAGTCATCAACAGCAGATACTCGTGATTTAGTGTTGGATATTCGTGCCACTGTGGCATCTGCGCTGTCTACCTTCTCAGGTGATATTTCCTCTATAAGTAAAGCAAAATCAATCGCGCTTGCATTAAAAAAATCACTAAAGCCAGTTCTCTCTAGTCATTCTGGAAAATTGCTTGATGAAGCCATCAGTGTTGCCATTGTTATGGCAGATGCCGAATATCGAGGTTTTAACTCACTTCTAGAAGGTATTAAACCTGCCAATTATGAGAAAGTGCGTAAAGATGTACAAAACATCCCCATGAACCTGACGGGATGGAGTGGTTCGTTATTCCTAGAAAAGTTTATTGAATCTTGGGCTGATACATCCATTCAACAGGTAGAAAATCAGGCACTGATATCACTATCATCTGGTGGTGATGTGTCTGATCTGCAATCAACGATTAACGGGACGTCAGTTGAACCTCTAATCATCGCATCGTCGGTAGTCGGTAGGATTGCTAGGGGCTTTCAGATGATATCCAGAACCTCTTTACAGCATGCGCACAGTATAGGGGCAATGGATTTTTACAAAGAGAATCCTGATCTGATTAAGTATGAAGAGTTCAGCGCAATACTGGACAATAAAACATCATCAGTATGTAGATCATTATCCGGTAATCGCTATCCATTAGGAGAAGGTCCCAAACCTCCTCTTCATCCTAATTGCCGTAGTCGATTACTTCCAGTTTTAGATGAGAAATACATAAACTTAATTACAACAGATTATGTCGGTAATTCTGAATGGGGTGAAGAGTCTTATTACGAGTGGCTTTATCGCCAACCAGCGAACAGGCAGGACATTGTATTAGGTAAGACTAGGGCACAGTTGTTTCGTGATGGTGGATTACCGCCTGATAAATTCGCAAAGTTACAGCTCGATAAATACTTTAAGCCAATAACGCTTAAGGAACTTCAACGGATCATACCTGAAGCTTTTAATAAAGCAGGTATCGACCTCAAATGACCCACTTCGGTGGGTTTTTTATTATTCGCAGTTAGAGACTGCACCATCTAAACCAGAGGTTTTACGATGTTTAAATACCTATTAACAAAAGAAGAATTTGATGCATTAACTGATGATAAAAAGGTTTTGTATAAAGAAGTCGGTGGAAATTACCAACTTCAAATCGAAGGTATGCCAGAAATTCCAGATGTGTCAGGGCTTCAAAAGAAGGTTGATGAATTACTTTCTGAGAAAAAAGCAGAGCAAGAAAAGCGCCGACAAGCCGAAGATGCAGCGAAGAAAGCGGCTGAAGAGCAGGCTCGTAAAAATGGTGATATTGAATCACTAGAAAAAAGTTGGGCTGAAAAGTTAAAGGCGCGTGAAAGTGAGCTATTAGCACAGCTACAGGAAAAAGACGCGAGCCTACACACACTATTGGTTGATAACGTCGCACAAACGTTGGCTACAAAGCTTGCTGGTGATGCTGCACCGTTAATTATCCCGCACATTAAATCTCGATTATCAGTAGAGGACGGTAAAACGCGAGTAGTTGACGCTAATGGGCATCCTTCAGCATTCACTATTGATGATTTAGAAAAAGAATTTCGTAATAACCAGTTATTTGCTCCGGTAATTATCGGTAGCAAAGCCACCGGAACCGGAGGGGAAGGCGGCAAAGGGAAATCACCAGCCGGAGGCAGTGATAAACCCAAAAGCGCAAATCCATTAGTTGATAGCGCACGTGAAATCATTGCTAATATCCCAGAGGATTAATTTATATGTCTTTACATATTTTTCAAAAACAAGTATCGCTAGCAGCAACAGAATTAGTTGCTCAAGCTGTCCGTCAGTTTAACGAAGCATCTGGCGGCGCTTTAGTCATAGGTGATGGTGATCATATCGGTGACTACATTGAGCAAACATCATGGCAGTTACTTGGCGGGCTGGCTCAGCGACGTAACGCTTATGGCTCAGGCAATCTAACGCCGCAAGAATTGGGTCAAATCCTTGACCGTATGATTAAGGTTGATGGTCGTATTGGTCCTGTATCTGTTACCCCAACGATGATGAAGCGACTAGGTAAAGATGTGTCAGAAGCGGCCGCGGTAGTTGCTGCTCAATCAGCAGAAGCCATGTTGCAAGATTACCTTAATACTGCTGGTGCAGCATTGAAAGCAGCTATTTCTGGTAATACAACGGCAGTTACTGTTGGCGGAGAAACGCCATCATTAAGAGGTTTGAATAAGGCCACACGTCCATTCGGCGATGCTTATTCACGCATTGTCGCTTGGTTAATGGATGGTGCAACGTTCAACGACTTTATGGATGAGACACTAACCAACGCGAATAACCTGTTCCAAATTGGTAACGTCGCCATTAAACAAGATAACCTTGGTCGTCGTTTTGTTATCTCTGATATTCCCGCTTTGTCAGATGCAGACAAACAGCATTCGTTAGGTTTGGTTACTGGCGCCGCAGCGATTCAAACATCGCCATTGATCATGAAGGCTCAGGATGTGTTAGGTCAAGAAAATATTAAGGCACTAATGCAAGGTGAGTATGACTTTACTATTGGTCTGCGTGGTTATCAGTGGAGTAAAGATAGTATCAAATCACCCACTAACGCACAGATTGAAACGGTAGCTAATTGGAAGCAGATTGCTACTGATATTAAAGATACCGCTGGCGTTATGGTTTCATTTGGCAAGAATACTAGTGTTGGAGGGTAATGCGAGGGGGCAGTAGCCCCTTATTTATCCATGAGGAGTGATCATGTCTATTGTGATTACGGTTGAGCAAGTTAATGAGCAATTAGAGGTGATGGGGTTTGAGGCAACAAGCCTTGTTATAAGCTCTGCCATATCTATTGTGGATACTATTGATACTTGCCTTGATAACGCAGGATATTCAGATGCAGTTGTTACTTTAATTAAGCTGTATTCGGTTATCCTCATATTATCATCTGCTGATGTTAGAAAAATATCCTCAGAGCACGCACCTTCTGGCGCTTCTGTTTCATATCAGTATTTTGCTGATGGTAGAAAAACATTGTTAAAAACGCTGTCTTCTCTGGACCCCTCTGGATGTACCGATAGCTTACCTATTGAACGACCTGTTGGCATTGTTCAGTTTGATGTGGTTCGGGGGTGATATGGGGAAAATCCTGCGACGATTTTGCAAGGGGTGGGCAACCATTTGGAAAATTACAGGTAAAGATGGTTACGGTAAACCCATATTTTCAGAGCCAATTCATATCCGATGTGATTACGGAAGTAGTTTTAAAGATGGTAGAAAAACCATTGGCACTGAAATAATCATTAAGAATGTTATTTGGACTGAGTATAGCGAAGCAACTCAAGAAGACTATATCGCCATTGGCAAACATGAAGATAGAGATCCATTTTTGCATGGTGCTAGTAGGATTAAGTCTATCGATAGAGACCGAGATATTAATGGTGGTCTAGATGATTACACATTAACGACGGCGGTATAACTATGGGGGCAAAAGTAAAAGGAATAGGTAATGCGATATCTAACTTAAACTCTCTGGTTGGAAGTATAGCATCAAAAAAGATAGCTCGAGCCATGCATAGAGCGCTAGATATTGGTGGTAGGCAAGCTGCTATATACACACCCATTGACACTAAAACACTCATTAATTCACAATTTAGAGATGTAAAAGTAAAAGGCACACTATTTACTGGTCGCGTTGGTTATTCTGCTTCGTATGCTGTTTTCGTTCATGATCCTAATGTTAATCAAAGTTTCCGTAGACCTACCGCTAAGAAAGAATTCCTCCTGAAAGGATTTGAGGAAACGAAACAAATGATTGATAAGGCTGTTGCTGAGGAGTTTAAAATATGACGACCTTTGAGCGACTGAAAAACTATTTTTCTGAATCAGGTTTATCAGATGGTCTCATTAAGCAGGATTATATTTGGAATGAAAAAGAAGGTAATGATTCGGACTCATACATCGTATTTCAGCAACAAAATGGAACTGGACGTATTGATGATCTAAGTGGTGATGATTTTTTTACCATTTCACTCATATCTGGTAAGGCGTGGATTGAGTTTATTGTTCAGCGAGCTAACGAAATACTAGAGTATGTAAGGTGTCATTCTAGAAGCCATAACATTGGTTTCATTATCAATACATCTGGTTTTGTTAATCCAATTCAAACAACAGAAGGTAGGTTTATCATCCCACTTTCTTTCCGTTGTACATCTTAAATTAAATACATCTCAATAGGTCGCTTATGCGGCCTTTTTTATTTGCAAATAAAGAGGTTATAACATGTCACAATGTCCTGACAAAAAAGGTCTGGTGATGGGCAATGCAGGAATTATACGTATCGCAAAAGGATGCCCTGACCAAGTGCCAGCACAAGATCAGTTTTTACGCTTAGGTGCGTTAACAAGCAAATCATTCGATTTCGGTATGGAGACGGTAACGTCTAATGCTGATGATATCAAAGGATTAACGGAATCAATCGTTACTGGCGCTGATTTCACCATTAGTTTTGATGGTGAATTGAAGAAAGCTGGCGTAACTGGCTCTACTTCTGCTTTCGATATTGCAAAAGAAATCCTTGATGAAATCAAAGCTGGTCGCCAGCCAGATTATTGGGTTCAACTTGATATGAAAGGTGATGGCTCTGATGTTGTTCAGGGCTATATGTTATTTACATCATGGTCTATGGAATTTCCAACAAAAGAAATCTCCACTTATTCAGGTGAACTGAAAGTTGCTGATGCAGAAACGGTTGAATGGCTACAAGAAGAAATCGTTGTTGAGTGTGTCGCAGTCGAACCAGCTACTCTGTCTGTAAAAGTGGGTGAAACTAAGACATTTACTGTCAAATTTACACCAACCGATGCAACTAACAAAAACTACACCGCTGTGAGCGATAAGACAAACTTTGCAACAGTTACCCAACTTGCGAATGTGGTTACTGTACGTGGTATTGCCGAAGGTACCGTAAACGTTACTGTCAAATCCGAAGATGGTAGTAAAACAGTCAAATGCGTGGTTACTGTTACCACTGCTTAATATTACAAAGGGTGCTTTCAAGTGCCCTTGATAATATTCAGGAGGGGTTATGACGCCTATTTTAGACATCGGTGAGATGGTTATCTCTACTGATAAAAAGGATTACTTATTTAGACCATCGTTCATCAATATGACAAGAATTGGTGAGCCTAAACAGATTGTGAACGCATACGGTCAATTAAATGGCACAGAGGTGCAAGAGTTAATTACACGCGCCGTAATGAGTTACAGTGTTATCCCCGATTGGTTAATAAAAGCGATTAGCAAGCCAACATACGGGCGCAATATTTTGCAAACTGCAATGATAGTAATGCAGGCGTGCTGTGATAATGATTGCTCTGAAATTATTGGTGAATGGAAATCAGGTAAGCGCGGTATCGTCTATAAAAACGGCAAGATGCCAATCGCTGACATTATCGTCATTGCCAGAGAATTATTCACTCATGGAATTATTGGTAAAGCAAAGATCCGCAAACTGCAACGTAACGAAGGCAAAAGCGAATTCTCAGATGAGTTTATGGCAATTGATTACATCAGTTCAGCTCGTGCTCATTTTGGCATGAATAGAGATGAAGCCGAACAATTAACCATGACTGAATTTCAGATGATGCTCAAAGCTAAATATCCCGATGAGAAAGGCTTCACGAGAGAAGAATACGACAACATCATGAAGCAAGATGATAAGCGCAATGATGAGCTGATCAGTGGTAAGCGTAGATTGGTGAGTAGAAAGAGAAAGTAGCCAATTATTAGGTTTGAGATGTTTTATAGTAAAGGTAGGAATATGCATAAAATCCTAAGGCAGTATCGATATATGAAGGTACCTTTATTTGAATCTGGATATATTATCTATTGTGGCTCTTGGGATGATTGGCGCTCTCTACATGAAAAACTAGGAATTGATGGTGGGGATAGTTTTGTTAACGGGGCAAGTCGTACAGTTACTAACGCTCAGTGTGTGCTCCATATTATTGGTGTGTTTAACGGTAAATCATCTACTCTAGCTCACGAATGTGCGCATATGGCGTTCGACATTTGTCATCGCGTCGGTGTGGGCGTTGAAACAGGATCAGCAAATGAAACATTTTGTCATTTAATTAGCAGGATGATTGATTTCTGTTCTAGAGAACAAAAAAGCCGACCTATGTCGGCTTAATTCAACTAACGCTTACTATCAGGTGTTCTTTTATCAAGAACCCAGGAATTACCTTTTTCAGTTGTTGGTGGCAACCTTTCGTTATCTCTCACGGTGGCGTAATTATCACGCTGCCCACCTCGAGGACCTACTTCACGATAAATACCACCATCCTTTCCTGTATTTTCACCTGGCTTTTTACTCATAATAAAAACTCCTTGTAATGCTCGTTATTGAGCAGAACAAATATTAGACAGGAATTTAATTAAGTCAAATATCCGTACAAAGGAAGGAGGTTGCTACTACTAAAACAAGGGCACCAGTGCCCTGTGTTGTTTTCTGAAAGCACCAATCCCAACCTTGTCCGAAGATAGCCGAACGGTGGATTTGAGTTGTTTTATTGGTGAGGCATACTGTTTTTATAAACAGATGTATTTGCAGGGTACCTCATTAAATATGTGAAACAGCTCCACGAGGCTAGGAGAATATTATGTTACTATGCAATGGAGATGGTAATTATATTGGCACAGAGACAGGCATGGACTTATATAAATTCAAAAGTAATGATCAAATTGGTAGTTTAGATGCTGAAACAGACCATTTTTTATCAGAATGTTTTTTAGAATCATCAGTATATGACACGTTAAAGAAATTTGATAATAAAGACATTGATTTTGTAAAGAGAATAATTGTAGGTCGCACTGGCTCAGGTAAAACAGCAATATTGAAAATGTTATCGAATGACAGCTCAATAAAAAAATCAACAACGATAGAGGCTGAATCTACTGTTTTTGAACATATAAATAATAATGTATTTATTTCAAAACTGGCTGATTCAAATGTTGATTTAAGAGTTTTTTATAAATCTTTATGGATACACGTATTGCTTGTAAAAGTGATAGAAATTGTTTATTCAAATGAGCAAACATTTCTTGAAAAAATTCAATCCTTAGGTAATTCAAAAAAAAGAAAGTATAATTTAGATTTAGCTAAGGAATATCTAGAGCATTATAAAGATAATTTCTTCAATGATAAAATTGTTGCCGAAATAACTGAAAAATTTCAAGATGAAGTTGGTTTAAGTATAGGTAATAAAGATACTATTTTCGGTGCATCACTTAAAGTTAGTGATGAGCAGGTTGCGAAAATTCAAAGAGAAACGGCTAGATATGTTAGTGCTAATTTATTAAAAAAACAAAAAGAGTTAATAAAGTTTGTTACAGAAGAAAGCCCTGATGAAACACAAAGTAGAATAATAATTAGTATAGATGATTTAGACAAATCTTGGCTGAGTAACAGTACTATAAGATATGATTTTATAAACGCATTATTGGATGCATTTAAAGAATTAATAGACTTAAGATCTGTTAAAATACTGATTTCAATAAGAACAGATATACTAATGGGAATTTATAATACAAATTTAAGACAAGAAGAAAAAGATAGATCTTTAATAATTCCTATAGAATGGAGTAGGTTTGAGTTATCTGAAATATTAGATAAAAGAATAGATTATTTGGTTAAGCATAAATATGCCTCTAAAAAAGAAGTTAAATTTTCTGATATTTTTAATTTTTCAGTTAAAAATGAAAGTGCCTCTGATTATATTTTAGATAGAACAATGTTAAGGCCAAGAGATGCCATAGATTTTGTAAATTTCTGTTTAATGCAAGGTGATGGAAGAACTTCATTGAATGAGGATATGGTTATTGAGGCTGAAGAGAGATATTATACATCTAGAAAAATGGCACTCAATAAAGAATGGATGAGTCAATACCCAAATGTTTTGAAATATATAGATGCAATATCATTAATCAATATTAAAAAATTTAAAATAGAAGAATTGAATAAAGATGAAATATTGATATATGTTATGGAAAACTCATCTATAAATAACTCGGTTGATGAAAAGATAGCAACAGATATTAAATTGTTAGTTAATGTGTGGTTTACTATCGGAATAATAGGAATAGAAAAAACAAAAACACTCACGGTATACTCTAGCTTTGATAAGCCCATTTTGGATATTACAGATTATAATAAAACTTTTGTAATACATCCTTTATTCTATCGAGTGTAACGGATAATAATCCAAATCAACCCACTCCGGTGGGTTTTTTATTGCTCAAGCATGGCTGATTTTCATCCGATTAACTTATTTTTTTTGGCAGGGCCATGCATTAATAAAAGAATCTACTACCAGATGACTTGCTTGCTTGTCACGAACCTCAGGTGAATTCTTTAGGTGTTTAGCCGCAACGTCCATAGCTTGGTTTAGCGTAACATTGCGTGGAGGGCAGAAAAGAATACCTGAACCCAAATCAAGCGTTCCTGCTATATAGCCTGAGTACATGCCTGATTTAGCAATATCGGTTACATCTAGTATAGCGTCATTCATTAGTCGCTCTCTTGCTTGGTTATATTCGTGCACAGAATTTCCATCCCAAAGATAAACTTGAGCAGTAAGTGGCATAGGAAACAGTAAAAGAAATAAAAATTTTTTCATTAAAAATCTCGGGAAGTAGGTAATATTTTAATATGTTAACAGAAAAACAAAATATATTATTTTATTTTTCGATACCAACTAGGCAGAGTTAATTTATCTCAATAAGCTCTCATAAATGTTTTTTTATTGCCCAAATTTCACCATGCCTCTTAATTGAGGCTTTTTGTTTTTATATTTTCTAGGATGATATTGACGCTACTAGTGACAACTAGGGATACGGATCACGGAACTAGATATAAAAAGTAAATTTACCTTTAGTAATGTAAAGATAATACATAACATAAGATTAATTTATTACTCGCAAGGAATATTTATAATGAAAAAAATCTTACTTATTTCTATATTATCACTTTCTAGTTCTGTTTTTGCTACTGACCATCAAAAGGTTGGTGATTGGTTGGTCAGTAAGGAAGAAAATAAATTAACAGACAAAATAGATTATTACGCAATTCTTTCTGCAAAAGATAAAGATGTATCACTTGTGTTACGTTGCCAAAATGATAAGACTGAGGCTTATTTATCAATGAGGGACTATATTGGTAGCGGTTATAATTCCAAGGTGACTCTGCGAATAGATAAAGAAAAACCCTTAACTCAGTCATGGGGGATTGGAGAAGGTGGTACATCATTATTTGTACCTAAACCTGTATCATTAATTAAAAGTTTAGTGGGTAAAAAGAGTTTAATTTCTGGATATAGCCCGTATGGCAAAACTCAAGTAATAGCTGAATTTGATCTGGAAAATATAGATACGATAGCAAAAGAAATATCATCCGCTTGTAACTGGAAGTTATAATAAAAAGGAAGAAAGTTTGTAATGAAAAAGTTACTAGTAATACTTGCCATTCTAGCTATTTCCTTATCTATTTTTGCTTATAATAAATTAACCATATTTACAGTACAGCCAATAGGTGCGATACCAGATGGTGTAACAGTTGTTATTTGGAAAAAGGGTGATATGAGGTTTTTTGAGAGTCCAGATAGTTTATGCATACAGAAAACTGGGGGAGTAAGTCTGTTGTGCAGAATGAGAATGTTAGGAAACTCAATTGATAAAGACGACATCATTATTAGATTACCGTATAGCGAATACGCATACTTAAAATCAACCAACGGAAAAACTTTTGATAGGTAATGAATGGGCGTTCGTTATTTTGGGTTTTATTTCTAGTAAGTAAAATATTCCGAAGCCTCTCAATGAGGCTTTTTTGTTTGCTTTAATTTGCACTATAAGTAGCTAAACTAATAACAAATTAACTAACGAGGATGGTGTTGTGAGGAAACTATTAGTTACATCTATTGGAGTTATTTCTTCCTTGGCTATTTTATTTAGTGCTAACTCTATTGCTAAAGAAAATATAAAAATATCAGATGTTGCAAAAGCAGCTTGTGTTAATCATAAAGATAAAGAATCATGTGAAGGCCTTATCATCGCATCAATGGGACATGCTTTTGATCAGGGGAGAATTAGCATGGTTTGTGATTTAATGCGTGAGTCTGGGGATAAGATACCAGAAGAGCAAAAAGATAGATGTAATGAAGCAAATGAAATGTTGCTAGATGTACGAAGTGTAAAATATTAACCAGATATATTAACAACCTAAACCCTGCCATTCGGCGGGGTTTTTCATTTTAAGGAGCCGATAAATGGCAAATGTAGGCGAAATCGTTTATCAAGTTCAAATGGATGTTCGGCAATTGCTTACATCTCAACGTCAGCTAGAGCAACGCCTTAATCGTATGGATAGTAGTTTTAACCGAACGTCTCAATCAGTAAATAATACTGAACGTTCAATGCAATCTCTATCTAAAGTTGCAGCGGCTCTGACTGGTTATTTATCGGCTTCAATGGTTGCTAGTTATTCTGAGGCATGGACTGAATTAAACAATAAGTTATCTAACTCAGTTCGTGCTAGCGAGTCGCTTATTGATGTAACTCAACGAGTATTTGATATCTCTCAAGCAACACGA
The DNA here is from genome assembly GCF_003336825.1 of Proteus sp. CA142267. Taxonomy (NCBI): domain Bacteria; kingdom Pseudomonadati; phylum Pseudomonadota; class Gammaproteobacteria; order Enterobacterales; family Morganellaceae; genus Proteus; species Proteus sp. CA142267. The sequence goes on along the minus strand of NZ_QPMG01000012.1, from coordinate 96,979 downwards.
TCTAGTCTTGATGCCACAGCAACACTCTATGCACGATTAGAGCGAGGAACGAGAGAATACAATACATCAGCGGCGGATTTGGCAAAATTAACAACGATTATTAATCAGGGATTTATTGTCTCTGGTGCTACTGCGCAGGAAGCAGAAAACGCCATCATTCAGTTATCACAGGGTATCGCTTCTGGTGTTCTCCGTGGTGAAGAATTTAATTCAGTAGCAGAACAGGGTAGTCGCTTAATGGTTGCATTGGCTGATTCACTAGGAGTAAGTATAGGTCAGCTTCGTAAAATGGCAGCAGAAGGCAAGTTGACCACTGATGTTGTTGTAAAAGGGCTATTGTCTCAGGGGGATGCTATTGGTAAAGAGTTCGCTAAAACCACTCGAACAATGTCGCAGGCATTTCAAGAAGCAGGGAATAACTTAACTAAGTTCCTTGGTGAGAATACAACAATAAAGGCATCTATTAACGTATTCAGCGATGCTGTAATTACTGCAAGTAAGAGTCTCGATGAAATGGTTTTAGCGGTTAGTCTAGTTGCCTCCGTTGTTGGCGGTAGATACATTGCCGCAATGGGGTTGGCTATCAAAGCTAAAATGCAATCAGCAGTTGCAGCAAGGCAAGAAGCGATAGCAAACCTTCAAGCTGCTAGAGTAGCTGAACACAATGCAATAATGACGGCAAGAAAGACCGCTTTAGATTTAGCAGCAGCCAGAGCGTTAGTTGAGAAAGCGAAAACCGAATTTGCGGCCGCAAGAGGAACAAACGCAGAAGCAACCGCGCTGGCAAATTTAATTGCCGTTAGATCTGCCGCAACAACCGCGGCGATAAATCATAAGCAAGCAACGCAAGCGCAGACAGCAGCAATGGCTAACTCAGCCGCAGCAGCAAGAGCCGCTTCTGTATCTATCGGTTTAGCTAATAAAGCTCTAGGTTTTGTTGGTGGCCCAGCAGGTATAGCAATGGCCGCGGGTGCTGCGATCATGTATTTCTACCAGCAGGCAAAAGAAGCAAGAGAAGAAGCAGTAAAACTTGCAGAGGGAGTAAATCAATTAACTGCTGAAATGAAAAACATGACAAGGGAACAAAAGAGGGCTGAATCTGCCAAGTTAAAAGAAGCGCTCCCTGAGTTAAAAAATGAAGTTCTAAACACCACTGTCGCTATGAAGCAAGCTGCGGAAAAAGTAAGAGAATTAGAGGCTGATTTGGCTTTAGCTAAAGTTGGAACAAGTAAATATGAATCCATAACAAAACAGCTAGCCGATGCTCAAGATAAGTTAGCAATTGCAACTGACAACGCAACAAAGGCGTCAAATAACTACAGTCGCACAAAAAATACCATATCTTTTATTCAAGCTGATCTTAATGGTGAGTTAAAAGAGGGAATTGATTTACTAAAAAGGGAAATATCTGTTCTACCAAGTGGCGCAAAGGGATGGGATTCTTATGGTTTTTCTATTGATAGGGCGCTGCAAAAAAAGAAAGAGTTTAATGGTGAAAAAATATCTTTCGAATGGTCTAAGGAGGGGATGGATTTAAGAAAATCACTAGAGCGTGAAATGAAGCTAGCTAACGCCAAAAGTGAAGTTGATAAGAGATTATTGCAAGTTGATTTTTACATTGAAGATAAAGGGATAACAGACGAAAGGGAAATATATCAACTAAAGCAAATAGCAATAGCAACTCAAAAAGCTCAAGATGCAGCCGCTGAGCGTAACAAAACAACCAAGGAATCAACCAAAGCCACAGATGCAGCATACGAAGCATTAAAACGCCAGAGAGAAGAAATTGAGCTTTTAAACAAAGGTTACAAAGGCGGCTCTCTTGAAATGGCTAAGTATGATGCGGTTAAGGCGTTGGGTGACAAGGCATCTCCTGAACAGATTAAACTAGCTGAGAAACTTGCAGAAGATAAATACAACATTGAGCGCAATCTAGCTGATAAGAAAGCCGCACTTGAGCTTGATTTAGTCGCTAAGGCTAAAGAATCTCACGATAAACAGTTGGCAGATTTAGAGCGGATAACAAAAGATGATGTATCTCTTACTGAGCAAGCGGCAAGGCGTAAAGCTGAAATTGAAGCAGAATATCAGCACAAAATAGCCGAAATACGGGCTAATAACGCTGTATCTCCTCAAGATAATTTAAAAGCACAAGTAGACCCTGTTCAGCAACTAAAGAATGAGCACGATCGTAAACTTGCACTCATAAAAGAGTATGAAAACCAAAAGGTTTTAACTGAGCAGCAAAGCTTGGAGTTAATGAATGCCGCTAATACTCAATATGAGCAAGACCGCATGAATGCTCAATGGGAGATATGGCGTAATCAGAGTCAAGCTAATCAATTCTTAGCTGATGGGTTGGACGCATTAGGGCAACGTTCCGCTAACGTAATTACAGGGCTATTAACAGGCACTCAATCCCTTAACGATGCTTTCCGCAATGTCGCATTAACCATTGTAGACCAAGCCGTTGGTGCTCTGGTTCAAATGGGTATGCAGCAAGTTAAGAATATGATTACTGAAAATGCTATGCGTAAAGCGTCAAATGCTCAAGCGGTTGCAGACGCAACGGCGACTGGAGGTGCAATCGCAACTGCAATGGCTCCAGCCGCAGCAACAACCAGTATTGCCACAATGGGTTCTGCTGCAACTTGGGGAATGGCTGCAATGGCGGCAGCAATACCGGCCATGATTGCGCTTGCTGGCGCTCGTAAAAATGGAGGACAGGTCGGTGCAGGTAAAATGTATCGGGTTGGAGAAGGTGGCAAGCCAGAGATATTCAAGGCATCGAATGGTAATCAATACATGATACCAGGCGATAGTGGGCGGGTTATCAGCAATCGACAAATGGGTAAAGGTGGTAACGGTGTCAGCATGGGGGATATGCACTTTACATTCCAAGTTCAGGCACCGAATGGTATCACTCAAAAGGAAGCGCAGCAGATACAGCAAATGGTGAGAGGTACGGTTTATGATGTACTTGGCACCGAAATGCGTAGCGGTGGTGCTTTGGAAAAATCAAGAAGTTGGTAACGGCCACCCAAATAGGTGGCTTTTTTATTGGAGTAACCAATGGAAGAGTTTAAATGGCGGCCAGAAACGGCTTATCAGGTAGGTAATGAGCCTAAAGTGAAAGTAGCCAAGTTTGGTAACGGTTACGAACAACGAGTTAAAGACGGGATCAACAACCAATTAAAGACCTATCAACTTTCATTTATTAAACATGCTGACATAGGTAAGCAGATTGATGAATTTCTTAAGGCTCGTGGTGCGGTTGAGTCATTCTTGTGGCTAACCAGTGATGATAATTCTAAGCGTAAGTTTGTTTGCCGAGGCTGGCAGGTAACACCACGTAAATCATCATGGCAGATAGACTGTACATTTGAGGAGGTTATCGCATGAGAGAGATACCTCAAGCGATGCGCATAGACGTTGCAGACTTACAGCAAAATGCAATGTTAGATCTATATGAGGTCGATTTAAGCCGTTTTGGGGGGGATGTTTACCGGTTTCATGATGGCATGAATGGGTTATTAAAACCTATCATCTGGCAAGGTTTACGCTATGAGCCTTATCCTGTTCAAGTTACAGGATTTAGTGTAACTGCGCAGGGGGCGTCAGATAGACCTAAAATGACATTTGCTAACTTTGACGGAATGTTGACAGCCATTAACAACGACTATGATGACGCCCTAGGTGCTATCGTTACTCGCCGGCAGGTTTTAGATCAATATCTTGATGCTGTTAATTTTCCCAACGGAAACCCACAAGCAGATCCAACAAGAGAAGTTGTTCAGAAGTATGTTATCGAGCAACGGGAAAGCTCAGATTCAGACTTTGTGACGTACATATTAGCGCTTCCAACAGAAACGGATAACGCGCTGATACCTAGGCGAGTTATTCAAGCTGACATTTGCTCATGGCGATACCGAGGTGGCGACTGTGGTTATGATGGCCCTCCTGTTGCAGATGAAAAAGACCAACTAACAACAGATCCCCTTAAAGATAAGTGCTCTCATAAATACAGTGGGTGCAAACTCAGATTTAAATCAGTCATGCCATTTGGCGGGTATTTAGGCTCAAACAAATTAGGTTAATCCATGATTGAGAAAGACATTATCGCTCACGCGAAAGCGGAAGGAGTGAGGGAGTCGTGTGGTTTAATTTCTGGCGACAAGTATTTTCCTTGCGGGAATATACACCCCAATCCACTAAACTATTTTGAAATAAACCCAAACGATTGGATGACGGCAGAGTGTTATTCAGACGTCAAAGTTATTGTTCATAGTCATCCTGACGGAAAACCTTTCTTGAGTTCTGGCGATAGAGCAATGCAAAGGAAAACAAATCTACCGTGGTGGTTGGTATGTGATGGTGTGATCCACAAGTTCAGACCAATAGCACCACTATTAGGTAGAGAGTTTAAGCATGGTGAGCAGGATTGTTACTCCATTATACGCGACGCCTATCACCTTTCAGGCATTCAGTTAGATGATTTTATTCGCCCTGATGAATGGTGGTACACAGAGCAAAATCTCTATTTAGATAACACAGTTAAACAGGGTTTCTATCAAGTTGATGAAGCTCAAGAAGGCGACATGATATTGATTTGCTTAGGCACTTCAAAACCTTGCCATGCCGCTTTGTACTTAGGAAATCAAGAGATATTGCATCACAGACCAGACAGATTGAGTAAGCGAGATACTTACGGTGGCTACTGGTTCAAATACACTCACAGCATTTGGAGGCATAAGCAATGGTCAAATTACAGTTTGCAGGCTATTTACGCCGATTTGGACGCAGGTTCGAGCTTGAGGTAAGCAATGCTGGTGAGGCCTTACGCTGTCTTTGCTATCAAATTGATGGATTGAAAAAAGAGATTAATCAAGGGCAGTTTCGTGTTCGTATCGCAGGTAATGATATGACCAAGGAGAGCATTTCTGCGGGATTAAATACACCATTAAGTGAAGGTGATGTTATTACGATTGTTCCTGTCATTGGTGGCGCTAAATCCGGTGGATGGCTAGGCATTATTGGTGGAGCAGCTTTAATTGGTGCATCGTTTTTAATACCGGGCGGATTTCTGGCAACAATGACATCGACGGCATTATTTGCTGCTGGTGTGGGAGTGGCCGCAGCGGGATTGGCAACGATGTTAACCAAAACACCTCCGGCACCGAGCATAGAGGGGCGAAACTCTGAAAGTAACCAGTATTTCAGCTCATTATCAAATAGAGTCGGACAAGGCTATCCCGTTCCTATCTGTTATGGCGAGATGGTCGTGGGTTCAAATGTAATATCACAAGGTTTGGAGACTGTTTAATGGGGAAAGGTGGTGGCGGAGGAAGTACTCCGAGATTGCTTGATGACAACTTAAAAAATAAACAATTTCTTAATGTCATTGATTTGGTTTCCGAAGGGCCAATAGAAGGCCCTGTTGGTGGTATGTCAGGCTTTTTATTGAATGGTACGCCTGTTGTAGATGAAGATGGCAATCCGAATATTCATGGGGTTGAGGTTCAATGGCGTGCGGGAACACCGACACAAGCGCCTTTAGATGGTTTTCCTTTTGTAGAGAAAGAAATACCCGTTAATGTTGAGGTGAAAAAAAATACGCCAATCTTGCGCACTATTTCCGATCAGGAAACTGACCGCGTTAGATTTACTTTGGGTGTCTCTGCCCTTGTTGGTCAAGATGATAAGGGAAATCAGTACGATGCTACGGTGGAAATGCTTATTGAAGTTAATGAGGGATCTGGTTGGGTACATGCAGAAACAGCAAGAATAACCGGTAAAATTAGCGGTCAATATTTAGAATCATATATCATCGATGCGCCTAAGAAAAAACCATTTCAAATCAGGGTTTCTCGTACAACTGAAGACAGTAAGAGTGATTTGCTGAAGAATGGCACAGTATGGGCGAGTTACACAGAAATAACTGACGCTAAATTTTCTTATCCTAATTCTGCTGTTGTCGGGATGAAAATTGATAAATCCCAATACGGTGATACGCCCAATCGCACCTATCATATAAAAGGAATGATTATCCAAGTTCCTGATAACTATGATCCAGAAACGCGCACTTACACAGGGATTTGGACGGGCCGCTTCAAGCCTGCATGGACTAATAATCCCGCATGGATTTTTTACGATTTAGTCACCAATGAACGATACGGTATAGGAGAGATGATCGGTTCGTTTGACGTTGATAAATTCGCGCTATATGCCATTGCTCGTTACTGTGATGAATTGGTTGATGATGGATTTGGCAACAAAGAGCCGCGTTTTACTTTCAATGCCTATATAACCTCTCAACGAAAAGCCAAAGAAGTGCTTGATGACTTGGCGTCTGTATTTCGCGGTATGCCTTTATGGGATGGACAACAATTAACGTGTTTTCAAGACAGACCATCCGATCCAGTATGGACGTATACAAATTCAAACGTTATTGATGGCAAATTTAAATATACATCAACAGCGAAATCAGCACGACACAATGCTATTGAAGTGTCATGGGTAAATCCGAGTAATGGATGGAGTGAAGAAAGAGAATTTATCCAAGATGATGACCTTATTCAGCGATTTGGCGGTGTAAATGTCAAGAAAGTCACTGCTTTTGGCTGTACTAGTCGCGGGCAGGCTCACAGAGTGGGTAAATGGATATTACAAACAGAAAAGCTGGAGAAAGATAGCGTTACCTTTACAACCGGACGTGAGGGGATCAACTGTATCTCTGGCGATATTATTGAAGTTGCAGATGACAGTTTTGCAGGGGTGAAGGTAGGAGGACGAGTTCTATCAGTCAATGCTCGTACTATTATTATCGATGCGCCTATTGAGTGGAAATATGATGATAAAGGCACTTTCTCATTTTTAGGGGCAGCAGGTAAGTTTGTAAAAATAGAAATTCAATCTATCGATGGTGATATTGTTACTTTGCGTGAAAATCCACATGGATTGAAGCAGTATGGTGTATTTTCCATTTCAAAGAGCACGTTAACGACCAAATTATTTAGGGTAATTTCCATTTCGGAAGATAATGAGGGGAACTATCTATACAACTGTATTCAGCATGCGCCTCAAAAGGAAAGTATTGTTGATAGCGGTGTTGATTTTACTGGAAATCCTCCAACACAGAATGTTGTTCGTATTTCTAACATAGAGCGCCTTTCTATCGCTTATGTTAATGATAGCCCTCAAGTTCAGGCTAGGGCTATGTGGGTAACAACAACCATTAATAGAAATATTTCATTTAATGTCACTCTTTATAAAAACAGCAAGGTTGTATCTACTGGAAATACCGCAGATTTAGAATACTACTTCAACGGTCTTGACGCGGGGGATTATCTTGTTGGGGTAAGAGGTAAAGACGCTAATGGAATGCTTGGTAGCGAAACAAAAGTTCAAATGGTCATTGGCGCACCAAGCGCACCGAGTTCAATCACGGTTGAGTCTGGCTTTTTTGAAATAAAGCTGATCCCACATATCGTCGTGCCACACACTCAAAACACGGAGTTTGAATTCTGGTTTTCTGGTGAAAACAGGATAAATAATATCAATGAGATAGAGTTAAAAGCTGACTTTTTAGGTAGAGCTAAATTCTGGACTAAAGAACAACTAAGGGCGGGTCTGGATTACTGGTTTTATGTGCGAAGTGTCAATGAGTACGGTAAATCTCATTTTGTAGAAGTTACAGGACAAGTTGACGGTAACATAGACGCTATTCTTGATGAATTAGCGGGGCAAATCGGTCGAGATCAACTCACACAAGACCTATTGGGTGAGATCAACAGCAAGGCTAACCAACTCGATATTACTGAATTACATGAGTTGATGAGGATAAATCATGACAAGATTTTAGCTGAGTTGATGAGACATGGAGCAACGATTGAAGAAAGTGAAAAAAAACTGGAGGAGGCAGGAAAATTATTAGCTGAGCGAATGAACCAAGTTGCAACGGCAACAGAAGCACAGGCAGCGGCGATTAAACAAGAGCAACAAGCGCGTATTGATGCAGATAAAACTGAAGCGCAACAACGGCAATCCTTAGCCACTCAACTTCGTGGTGATTATACCGGTAATGATTTATCTAAAGTCACCGCAGGACTTATCTCCGCCGAGAAGCAAGCACGTGTTACCGGCGACCAAGCAGAAGCGAAAGCCCGACAATCACTGGAAACACGGATGAATGGGAATGTTTCTGCGATTAATAAATCATTAGAAACCCTCACCTCGAAACAGCAAGCCCAAACGCAAGAGATTTCAACGCTCAATTCAAATCTTAAGGGGAAAGCTGATAGTAGTGCGGTAAATGCGTTAAATACGCGAGTATCTAATATCGATGGCAAAGTGACGTCCGCAACCTCTCAGGTGCAAACGTTATCCAGCAAATTAGATAAAGTGAAAGCTGATTTAACGGAATCTGTGGTGGTGGATTTAGATTTATCTAAACTCAATGAAAACACCTATTATCCGGTGATTTTACCTTTAGTAACCTCTCGACGTTATGCCTTTAAGGTTTTTAGAACCTTAGGGCAATATTCAGACAATAAACCCAGCTATGCCACTCATAGCACCAAAGGCTTTGCCATGATTGTGGAATGGCAAGTCAGTGGTTCTGGATGGGGGACTCAGTCTGAAAATCGCATCATTGATAATTTTGATTGGAAATGGACAAATCAATCCCCTGTGATGGGGCCTGCTCAATTAACGAATGGCTCTGTGGAATATATCTATTTGCGAGGAGGAGCAAAATATCAGCTTACTAAGCATAAAAGTATAAACCATCAAATCATCACCAGCACTTATACCAATAACAAACAATTGGTGGCACCAAAAGGATTTGTGGTGAATGAAGTGCCTAAGTCCAGCGAACAGAAAGCCAATGCAACAGCGAATGCGGTAAACCAACTTGAAACTAAAGTGACCGAGGTTTCAGGAAAGGTGACCTCTACCGCTCAGCAAGTCACTCGTTTAGAAAGCCAAGTGGGTACAAGTTCAGCCAAAATCGAACAAACTTCGAAAGTGGTCACAGACATAAATGGCAAAATTTCGGCATCATGGACAATGAAAGTCCAGCAGGATAGCAAAGGTAATAAAGTCATTACTGGCATTGGCTTAGGGTTTAATGCACAAGGAAATAGCCAATTTCTGGTCAATGCCCAAAACTTTGCAGTGATATCGTCATTAAACGGCAAAGTGGTGACGCCTTTTGTGATCCAAAATGGACAAGCTTTTTTCAATGATGCGTTATTTAGCAAGGCAACTATTGATAAATTATCGGTAGGTAAAAAAATCACATCCACTAATTATTCAGCTGGCAAGAAAGGATTTAATATTGATGCCACAACAGGGAATGTGGAATTAAATGATGCAGTATTTCGTGGACGGTTAGATATAAACTCAGGAGGAACAAAAGGGCGGTTAGTGATCACAAATAATACTATTTATGTTTACGATGAAAACAATCAGTTAGCGGCAAAAATAGGTTATTTAGGGTAGCGTATGAAGTTTATTATTTTAATTACAGCATTATTATTGTCAGGGTGTACCTCTGGATATAAAAAAGTCGATTGCCAAGGTGTTTACCAAATAAAAACTTTTCACTATCAACAACCTGTATTGGTGAAATTTGATAAAAAGAGAGAAACAATTAAAGGGCCTCTTTATCATGCTGTACCTCAATTAGGATTTAAATTCTTAGGAGGATGGGTATCTCCTGATGCCGTAGAGGATTTCTCATGTCGTGGGGAATAGAGATATATGAAAAAGGAAAGCCAATAAAAATCACAGGGCGTTCGTTTATTTTTGACCAAATAGCGGTCACTAAAAATGGCAGTAAAACTTATAATAATATTCCTAAAGGGCGGTCATTGGCCGCCTATATTGTAGCTAGAAATCGAGGATCTTATTTCACTGTTAGAGTCGAGAATAATAAAATTTCGTGGAATTCTCTACGTGGTAGTCAATCGATTAATGGAATTATTATGGTACTAATTAAATGAGTAAATATGGTGCATTATTTTTTAATCAGGGCATTACCGAAGAATTAACACCTTATGAATCAGCCGTATTTTTAAAAAAGATAAAAACTAAGCCAGGACTAATTAAAGTCATCGAAGGTAATAATAACGCAGTACCACTTATTTTTATTCGAGTTCTTAATTCCTCTAATCCATCATTAAGTGGATTATCTGAAGTAATTTATGAGAACAATGCGTGGTGTGTGAATTTAATCGATACTATTCAAGGCAATTCAGCAGAATATGAGCTCTATGTATTTGTGAAGTCTTCTTATCATATTTCACTTCATCCTCAAAAATGGGGAATTCAAATTTATCATAAAGGTGTTATTACACACGCTTCAAGCCAAAGACCGCTTAATTTATTAGAGGGAAATAATTTTGTACTTACAGGAAATAATTGGAATGGTGTGGATGTCGGTTTCCCTTGTGCGGTATTAATCACAACAATAGGGCATATTGGGATGATGGATTCGATGGGAGGAAAAACGATTAGAGTAACTCTTTGTGGACGAGGTAATCGAATTATCCCTCATTCCATGATAGTTTCAGGACAGATGTCCACAACCTCGCTAGGTAAGCAGTATTTTTACATTGATGTGAGGGAGTATGGTGGGTAGAAAGAGTTTAGATGGTTAGTTTAGCTGGTGAGGATGAAAGACTATTAAATAAAAGAATATATTTGTTTGTGGTCTGCTTTGTTCCAAGAGCGGACATTGTTAACTCACAAACTGCGTAGGGAATAAAACAATGAGCTGATGTTATCCAGTTCTCATTTTCTGACTACGAAGAGCACTCTGTAGGATATTAATAGGTATAGTTGTCTAAGACTTTCATGGGGGTACTTATTCGAAAACACTAGTTGCTAGGTAAGATCACACTTATCGATATCGAACATGCCAATGGCTAGTACTAGTATTAGAATAAATATCAGTAGTATGGTGTAAGAAATATATCTAACATAAGGGATAGAAATGCGTGGTTATTCACTACTTATTGGAAATGGCATAAATAATATTACAAATGGAAATTCTTGGCTTGATGTTTTAAATAATCTAGGGGAAACATATGGGATAAAAATTGACACACATGAAAAACCATTCCCACTAGCCTATGAAGAGATTTATTTTAGTATTTCAAATAAGAAAATTAATGGATTTTCAGAAAATAAAATAAAAGATTCCATTGCATCAAAGATAAATACAATAAAACCAAATGAAATCCATCAAAAAATAATAGAGTTAGAATGCGGTAATATTTTAACAACAAACTATGACTTAGCTTTTGAATATTGTTTAGATGACAACATCAGACCTGAAGATTTAAAAAATGAAGGTGTAATAAAAGAAAGTAAATACAATATCTTCAGACATCACAAGGTGAAAAACAAAAATATATGGCATATACATGGAGCATTGAATAACCCAAGCTCAATAATCCTTGGTTATGAACATTACAGTGGTTATTTGCAAAGCATGCGGGGGTATACGACTACCGGAAGTCAGTATTCCAATAAATCGTTCAACGAGCCGCTTACAAAACGGTTACAAGCAAATGATATTGGTAATAGCTGGATTGATGAGTTTTTTACTAAGGATGTATATATCTTAGGCTTGAATTTGGATTTTGTTGAAATTGATCTTTGGTGGTTGCTTACATTTAGAGAAAGAAATAGAATTGCAAAGAAAATAAGCTTGCAACATAAGATAATATACTACATTCCTAGTTATTATTATAATGACGCTGCTTCCAAACCAAAAATCGACCTTTTGAAAAGTGTTGGGGTTATAATTAATCATGAGTTCGGATTAGTGTTCAAAGGGAAGGAAAAAGAGTATTACCTCGATGTAATCAATGACATTCAGAATAAAACTAATAGATAATCTTTTCTCGATAAAGAGAATGGTCAAAGAAGAATATTCTTTGACCGCTGAGATGAGCATTTAGTCCGCTCCTCGCTCAGAGCAAACCCGATGATACTATACTCGGTTTGCCTTATAGAAGATGGACCTTAATGCCCACAATACTTGGAAATGTTGTGATCATTAGAAATTAAATTTTATATTTTAACTTATTAAAACGTCACCGATAACGACCAAGTTCTTCTATAGGAGACCATATTGTTCCATTCCAATGTATGGGCGATATTCTCACGCCTTTTTTTACACCAAAATTATAAATGGAATCCCTCTCATTAGCAGAAAGATATTTTGAGTATTTTTCAATTGTGTTATTTAACTCATCTTTAAGCCATTCGTATTTTTTTAACACATATTCATTTCCACCATCAAAGTTCAAATTCCAACCGTAAACCTCTTTCCAGCAACAAAATTTATCAAGCCTCTTTAGCTCGATACCAAATCCCGAAACTCTTGGGTCAAAGAAATTTAAGTGATAGAGGATCCTACTCTTTATCCTTAACAAGAAATCCAACCATGATGGTATGTACATAGGGCTATAGTTGAGTGGGAAGTTAGCTAAATAATTTAAGCCATCAACATCTTTTGTGATTGCATGTGTATTAAGTGGGAAAACACCTTTCCTTTCTGATAAAAAATCGAATACTACGTCATCAATAATTATTCTCGGGTGAGTGGCATGCTTAGACTCTAGTTCGTAGGCCCGTTGATATGCTGAGCCAAACAACATTGGACCGTGATGATATATTTTTCCATATGTAACCCCCCCCCGTATAAATATTCCATCACAGGCAATGTCAGTTGAAAATTTAGTTAATTTATTACAGAGTGATTTAAATCCGTCAAATGATCCTTCTGTAGAGATAATCACACAGTCAGAGATATAACTTATACGTGGATCTCCTAATTCTTTTTCAAGGATATAACCATATTTTTTCTCATAAACAGGAAGGTCGTGCTGTCCATTTGATTCTATCGACTCTTCATGTAGAAAGTTTAGAACAGACCTGACTCTTTGATAATCTGCGTTTTCGACTGCTTCAGATTCAATTTTATGGATCAACTCTTTGAAGCCTAATATGTCTACAAAGGCTACAAATCGGTTCTCATATCCTTCAATATTCATCGATTCCTCGTAGGTTTATAACTGTAAGCTAACAACGCATCCACATTGGATTATTTTTCTCATATTACCAGCAGGTTATGTATGATTTCAAATAGTTATCTACAGGTTGATGCCTCCGAAATTAATGCCTGAGATAAAAATAAAACTTGGAAATTACTTCCGCTTTTCGCTCAGAGCAGACCTAAAATCGTTCTGAGTGATGAGTGCCAAAAGATGATGTTGCTAACACCGTCATGTGTTGATTAAAAAGGAAAGTGTCAACGCTTTGTAAAAAGTACAAGAAGAGAATTTAATGGGATAGACCAGCAAACTAATAACCAATTATCGATTGCTGATCTTACAGAAGCCCACTAAAAGAGTTGGAGTGCTAGCGTTGTACAATCCGACCGTTGAAATCCAACCACATTCCATCAGACAAATACACCATTTCCCCAGAATCATTTGTTACTTGTAGGTCATGGTAAATTGAAGTAAGTTCGTTTTCGGGCGAAGGCGCAATATCGTTGTTTCCAAAAATCATATCTTGATATTGCGACCAGTTTTGGCGAATTTCGAAATACATATCAACATCATAATCCTGCATTCTTAGTTCATCATCTGAAGTTATATTCAACGTTTTTTTGAGACCGATAATGTTAAAAATCCATTTCTTACCACTTTTAATGAAGTATGCTCCCGTGTAAGCCTCTTGGTCTGGTACTGCCTCATAACCTAAATTCAAAGCTAACTGTATCTGTTCTGCCAATGTAAAGGGCTTTTCCCATCCATCCATACTTGTTTACCTGTTTACTGTACGAAAACGATATAATAAAGCATTATTGATAACCATGACCTAAGTAAACTTAACTAAATATGTATTATAAGGTCACTTGTTCCCAGAATAAGGTTCGCTCCTAGCTCAAAGCCGACAATCAGATTTAAGTTATTACATAATAAATTGTTATTTTGGTTTTTAAAATATTCACTACATTAGTATAGTGAAGAATATTTAATATAAATAATAGGTTTGAGTGTTTGGTGGCAGTTTAATAAGCTCTCAATCATTTAAAATATCTTCCCCAAAACCACTCCAACCCAAACTAAAAATCAACCAGTTACATACCAATCAAGATCACATAAAAATAAATAATTACCCCCAATAATTATAATTTATTTAATAAGTTATTTAAATATTATGGGTATAATGTTACGCCACATAGGTTGAGGGAGTATGGTGGGTAATACAACTAATTATCAGTATGATGTTTTATCAATAATTGTAAAAGAAAAAATCAGGACACCAATAAGACTCCAAAATTTTATAAATGATTGATTATATAAATCAGTCGGTTCCATCGAGCATCGGCTCTACTCTGTTTTCAAATACTGCACCGAACTCCCATCAGGCAACTTCTTGCCTCTCTCACGATAAAATGCCAATCGTTCGTTAAAATACTCGCGCAGATGTGCTGGTTGTTGTCGTTCAACTTCCACGGCAACAACGGGCATATTGCGTGGTGTTTATATTTTATTGAAATAAAACATGTAGCCACAATTAGGGCATAATAAGATTAGGTTTTTCTTAAGTTTGTGTTTGTTTTGTTTAGCTACGTAAGAACAGCTTGGGCAGGTAACTTCTACTAGTGCGTCTTGAAACATTCTTATCACATTAAAAGCTTTCATATCTTTCACCCATTATAGGGATATCGTGATTCAGTGTACGCTACTTTGTATTTAATTGCTCAATTTTTGCTCTTTTATTTGTGGTGACAAGTTTTATTACACCACATGATAAAGCACTGCAAGTACGTTTGAGTATTTAAGGTGCCAGAAACTGTCTGTTGGTTAGCCAACTACCACACACTCACCTTCAATAAAATCCTCTCCGTCATCTTCGCATTTCACAAGACGACACTTTCCACATAAGCCATATCGACTAACGACACAACGAACACCAGGAGAGCTACTTGAGCCTTGGTGTTTGTTTTGTCGTCTCTCATAGCTGGATATTTTTTCTAACAAGCCATCTTTAACCATGCTATCTAATGTTCTGCGAGTAGATTCGAGAATACTTTTCTTGTTAAAAGAATCCTATCCTTTAAGCATTAAGCTACACCAGAAACCTCAAAAGGAGGGGTGCCTATTTCGCCAGCTACTCATGCAAAATTATCAGGCTTAAATAATTCCATTATCTTTTTTTCTTTCTGGATTAGCTTCATGAGGTTCATAACAGCTCCAGTTAGTTTTTGGATAGGTGGAATTAAAAATGAGGAGGTGGTATAAAACTATCACCTTTCTTTTTTTTGCATTCATGTCTTATCTAAAAATAACCTCTAAAAATCCAAAAGGGGTATTTATGGGGGTATGAAAATTTATTTGTATGTTTATTTTTATATAAATCAGTGTGTTAACCTATTTATTTTGTTCTCTCCTCCTCCGCCATCTCATCATCTCCTAGCGTCTCCTGAAGTCTCCTAATCCCAAGTAAATCAAGCAATCTAATCAATCATTGTTTTCTGACGTCTCTTGAAAGCTCTACTATTTGTTGTATAGTTTTTTGTATAATAGTTAGCTAGCTTAAATAATTATTTTATCTCTTTTTTATGGGAGTTATTGGCATTTCAGGGCTGTTTTTTTCATTCTATTTTATAGGTGAGAAAATAATCAATAAAACTCACCTATTTAATATCAAAATAATTTTAAAGGCTTATTTATTGATTTTATTATTCTGAGCTTGAAGATAATCAGTGAGAAATGCTTGTGCATTACCTTCATGGGATATCTCTTCAGAGTAATTTACTGATATAGGCTGAGGTTCTCCTAGTATATAAAGGTTACCACAACATTTATTCTCAATAATTAGAGCAACAAATTTATTTCCATTAATATTTATTGAGTATCGGGTATCTCTACTTGTTTTTTCGACCTGCATCTTCTGAATTTTTAAATTCCAGTCATGATCAATACCTTCGATCTGTACTAATGCTTCATTAGCATTACGATCACCAATACGTAGAGTCCAAACAATCACGCCTTGTTGACCTTTATAGGCAATGACATTATCTGCTACATCAGGGCGTTGCTCTGCATGTGCGTTCCCTATTATGCAGGTAAATAATATAGCAATTAAAGCTATTAGCTTTTTATAACTAGCCATGTTTCTTTATCCTAACGTACTGTTATATATAAATAATTATGTAAATACTAACATTCCATTACTATGATATTAGTCATCATAATAGATTTGTTTATTTTCAAACATAGCACGGAGTTACTATTAGGATATTTCTTGTTTAATTTTCAATAAAATATTAATCAATTATTATTGAGAGAAAGGAACCTTAATTTTTAAATAATATAATAAAAATTGATACAGAGAAGCTATACTTCTCTGTATTTTTCTATTTGATTCAGTTTACAAAGATAAAATTCGTTCAGATATTAGTGACATTAATTTCTCCGATTGAACATCGGTGATTATCATCGTATTCATACGACATTCATTTAAATTGCTATTATTTTTAGGTGGTCTTAGATCATCATGGACTGTTGCAAAACTTAAACCAAAAAGTTTGCATGATTCATATTCAATATCAATATGTCCATTTATACCGGTGAAAATATCTGGGCGGATTAGATAACCTATTACACAAGGATCATGTAAGAAGGGATCAAATGCAGCATATCCACGAGACATTTTTGCTGCTGTTCTAGCAATGACATTACCTTGCTCTAACGACTGACATAAACCTGCTCGAATATCAGCTTTATGTGTGACATCTAATCCCAACATAGTAATGTGTTCTGCTGTATCAAAGACAATATGTGCCGCGTGTGGATCGACATGAAAATTGAATTCGGCTGCTGGTGTTATATTCCCATTACAAAATGCAGCCCCTCCCATTAGTACAATATCTTTCACATTATCCTTAAGCCTTGGTTCTTTTAGCATTGCCATGGCGATATTAGTAAGTGGTGCTGTCGGGCAAAGGGTGACTTCTTTAGGATTAGACATCACAGTATCAATAATAAAATCGACGGCATGTATATCGGGATAAGTGTAATTAGATTTTGGTAACATCACACCAGCAAGGCCGTTATTGCCGTGTACTTGTGTCTTACTTCCCCTACGTGCTATCAAAGGTCGTTCACATCCTCTGGCTAAAGGAATATCAGGCCGTGACACAAATGAAAGAATGTTACGAGCATTCTCATGAACTTTATCTAACTCAACATTTCCAGCTACTGTTGTGATCCCCAGCACTTTTATTTCTGGTGATGCCAACGCCAGTAAAATAGCAATAGCGTCATCTACACCCGGATCACAATCTATAATAATTTTAGTCATATACTTCTCCTTTGATAACTTACATAACACATTGAATAACAAATAGAATTAAAAAATGACTCATGAAATAAATATCAGCTAATAAAAATACCAACCATAGTTGCAGATAAGCAACTCACTAACGTTGAACCCACAATCAGTCTAAAACTATTCGCCGCTATCATTTTTCCATGTTCTTTACTGATACTGGCGATACAAGCAATAATCATTCCGACTGAACCAAAATTTGCGAACGAAATTAGGAATACAGAGATAATGGCTTCTGTTTTTGGGCTCAGATCACCCAATTTGATATAGTCAACCATTGCAACAAATTCATTCGTTAAAATTTTTGTGGCAATAATTTGTCCGAACTCAATACTGTCCTGCCAAGGGACACCAAGCACAAATGCAATAGGAGAGAAAATATAACCAAGAAGGCCTTGGAAACTTATTCCTATGAGGCGTAAAAAAATATCATTCAACATGCTAATTAGAGCAATAAAGCCAAGAAGCATTGGAACTATCGCTAGAATTAATTTAAAACCATCGAGCATATGCTCTGTTAGTACTTCAAAAAAACTATGATGTTCATTTTTAGGGCCAGAAAAATGGTTCGATATCTCAATAGGATCATTAGGGTTAATAATGGAAACAATAACGAAAGTACTAAAAAAGTTTAGGCAAACACCAATAAATACAAACTGAGGTGATAACATTTGAGTATAAGCACCCAATATTGCGATATCGACAGTAGACAACGAGCATGCAGCTATTGTGTACATTTGTGGTTTTGTTAAATTAGGTATGTATTCTTTAATCGAAACATATACGGCCATCATACCTACAATGACAGCACTAACTGCTGAAAACGATTCAAGTTTACCTACTTTGGCTATTTTATTAATAAGGTATCCGATAGTAAGAATAATTAAACGTAGAATACCAAAATATTTTAATATCCCAATAAGTGAACAAATAAATACTAAAGGCATTAGAGCAACAATAACAAATACAATAGGTGCTTTTGTGCTTATATCTCCAAATACAAAATCAATTCCTTTATTTGCATGATGTACTAAATATTCTATACCTATATTCGTCGTATTAAGAATTGAGATCCCAATAGATGTGTGTAGAAGTATAAAAGCAACGGAGGCCTCTATTAATAAAAGAATAATAATAGGAATAAGTTTTATTTTTATTTTATTAGCATTAAAACTAATAGAAGATGCCACTATAAAAATTAAGAGAAGGCTAATAATGAAAATTAAATATTTCATAACGACCTCGATTATATAATTTATTAACGGGGTAGGTTATTTGTGCACTTCCCTTACATACGCTCTTTTTTTAATCTGGCATCAACACTTGTTCTAGATGGCATTGATGATGCTCCTTTTTTTTCAACGGCCAATGATGCATAAGCAATAGAAAACTTAATTGCTTCATCCATATTTTTACCTTCTATTAATTTTGCAGCTAAAGCACCTGTAAATGCATCACCAGCACCACTTGTATCAACGACAGATGCATTCATCGCTTTGTAATATTTCATCGTGCTACCATTGAAATAAAGAGCACCACTGTCACCAAGTGTCATTACTATTTCTTTAACACCTAAGTTGTGTATTGCTTTTATGGCTTCCTGTGCTGAAATAACGCTATCAATTTTAATGTTTGATATTAGTTCTGCTTCTGTTCCATTTGGTATTAATAAATCAATAGATGGCAAATGTGAGACAATTTGATCTGAATAGGGCGCTGGGTTAAGAATGACATAACATCCCGATTTTTTTGCTATTTCAATCGCAAACTTGGTCGCTTCTATATTATTTTCTAATTGAGTAAGAAAAACACTTGCCGATTGTAGATTATTAATATCTGAAAGAATTTCAGCTTTAGTGATTGTTGCATTAGCTCCTAGATCAATAACAATGCTATTGTTACCAGTAGCGTTCTCAACCATAACTAATGCATTCCCTGTTTTTGCATTGGCATCCTTAATTAATGTATATGAACTTATTTTTGTAGTACCGAAATATTTCTCTGCAGTAGCACCAAATGAATCGTCGCCTACTTTAACAAAAAAATGTACATGATCATTTAATTCAGCAGCCGCAACCGCTTGATTTGCACCTTTCCCTCCAGGGAAAAAGTTTGTCGAAATTGCTTTGATTGTCTCTCCAACAAAAGGAAATCTTTCAACTTCTGTGACAACATCTAAATTGAAAGATCCTAAAATATATAATGAGCATTTATCTGCAGTTTTTTTATCTCTACCTTGTTCTTCGCAATCAATTTGAAGTACTCTGGTTTCATCAATAGTTCTATTTATTATTGGTTCTAATTCAATTTTTTGTAATCTCACTCCACCATGAAATTTAGTTGCTATACCTAATAACTGTAATTCATCTATGTATCTTCTTACGGTTCTTTCCGATACATGAAGTAGAGCACTGAGTTCTTTTACGTAGATAGAATTATCTTTTACTAATTTTTTTCTGATAAATGCAATACTACTCTTTTTTTTCATATCACCCCTCATTTGTTAAAAAATGTTTTACCATTTGTTAAGATGATAGAGGTTAATTAAGTTTATTCTGCTTGAGTAGTCACGTTTTTTGCTTGTAATTGGACAATTATCTGTCCGTTTAGATAAATTTTAAGGAAAATATATGGATAACGCAGTTTGCTTATGTTAAATGGACGGTCGTCCATTTAGCGTCAAAGTGGTTAGCGAAACCATATCAGACCCGAATATTTATTGTTGGATGCCGTTCTATTAAAACGAATTTATTTGGTAGTCAGATAAAGATGATTTTTATTGATGATGTTAATGATAATTGTTAGCATTAACTCTCTATTATGGAGAGTATACTATGAAAAATAAATATCACCTGTTAGCAATATCCCTTTCTGCATTACTTCCTTTTACCGCATTGGCTACAACATATCCAGTTACAATTACCGATACAGATGGGCAAAAAATAACGTTAAAACATGAACCTAAACGCATTGTATTACAAGATGGTAGAGATATTTTAACGCTGGCTTTGCTTGATAGAAATAACCCGTTTGAAAGAGTTGTAGCATGGAATAATAATCTAAAAAAATCGGATCCACAGACAGTTTCTTTATTAGAACAGAAATGGAAATCTAATATAAATGCGATCCCTGATATGGGATTTAATGACAAAGGTGAAGTTAATGCAGAGCGAGTTATTGCACAACAACCTGATGTTCTGATCGCTCAATTAAGAGCCAAACCCGCATTAGAAGGATCGGGCGTTGTCAGCATTTTAAAAGAGGCCAATATTCCTATTATTTATGTTGATACTTTTTTAGATCCAGTCAAAAACACGAAAGAAAGTGTTGAGCTTCTTGGTATTATTTTAAATAAAGAGAGTGAAGCTAAAGAATATACAGACTTTTATCAACAGCACTTAGATAGTATTAAAAATAAAACTCAAGAAATTAAAAATAAACCAAGTGTATTTGTAGAAGCAAAGGCTGGAGCTAACGGTGATGGGTGCTGCTTTACACATAATAATGCAGGGTGGGGGGGGTTGATCCAAGCTGTTGGTGGGGACAATATAGGCAGTCATTTCTTACCAGGCGCTTCGGGTGTTATTTCTTTAGAGCAGGTTATTAGCACTAAACCTGATGTATATATTGTAACGGGATCTCGCTGGATCAATAAGAATAATATTGCTGTACCATTTGGCTATGGGGTATCTGACAAAGAGACTCAGGAAGGTTTCAAACGATTGAAGAGCAGAATTGGATTTAATCAGATCGCAGCAGTTGAAAATGAGCGATTATATGGTATATACCACAATTTCTATAATCATCCATATAACATCGTTGGTTTAGAATATTTAGCAACCTTCATTTACCCTGAACAATTTGCAGAATTAAAGCCAGAAAACACCTATAAAGAGATAATAGAAAAATATACCACATTACCTAATGCTCAATTTCTTTGGGCAGCAAAAGCAGATAAATAAAAATTTTAATTATAGCCCTTGTTTTTAAGGGCTTTCTATATTCATTTACACTTCGGCTAATCAGAGTATCTGACTTAATAAAGTTAAAATAAGGCTGATCACTATAATAATGAGAAATACACCTAGAATCGTTCTTATTAAAAGGCAAGAAAGTGTTGTGGGTGGCGCTTTAGGAAAAAGTGCAGAGAAACACCAATAGGCTAATATAGTGGTCAAAAAAATTGCAAAAAGTATAGAACTAATAAAAAAGATCATTTATTGATACTCTTCTTGTGTCAATAATAAATAACCGTTCGGTTATCGCTTTATTTTTGAACATCTACGATATTTATCGTTCTACACAGTTTTATTAATATTTTCCAATACGCATTAAAGCATCTTCAACATCTTCATCATGATCAATTGTAAAAGCAATAAAATCCTCAGTTTTTGGGATTTTTTTGTAAGTCTCTGTTTGCTTAAACAGGGTTAGAGATTCTGAAAATATGTGAATAATCTTTGTTAAAACGTGAGAGTAAGAGCCGTCTTTATAAGACGTATGATAAAGTTGTTCTAAGTATGTTTCATCGATAGGATAAATAGTACTAAAGCATTGGTATTCCCAATCACCTGTATTGTATTTTAAGCTTTTTATCTCTTCATTTGAATGATAAACGTGATTATCAGATTGATTTTGATAGTATTTTAATGTTTTTTGAAAATATTCTTCAGTGTTAAAGCAAAGATTTACTTCTCCATATGCGGCATTTAAATCGAACGCAAAGGCGTAAAAGACTTCGCCACTTTTTTCTGTTAAAAATTTCTCTGTTTCTGTTATTGCAAAAGAGACAATATCATTTTTTATATTTTTAATTATTTCATCATGTAATATCATCATTGAATCATAATCCAGTTAGATACAGCGACAATCATAATAATTGCTCTGTATGAAGATAATTAGAATAGTATATTAATATTATAACTTAATGATATAAAATAATGAGTGCCTACTTTTGATTAGTGATAAAACACCTAATGATAGTTCAAAAGGTGTTTTGTGTAATTATTGACGTGCAATTACCCGTTTTTCTTTACGATTAAACCAATTTTCACGTAATTTATCGTAACTAAGATTAAATGCATAGGTATAGAAAAGGAAAAAGGCAAAGAAGCCAACTTCTAATAAGAATGCATTCCACAGTGACATATTTAATAAAAATGCCAATATTGGTAAACCAATAACCACAAAGCTTAATTCAAAACCAATAGCATGAATGACTCGTATTTTTGTTGGTCTTGATCCTTTGATTAAAGGCCAATAGCGGTCAAAAATCATGTTATAAAATAAATTCAATAGCATAGCTAATGTTGATAAAACAATAGCAACAGTTCCCATTTGAAAAACTGAGCGACCCAAAACCCATGCACTAAGTGGCGCTGTTATTGCGATGGCTATTACTTCAAATGAAACAGCGTGAAAAACGCGCTCAGTAAATGTTTTTTGATATTGGCTCATGTCCCACCTCAAATTAATTATTTAACAAAAAACGAGTGCAATTATTGATGATATTTTGTATATATACAAAATAGGAGCCATCGAAAAAACCGATACCATAATGAACTATTCTATAGAAACTTTGCGTACATTTGTTGAAGCTGCTTCATTAAAATCATTTTCTGCAGCAGCACGAAAATTAAATAAAAGCCAATCTACGGTCAGTAGTACAATCGCCGGATTCGAAGATGATATGGGGTTTGAATTATTTGAGCGTAAAGGGCGGGAGTCAACACTGACTTTTGCAGGACAAAAAGTGTTGAGCTTGGTTGAAGATATATTATCGGCTGATGAACGATTACAGGCATTAAGAATAGAACTATCGCCTGAAATGGAGCCTCGTTTAAGTTGTGTATTCTCTGATATGTATCAACCACCTTATTCAGAGCAACTTTTGAAAATTCTAGATAAAGAATTTCCACATCTTGAATTTGAGTTTCTTGTTGCAGAGAATGATGATGTGATTAATATGCTGCAAAATAATCAGGCGCATATTGGTATGATGGAATCACGAGTAGAATATCCTGCTGATATTGCTTTCGCTCGTTTACCTATAAGTGGTAAGTTAGGACTATATGCACATAAAACGCACCCACTTGTAAGAGAAAAGAAAATCAACTATCAACATTTAACAATGCATCGTCAATTAAGGCTAAGCAGTAGTGCCCAATTTGCTATTAATAGTGAGAAAAACTGGCTAGCACCTAACTATTTATTATTACTTGAAATGGCAGAGCAAGAAATGGGATGGGCAATATTACCCACATGGTTAGTTGAGCAATTTGGACATGATTTGTTAGTCAGCCTAGATTATGACCAATTTCCCAAGAAAATAGACATTGATTTAGTGTGGTCAAGAAGTAAGCCACCAGGAAAAGCGGGGTATTGGATGATAGATAGGCTATTAAAAAATGATCTTCAATTTTCTCTCTAAGTATTAATCAATCACCTTCATTATCAATAGATATAGCAAAGGTGATATATTCCTTTCACTACGCCAGATCACCAACCACAAACATTTGTTTCTTCATCTATATCATAACCACGTACAATATTGATAAGATCTTTCACCATTAAACTGGACATATCAGCATCTAATAAATCAGCTAAAAAGCTATTTTTATCAACAGAAACACCGTTATTTTTATTTGTTAATACTAAGGTAAGTTCTTGTGAGTCAATATTTACCTTATTTTTTAGCTCATTAACTAGAAGTAAAACTTCTTTAGTAGCAATTTCTGGAATATATAAAATTTTAGGATTTAGAAATATTTTTTGAGATTTTTCTTGGCCATTGGCATTAATTAATTCTAATAAATAGCCTTTATTTTCATTTTCCATATTATTATTAACCTTCAGCAAGTATTTTAGGATCGACATAAAAATCGACATTAAAAACAGTATCTTCAGTTTTTGCTTCTATTTTGTGCCATGTTTCTGGCGGGAATACACCAAATTCACCAGCATTAATCACTAATTTTTCTGTTGGTTCTGGGCTAATTTCATCTGCATATGCGTAATAAATAATCATTCCTTGCATAACAGACAGCTTAGGATAAACCCCTTGGCGAGTACCTTTATCTAAATGCCTTTCCCAAATTGATTTTGGGGCTGTGTCTTTGGTCCAAAGTGGTGTTGAGCGTACATGGATATAGTGAGTGGGAATAATAATTCGTTCCATTTTGCCTCCCTAAAATGAAGAGATTAATTTTTCTATTTTTATCTTAGTTAAGAAGAAAAATTATTGCTGATAATGTAATAAGCTATTGTGCTATCGAATAAAATCTACCTCTTCTAATGAAGTATTTCAAATGCAATTTTATGAAAAAAAGTGACAATATAGTTCTAGGCTTATTAATATCTTGTTTTATTTGATTAAATTATTTTTTAAAGTTTAAATTATCTTTTACTTAAAGGTCGCTTTTTAGGCATTTCTCAGGTGTTATTCTTGATGTTTACTCACTAACATAATTTCTTTGTTCTATAATTAACCAAGTCTAGGGTATTAATATTTAATTCATTATTTAACATAATTGAGATGTCACTATGGAATTAAAGGATTACTACACCATAATGGGTGTCAAACCCACTGATGATACTAAAACGATTAAAACAGCTTATCGCCGTTTAGCGAAAAAATATCATCCCGATGTAAGTAAAGAGCCAAATGCTGAAGAGCGTTTTAAAGAAATTGCTCAAGCATGGGAAATATTAGGCGATGAACAACGTAGAGCCGAATATGATGAGCTTTGGGCACATCGTAACGATCCTAAGTTTAAGCAATTTACACAACAACATTCGAATACAAAAAATCAACAAAGCTTTAGCCAAGAAGATTTTGATGATTTTTACGCTTCATTTTTTGGTCAACACTCTCCTTTTGAAGGTCGTCGAACTCAACAAGCACCTAAACAGCGTGGACATGATTTAGAGATAGAATTAGCCGTTTTTCTAGAAGAATCGCAGGAAGAACATAAGCGTACGATTAGCTATCACTTACCTGTTTATAATGTTTTTGGAATTTTGGAAAAAGAGATCCCTAAAACTTTGAATGTTAAAATTCCAGCTGGTGTTATTGATGGGCAGCGTATTCGTTTAAAAGGTCAGGGAACACTAGGTGAAAATGGTGGGGAGAATGGTGATTTATGGCTAACAATTCGTATTGCGCCTCATCCTCTATTTGATATTAAGGGTCATGATTTAGAAATAGTTGTTCCTGTTGCACCTTGGGAAGCAGCATTAGGTGCAAAAATTCCTATACCTACAATAAAAGAAAAAATCTTGTTAACTATTCCGGCGGGAAGCCAGGCTGGACAAAAACTACGTATTAAAGGAAAAGGGTTAGTTAGTAAACAGGCTAGCGGTGATTTATATGCAATTTTAAAAATTGTTATGCCACCTAAATCCGATGAAAAGACACGTGAATTATGGCAACAAATTGCAGATAGTCAGACCGATTATAATCCACGTAAAGACTGGGAGAATAAATAATGGGTCATTTAACAACAACCGTATTTACTGTTACTGAGTTCTGTCATCATACTGGAATATCAAATGATGAACTCAAAGAATTTGTAGCACTTGGTGTAATTGAACCGCTAGAAATTGAAACTCAGGAGTGGTTTTTTGATGATAATGCTATCGTGGTGACACATCGTGCATTAAAACTTCATAAAGAGCTCGCATTAGATTGGCACGGTATCGCTATAGCATTGACTTTATTAGATGAAAATGAACAGTTAAAACAAGAGAATAAGCAATTACGTCAGCAGTTAATGCGATTTATAAATGAATAATCATTAATAAAATAGCTACTAAAAGAGTAAACACTTTAGTGGCTATTTTTATACCTAAATTTTATTAATGATTTATAGTTATATATTTATTATTGATTGATTTTAAACATTATTTCTTACCATTTCATTGATTCTCCATTATTAAAATATCGGCTTTAAAAATAAGCAAAATGATGTTGAGATCACATCTATTTGTATAACTATTAAGTTATGATAACTATAATGTATTATTTATTATCTTCTCTTTTATTCTTAATAAGAGGTTTATTTTTTGTAAGGGAAAAATAATGAAGCCGATCCAAACCAATAAACTAATAGAATGGCGCAGAACGTTTCACCAGTTTCCAGA
Organism: Proteus sp. CA142267; assembly: GCF_003336825.1. Lineage (NCBI taxonomy): Bacteria > Pseudomonadati > Pseudomonadota > Gammaproteobacteria > Enterobacterales > Morganellaceae > Proteus > Proteus sp. CA142267. The sequence goes on along the minus strand of NZ_QPMG01000012.1, from coordinate 70,417 downwards.
AATTGGCTGGACTGAATTTGTGACGACAGGCACGATAATCAGTGTACTGCGAGAGATGAATATTGAAGTAAAAGCGGGGCCTCATATTATTTGTCGAGAAAGTATTTTAGGTCGAGATGAAAAATTAGTTAATGAGGCCATTAAAATAGCCGAAGAAGAAGGGATCAGTGCTGAGTTATTGGCTGAAATGGACGGTTTAACAGGGTGTATGGCTATTATTGATACAGAAATTCCTGGCCCTACATTTACCTTTCGTTTCGATATTGATTGTGTTTATGTTCAAGAGTCAAATGACGATACTCATCTGCCTAATAAACAAGGGTTTGCTTCGTGCCGTTCTGGATTAATGCATGCTTGTGGTCATGATGGACACACTGCAATAGGGCTTGGCCTTGCTCATTGGTTAAAACAAAATATTCACGCTTTACGCGGGAAATATAAATTGATATTCCAACCCGCAGAAGAAGGAGTGAGAGGTGCAAGAGCAATAAGCGACAGTGGAGTATTAGATGATACTGATTATTTTATGGGGATGCATATTGGATGTAACTTGAAAAAAGGTGAAATTGCACTCGATCCTTTTGATTTTCTTTGTACCACTAAATTAGATATTTCTTTAAAAGGAAAATCCGCTAATGCTATTGATGAACCAGAAAAAGGAAATAACGCATTAGCCGGAGCATGCTTTTTAGCTAATGAAATATTAGCAACGCCAAGGCATGGTAAAGGTATGACTAGAGTGAATATTGGAACCTTAATTGCAGGCGAAAATCGTAGCCTTATTCCTCGCTCTGCGAAAATGCAACTAGAAGTGCGTGGGCAAGATGCTGAAATAACACAATACTTATTTAATAGTATAAAAAAATATGTTGATGGTATTGCAATTACTTACCAACTAGAAACAAAAATAGACATTACGGGCGAAGCGACAAATTTCAGAAATGATCGAGAAATGATAGATATCATGCAAGGTGTTGTTGATGCGCATCCAGATTTATTAAATGTCGTATTACCTTTAGGAGGAAGTGAGGATGTCTCATTAATGGTAAGAAGAGTGCAAGAGAAAAAAGGAAAAGCGATATTCTTCTTAGTTGGTGCAGATCAATGTGATGGACATCATAAAGAAAAATTTGATATCGATGAAGAGGCGCTTTCCATCGGGTTAACACTTTTTACTGAAGGTATTCTCTCTATTCTTGAGATGCATAAATAAGAGAAAGGTCTCTTCTATTTATCGATATTGCATAGAATGAGACCTTAATAACTATTTAATTGGGGTCGAAAATAAAGAGGCATCAGGTTGATGTTCTTTAATAAACTCAATATAAAGTTGTGTTTCATGCTCTGTTTTTTGCGATGTGAAAAAACAAATATTACTCATAATCGTCGGTGTAAATTCTCTATAAACAATATCTTCTGTTTCAATAGTAGGAAATGAATTAATTAAACTGATCCCTAAGCCATTTTTTACAAATGTCATAGCTGTATCTTGATCAGAAACTTCAGCAATAATATTAGGCTTAGATTTTGATTTATTGAGTGCTCGATCAATAACTGTGCGCCCAATATTACTTTTAACTAAAGCAATAAAAGACTGTTCATGTAAATCATCAGGTGTGATGGTGTTTTTTGTAGATAATTCATGTGTTTTAGGGATTGCACAAATAATTTGAGTTTCTCTCATCGGAATTTGAGTCAAATTATAATTGCTGTTAATGGTCATATTATCAGTAATGACAATATCAGCTTGTTCTTTTGCAATTAAAGAAAGTAGCTGCTCACTTCTAGATATTTCTAAATGGACATTAACTTGATATTTTTTGATAAACAGAGTAGTGGCCTGATTGATAAAACCATAAGCTAATGTTGGTGGAACTAGGATCCGTAGACTTCGTTTTTTTTCTTGATGATGAAAATGGCTCAATCGACTGAAAGATTCGGCGATATTGGCAATTTCTTCATAAAGCAATAAGGCATCAGAGTTTGGGATTAGTTTATTATTTTCACGACTGAATAACTTTTTACCACAACGTTTTTCGATCTGGTTTAATGTCTGGCTTACTGCTGGTTGAGAAATACCCAGCTGTTCTGCTGCATTAGTAACACTTCCTTGATCGATTACGGTTTGTATAATTTCAAGGTCACGTAAAGTCGCCCATCCCCCTGACCAAGAAGTTCTTTTTATGTTCATTGTCATTATGTTTTTTTGTTTTAGTCAGTTTATCTTGTATACGATTATACCGTCAATGAATTGATTATTGAATAATAGTGATGATGGAAATTTTAAATGGTTTTTATAAGGAATATTTTAAGAGTAAAGACGTAGATTATAAATGTTATTTGGGATTTATAACTTTTATTATAAAGCAGGTGGTATGATATTATAAAGCTTATAAGGTAATGTTATTAAAGGATTAATTATATGAAAAACCGATTCTATTTAAAATATTCATTATCAATAAATGAATTAAAAAAACTCCATAAAAAAATGAAGTTAAGAGAGAGAAAGTATATTAAAGGTTATGCCTTTCTTTCTAATTTATTAATTTTATTATTGATTTTATCAGGTCTTTCTGTTTTTTTCTTAATTTTAAATGCGATTAATATTTATTTAAATAATGATGTTGTAAGTGATGAGCTACAGCGACTGAAAGATCTTAATCTTTATATTCTTATTATTTTTGCTTCTTTCTTAGTTATGTTGGGAATTTTTTCTTCTCTAGATGAGTATTTAACTAAAAAAATGAAAAAAGAGAAATTGAAGGAATTGGCCATAATTTTGACTTAAGAATAAATAGAAAGTTTATAGAGCAGAGAGATGAAAATATTTCTTATAAAACTTATTGGCCAGCTGTTATTGATACTTTTGTTTATAAAAAATATATTTTTATAGATTTAGAAAGACATAATTATATAATAATTCCAATGAGAGCCGTTAGAACAATAGAAGAGTTTAATCAACTATTTGAATTTATACAAGAAAAAAGTAGAAAATAGATTTCAATAAAAGAGCTCTAGAAAATAAAACTGGAGTTCTTTTTTAGGTTAGTACAACAAAATTAACACAAGTTATTATCAGATTTAATGTATTGCTATCGTCTTTAATATCAATGGTTATTTATATAAAAAAACACTGCTATCAATTACATTAAAATAATGTTAATAACAAAGCTCATCTGGTTTTATTTGTATATTAAATATATCTTTTAATAAAGCCCTCTGATATTAATATAATGCATAAAATTAATATTTTTATTTAGAAATATAATAATCATTGAGATATAAATCACGGAAATTCACACATTTTCATTGCTAATATTTCGCATCAAATTATCTATCTGGTTTTTTATTTTGATTCTAAAAAGATACTTAATTGATACATAAATTATAAATAACAAGCAAATGGGGAGTTTTATGTCTTTATTCAAAAAAGGTATTATTGCTTTATCCGTTAATATTGCATTAGTTTCTTCAGCTTTAGCCTGTACAACGTTGTTAGCGGGGAGCGAAGCGACAAATGATGGTTCGTTGATTATTGCTCGTAGCGCAGATAGCGATGCATTAAAAGCACAACATTTTGTTATTCATCCGGCTAAAACGAATCAAACGGGTATTTACAGTACCAAAGAGCATAATGGTGCTAATAATTTCACTTATCCATTACCTAAGAATTCATTGCGTTATACCACCGTACCTAATTGGAAAACACAACTCCATGGTGCAACAGGATTTAATGAACTGGGTGTGGGGGTTAGTGGTACAGAATCTATTTTTGCTTCACCTAAAGCGCTCTCTTTTGATCCCTATGTTGAAGATACTGGGATAACTGAAGATGATATTCCAGATGTCTTACTTTCAAGAGCAAAAACAGCTCGTGAAGCAGTGGAATTATTAGGAAGTATTATTGAAAAACAAGGTGCTGGTGAGGGATTTGGTGTTGCTGTTGTTGATAAAAATGAGCTTTGGTATTTAGAAACTGGGACAGGACATCATTGGATTGCACAAAAATTACCTAAAGATAAGTACTTTGCGACAGGAAACCAAGGCCGATTACAACACTACGATATTAACAGTAATGATGTTTTAGGCTCTAAAAATCTAGTGGAATTTGCTGTTGAGAAAGGGCTATATAACCCAGGAAAAGAAGGGGAATTTAATTTTTCAAAAGCTTATACACGAGATGATGAACGAGATCGTACTTATAATGATCCGCGTGTATGGGTTATTCAGCAACAATTTAATCCATCATTAAAACAAGCTGTGGATGATGGTCGTAATTTCGCACCTTTATTAACACCAGAGAAAAAAGTATCTGTTGAAGAAGCTAAAGCGATGTTACGTAATCACTTTGAAGGAACAGAGCACGACCCATATACTAATGGATTAAATGGTCAAGAATCATGGCGTCCAATCAGTGTATTCAGAACTTATGAAGCTCATGTTATGCAAGTTCGCCCTGAACTTCCTCAGGAAATAGGTGAAGTTACCTATGTTGGTTTAGGCATGGCGGATTTAACTGCATTTGTTCCGTATTACAGTGGATTAAAAGCTTATCCGCAACATTATGGAATAGGAAGTAATCAAGCAGACAGTGATTCTATTTACTGGAAATATCGTAAATTACAAACATTAGTAATGACAGATTATCCAAAACTCGCACCAATAGTGAAAAAAGCTTATCAAGAGTGGGAAGTAAAAACTGCATTAGAGCAAAAAGAAATGGAAGCTAAATATCTCACTATGGTGAAAACAGATAAAGCTGGTGCAAATAAAATGCTTAATGAATTTAATCTACGAGTCATGGCAGATGCTGAAAAGTTAACTGAAAATTTAATGAATGAATTATTTACAGTAAGAACAAAAGATATCCAAGACGATATTTTCTTTGCTAACAAATCTAAAAAAGACTGATAGCAGAGAAATATTTCAGCTATCTATTTTAATAGAAAGATCCCATTTAAATTGGGATCTTTTTTATAGATGAAATTAATTAAAGAACGGGGATATAGTAGCTAATCTTTTGTACGTAATGGTCGCTTTGGCCAAGTAATTTATCGTAACTTACAGATTCTTTTAGCGTATATCGTTCGATGTCTGGGCCGGGTCTACGCAATAAATTCATTTTCGGAAGTATTTTTGTATAGACCGTATAAATAATGTCATCATAGCCAGTTAATGAATCTAAGATTTCATTCATATGAAATGTAATGGCCAGATAGTTGCCACTCGGCAATTCTAATTGTGACATGGCAGAAACATTTGATGTTTTTGCTAACTTTTCTTTATCAACAGCAGTGCTATAAATATACATAGTATCTTCTAATGTACTTGCAGATGCCCGATGCATTGCATATAACTCTGTGGGGATTGTATGTACATCTTTTAAAAATTTACGCCAAAATTCTTTTCTGAATTTTTTCTTGTCTGAATCCCATGTTGAAATAGGCTTATTGTAATGATGTGACATGCCAACTAATTTTTGAGATGGGAATGTAACTACCTCATATTTAGCACTCAGTTCAACGGTTTCTAATGCAGGAAAAATTAGTTCACTAATATCCCAGCCTGGTTTTTTTCTATATTCCGAAGGCGTAATATTAAACTGTTTTTTAAAGGCTCGGCAAAATGTTTGTTGGGAGTCAAAGCGATACTTCAATGAAATATCTAATAGGCTACAACGTGTTACTCTTAACGCATAGGCGCCGCAAGATAAACGACGAGCGAGTATGTATTTTCCTAAAGATATTCCTGTATACGCTTTAAATAAGCGCTGAAAATGCCATTTTGTATAGCCTGATTTCTCAGCAACAATATCTAACGATAAACGTGAATCGAGATTCTGCTCAATCCAGACGATGATATCTTTAACAACATTCTCTTGTAGCATGAATATTCCTATTATTTTTTCTATCGATATTTTTCAACAAGATCGACTTAATTTATTGAACTACAATAAATTTATAGGTGTTAGGATAATAGCATATCGTATAGTGATAATTACATTGAATAAAGTAAAATAGGCGGATAATAATGTAAAGTTATGTATTGTAATTTATTTGATTTAAAATTGATATTAATTAAAAAATTGTATTTTAATTCAATCATCAATGATTGATGATTTTTTATTAAAATTAATCTTAAGTTAAAATATTCATATATATTTTAATTTTAATAAAATGCGGAGGTATCCTATTTTATCTTTTAAAGATAAAGTCTAGTCTAAATTTATTAGTAAAACCTTACTTTGTTATTTTAGGAGATGTAAATGAATAAGTTATTTTCTATTTTTGCTATTGCTTTAGTCTCTTCATTAATAACAGCTCCTGCTTTGGCAGCTAAAACGGATACTTATAACTGTGAAGGCCAAAAAATCAGAGTTTCTTTCCCTAATGAACAGTTAGCAGTTATGTATTACAGCGATGAACTTATTGTTTTAAAAGAAGCTGTTGCGGCTAGTGGTGCTCGTTATGTTGGTGAAAACTTCCAAATTTGGGGTAAAGGAAAAAATGAATTTAATTTAGCAACAATTTCAGAGGATGATGCAGTTAATGGGCGAGTTGCTGAAGATAAGGGGCGTACCTGTAAATTAGTAAAATAACGTAGAAACCAGTTAAAAATAAAAAATAACAAGTATAGAAAAATGATAACGCATTTTTTATCACATAAATAAGTTGGTTATGAAAAAATTAGTTATAAAGATAGTCCTATTGTGATTTTCGTTGTGGCGATCAATGGTAGAGCCCTTACTTATTAGGGCGAATTTGATTATACTCATAGAGAGTAGTATAAAATCTACTCTTTTTTGTTTTTCAAAAAACAAAAAATAAATTTCGGTTTATCCGTTTATCTGCAACGAAACAAAATTTATTGCGAGTTTATATGAAGTCTTACCCTTAGCTAGTCTCAACATTAATTTTTAAAAGTAGAACTTTAAAATAGACATTGCTATCCAATATGGCAGGTAATGTGTTATCAAAAATTAATAAAAGACAAAATCTAATGAAAATTAAAAACTCAAGAAAATATAATGTATCATTACCAGATAATAGAATTTTAACGTGGTACGAATCTGGTCCAGAGCAAGGTAAGCCAATATTATTTTGTACTGGTGCAGGTATGAGCGGTTTATTAGGTGTAGATATTGACCTCTTAAATAGACTTAATATTCGGCTGATTGCACCAACTCGTCCTGGATTAGGTGATTCCACTTTTGATCCTAAAAAATCGTTAAAATCTTTTTCTGAAGATATTTTATTTTTATTAGATCATCTTTGTATCGAAAACATTAATGTAATGGGATTTTCACAAGGTGCTGTTTTTGCGATGGCTCTTTGTGTTTATTGTCATGTTGATAAATTACTGATTGTCGCAGGACAAGATCAATTTGATTATCCTGATACACAAAAAAAGCTAACAGAAGATGTTATCAATATGCAACGTCAAGCTGTTGGATCACCAGATCTGTTAACCAGTTGGATTAAGCAAAATATAACAGGTAAATGGTTAATGGATTTTATTCTAAATTACAGTGCTGATGTCGATTTGGCTATTTATAAATCAGCTGATTTTCTCTGCGTTTATCAAGAATGTATGGCGGAAGCCTTTAAACAAGGTAATGATGGATACACTCAAGATTTACTGATTGCGATGCAACCTTGGGGATTTTCACCTGAAGAAATAAAGACACCAACAACTTTATGGTATGGAATGAAGGATACCAGTACAGTTCATTCTCCTGATTTTGGCGAATTATTATTTGAACGTTTTCCTAATGCAGAGCGTCATTTATGGCCAGAAGAAGGGGGGGCACTTCTCTGGACGAAAACAGAAGAAATTTTATTAGAACTGGCTGATTAAGGTGATGTAGTACGTTAATGATAAGGTAGATACGAGTTATCTTAAAAAAATAACAGTATCTACCTTTTTTATTCATATTATTAAATTAAAATAAAGAGATAGCTGAAATAGATAATTGTTTTTATCTTATAATTATTTTCTAATTTAATGTGTAAAAAGTTATTTTTAAAATAAAGATGAAAATAATTTGCTATAAAACGAATTATATGACTTAATAGCGCCACTGGTTTGGAAGTACAGACCTATTTATGTTAGTGCAGTTTTAAGTAGTTCACCGTTTAGCGTTATCCCTGATACCTCTTCGTTGCGAATTCCTTCAAATAGTGACCATAAGTAAAAATCCGAAATCAAACCGAAAACAATGCCTTATGGCAAACTAATTAATTAAAGGAAATCTTATGTCTAATACAATGACTGGTACAGTAAAATGGTTTAACGATGATAAAGGCTTTGGTTTTATCACTCCTAAAGACGGTAGCAAAGATGTATTCGTACACTTTTCAGCGATCCAAAGCGACAGCTTCAAATCTCTGAAAGAAGGCCAAGAAGTTTCATTTTCTATCGAAAATGGCGCTAAAGGTCCAGCAGCAGCGAACGTAATCGCTCTGTAATATATTGAGTTTTATTACTGTATATATTGCTGATGCAATATCAATACAAGTAAGACTTAAAGAACCTCACTTCGGTGGGGTTTTTTTATGTCAAATTCCAGTATATTTTATTTTAAAGTTTATTTAGCAAAGCGTAAAAAATAATATTATTAAAGTTATGTAAATATTTAATGTAAATTAATTTAATTATTAGAAGTGTATTTACCTTAATTACTAGTAAATTTTACAAATAAATACATTAATTAATAAAGAAATTCTTATAATGGTTAAATAAAGGCATTAAGTTATTGCCTTCTCAATCAAAAGAAAGAAAAAATTTTTATTAGAATAAAAGATATCAGATAAATCATAAAAATAATTTAAGATAAAAAATAAAAGTAATATTTAATGATTTATCTTAAATAATTATTGTCTAATTCAATGTGGCTTAAATGCTTTTTAGTTCCTAAAGGACAAGCTTGTGTACGCTAAAAATATTTTTTCATTGCATCTATTACATCCCAAATATTTCTTAACTTGGTTTGGTGTTTTTATTCTTTTTTTATTAGTACAACTACCTTATTCGTGGTTACTTTTTTTAGGTAAACATCTCGGATTGTTATCTCGTTTCTTTGTCAAAAGAAGAGTTTCTATAATAAAGAAAAATTTAGAATTATGTTTTCCTAATAAAGATGAAAATGAAATTAACAAGCTTGTTATGGATAATTTATCGTCACTAGGTATCGCATTATTTGAAACAGGTATGGCGTGGTTCTGGAGTGATCATCGATTAAGAAACCTCTTTGAAGTACAGGGGATCTCCAATTTTACTGATGCAAGTGATAAAAAAGCTGGAATTTTACTCATTGGTATACATTCTATGTCACTAGAATTAGGTGGGCGCATTATGGGGCTTTGTTTCCCTGTAAATGCGATGTATAGGCCACATAATAATAAAGCGATGGAGTTTATCCAAACTAAAGCAAGATGCCGTTCAGATAAAGGTATGATAGATAGACGTAACCTAAAGTTTATGGTTATGGAGCTAAAAAAAGGAAAAGCAATTTGGTTTGCTCCAGACCAAGATTTTGGTTTAAAAGGCACAACATTCTCTCCTTTCTTTTCTGTTGAAAAAACATCAACCTCAAAAGGGGTTGCAATACTAGCGAAACTATCAGGAGCACCTTCTTTAACCGTCACTTTAGTTAGAAATGAAAATCAGAAAGGTAAAAAGTACAGCTTAATCATTGGTAAAGAACTAGTTAATTATCCTTCTGAGGATATTCAAAATGACACCGATAGAATGAATAAGCTGATAGAAACTGAAATTATGAGGGCTCCAGAACAATATTTATGGGCTCACCGTCGCTTTAAAACTCGGCCAGCGGGTGAAGCTAGTTTTTATAATTAATGATTAATATATAAAAAAAGACCAACACATTATGTGTTGGTCACAGTAAATACTGGAAGCAATGTGAGCAATGTCGTTGTGAAAAACCAAGTAAAATACTCAATCATTCACAATGTAAAAGATAATCATTATCACTTAGTTTGTCAACCCTAGGATTTGTATGGATTTAGAAGATAAGAATAGGGAGGGCAAAGTAAAGATAAGAAAATAAGAAAATAAGAATTTTTATAAACGAGTTAAAACAGAGTTAGCAGATATAGAAATAAACTATATCTGCCTAATATATTATAACCATAATAGAAAATACCATTCATATAGTAATGAATTCTAATTCTTGGAAAATATATACTCGTTATTTAATAATAAATATTATTTCTATTTAATAGAGATTAATGTTTATTAAAAATATAGGATTTTAAAGATACTATATTAATTATATACGATATCCATTATACCTACATTTTCTTTGATCCAATTCATACTCATTGAACCTTTATTTTCACCTAATTGAGCATTAAACATTTTATTAGGTTCGATTTTATGTAAAGTTTCTTCCATTTCAGTTCCATTCCAGCAATTTGCTTTAAAAGTATTTCCTACTGAATCAGTCATACAATTTCCCTCTACAATAGAGCCTGTAAATATAATTATTCCTGAGCCGATGACTTTATTGTTATTTGCCATAGTTGGAGCTGATAATAAAAGTGCTAAGCAAGTTCCGATAATAAAATTCTTTTTCATTCTATATTCCTCAAATATTCTTTATTTGGTTAATTTTTAATTTTTTTGTGTACGATAAATAAATATCTGTTCGTACTGAGTTGATGGAAGGAATATTAGAGGAAAAAAATATATCAATCTGTAAAAAATCTTGATGGTTAATGACAGCTAGATAAAGATTTATGAATGGTTTTGTGATTTTTTCAGTGCTTTATTATTAGCATAAATTGATTTAAATTTATATAACTACTTGAAATATACGTAATAAACTTGTTTTTTATTATTTTTGTTAATAAGTTAACTTTTTTTGATATTAGTTAAATTGCTTAATTTTTTAGTGATACATTTTGTCGTTAAAATAGAAAACTTATAAAATGAGTAATTTCAGAGTCCAAAAAAATTTGTCAAAGTATTACAAAGAAACGATTATTAAGAACAAAAACTCATCTTAATTGGATGGTTTTTAAATAGATAATATAGAGCCTGTTATTGAAAGGAACTCAATTGCAGATAAGATGCTTTATATCTGTGCATAAAATCTGAAAAATAATGGAAACTTGCAAATAGGAATATGAAAGATAATTTGCAAGCATTCGATATAGAAACTGGGAGTAGAATAATAAAAAGGTCATAGCAGTTGAGCTGACCTAAGTTTATATGACTAATTGAAATACTTTTTATTATTGAGAATAAATTGTCTTAGTGTCGTTAATTGAGCAATTTGTTGATAATTTTTGTTTTCGTACCCTAATCAGTAGGTATTGCCAGTATGTTGATTTGGTGATAACAAACAATGAGCTGCCATTTCAGCAACGTCTGTACAGTCAATCCAACTCAAAATAGCATCACCAAAATAAGAACGAAGCATATTTTTATTTAAATTATTATCCCCTTGATAACCTAATATATTTTGCATATATGATTCTGGGCGAAGATGAGATAAATCCTATACCAGACCACTCAATATATCTTTCAATAAGTTGATGCCAAAGAGCAGCAAAATGATAGCGATAACTTTCATTTCCCATTTTATGAAGGTGTTGTACATCTTGCTCTGTAACTAATCTGAGTTTTATTGCCATATGAGCTCCCATCCTTTGCAAAAGATATAACAGCCCTAATACGTTTGCGCTATGGGAAAAAATATAAAAGCACGTTTAGTTTGAAAATAGTGGGGATTTAGTGATTGAGTATCTTAAGAGGAGAATTCAGATAAAAAAATCCCCCGCACAAGGCGGGGGGAAAATTAAATATCTATCAGTGATGAAATACTGAAACCAATAGTAAGGGAAAAAAGGATATCAATCTGTAACAAACTTTAAAAAGAAATAATAAGAATAAATGCAAAATTAAAATGATTTTCTACGAAGATAAATGACTGTGTAAGTTTGTTTTTTATTTAACTGCTTGATTTCATTTGCTTTTAAATTTCACCTGACAGTGAAGGAAAATAATGTAAACTAAAATCACCTTGGTTTAACTATAAGGTTTGCATACATTTAGTTGAAGATCTTGATAATTTAGCTTGTTGGTTAGAATAACAATAAGCTTCTTTATAATGAGTTTGGAATTGGAAATAGACAATAATAAGATCTAATTATTGTCTATTTGGAACAACTAAAAAAGGAAAATGTATATTTATTTACTAGTTACCATTGAGTAACATCAATTTCATTGTTCTGGTATACCTTTGCGATATAAGAGGAAATATTATTGCGTATATAAGGGTTCTTTTCTTTGGGGTACATTTTCCAAGCTTGTTGTAAATAAGGTAACAATTTGCTGTCGATGTAATTTGATTTCGATAATGCCTGAATTGCACCTAAGCTGATCTCTTCATTCTCAGAGATTGCAAGTTCATAAAATGCTGATGTTTTATCTTTTAAATTAACATCATGAGAAGCAGCATAAATTGCGCTTCTTATTATTTCTACATTTGGGTGAGTAAAGAATGGTTGAAAATCTTCAACTAAAATAGCGTTTAATTCGGTCAAAGAGTAACCGATAAAACGTAATGTATCTTCGTTATTAGTTACTTTAAGTATAGGGAGAAGACTCTCTTTGAAAAGAGCACATTGATCTTTATATTTAAAGTAAATAATAGGAATAACAATATCTGTTTTTTCATCAAATGGAGCAACTAAAGCTTGCTGAATATAAGGCAGTGCTTGTTCTTTAAAATAGGTGGCTAAAACATTTAATGAAACTTTATATAATTCAATATATTCAGTTTGTAGTTGTTGCTCTAAAAAATCCAAACTATTGTTGGATAATTCAGGTAGTTTAGTTAGTGAGTTGATCGCACTAATTTTTTTCGTAATATCTTCATTATTTTGGGCAAATTGAAGTAACGTTTCTTCATTACCTCCCATTCGATGACCAAACCAGCTTGTGTCATAGCCTAAAATTACTTCATCTAACCAACGTTCATACCATTGTGTAAATGAAGTTTCATAGGAAAATGTGTAAGGAGTATCTGAATTAACCCAATCGGAGGTATATAAAATATGCCCTTTATAATCTCCATTAACTACTAATAATAGATCGTATTCGCAACCACAAGTACCTAAATAAAGCGTACCTTGATGAACTCTACCGCAAATAGTATCAAAGTCTTCATCACTACAGTCTTCGGGTACATGACATAATGCTTTCCATTCATCGATATCCATTTTAGGGCTAAGTAAGCAAGGTAGGGCACAATTTTGTATGCCATTCCTATCGATTGCATCATCAAAAGCATATAGGCCATAGTAAGGACCAGCGCCACCATAAGAGCCTGTGCCGCCGTTGCCAATTTGAGTTACAAAAGCGATATAATCTTCAGGAAATTCACATTCTATTTTTGCTTGTAGCTGATTAACTTTCTCTTTTGATAGCGGAGAATTTAGCTGATATTTATGATTATCAGCACCAAACTCTTTATATTCATGATCAATACTAGTAACTAGTGCTAATTTCTCACGGATACGTTCAATAGGATTATCTGCATATTTTTTATTAAGTTGTTCCCATTGCTGCTCTGGTGTTAGCTCTTTGTTTTTTCTAATCCTCGAGGAAATAAAACCCATAATTTAAAATCCCTATCGATGTATGGTTTAATTATAAAGTGGTTATTTCATAATCCTTTTAGATAGTGATAACCAAATACAATATTATTATCTTACTTAATTTTTACTATAAACTATTTTAGCTTCAATAAGATAATAGTATTTTGTATGAAAGCTTATCCTTCATTTAGTGTTAAGTGGCGTATGGTTTTATGCAGATAAAAAAAAGACCAACGCTAGGAGAGTTGGTCAATAAATACTAGAAGCAATGTGAGCAATGTCGTTGTGAAAAACCAAGTAAAATACTCAACTATTCACAATTTAAAAGATAATCATTATCATTTGATATGTCAACCCTATGAAGATTATGGTCACTATTTATTCACACTAAAAGTCAATAAGTCCTCTTACTTTACAGAAACCAAAGTAGGAATTTTATTATTAATAACAATAAGATCACTATTTTCTGATTGAGGGCTTATTGTATTTTTAACAGCATGCATTTTTTTCATTTTATTGACTAAATCTTTAAAGTGTTTAGAGCGTAAATGTATCGTTTTCTTAACCATGAGTTTTCTCCTTATTGATGATAGTTATAACAATAATAAGGATATTCATTAAATGCAAATGATAATCACTATTATTTGATGCGATATATAATTTGATGATAGATGCTCATAAGTAGGTAAACAGCATTATTTTGTCTGCACTTTTGTGTACAAGTTTTCTTATCTTCAGTCTCTTGAAAGAGTGATATTATGAAGAATAAAAGGAACTAATAGGGAACTTTTGCGATGGCGTATGATTTGACGAAGAGATTAGTCATAGGGCTTTCTTCTAGTGCATTATTTGATTTACAAGAATCAGATAATATTTTTCGCACACAAGGGGAGGAAGCTTATCGAAAGTATCAACATAAAATGCAGGATATGCCTTTAGATAGAGGTGTTGCATTTCCTTTTATTAGTCGCCTTTTGAAATTAAATAACATTAGGCCTGACGATCCTCTAGTTGAAGTTATTTTGTTATCCAGAAATGATCCCGACACTGGATTAAGAGTGATGAATTCTATTGAACATTATAACTTAGGGATCACTCGAGCTGTATTTCTTCAAGGAAAATCGCCTCATATTTATATTCCAGCATTTGATATTGAGTTATTTTTATCTGCTGATCATGATGATGTTTTACAAGCGATTTATGCAAATTATCCAGCAGGGCAGATATTAGCCGGTCATGTTAATGATGATGATGCTGATGAATTAAGAATTGCTTTCGACTTTGATGGTGTGATTGCTGATGATGAAGCGGAAGTTATTTATAAAACTTCAGGCGAGTTGTCTCAATTTCATAATCATGAAGCCAAAATGGTTGATGTACCTCATAACCCTGGGCCATTAAAAAAATTCTTACTGCGTATTTCTGACATTCAAAAATTGGAGTTAGAGAAAGTAAAACAAGATCCTACTTATATTCCATTACTTAAGATCTCTATTGTTACCGCGCGCAATGCACCATCTCATAAACGTGTTATTAACACGATGAGAGCATGGGGAATTTCTATCAATGAAGCTTTTTTTATGGGTGGGGTAGAGAAAGCTAATGTTCTGAGAATTTTAAAACCGCATATATTCTTTGATGACCAAAAGTTGCATTTAAAATCATCATCTGAATTACCTTCGGTGCATATTCCTTTTGGAATAGCTAATAAGAGTATTGATAATAAGTAAGATGTTTTTAATAAATTGAGTGTCTGGTATATATAGCATACACTCGATTTTTATTTTGTCTAATTATGTTTTTAATTCGTTTTAAATAATAAAATAGTTCAATACTGGATCTATTTTATAAGAGTGGTATGGTGTTAAATAATTAATGAAAATTGAAAATATTTATAATTAATTTAAAAAGGTTGAAAATTTAATTTAAATAAGGAAAATTGAAGTGGATAATAATCATAGATTTTTTTCTGACGATGTGTGCCCTAAAACTGCATTATATGGTCAATTTTATGGTGATGATCACTATGCTGGTCGAGATTACGAGCGGAAAATATATTATGGGAATAAATTCCCAAAAACTAAGAAAGGTTTTTATTTTAAAAAATTAATGAATTTTAAATAATAAAAATAACAAGCAAATACGATAAAGTTATTTTAAATAGAGATACAATGTGGTTTAAACTGATATTTATTTAAAAATAAATTGATGATTGCGTAATTAATACAATTTACTACGCTGAAAAATAACAGCGCAGCAAAATTTATTATTAAATCTTTTCAATACCAATAGTTTGATAACCTTGCCATAACGGTTTGAAATGTTCACCTGAATTATTTGGTATTAGATGAATGTAAAAATCACCGATTTTGCTCAATAAAACGCAATCATCAACATCTTTCAGATTGTCTTTATGTTGTTGCTGGCTATCTACTAAAAGTGTTGCAATAGCTCTCTCTTTAGCTTCGTTCGCTGATTTAGCAACAAATAAATCAAACTCATGTAATTCAGCTAGATTTGATGGATGATAGCCTCCCACATTAACAAAATATAAGTTACTGCTACTATCGCTAGGTTTATTACTAAGAGTAATATTAAATCCATCAACCCAAGTGATTTCTGCATAACCATCAATATGTATTTTGTCTTTATCTCCAAACCATGCTTCTCTTAACGCAGGCCAAGCATCTGTGGGTTTTTCTGCTACAACAAATTGGATATCGTGAACTTCAATATTTGATTTACCAGCATTGCCACCAATGTAGAACATAAATAACTTCATTGTGTCTCCAATTTTTTATTTTGTTATCGTTATGTAATTTATTATATAGCCATTTTTGGCGCAAGTGTAAAATGAAGCGATAGATAGAATTATAAGCATGAAAATATGAGGGAACTATCACTCGTTTTATGGGCGCATTAACGGCTCTATTCCTATTCAGTTTTTTGTGGGGTGATAGCAAAATTCTAATGGTGAGCTCGTTATTTTTTCACCATTGACAGTTATCTCATCTAAATGAATTGTCCATTTAGAGTTAGCATTAAAATCGGATGTGTTAAACACCACGTAAACTGAGCCGTAATTACTGTTGTTAGTTATTTTAGGTATGCGGCGATGAACTTCATCGCTATTTATATCGCAAAGGGATGGATGTGCATAATTTAAACAACTAATAGGATGGTCATAAATTAAATCACCTACGTGAGATAATTTGCCTTGAGATTAAATACGATTAATAAATCGCAAAACAGCTGTTCAGATAAACAGTATAAAATTGCATTTTATTCAAGATAAGCTTATTATCTTTAAATAATAAGTGATCTATTGCTTAGTGCACTGAATTTAAACAAAACCTCGCTTTAGCGGGGTTTTTTGATACTTACGTTCATTATAATTTTTATATTAATAACCTATTTGTATTTAGAGGTGATAGGTGAAAGGTAAAAGAATTTTTATTATTCATGGATATACGGCATCTCCGGAAGATAACTGGTTTCCATGGTTAAAAGAAAAGCTTGAAGCTTTAGGATGTGATGTTGCTGTTCCAACTATGCCCGAATCTAATTCACCGGAACCTAAAAGGTGGCAACAACAGCTTACTGACGCAAATATCAAGCTCGATAAAGATACCATTCTTATTGGGCACAGCCTTGGCTGTATCACACTTTTACGTTTTCTTTCTGAGCAATCTTCTGAGAATGTAAAGATCGGTGGATATATTTTAGTTTCTGGTTTTGACCGTAAGCAGGATACCTTGCCTGAATTAAATTCTCATATTTATGAGCAATTAGATTATAACAAGTTGATTAAGATATCAGATAAAAGAGTATCGGTAATTTCATCTAATGACTGGGTTGTAGATCCTCAAGCTTCTAAAGATTTGGCTAATAGTCTACAAACAGAAATTATCATTGAAGATAATGCAGGGCACTTTCTTGATAGAGAAGGATATACTGAATTACCAATATTACTTGATATTTTTAAAAATATGCTTGAATAGATATAGTTTATAAATTTAAAACCTCGCACTAGCGAGGTTAGCTTCTGTTAACGTAAGGGATCTTCAAACCTAAAATAATTATTTTAATTTATTTTTATAAAAGTTATTGTAATAGCTAATATACTTATTAATAATGAAAAAATAAATGAGGCGAAAAAAATAAGAACATGTACTCCAGGTATCTAATCTATTTAAGATAAAAAAATAGTATCCAGATAAAAAATAACAAGCATAAGCAGTAAGCTAACCACAGCAATGATAAAAAAATTTTTTGCTATTCTCACAATAAGCTTCATTTAAATGGTATTTATTCGTTTTATGCTCAATCCTCTAACCGTTTCTGATAATTTATAATCGAATGATAGGTTGTTGAAGAATCACGACTTAATCATAATTAGAAAAAGCCTTCCTTATTGTAATAATAGTTATTCCTCCAAAAAATATAATGAAAAAAATAAGTAAATAAAATATTAAAAAATTAGCATCACTCTCTTTAAAGATCATCATTATTAATGAAATAAATAGAAAAAATAAAAAGAATTTTTTATTACTATTAATCATGCAATATATGTAAGAAACAAAAATAGATATTAATAGAAAAGTAAAATAGGCGATAAGTAAAGCAACAAACTCTAGGCTGTTAAAAAAATTAGCAGGTATTTCTTCTTCGTGGAATATCATTATCAGCACGATGGCGGTTGCTATAAAACTCATTAAAGTAAAGATTAAAGTGACAAATTTATTAGTATATAAAAATGATAGTTGCTTAAAATAAATAACTTTTATTGAAATTTCTAAAGAAGACACCAACACGATAATACTGATAAAGAAAATGGCAGAAGAAGTAGCTAACCAAATAATATTATCATAACCAAATGTAGATATACTGAGATAGAACGATATCACCAAAGATAATACTGGGGATATAAATGTTAGCAACTTTTTCTTTTTTTGTTTGTCGTTCATATTCCTATCCATTATAAAAACAACAAGATACCAATTAGATATTAGAAATTGATAACAGAGTGATTATATAAGTCGGTCAGTCCTATCGATCATCGGCACTATTCTGTTTTTAAATACCACGTATAATTTTGACGCTGATACTTATTTTAAATTGATATTATTATTTTTTGCCCACTTCCTTAATCTCCCATTAGCGTTAGCATACGGTGAAGATGTGTTAAATGATATCATCCTACCCATCGTCCATTTTGTGTACCATGGTTTGCCATATAAAATATCATCAGTTCTCTCATTAATAAGCTTCACAATTTCATTTTTTGTAGTCTGAAGTTCAGCTACTAACGAGTCATAATTTAATTCACTGTAATCTGAGTAAAATTTTTGAGCAAGAAGACCAAGTTGGTTCCACTTATAACCCGTGTCTGGAAAATCGACAGGTAGACCTTTAGCATCAGATGTGATCCATTTTACAACAAGAGAATTCCATCCGAGTAAATATGAAACAAGATCACGAACACTCATCTCTGTTCCTTTGGCGTGCCCATCCATTGAATATTCTGAGGTGATTTCTGCCGGTATCACATTAAGATAACTAATTAATTTATTGAAATTTTTATCAATAGCTAAGAGTAATTCAACTTTTGTTTGTGGTACGCTCATAAGGAATTCCATCTCATTAAAATAGAGAAATTATAAGGGGGTGTAGTGTTTGAAAACAAATTAATTATGTACTATCCACCACAATATGGGAAAGACTCTTTTATAAACAGTGTAACCGTTAATTTTTGAATATAATTGGATCTCTATTTTTAAATAGTGAGCGATTTATTCTTTACCACACTTAATTTTATCAGAGCTCCGCGATTGTGGAGCTGTTTTTGTTAATTAACTCACTTGTTTAATATAAAAGAGATAGGAATATCTTGAAATTTAGACTTTATGCTATTTTTTAATATTTTATATAAGGTATCTATCAGCTATGAGTTCCACCTTGTTGAAGGAGGAATACCGTCTGATTTTATATATAAAAAATGGGATCAAAACAGAGTAAAATATCAGCTTCAATATGTTCATTTGTGCTTTTAAATTTAATTATCTGTCCATTCACCGTTGGTTCCAAATTTCCGTCACTGTTATATATAGTATAGAAATAGGTGAGAATTGGATTTTAACTAGGGTAAATCTGATGGGAGTTTTACACCAAGCAATTTTCAGGCATAGAAAAACCAACCTTAAGAGGTTGGTTTTTCTAAAGAATTTTGGTCGGCATGATAGGATTTGAACCTACAACTCTTGATACCCCATAAAACTGACTTTAAGGTATCTAACACTTTGATTATAAATTTAAATAATACATTTTATGTAGTTGAATACAGTTCCTAAATTAGCTGAATTCATTGTATATAATTGATATCTAAACCAAATGAAAGTGATGAAAAATGAAATATAAACCGATGCCGAAAGAACTTGTTTTGTTGGATGTTGAGAAAATCAATGGCTACTTATGTGCTGTTGAGTCACTGAACAGAGAGCCAAATGTTGCTCCTGACTATGAATGCACTTATGTGGAAGAAAAAACGACGTTACTTAGTTCGGTTCAGTCAGTGATTATTCCTCATAGCGATAAACATTCCATTGAGCATTGGAACGTTTCGTTAGAGCAACTCAGTGAAAACGATATGATTAAAATAGTGGAAGAATGGTTTTTTCAGCTTGGTATTGCTGCAAGGCATTCGGAGTTACTAAAGAATTTAGTCGTTGGTTTTAGAGATTTAATTCAGCCATACACTATAGGTTCTTCAATATATAGGGTGAATATGATCCCGCCAATTTGGTACGCAATACGCTGGGATAATTTTGTGATTCATTCCAAGCATGGTTCTCTTTTATTTGAATTTAACTTTAGTGATTAAATTATTTGTCAGCAGTTGTACTGCTAAGAGAAGCAAGACCAATGGCAAAAATAGTAGTAGAACGTAAAGTGAAACAACGTAAGTGGTAAAGGGAGTCTGGCGTTACCAAGATTGAATTATTTATTGATGAGCAAGAATAAGTTTTATAATCTTATTAATACTACTTCGCTTTCAAATACTGTACTGAATTCCCGTCCGGCAATCTCTTACTTCTCTCACGATAAAAAGCTAGCCGTTCATTAAAATACTCGCGCAAATGTGCTGGTTGTTGTCGTTCAACTTCCGACGCAACAACTGGCATATTTAAACGTTCTTTATATGCAATACCACTTGCAGATAGATCAGCGTTAATCTTGTCTTTTTTTTCCTGAGTTAGCTCAGCTAGATTTTTCATTTGATAAACTCTATTAATGATTAAAGCGAAATTATAACATAGAAACAGGGCGAGAATTGAGCTGTAACTCGGGTAAATCTGATGGGAGTTTTACCAGAGTTTTACCATAGTTTTACCAGTAGCAAATTTTAGGTATAAAAAAACCAACCTTAAGCGGTTGGTTTTTCTAAAGAATTTTGGTCGGCATGATAGGATTTGAACCTACGACCCCCGACACCCCATGACGGTGCGCTACCAGGCTGCGCTACATGCCGTTTGTGCCCTGTATATTACTGTTTTTGAGTGCTAAAGCAACCCTTTGCTAATTAAGTGACGTAATTTTGTGCGTCACTTAATAGCGTTAGCGTTCAATAAAACGCTTCTGTTCAGCCAGAACTTGCAGTAACAATTTTAAATCAGGTTTTGCCGAACTGATCTCTTGTCCTGATTTATCAAATAAAGCGTATCGGCCATGCTTATCTATCAACAAGGTATTATCTTGTAAAAAGACCACAAATGCCTCTTCATCGCCTGTGAAAATCCATGGATGATTACGAGTGCTTGCAAATAAATCTTCACCTTGTGAATAGTTGTCTGCTGGACTAATGACATGTAACACATGTTGCATCAAGGTTGTCATAATATCTTGATGGCTTGTCATTCGCTCAATAACCTGTGGAGTCATATTTGGCCAATGTATCATTAATGGCACCTGTGACTGGCTTAAATTAAAGGTGGTTTTATCTGACAGCCATTGATTAATTTGCTTCTTATCGTTGTCTTGATGATAGCTAGAAGTGACAACCACAACAGTATTATCTAGTACTTTGGTTTCTTGTAATGTCTTAAATATTGTCTCTAGTTGATCATTTAATGTGGCACGTTGAGACGCATTATTGGTATGACCATTAATTTGTAAGAAAGAGAACCAAGGAGTTGTTTGTTTGTTTTTGACTAACCAATTACTCCAACTATCAATAGTGGCATTGTTATTACCACTACGTGATGTTGGGAGGGAGAAATCTGATAGCACAGCTTGTTTAAACAGTGGTGTTTGGAAACCATTCGTTGAAAACATGGCTAATTGATAGTTTCGATAACTTAACGCATCGAAAAGCGCAGAGTTTTTTCTGCTACTTAATACACTGTCTAAATAAGAAGGTGAAATACCATAAAATAGCCCAAATAATGCAGTATCATTATTAATACCTGATGAATAATGACGCGAAAAATAAAGGTTATTTTGTGCAAATTGTTGCAAGCTTGGCAATTCAGGCACTTCTTCAGTCCCTAAACCATCAACAACAACCACCAGCAAGTTATAAGAATAGGTATCCTTGGCATAGATTAATGGAGCAAGAGGATAGGTAATACCTTGTGCCGCTGGATTACCTTCACTGATAACACGTTGCTCATATTCTGATTGATTAATAAAACCGTGGCGCTCAAGGAATTTACGTGCCGTCATTGGGTAGGATAACGGCAAATTAGCACGTTGCATGGTGATTGGGCGATAAAAGTTAGCGTCAGCCCAAATTGACATAGAGTGAGATACTATAAAACAAGTAATAAAGACACCCGCCAATGGTTTACCCCAGCGTTGGCGGTTTAAACTGCGCAATTTTTGCCAACTCCATGTTGCAAAAAGCATTTCAATCAGAAAGATGATGGGGATGCCAATGAAAATAAGTTGCCATTCACGCGCCATTTCACCTTCATCTGGGTTAATCACGAGATCCCAAACAAGTTGAGTCAAATGGAGTTGAAATTGCTGGTAAACGGCGATATCAAAAATAAGGATAGTTAATCCTGCACTGGCAAGGGCACAGGAAATAACTCTAAGTAGCCGTTGAGAAACAGCGACAAAGGTGAGGGGGAAAAGGATGAGTATATAGATAGCAAAGACAATAAAACTAAAATGTCCCATCCAACTCACAATAGCGTAAAAACGACCAGCAAAGGTTGCAGGCCAATCAGAAATAAACAGGTAACGGCTTCCAAGCAATAAGCTTAGAATAATATTAAATAGCGCAAACCAGTGACCCCAACTGATCATTTGGGATACTTTTTCACGATAGGACTGAGGTCTCGTTACCATGTCTATAAATAATTTTTCTATGTTTATTAGTGAATATTGCCTTCATCAATTGAAGCACGCAATGCGTGAACAAAAGAGTCAGCAATCAGCATTCGTTGAGCAGGGGCAATACTTGTATTAATTAAGTTTGTCACCATGTTCCCCAACACCATCAAAGAAAGATCTGTAGGAGTATGATGTTTTTCAAGAACGCTGACAAGTTCTGCAAGTAATTGCTCAACTTGTTCATCACTATAACGGGATTTTTGTGGCATAAAATCTGAATTCCTACTAAATGAATAAAACGCTATATATTACCGTATTACTAGGGCTTTTTCCGCTATTAAATTAATTAATTTTCCCTTGATACTGAAAGTAGGGAGTGTTTGAATACGCGCACGAGAAAGAGACGCAATAGAAGAGGACTACCATGAGTCTAGATATTAACCAATTAGTTTTGCATCAACTTATTAAGCGAGATGAGCAGACATTAGAAGTTGTGCTACGTGATTCACTCTTAGAAATTGAACCTGTTGTTCAGGAAATGATTGAGGAGTTACATCGTGTATACAGTGCAAAAAATAAAGCTTATGGTCTGTTTAATGAAGAAAGTGAATTAGCAGAAGCGCTGCGTTTACAACGTAAAGGTGAAGAGAACTTTTTAGGTTTTTCACGAGCAGCAACGGTGAGACTGAAAGACGAATTAGCAAAATATCCTTTTGCAGAAGGTGGTACCGTTCTATTTTGTCATTATCGCTATTTAGCGGTAGATTACCTTTTAATCGCTGTACTGAGCAGTTGTAACAGTATGTGGGTAAACGACAGCCTAGATGTGTCATCAACACGTTATTTAGATATTCCTCATGCAGATATTATTGCTCGTATCGATTTAACTGAGTGGGAGACCGCACCCGACTCTTTACGTTATTTAACGTTTTTAAAAGGTCGAGTTGGACGTAAAGTCTCTGATTTCTTTATGGACTTTTTAGGTGCGCAAGAAGGTTTAAACACCAAAGTTCAAAATAAAGGCTTATTACAAGCAGTTGATGATTTCTGCGAAGCTTCAGAAATGGGCAAACAAGAGCGTCAAACTTGTCGTGAGCAAGTATATAGCTACTGTAATGAGCAATTACAATCTGGCGAAGAAATTGCCTTAATGGAGCTTGCTGAAGAATTACCGTCTTTAGGCGACCAAAACTTTGCTCAATTTACTGAAGAAAAAGGCTATGAATTAGCTGAAACATTCCCAGCAGATCGCAGTACGTTACGTCAACTGATGAAGTATTCAGGAAGCGGTGGTGGATTAACTGTGAATTTTGATGCGAAATTATTAGGGGAGAGAATATTCTGGGATCCAGCAACAGATACGCTCACCATTAAAGGCACACCACCTAATTTACGTGACCAGCTACAACGTAGAGCATCAGAAAAATAATTAAGTAGTAGAAACAAATAACGCCACATTAAGTGGCGTTATATGCTCGGCGTCCCGAAAAATAAAGCTCGAAGGGTGGCTTATTAAGCGCGCAGGAAGTCGATATGAGTAATTTTTGGTTTATACTCGTGACGTTGCACTGCTTTAACTTTAACTTTAGTTTCTTTGCCATCGATAACCAGGTTTACGAAATCTGAATAGAATTCTGATTTGTGCTCTTGGTTGATAACTTCGTTGTGATCTAAATCGATAGCGATTGGCTCTTCATTTCCGCCATAAACGATAGCAGGGAAACGGTTAGCCACACGCAGGCGGCGGCTCGCACCCTTACCCTGCTCTTTACGTACAGTTGCTTTGATAGTTAACATCTTTTTTCTCTTATAAAAAAGAAAGAAAATACATACTTGTTACAGGCGACCCAGCAACAAGCTCGAGATTTGGTTTATCTAAAAATAGATAAAGCGGGGCGCATTTTAACGAAAAAGTCCCCTAACAGCAAATATAAATCCAGATTAATACAAGGTATCTGCTTTTCGATAGCGTCCTGCATAGTCAAAAATCTTATTTCTTATCTTCCAGAAGTTCTCTTTTTTACCTTTATGAGCCACAATAAAGTCAGGGTGACGCAACAAATCAAATTGCTTAATAATGTCGTTGGCATTATGCCAAACAAAAGGAACGCCTGGTGCGCGTTGATGTTCACGTAAAAATTTTAATTCAAATACTTTTCGTTGAGCGGGGGTTGTTAGTCGAAAACGTTCAGAGACGGAGGTGCCTTCTTCATCGTAATAATTAATTTCTAACCATTCACCTTTAACATCATTTCCTGATTTAAATTGCATTCCACCACAGCGTAAGACTAATGCTCCTTTGAGTTTTAATGCTGCTTTGAGCATATCATCAGGATCAACTAAGATCTCATCACAATGAACACAGCGACGTGCTGCAATATCATTTTCCTCATTGCAATGAGGACACAATTTAAAGCGAAAACGAAATTCACACTGTTGTTTTTGCTCTTGTTCATTGAGCTCCCAACCTTGGCAACGGCGACCATAGTGTTCAATGATATCGCCATCAGCATCTACAATGCCCCAAAAGGTATTGGCAAATTGGCAAATAGGACAGAAAATTTGTACCGGCTTACTATTCGGATTGGGTTTTTTAGTACCGACTTCGGGTAGATAGAGATCATGAGGATTACCTGCATAATCTAAAATCAGGCATTCGGTTTTTCCTGCAAATAATCTTAATCCTCGTCCTACAATTTGCTGGTATAAACTCACAGACTCAGTGGGGCGTAAGATAGCGATTAAATCAACATGAGGTGCATCGAAACCTGTTGTTAGTACGGCAACATTAACCATATAACGTAATTGTTGCTGTTTAAAACAGGAAATAAGATGGTCACGTTCAGAAGAGGGGGTATCAGCACTGACTAATGCAGCTTCATCCTGTGGTAAAAGAGAAAGGATCTCTTTTGCATGTTCAACCGTTGCCGCAAATATCATTACACCTCGGCAATTTTGTGCATATTCAATAATTTGAGCAACAATATGAGGTGTGATGCGTTTTTGTCTCTTTATTTCTCGGTTTAGATCTTCTTCATTAAATATCCCATTTTGACTTGTTCTTACTTGGCTAAAATCGTATTGCAAAATAGGCATATCTAGGCGAGTTGGCGGAACTAAAAAATGATTGCTTATCATATAGCGCAAAGGCAATTCATAAATGCAATCACGGAAAAAGCAATCTTCATTGCCTCTGATCATACCGTGATAATGATATTGATAAATCCAGCCTGTAGGTAAGCGATAAGGTGTTGCAGTTAATCCTAAGATCCGTAATTGTGGATTAATGGATTGTAATTGTTTAATGACTTGCTGATATTGGCTATCTTCAGACAAACTAATGCGATGACATTCATCAATAATAAGAAGGGAAAAAGTATCACTAAATTGCGATAAATTACGGGCAACAGATTGAACACTGCCGAAAACCACTTTTCCGCTACTCTCTTTTTGTTGTAAACCCGCAGCAAAAATATCCGCAGATAGACCATAAGCCTCATATTTGCTATGGTTCTGTTCTACTAATTCTTTTACGTGTGCTAAAACCAAGACACGCCCGCGCGCTCTTTTAGCCAGTTCTGCAATCACTAAACTTTTTCCTGCGCCAGTAGGTAATACAATTACCGCAGGTGTATTGTGTTGACGAAAATAAGAGATTGTCGCGTTAACAGCGTCAAGTTGATAAGGTCTGAGTGTAAAAGCCATAACTCTACATAAGAAATCAAACAGGGCGTCAGCGTAACATTTTTTTATAAGTAGCGCGAATAAGGGGGAGTAAAGGACGTGATAGTTTATTTATAAATTAATTAGTTGTTTTATTGTTAATATTCATTTTTAATAGATACCTCATATCAGATGGTATTCTTCCATTTTTCAGAGAAATTCATGCGATTAGATAAATTTTTGTCCCAGCAATTGGGTATTAGCCGTAGCTTGATCCTTCGTGAATTAAGAGCAGGGCTTGTAACAATTGATGGCGAAATGGTGAAAAGCGGTTCAATCAAAATTGCGCCAGAGCAAGAAGTAGCTTACGACGGTAATGTTTTAACTCAAATTTTAGGGCCTCGTTACTTTATGTTGAATAAGCCAATCGGCTATGTGTGTTCAACAGACGATCCGGTTAATCCAACTATCCTTTATTTTATTGATGAACCTTTGGCTCATAAATTACATGCTGCTGGGCGTTTAGATATTGATACAACCGGGCTTGTTTTATTAACAGATAATGGTCAATGGTCACACCGTATTACGGCGCCAAAACATCACTGTGAGAAAACCTATCTGGTTACGCTAGAAGAGCCAATTGCAGAAGGTGTCGCTGAACAATTCCAAAAAGGTGTTCAACTTAACGGTGAAAAAGATCTAACAAAACCAGCCATGTTAGAAATTATTACACCAACAGAAGTCAAGCTCACTATTAGTGAAGGTAAATACCACCAAGTAAAACGTATGTTTGCAGCAGTGGGTAATCATGTAAGTGCTTTACATCGTGAGCGTATTGGGGATATCACATTAGATGAGACTTTAGCTGAGGGCGAATATCGTCCATTAACAGAAGAAGAGATCAACAGCATTCACCTACCTCAATAATTATTATTTATCCTGTCGTTTTTGGGAGTTTATCTGCGTGCAACAGCAACGTTCGTCGTACCTTAGTCTCATTTTAATACTGGGACTTATTTCCATGCTTATGCCATTGGCTATAGATATGTATTTGCCAAGTTTACCTACTATCGCGCAAGATTTTGGTGTGCCTAGTGGTAAAGTACAAATGACATTAAGTATCTATATTTTTGGCTTTGCTATTGGGCAATTAGTCTATGGTCCTATGGCTGATAGTTTGGGACGTAAGCCTGTCATTTTGGGCGGCGTAATTGTTTTTGCTTTTGCCTCTAGTGCATGTGCATTATCTGAATCAATAGATGTGCTAATTGGTATGCGTTTTTTACATGGCTTTGCGGCAGCTGCGGCAAGTGTTGTGATTAACGCATTGATGAGAGATATGTTCTCTAGAGATGATTTCTCTAGAAGTATGTCTTTTGTTGCACTTGTTATGACCATCGCACCTTTATTAGCGCCACTATTAGGTGCTTGGGTGATGAACTGGTTTTCATGGCATGCTATTTTCTGGAGTATTGCGATAGCTGCTGTGATTGCATCTGCATTAATTGCTTTTTATATTCCAGAAACATTACCAAAAGAGCGTCGCCAACGCTTTAGCTTAAGAGTGACATTTAGCCAATTTATTAGTCTGTTTAGAACACGTCGTGTCCTTTGTTATATTTTGGCTTCAGGTTTTTCTTTTGCTGGCATGTTTTCATTCCTTAGTGCTGGCCCTTTTGTCTATATCGAATTACATGGCATTCCATTTGATCAGTTTGGATTATATTTTGGCTTTAATATCATCTTCTTAATTGTAATGACAAGTATCAATGGGCGATATGTTCGCCGATTCGGTGCATTGAAGATGTTGCGCCTAGGATTAACGATCCAATGTGTTATGGGGATCTTTTTATTGCTAGTGGTCGCCCTTAATTTACATTTCTATTTCCTTGTTGTGGGTGTAGCAATGTATGTGGGTGGGATTGCGATGATCACATCGAATGCGATGGCTGTTATTCTTGATGACTATCCTCATATGGCGGGGACGGTTTCTTCTCTTGCAGGAACAGTGCGTTTTGGTGTTGGTGCTTTAGTGGGAACAGCTATTGCTATGTTACCAGCAAAATCAGAATGGCCAATGGTAAGCTCTATGGCATTTTGTGTACTGTTTGCTATGGGTTTTATCTTGCTTGCACGTCGTTATAAATAAGAATATCACGCTATAAATAACAGAAATTTATAGCGTGCTCCTCTTTTTCTGCCTCTGTTTCCTCTAAAAACACCACATTTCTCTCTGCTGTATTTCATGAATCGTTTCAGATTAGTGTGATTTTTTGATTTGAATCAATACCTGATGTTGTTATTTTGTTAAATTAAGTAAAATTTATTTTAATAATCATCTATTATTGTTTTGTTGATATGAAGTATCGTGATAAAAATTGATGGATTGTTTTACTTGAATACGTAATATTTTATACGATTATTTTATATGGTTGATAAAATGTTAAATAAATGAAAGAATAATTGAAGAGATTAAGCATCACAGGTATGAATACCTGTAAATACTAAACTAAATGAATGGTTTGATACGTCTCTTCGCTTTTATTGTAAAACAATTGTAACAATCGTGTTCTATGATTAACAAGGTTCTAATATGCGTGTGAGCAAGTCAGTTCAAACTCGTATTGATGATGTATTAAATTAACGTGTTGATGAAACAGGATTGATTTGTGGATAATGTACAACTTTCGGTAGTTCATAAGCTGCCGCTGAGTTATCGGTGGCTAGCAGGCTTTGCGGGCACAAGAGTAGAAATACTGCCTGAAAATGATGCTGGAAAGCAAAATACGCTAATTGGCTTAAAATTGTTAAGTCATGATGGTATGACACTGGATGAAGCAATACAGAATTTGCGTCAGTATCTGAGTAATCTTCATATTGATAGCGTTGTGATTGAATGGGATGGCTCTCCTTGCCTTTTCCTTCATAGTGACGATGAGTGCGCTGCTTTATGTTGCTTAAAAAATGCTGGTGTCGCTATTGCTGAGCCATTCCCAACGGCATATTCTTATTTATAACACTTGCTTAATGTTATAAAACCAACGAAGCCACTGTGTGGTTTAAGCATGATAAAGAATATAAAAAAAGCCTCATTAATTAATGAGGCTTTTTTATTGCAATAAGATATAAGGGAATTAATTATCTTAATACATTTTGCGAAAGGTTGTTTTCAACAAGTGCGGCATCATTATTTTCTATAACACGTCTTGCTGCATAAAAACGTTTATTCCAGTAGGTATTAGACATTTCTGACACTGTTACACCATTGCTGGTGGATGCATGTACAAATTTATCATTACCGATGTAAATTCCAACATGGCGCATAGTACGGCCTGTTTTGAATAGAACAAGATCGCCTGCTTGTAATTTTGATTTATTAACCTGAGTACCGGAGAACTGTTGGTCTGAGGTTGAGCGAGGGAGTTCTACACCAAATTGGTCAATAAAGGTTCTTTGAACAAAGGCAGAACAATCGATGCCTTTTTTAGTGTCTCCGCCTAAACGATAAGCGACGCCTTTCCAGTCTGCATATTGGTCAAGTATCTTAGATTTTATATCGAGATTCTTCACCAATGATTCAAATTCATCTTGTGATGCTTGGGAAATAGATGTGCTTGATGATGTATTAAGTGGGGTAGTGCTTGAATTCGCTAAGCGTGAATTTGCGTTCTGTGAGCTACATGCCGATAGCGTAGCTACAACAATGAACGCCGGTATGAGCTTAAGCATTCTCATATACGGTTTTGTTCTCATTGTGACAGATTTCCCTTACATCCTTACGTGCAGAAGCGCACATGAATTATTCACTAAATAACCAGAGAATATAGTGTAATTTAACTCTGGCAACCTCATTTCGCGAAAAACGTGCTCTAAAGCACGTAAATATCCACATTAAACAATAAATAATGAGGAAACCAGAAAAGTGTACAGAAAGAGGAACTAAATGGCGAGAGAAAAGGAGCTTAATTTACAAAACATTAGATAATAAAGTGCTAATACTTAAAATAGATCTCATTTTGTCATAATAGTATCATTTAACTGTCAAAAAATGACCAAAAGAATAAGTGCAATATTACACTCATTCTTTTTTTATTAATTAGATGTGTTTTCTCTTTTATTTTTTAAAAGGAAGATATTTTTCTAATTGTCTAATAATTATATCCGATAATGGTGTGATTAATAACCAACTCGTCGTAATTAAAGTTAAAGAAATAGAACCCACTAAGATATCTGATGCCCAGTGTGCGCCAGCCATAACTCGTGGTAATGAAAATACGACTGTAATAAGAAGAGCACATAAGAAAGAACGAAACGAGAGATAACGTAATATAAAGCTACAGAAGATAAGTAGCATTAAACCATGATCACCAGGGAAGCTATCGCCAGAGGCATCTTTTGTTGGAATGCCTGTCACAACGCCCACTCTATGTACATCTTGAAAATGAAGTGTCGGGCTTGGTCTTTCAATTGGAATATTTTGCCCAATTTGATTGATGAGCACAGCACTTATTACCATCACTAATCCCACAATTATAAGATGGCGTTTGCCCATATAATCTTTTTTACGGAATGTATGGTAATAAAGTGCGCCCATTGCCAATAAAATAACTAAATCAAACTTTCTGTTATTGATATAAGCAACAAAAGTCGCAAAAAAACTATCAGGTAACAGGTGCTGATTAAAAAAATAAAAAATATGGGTATCAATTGATAGCCAGATTCCATGTTGTGCAGGAAGATACCAAGAGAGAAAAATAATTAATCCTGTGAGATTAAGTAAAAAAATAACAAGTGCTTTTTGGCGAAAATTAGAAAGTTTCATAGTAATCAAATGGCAAGTTTTAAGTATTTCTTTGTGATGTATATCACAAAAATTCAAAGTTTAATGATAGGACTATAGTCAAAATAAAAAAATATATCTTTGCAATTTATCGCTTAATTGGATGTTATTTTTTTGTTTCTTTTTTGTTGCGCCTCATTAATCTCTACTTAACCTAAATTTTAGGTGTTTTTTTTCGATAGTCGTAATTTGAGTAATTTATAATTGTTTTCTATTCTTTAATTAAAGATAAAAGTTAAATAAAAAAAGTTACAGGCCGATATTAGTTATGTCTTTAATAACATATTGGCTTGTGACTCCTTACACTCCAATAACAAAGGAGATTCAAAATGAAAAAGATATATATTACAGCTATATGCATATCTTTATTATTTAGCATTCCATCTTTTAGTAAAGAAAATAAAGTTATCGGCTCTGGAACTATCACTTTTGTTGGTGCAATTGTTGAGGGCAATTGTTTAATGGATGCAGATAAAAATACTTTTAAAACAAGCTGTTGGAACGGTAGTGAAATGCAAGAATCTCAATATCAGTTAGAAAGGAATAAGCACTTTAGCTCTAAACTGATTAACAATAAAGGTTCTATGAATATTAAATGGATAAATGATCATTTAGCTATAATGAATGTTGTTTATAACTAAATTTTCATTATTAAATAATAAAAATTATAGAGTTAATTAAATATTTTTTAATGCTTCTCTATAGTGTTATTTATTATTTTAAATATTTGGCTTAAGTTTAATCAACGTTGATTTCTTATTTATAAATATCGAGCGTTTATATTTGATAGACATCAAATATTCTTCTTATGTCTATATGAATGTCATATTTTATTGCTATGATGAAAATATGTCGGGTAGGTGTGATCCCCATACCTGCTAGCGCAAACAAGAAGTGAGGTCGTTATGAGAAAATATCTGACCGTAGTATGCAGTCTTCTCGTTTCCAGTTCGATATCATTGGTTTGGGCGTCTGATCCCATGCAAACAACAGGGCAGATTTATCTGCGGGGTGCGATTGTGGATCCTGCATGTGAAATGAATTTTACATTTGATAAAGCTGAATACCAATGTTACAAACACAACAAAGTGTTTACATCTACTCAACCCATCATTCCAGCGTCTTTTGATAAATCCCAACAAACTATTATTTTGCCTCAAGATATGGGTAAGGCTGAGATCCGTTGGATGGATGATACCCAAAAGAATGGTGTTATTGACGTTCAGTATTTTTAAGGCATCTGTGGGGAAATAGAGGTAGATAGTAAAGATAAACAAGTCAAATAATCGTTTGTCACATTGGGTTTCTTTACGATTATCTGACCTATTTAAAGCAACATTAGCTATGCGCTAATGAGTAGGGCTTTTGACTGTTGATTAGTCAGCACGGCCCATATAGCGACGTTCAGCAATATGAATACGAATTTTATCGCCAGTAGAAAGATATTCAGGAACCTGAATAACTAACCCTGTTGGTAATGTTGCAGGTTTAGTACGAGCACTTGCAGATGCGCCTTTAATACCTGGAACAGTTTCAACAATTTCCATATCAACAGTTTGTGGCAGTTCTAATGCTAAAACTTGACCATCCATTGTTAATACTTGCATTCCCGCTAAGCCTTCCTCAGGAATAAACAGTAATTCATCTTCAATTTGATCTTTTTTGAAGGTATATGGTGTGTAATCTTCATTATCCATAAAGATATACTCATCACCATCAATATAAGAAAAGCTAACAGCGCGACGTGTTAAGCTGATGGTATCAATCATATCATCGCCTTTAAAACGCTCTTCTACTTTCTGGCCTGTACGGATATCCGTAAAACGCATTTTGTACAGCGTACTTGCGCCACGAGCACTTGGTGCTTGGATGTCGATATCTTTTACCAGTAATAATTTGTTGTTATAACTAACAGCCATACCACGTTTAATTTCATTGGCTTTTGCCATATAAAACCTTCCATTAAATAACATTGACGATAATGGCGACAAAATTACTCGCAGTGCAGAAACTTGGCAAGTTATTCGCTCATTTTTTTATAAGATTTGATGAAAAAATAAAGCCAGCTCAAGTATGGGCTGGCTTTAGATCTTAGTTTTTAGAAAAGAAATTAACGGTAGATAGGAAGAAGATTAAAGTTCGCTAAAATATGTGCACTGGCATTGATAACACCAAATAAAATAACAAAACCAATCATAAACATACCACCGGGAGCTTTAAAACTTTGACTTTGATTACGCTCACGACTTGCTTTTGCCATTAATGCAGGGATAATCGCAGCCCAAATCGTTGCTGCAAGTCCTGCAAAACCAATGGCATATAAGAAACCATCAGGAAAAATGATTGCTAAAATAGTCGGTGGTATAAATGTGACTAATGCAGATTTAAGTCGACCGCTTCCTGTATTTGAAAACTTAAAGAAGTCCGCTAAGTAATCAAATAATCCTAATGACACGCCTAAGAATGAACTTGCTAATGCCATATAAGAGAACAAGTCTAATAACATTGATACAGTGGCATTGGCGGTTGTTGAACGCATCTGTGCTAATAAGTTACCAATATTTCCACCATCAGCAATTACCTGCTTGAAACCCTCGCGAGGAATATTACCTTGTACAACAAACTGCCATAAAATATAAATCGCCAGTGAAATCAATGTGCCAATAAGCAAGCTTTTCATGACGGCTTTGCCATCTTTACGATAATACGTTACTAAGCCTGGAATATTACCATGATAACCAAACGAGGTTAGTAAATAAGGTAATGCTGCTAAAGCATAAGGTAAGTAACTCGCATTGCTTTCATTGGTATTAAATAACACAGGCATTTTTACTTCCGTAAATAAGCCACCAATGGCTAACACAAAGGCGATTACCATACCGCCAATTAAAATAGTGCTTAGTCTATCTACTGCACGTGTTGATAACCAAACAAAAAAAGCAACAATTAAGGCAAAGACTAAGCCGGCAATAGCTTGTGGTACGCTGATCATACCTGCAAAGTTTTGCACGATAATGGAACTACCCGCAGAAATATAAGCGTAAGTTAAAATATAAAGAACAAACGCAATCGATAGTCCATTAATCGTACTCCAACCCTTTCCTAATAAATCTTTGGTAATGGTATGAAAGCTTGAGCCTAAAGGATAATGAAGGTTTACTTCTAAAATCATTAACCCAGACATAAATAAACAAAACCAGGTGTAGATCAGAAGAAAAATAGAACCGGTAAACCAGACACCGGAAGTCACAATAGGAATGGAAAACATGCCTGCACCCACAGCGGTACCTGCAATGATCATTGCGCCACCAAGTACAGATGGGCGCTTTGTTATTGATGTGACTTCTGACATAAGATGTCCTTATAAAATTGACTCAATGTACTAGCTTGATGGTGTAAAGAATACACGTTTGCTATAAAGGTGTAAATAGAGGTTATTGTGCTTTATAAAAGAAAAAAGTGAGTAAAAATAATACAGTAGGAAAAGGTGGTTATATAAATCAATAGATTAGTGTGAGGATTATCAGAAATAATAAAGAAACACAGCGATAAATAAGTGAAAATTTACGCAGAAATAGATAATTCGAACATTATTCTGAACAAAAAAGATCCAGAATAATGAACGTGATAGGGTGTTTTTAATTAACCTTGATAAAACTGCTTACTTTTCCATAATGCAATAGAATTGCGACTAGCTTCGAAGTGTGGCTCAGGTAAATCATCTGGAGAACACCAGCGGATTTCAGAGCATTTATCTGGTTCCATCAATTTAGGCTCATCACCTTGGTGTTGTGCAATCATACAAATAGAGACAGTGTGTTTACCTTCTAACTGGTAAGTTTCTAGATTATTGCTAATACCAATCACTTGTGGCGCAGTGATCACAATCCCAATTTCTTCTTCTATTTCGCGAATAGCACATTGCTCAAAAGTTTCCCCTTCATCAACATGCCCACCAAAAATTGACCAATAAGGGGCATGTTTTCCACAACGTTTTCCTAATAATACTTCACCATTTTCATTAATGATAATTACGCCAACGCCAACTACGACCGACATTTAAGACTCCTTTTTCTTTTTTATATAGTTATAGTTAATGTATAAAATAAGTCGCTTTTTACGGGCAATATTCTCCTTTGTGGAGGGATCGAGTGCAAGGAGAAAAAAACCAATTTCACTGAATAAAAGGTTAATTAATGCTATATATAGCACCCTAAATATTCATAATAAAAATGATTGGGGAGTGAAGGCATGAGTCGCCGCGTCGCTACGATCACCTTAAACCCTGCTTATGATCTTGTTGG
The DNA here is from genome assembly GCF_003336825.1 of Proteus sp. CA142267. Classification (NCBI taxonomy): domain Bacteria; kingdom Pseudomonadati; phylum Pseudomonadota; class Gammaproteobacteria; order Enterobacterales; family Morganellaceae; genus Proteus; species Proteus sp. CA142267. Next base: position 34,646 of record NZ_QPMG01000012.1, on the reverse strand, counting down.
TGCTTGTCCAGCTATTGATGTAGGTGGTGTTAATTTAGTCCGAACTGCTGGGCTTAATCCTGCGGGTAAAGGCAATAATGTCGCGAAAGTCTTACGTGATTTGGGAATCGATATTACTGTTAGCGGGTTTATGGGACGTGAGAATCAAGAAGAATTTCAGCATTTTTTTAGTGAAAATGGGATGGCTAACCGTTTTTATCTTGTGTCAGGACGAACACGCATTAATGTGAAGTTAACCGAAGGAAAAGGGCAAGTCACTGACTTTAATTTTTCAGGATTCACCGTATCAGAGCAAGATTGGCAGCGTTTTGCAACGGATTCACTTAATTGGCTTAGTCATTTCGATATGGTCGTTGTCAGTGGCAGTTTACCGAATGGCGTTGATCCTGAAGCCTTTACTCAATGGATGATTAAGCTAAGAAGATTATGTCCGTGCATTATTTTCGACAGCAGTCGTGATGCTTTAGTCGCAGGGCTAAAAGCAGCACCTTGGCTAATAAAACCTAACCATCGTGAATTAGAAGCGTGGGTAGGGCATTCACTAACTGAAATGGCAGATATTATTAAAGCCGCTCATCAACTACGCGATAAAGGCATAGCACATGTCGTTATTTCACTGGGTGAAAGAGGGGCTTTATGGGTAAATGCATCTGGCGCATGGCTGGCAAATCCACCACATTGTGATGTGATAAGTACCGTTGGTGCTGGGGATTCGATGGTTGCTGGATTAGTGTATGGTTTATTAATGAGTCAAACGAGTGAGCATACTTTGCGTCTTGCAACGGCGATTTCTGCGTTATCAGTTAGTCAGCCTGATGTAGGAATAAAAGACAGGAGTCAACTTGCTGAAATGATGACTAAGATAGAGCTAACACCGATTAAATAAGATAATTTGCGGTTTATTACTATAATACAAAAACAATATAAAACGAAAACTGTAAAAAACGAAAATTGTATAAACCGCAAATCTTATTAATGTTGCTACTGTTTCTAGTGTTGTTGTGACTTTAGCCAAGCAATTTCGTCAGGCCAAATATCTGGATTAATGGTTTCTAAAATCAGCGGAATACCATCAAAACGCTTATCTTGCATAATATAGCTAAAAGGGACTTTACCAATATTCCCTTCACCTAAACTGTGGTGACGGTCTACTCGACTGGCGAATTCGCTTTTTGCATCATTAAGGTGCATCGCTTTTAAGTATTGAAAACCGACAATTTTTTCAAATTCAGCAAATGTTTTTTCGCAATCTTCAATTGTTCTTAGATCATAACCGGCGGCGAAAGTGTGGCAAGTATCAATACAAACGCCTACACGAGATTTATCTTCTACCCCATCAATAATGGCAGCTAGATGTTCGAAACGATAACCTAAATTTGTACCTTGGCCTGCGGTATTTTCAATCACGGCAGTGACATTTTTAGTTTTTTCTAAAGTGATGTTAATTGATTGTGCTATTTTTTGTAGGCACTTATCAACATCAATCTTATTTAAATGGCTTCCCGGATGGAAATTAAGTAACTCAATACCCAGTTGTTCACAACGCTGCATTTCATCTAGAAATGCGTCTCTTGATTTTTCAAGAGCATCTTCTTCAGGGTGACCTAAATTAATGAGATAACTGTCATGGGGTAAAATTTGAGAAGGGCTATAACCATAAAGTTCACAGTTCTTTTTAAATTTATCAATGACTTCTGCGGATAATGGTGTCGCTTTCCACTGGCGCTGATTCTTAGTAAAAAGGGCAAACGCCGTGGCTTTTATTTCATGTGCGCGTAATACCGCCTGATCGACGCCACCAGCAGCACTGACATGTGCGCCAACAAATTTCATTATTTCTCTCCTTAGATTTATTTCACACCATGATAACAAACATACAGCGTATAACATCATATTGAGGTGATAAAAGCAAAAAAGCGCAACTAAAAATAGTTGCGCAATAATGAAAAGTATTTCTCAAGGCGAAATTTTAAGGGGGATTATTTATATCGATATTCCTATTAAGACATCAACACAGTCTGAATAAAGATATTAATTATCGCACCACCAAGGGTTAACCAGAAAAATAAGAATAACGCTAATAATAATGGTTTGACGCCTGCTTGTCGGATAGCGCTAATATGTGTTGTTAAACCTAATGCCACCATTGCCATTGCTAAGAGAATGGTATCAATAGTCACAATGTAACTAACAATAGACGCTGGAATTAAATTTAAAGAGTTAAAACCCGCCATTAAAATAAAGAATACGGCAAACCAAGGAATAGTAATTGGGCTTTTCTCAGTCGCTTGTGCACCATTGTTTGCCTTACTTTTCTTCTTACTTAAATAAGTTGAAAGAATAATTAAGAATGGTGCTAGCATCATTACGCGGATCATTTTACTAATAACCGCAGCATTTTCAGCATCAGGGCTAATTGAGTGTCCTACAGCGACGACTTGAGCGACTTCGTGAATAGTTGAGCCGGAGAAAATACCAAAGGTTTCTTCGGTAAAGGGTAACCAGCCTGCAAATGCATTTAAATGATAGAACCAAGGGTAAAGGAAAATACCGATAGTTCCGAAAATCACAACAGTAGAAACCGCAACGGCAACTTGGCTTGCTTGTGCTTTAACAACAGGCTCTGTCGCCATAACAGCCGCAGCACCACAAATACTACTACCCGCACCAATCAAGATAACAGTTTGTTCATCTAAGCCGAAATATTTGCGTCCAATCCACATAGCGATAAGAAAAGTCGATGTCAGCATAATGGCATCTATAATTAAACCTGTTGCACCTACATCTGCAATTTGCTGAAAAGTCAGCCTAAAACCGTACAAAATAATACCTGTACGTAATAAATAGTGTTTAGCGAATTTGACACCTTCATCACTATAAGGCTTTGCAACAGGATAAAAGGTATTACCTACAATAATACCGAATAGGATCGCCAGCGTTAATGCGCCTAAACCCATGCTCGAAAACCAAGGAATATCACCAATATAAATAGCAAGCGCAGTTAATACGCCTGTTAGTAATAAACCAGGAAGCCAGCGATAGACTGGAGTGAAATATTTTTTCGCCAATGTAATAGGTTGACTTTGTTCTGACATAGAAAAACCTTGCTTATATGAATTTTGCATAAGCATATAACAAGTAATCTTATTTATTAAACTCATTATTTTTATAATAATAACCAGTAAAACTAATATATGTGTATTTTCTTAAATGTACTTGGTATGTTACTGGTTTGTGGATAGTATGTTATTACAATGACAGCTCAAAGGTGGAATGGATATGCGAATTACGTTGCGGCAACTGGAAGTCTTTACTGAAGTTCTCAAGAGTGGTTCTACAACGCAAGCATCACAACAGCTTGCTTTATCTCAATCTGCTGTCAGTGCTTCTTTAACTGATCTCGAAAGCCAACTAGGTGTGCAGCTTTTTGATAGAGTGGGAAAACGGCTTGTCACAAATGAACATGGACGATTACTTTATCCCAGAGCATTATCTTTACTCGAACGAGCAACTGAAGTTGAGCAATTATTTCAAGCTGGGAATGGTGCTTTGCGCATCGCTGCAAGTACAACAATAGGTAATTATATTCTTCCTCAAATGCTGGGGAATTTTCATCGTAATTATCCTGATATTCCGCTAGAAATGAGTATTGGAAATACCGAAGAAGTCGTTAAGTTAGTGAGCGAATTCCGTGTTGATTTAGGGCTAATTGAAGGTGCTTGTCAAAGTTCCGAACTGATTAGCCAGAAATGGCTTTTAGATGAAATGGTTATTTTTTGCTCACCCGATCATCCGTTAGCTAAAGCATCAAAAGTGACTTTAACTGATTTGCAGTCAGCCCCTTGGATTTTACGAGAAAATGGTTCAGGAACTCGAGATGTGCTTAACCATCTTCTATTTGCTTCTTTACCAGGTTATCGCATTGAAATGGAATTAGGTAACTCAGAAGCAATAAAACATGCCGTTATGTATGAAATGGGGATCAGCTGTTTATCTCGCCGAGTGATTGAAGAGCAGATTAATAATGGCTCATTAAAAGAGATAAAAGTAGAAGGGTTGGCATTACAACGTACCCTATATCTGGTTTATCATCGCCAAAAACATGTCTCTGATGCACTGAAAAAACTCCTGACATATTGTAATGCTGAACACTTAATCGGCAATTTTTCATAAATTGCTAATAATTGACGCCCGATCATGAAGGTATCTTATAATCCTAGATCCTTGCTATTCACGAACGACAGATTTGCTACAATCCTCGTTAGAAAAGTGAATATAAAAGTGGAATGTTATGTCAGAACAACAAAATAGTACTGCTGGTTCGGGCGCAGTACGCACTTTGCGCCGAGAGTTAAAAGCGCGACATTTAGCGATGATCGCTATTGGTGGTTCAATTGGTACAGGACTTTTTGTCGCATCTGGTGCAACTGTTGCTCAAGCAGGGCCGGGTGGGGCATTACTCTCTTATGCATTAATTGGACTAATGGTCTATTTTCTAATGACAAGCCTTGGGGAATTAGCCGCATTTATGCCTGTTTCCGGCTCATTCTCAACATACGGCTCTAAGTATGTAGAAGAAGGTTTTGGTTTCGCATTAGGCTGGAACTATTGGTATAACTGGGCAGTTACAATTGCTGTTGACCTTGTTGCTGCACAATTAGTGATGCTCTATTGGTTCCCTGATGTTGATGGTTGGATCTGGAGTGCTTTATTCCTTGGTGTTATTTTCTTACTCAACTATATCTCTGTAAAAGGGTTTGGTGAGGCAGAATATTGGTTCTCTTTGATCAAAGTTTCCACAGTAATTATCTTTATTATTGTGGGTATTGCGATGATCACTGGCATTATGAAAGGTGCCGAAAACGCAGGTTGGCATAATTGGGAAATTGGTGATGCACCTTTTGCGGGTGGATTTGCTGCCATGATTGGTGTTGCCATGATTGTTGGTTTCTCATTCCAAGGTACAGAATTAATTGGTATTGCGGCGGGTGAATCTAAAGATCCGGCTAAAAATATTCCCAAAGCTGTACGTAAAGTGTTCTGGCGTATCTTACTGTTTTATATCTTCGCGATTTTAATTATTAGCTTAATTATCCCTTACACTGATCCTAATTTACTGCGTAATGATGTAGGTGATATTAGCGTTAGTCCATTTACATTAGTCTTTAAAAATGCGGGATTATTATCTGCAGCAGCTATCATGAATGCAGTTATCTTAACGGCAGTACTTTCTGCTGGTAACTCAGGCATGTATGCATCAACGCGTATGCTGTTTACATTAGCAAGAGAAGGCAAAGCACCAAAATGCTTTGGTAAATTGTCTAAAAATGGTGTGCCACGCAATGCGCTTTATGCAACAACGGTTGTTGCTGGCCTATGTTTTCTAAGTTCAATGTACGGAAACCAAACTGTTTACTTGTGGTTATTGAATACTTCAGGAATGACTGGTTTTATTGCATGGTTAGGTATTGCGATTAGCCACTATCGTTTCCGTAAAGGTTATATTGCACAAGGTCGTGATTTAAATGACTTACCTTATCGCTCCGGCTTCTTCCCAATTGGCCCTATTTTTGCCTTTATATTGTGTTTAATTATTACATTAGGTCAAAATTACCAAGCTTTCTTAGAAGATACGATTGATTGGTATGGTGCAATTGCAACCTATATTGGTATCCCATTATTCTTATTAATTTGGTTTACTTATAAGATTGTGAAGAAAACCCGCTTTATTCGTTATAACGAAATGGAATTTCCAACACATATTGCGAATAAAAAATAACCTATAAATCAAGCTATTAAAACGTCCGTTTTTGTGATTGAGATCACTGTAAAACGGGCGTTTTTTTATTTTTTGACCTGTCAATTATAAAAGACATGCAAAAACTTTAATTATATCGTCAATCGCATTGATAATTATTATTATTTGCCTTATTGTTAGCACATGGTTTATTTGCTGAAAAATAAAATAATGGCGCTATTAGTTGTAAATAATATGCTTAATGTAATGAGTCTGATAATAATTAGCCCTTCTAGTGCTCAATATAGCCAACCAACAGTTTATCGCCATATAATAAATTACACAGCGAATATGATTCACCGTATAATAATTTGGCGACTTACTTCTTTGTTGAATAATTGGTCTCAAATTAATAATTGGTTTTTTGTACATAAAAAACAGTTGATGGGTTGTACGGTATGTTTTTGCTTACTTAATGGGTTGGTAAGAACAGAACAACGCAGAAAAAAAACTAGGTACAACAATTGATATGAGCATTATGTCAGAGAGACTCGCCACACAAGAGCATGAAAAGAATGCATCAGATAATGTGAAAGCCCATTATCGAAGAATGATGAATAAACGCATGCTATGGTTAGGAGTTATCGTTTTAATTATTTGTGGTTCAGTGGTGTTAGATTTCACCATGGGGCCTTCTGGTTTATCGCTTGATAAACTATTAACAACCCTTTTTCAGCCTGAACTTGTTGATGCGGGTTCTCGAGTGATTGTATGGGATATCCGCTTACCTTATGCCTTAATGGCGGTTGTGGTAGGGATGTCGCTAGGATTAGCTGGTGCAGAAATGCAAACGATCTTAAATAACCCGTTAGCAAGTCCATTCACATTGGGTTTATCAAATGCCGCTTCATTTGGTGCTGCATTGGCGATTGTTTTAGGTGTTGGTATTCCCGGCATTCCTGACCAATGGTTTATTTCGGCGAATGCGTTTCTCTTTGCATTATTATCAGCCTTATTATTAGACGGAATAACTCGCTGGACACGTGTTCCAACATCTGGCGTTGTACTGTTTGGTATAGCCATGGTGTTTACCTTTAATGCATTAGTCTCAATGATGCAATTTATTGCGACAGAAGATACGCTCCAAGGTCTAGTTTTCTGGACTATGGGAAGTTTAGCGCGTGCAACATGGGTAAAACTCGGTGTTATGGCGGGTGCTTTTGCGGTCATTATGGTGATTTCATGGATGAGCTCATGGAAATTAACTGCATTGCGATTAGGTGAAGATAGAGCGATTAGCTTTGGTATTGATGTAAAGCGTTTAAGATTAGGTTCATTACTGCGTATTAGTATTTTAACAGCGCTTGCAGTTGCCTTTGTTGGGCCCATTGCCTTTATTGGTTTGGTTGCACCTCACATTGCTCGCATGATGTTTGGTGAAGATCATCGATTCTATTTACCAGCAAGTGCATTAATTGGCGCTTTAATTTTATCATTGGCATCAATTGCTTCTAAAAATTTAATACCTGGTGTCATTATTCCTGTGGGTATTGTGACATCGCTGGTGGGCGTGCCATTTTTCCTCAGTATGATTTTACGTCATAGGGGAAATATCTAATGATGGAAGGATTAAAGATCCAAGATTTTAGTGCTGGATATGCTAAACATCTTATCATTAAGGCACTGGATGTAGAGCCATTACCAAAAGGAAAGGTTACTGTATTATTGGGACCAAATGGTAGCGGAAAATCAACGTTATTAAGGGCGTTGGCGGGATTAAATAAATCATCAGGTGTTGTCAGTTTAGATGGCAACGATCTTGCGTCGATGAATTTTGCACAACGTGCTCAAAATGTGGTCTATTTACCACAAACATTACCCGCGGGTGTTCATTTGCATGTTTTAGAATCCATTATTGTGGCACAGCGAGCTTCAGGTGGATTACATAATGAACATAGTGAAGCTCAGGTAATGCACTTATTACGCCAATTAGGTATCGAGCATTTAGCATTACGATATTTAGATGAATTATCGGGTGGTCAAAAACAATTAGTTGGGCTTGCTCAATCATTAATTAGACAACCTTCTTTATTATTATTGGATGAGCCATTAAGCGCATTAGATCTTAATTACCAATACCATGTAATGGATTTAGTCGCTAAAGAAACGCACCGTAGAAATATTATTACTGTTGTCGTTGTTCACGATATTAATATCGCCTTGCGACATGGGGAACATGTATTAATGTTAAAACAAGGACAATTAATTGCACAGGGTGCGCCAGATAAGGTTATCACGGCACAAAGCCTTGCTGATGTTTATGGTGTTCAAGGTAGATTGGAATATTGTTCACAAGGAATACCTCAAATTATTATTGATGGTTTAGTGGATAAAATATAGAGAAGTAAACGAGAAAGAGAAAAGAAATAAATATAGGGATGCAGTAAATAGGGATATAAAAATAATATTAAAATAACTAAGGGTAATTAAATTTATTTATTACCCTAATTTCTGAGCAATTGTCGATATATCCATCTATATAAAACTTAAAGAATATATGTTCTTGGAGAATCGGGAATGGTAGTGTTAAATAAAAATAAAATCGTACTTGGCGTTGTTGCTGCTATTGCATCAAGTTTTGTTATGACTGCATCAGCAGAAAATGTAGAAAAACTGCTTGTAACAACCGCTTCAGGGTTTAAACAAACCGTTGAAGATGCACCTGCATCGGTTTCTGTTCTCACTCGTGAACAATTAGAAACCAAATCTTACCGTGATGTGACTGACGCATTAAAAGATGTACCCGGCGTATTAGTAACAGGCGGTGGAAGTAGTTCTGATATCAGTATTCGTGGTATGGATCCAAAATATACCATGATCTTGGTTGATGGTAAGCGTGTTGCATCGCGTGAAACGCGCCCTAATAGTGATAACTCTGGTATTGAACAAGGTTGGTTACCGCCTTTACCTGCTATTGAACGTATTGAAGTTGTACGTGGCCCAATGTCTTCTCTATATGGTTCAGATGCAATGGGTGGGGTTATCAATATTATTACTCGTAAAGCGCAAAAAGAGTGGAACTTTAGCTTACGTGGAGATAGTACTATTACAGAGCGTAAAGACTCAGGTAATACTAACCAAGGTAGTTTTTATGCAGCAGGTCCATTAATTGATAATGTCTTAGGCTTGAAAATTCAAGGTCAATATTCACATCGTAGTGAAGACAAAATTGTGAATGGTTATAACCGTCAAATTACGGCATCAGGCGGTGGTACATTAAGTTGGACACCAGATGAGCAAAATACGATTGATTTTGAATTTAAAAAAGATAATCAACATCGTGATTCTCGTGTTTGGCATTCTAAGTCAGGTTTACCTAGCCGAGGAAAAGCGCCTGAAAGCAGTTTTACCGACTATGAATTAACACACTATGCATTAACTCATGATGGTGTTTATGACTTTGGTACGATGAATACGTATGTTCAGCGTGATGAAAGCCGTAACCCATCTCGTAAAATGGATTATGACGACACAACAGTGCGTAATCAAACCGTCTTTATGTTAGGTGACCATACATTAAGTGTGGGAGCACAATATCGTTATGAAGAGCTAAAAGACGAAGGTAATAAAATTAAAGGTGGTAATAAGCTAGATCGTTATAGTTGGGCGTTATTTGCTGAAGATGAGTGGGCAATGACTAACGATTTCGCCTTAACGGGTGGCTTACGTATGGATAAAGATGAGAACTTTGGTACTCACTGGACACCTAGAGTATACGGTGTATGGCATCTTGCTGATGAGTGGACATTAAAAGGTGGAGTATCTACCGGTTATCGTTCACCGGATCTACGCCAAGCAACGGCATCATGGGGTCAAGGTACGGGTGGCGGTAATTATGATGCTGTTATTTATGGTAACCCAAGTTTGAAACCTGAAAAGTCAGTCACTGAAGAAATTTCAATTATCTGGGATAACCGTGAAAATCTGACGGCAAGTTTAGGTCTTTTTAATACCGACTTTAAAGATAAGATTATGGAAGATCGCCGTTGTGACAGCCGTACAAATAAAGACGGTTCTAAAATGACGGATCTTCGTGACTGTACATTAGCAGACGGTGTTGGCAATAATGGGAAACCTTATGACTTTGTTAGTGATAGAACTAACGTAGATAAAGCGAATATGCGTGGTATTGAGGCGACCTTTAACTGGACAATATCACCAGAGTGGAATTTTGCGGCTAACTACACCTTTACGGACACTGAACAAAAAAGCGGTGATTTCAAAGGTAAGCCATTAAATAAACAACCACGTCATATGGCTAACGCGACCTTAAATTGGGAAACAATGCCAGAAATGGAAACGTGGGCACGTATTAACTTCCGTGGTAAAACCTCTGATTACTTATCACGTACTTCTATGTCACATGGCACGCCTTCTTATGCGTTTGTTGATATTGGTACCAGCTACAGCTTAACCAAGCAACTAAATGTTATTGGTGGTGTTTATAACGTGTTAGATCGCCGTATTGACCAAGAACATTTTAATACTACTTTAGAAGGTCGTCGTTATAATATTGGTTTGAACTATAACTTCTAATTTTTCACCCTCAGTTTGTGTCATTAAGACTCCATTTATGGAGTCTTTTTTTATCTCTTATTTTTTATTTGCTCAAAATTAGTACTGGAAAATTTAAATACTGAGATCTATATTTAGCTCAATAATTCATCTTATTCATCGTTTTATTCTGAGTATTAGGCTGTTATTTCTACTTAGTATCTGCCGTTTTTTTCTTAATTTATTCTCTTACTTTTTATTTATATAAAACAGGCTGTTAAAAAATAGACATTTTTTATTAAAAGTCTAATTTTTAGGGTAAAAAGTAGTATGAGTTAACAATTTCTTAGCATTAATCTTATTAATGTATTTTAAATGCTTTATTTTGATATTCTATTGATGATATAAATTTTGTTATAAAGTTTAATTCTTATTTATCAATGCATTATGTTTTTCTTCCTTTCGGTATAGCAAAGACTTTCGAAATATTTAAAGCTTAATAATTGTGATAAAATTACAATTGTTGTTAATAAAATGTGGCGTTATATGTTGACTTAGTTTGCGAATTGAAAAGATCGTAAAAAAAGGGGGCTTTTTGATGAAAATGTATTGCTATTTAAGTCTGAGACGTGCAAAATGCGCCCACTAAAAATATGACTGATGCGTTTAAAGTGCATCGGTTTTTTTTTGCATTTTTACTTATTACTACACCAAGAGGTCAGATTCATTTGAGTCTGAATAGATAACATAATTTGATTAGCAGCCAGCCCCTTAGAGAAAGGGTTGTCATGATAGAGGAATGCTAATATGGTACATTTATTCTCTTTCGCAGTTGGGCCTAACGGCACTGCGGGCAACGATGACTACGGAGCACGGCGTCTCCTAAACACATACACATCCTTAAAAACTTCATTCTATTCTGTTTATAGGCAGATGCGAAGTCTTCCCAGTAACTGTCGGTTGAGTTTATCTAATACTCAAGCCGAGGTTATGGGAGGGTTCGCTAATGTCAGATAACGTCATCTCCTCTATCGGCACTAACCAAACTGGTGCTAACAATCGAGTTCAACTACGTAAAACCTTGACACTAATGCAGGTAGTCATGATGGGGCTTGCTTTTTTACAGCCTATGACTATTTTCGATACATTTGGTATCGTTTCTGGCATTACCAATGGTCACGTAGCAACATCGTATGCGATTGCATTGATTGCAATTTTGTTTACAGCTGTAAGCTATGGAAAATTAGTTAAGCGTTTTCCTTCAGCTGGCTCTGCGTATACTTATGCTCAAAAATCCATGAGTCCTTATGTTGGCTTTATGGTAGGTTGGTCATCTTTACTCGACTATTTATTTATGCCAATGATCAATATCTTATTGGCGAAAATCTACTTACAAGCAATATTCCCGGGCGTTGAACCGTGGATCTTTGTATTTGGTTTAGTGGCTTTAATGACGTTCTTTAACCTACGTGGTATTAACGTTGTTGCTAACTTAAATACAGCAATTGTTATTGTACAAGTTGCAGTAATGGTTGTGTTTGTTGGACTACTTATTCACGGTGTATATAACGGAGAAGGTGCAGGGGAGTTATGGACCTTTAGACCGTTTGCGTCTGTTGATGCTGAAGTTATACCTATGATAACCGGAGCAACGATACTCTGTTTCTCATTCTTAGGTTTTGACGGTATCAGTACATTATCAGAAGAGACACCAAATGCAGGTAAAGTTATCCCTAAAGCGATTTTCTTAACTGCGCTGATTGGTGGGATTATCTTTATTGCTGTTTCTTACTTTTTACAATTGTATTTCCCAGATATTTCACGATTCAAGAACCCAGAAGAGTCACAACCTGAAATAATGCTGTATGTTGCTGGTGCTTTATTCCAGTCCATTATTTTAGTGTTCTCATGTGTGACTGTATTAGCATCCGGTATGGCGGCTCACGCAGGTGTTGCACGTTTACTTTATGTTATGGGGCGCGATGGCGTATTCCCAGAGAAGACATTTGGTTACGTACATCCTAAATGGCGTACACCGGCTTTTAACGTGCTATTGGTGGGGTTCTTAGCGTTAGGTGCCGTGTTCTTTGACTTAGTGACTGCAACTGCATTAATTAACTTTGGTGCGTTAGTTGCGTTTACTTTCGTGAATCTGTCTGTTATTTCACAGTTCTATATTCGCGAACGCCGTAATAAAGGATTAATGGATCACATTAATTACCTGATATTACCTATCATTGGTGCTGCGACAATGGGTGTCTTGTGGATAAACCTTGAACCAGGTTCTATGGAATTAGGCCTTGTCTGGGGTGCAATTGGTATACTTTATATGGTGTGGATCACACGTCGATTCCGTCGACCAATGCCACAAATGCCAGAAAAGTAATATTCTAAGAATTGTCATAATGATAAATAAAATGGCCTCAGCAATGAGGCCATTTTTTTTGGCATTGAATAAACAGTGCTAGAATCGATCAGTATAATAAATAATCAATTGATTTATTTGCATACAGTAAAATTAAGTGTATTTACTCATTTAAATAAAAAAATTAAAAATAATTTTATGTGGTATCTAGGGTTTTTCTTAAGTATTTATAGTTAGGTGTATTTACTTATTTAAGTTAAATTAAATAATTTTTTATATTAGTTTGAACATATCTATATATATGAAAAACAAACTTTATATATATATAAATATATTTTTTTATTTTTTAAGTATTATATTGATACTCAATTAAAGATTAGTTAAATATCCTGAAAATAAAGAAAACACTTTATAAATAAAGTATTTTAAATAATTATCATTATGTAATTTAAACTTACTCTATGAGTAAATTTTGATTGTTGTGCTACTCTTTAATTAGGATTAGAAAATATATTTTCTTAATTCACATCTAATTAAGATGATTAAGGGAATAATACTAATTCCAATAGGCGATTTATTTAAAAACGAAAGGTAACAATATGTCTTTAATTAAGAAAGTTGCTCCGTTTATCGTGTTGTCTGGATTTATGGTTGCAGGTAATGCTTTTGCTGCAACACAGGGCACAACGGTGTCATTCGAAGCATTAATTCGTGCCGCAAGTTGTGATGTTTCTTCAACAACAGAAGGTTCTAGAATTGATTGGGGAACCTTCACAAGTGATGAAGTGACTGGCAAAAACGTCGGTGATCAATTAGGAGATAACAAGACGTTTAATTTAGAGCTTTCTAATTGTACAGCAGCATTAGCAGCTGATGGAACAATCAATCTTTATGCTCGTGGTAATAAATCAAACTTTGATTCTGAAATGTTTGCTAACGCAACAGCAGCTTCTTTAGCTGTAAAATTGTTAGCAACAGCAAGTAATACTTTAGTTAAACCAAATGTTGAAACAGGTCTGAAATTAGGACAAGAGATCATTAAAGACGGCACTGGTCGTATTCCGATGACTGCTGGTCTGTATTTAACAAATGGTGCAGTAACAAGTGATGAATTAAAAGTACCAGTTACTTTTACTGTTGCTTATAACTAATATTACTTAATTTTTAGAGGCTCTATCTAATAGAGCCTCTCATTAAAGAAGAAATATAATGATTAAAATTACAAATAGAATAAGAAAATTTTTTGTTATTTTACTAATGATTATATCTCCATTTGCTTATTCTAAAGGAGTGGGTTTAAACGCTACACGTATTATTTATCCTGAAGGTGAGAATAGTGTAGGTGTCATCGTTCGTAATGAAGAACCAAAAATAAATTATTTGGTACAAGCCTATATTTCCTCTGATGAAAACCCAATTGTATTTCAAGTCACTCCTCCTCTTTTTAGAATTAATAGTTTATCAAGGCATGAAGTGAAAATTTATGCCATGAGTAATTCTTTACCGAAAGATAGAGAAAGTATCTTTTATTTTCATGCAAAGATGATCCCTGGACAAAGCAATAATTCTGATACAGCAGGCCTAAGTGTAGGATTTGATAATGTCATAAAGTTTTTCTACCGACCTAAAAACTTACCGATGACATCAGAAGATGCGCAAAAGAAATTAGGATTCAGTGTGGAAGGAAAACAATTAAAGGTAGTCAATAATTCCCCTTATTACATCAATTTTGCTGGGTTCTCTGTCAACAATATAAAGCTAGATGTTAGTTTGGCTAATAACAATGCCATGATCGCACCTTATAGCTCGATAAAATATGCCTTACCTACAGGTGTAAATAAAGGAAGTGTTCAATGGCGTACAATAGATGATTTAGGTGGATTTAATGAACATAAAGCCACATTTTAAACCAATTGTATTGGGCGCATTATTAACTTGTATCTCTTTTTATGGATATAGCGCTGTTGATGATTCTGCGGTTGTCATCGTAAAAGGCTCAGTAACAAAAGGTACATGTGCTTTTACTTTATCAGACCAAACAGTGAAATTTTCTCAATCAACATTAATGCAAAATGTTGATGAAATAGGTGTAAAAGAAGAAAACAAAATACCTTTTTCTGTTAACTATCTTTGTCAAGATTATGTTAATGAAACACCAGATATGGAAGTTGTTATAAAAGCGGGATCTGGAACACAAATTGCAAATAACAAAATATCGCCGATGAATAATCCAACTAATGCGAGTTTTGCTCTATACGACTGTAAAGGTGATCATTGTTCTTTAATTAATTTTAACTCTGGAACAAGTTCTGTTTATATTACAACGGGAAATGGTAATAAAAATAAAGATTTTGAAGTCGAGCTCGTTAAGAAAGACAGTTCAGCGGTTAATCCCGGTACGCTAAAAGCAATATTAGCATTAACACTTATACAACCTTGAGAAAGTAAATATGAATATATTTCTATTGAAAAGGAGTTTGTTAAGTTTATTTATTACACCAGCACTCTTTATTAGTTTCAGTGCTCAAAGTGTTGAATTTGATTTTAAAGTGACGATTGATAAACAGACCTGTAAGCTCTCAGTTTCAGGAACAAGTAACAATGAAGTTGATTTTGGTAGTATTCAATCGAATAAAATTAAAAATAATCTTATAGAACCTATTCCAATAAAGGTATTATTGAGTGACTGTAAAACGAATGACTTTTTTGATACTTATGTGACGATGAAGGCAAAAAGTACTTTAAATACGATTACTTTTAATGATGATCTCAATAAAAGTTTTGGTATCAGAGTATCAAGTAAAAATAATGTTGCTCAATCTAATATTAATACGGATTTTTTTAAATCTGAAGATACGGTTTGGAATAACATAAGTAAAGATAAATTAGAAAAAACACTCTATACCTATGTCAAATGCAAAGATCCCACAGTTTGTGATCCCGAATCTGGAGAGTTTTCGGCAACGTTAACTTTTTCGTATATCGTTGATTAAGATATTATATGAATAATTTTATTATAAAAATTTCCATGATTTTAATATTAGCCTTTAGTTATTTTAACGCTAACGCTCAAGGGGTTAGTTTAGGAAAAACACGCGTTATTTTTTCTGAAGGTAGTTCAAGTGAAAGTATATATATTTCTAATGATGATAATCAACCTTATTTAATACAAGCTGGCGTTACTGAAAAAATTGATGGAAATTTGTCATCTAATTTTATCGTTACTCCTCCTGTGTTTCGTTTAGAAAATAGGAGCGTATCATCTTTACGTATTTTATTAAAAGATACTCAAGATTTACCCAATGAAAAAGAGTCACTCTTTTATTTGAATACAAAAATTATCCCTTCTACTAAACGACCTAATGAAAGTGAATCACAGGAATCAAAATTAGTATTAATAACTAATTTTGTGATTAAAGTAATTTATCGACCTGAAAATATAACAAGGCCTTCAGAACAAGATTACAAAAAAATTTTTATTAAAAAAAAGGAAGGAAAGTGGTTTTTAGATAACCCAACGCCATATTATATGACATTAACATCAATTAAAGTTAATAATGAAAAATATAATAAAACTCTCTTGTTAGCACCTTATAGCAAAGCTGAATTGGTAGAGTTATCAATAAAAGAAGCTAGTTGGCATGTAATTAACGACTATGGTGAATTATCAAAAGAATTCAAATATAAGGACTAATGAAATGAATGTTTTAAATAGTCGTGTTTTTTCTATTACTACTTTGATATTAGGTTTTTTTTATTGCCAATTAGCATGGTCTGCTAATAATGCATTTGAATTTTCATTACAAAGAATGACATATAATGAAGGTAGTAAAAGCATTTCTATCGGCTTAAGAAATAATGAAAAAAAAGCGTATCTCGTTCAAGCGAGTATGAGATGGTTAGATGAATCCACGGGTTTACAATTAATTGATAAAAAAGAAAACCCTCCTTTTATTTTAACTCCTCTGTTACAAAAAATAGAACCTGAAGAATACTATGAGTGGGTAATTAAGTTTACTGGCTCAGAAAGTGCATTACCAACAGATAGAGAGAGTGTTTATATTTCTCAATTTCGATTAATACCATCCACATCTGAAGAAACTCCAAATGTGCAGATGAACTTTATTAGAGCATTAAACTTTAAAGTCTATTATCGGCCAAAATCTCTTGAAGGTATAAAAATAAAAGATGCAGAAAAAAAATTATCATTATCAATTGATGGTAATAAGATAATTGCTAAAAATGATTCACCTATTTATTTGGCTTTTAACACAATAAAAATAAATGGAAAAGAGATCGAGCTGCAAGAGTTATCGAAAAATGTACCTCCATTTGGTACACAAGAATACTTATTTTTTAATAAAAAAAATGTTACATCTATTCATTGGCAAGTATTAGATGAGTTTATGTTCCCATTAGATGAAAAAATGAAAACAGTAAATTAATAAATTTATAAAAATATATGTTTTTATAAAGCTAAAGGTTAAGAGTGTAAAAATGAATAAATCAATGACAATGTTTAGATACAGTTTTTTTACATCACTTATTTTGTTCTCATTTAATTCTTTTGCAGAGGATTATTTTGATCCTGCATTACTTGATGGGCAATTAGGTGCATCTGCAAATGAAATTGATTTAAGCCAATTTTCACAAAAAGATGCGTTACCTGAAGGTAAAATATCTTTATTAGTTTATGTCAATAGTAATAATAATGGTGAGTTCATTATTAATTTGGTAAAAGGGCCTAATAATAAAGTAGTGCCTGAAATAACACGAGAGTTATTAGATGAATTAGGTGTTAATACGAAGGTGATACCTAAGTTAAATATGTTAAAAAGCGATCAAGTGATTTATGATATTAATGAATATATTCCTGATGCATTAATAAAAGTAAATTTAGCAGAATTAAAACTAATCACTAGTTTTCCTCAAATTGTTATGTCCAATGATGTTGTTGGCTATATTGATCCCGCCTCTTTTGATAGTGGTGTTTCTGCCATGTTTATCAATTATATGTTTAGTGGAGGACATTCTTCTAACGATAGCCATTTTGATAAAGTTAATAATAATGGAAAACAAAAAAATGATAATTTCTTTGCTCAACTAAGAGCTGGTTTTAATCTTTATGATTGGCGTTTACGTTCGACAATGACACAGACGTATACCCGAAATTCAAATAATGTAGAGACTCAAAGTAATAATAGTAATAAATTTTCTAATACATATCTTTCTCGTAATCTTTATTCTTTACGATCGGAATTTATTATTGGTGAAACTACAACCGGAAATGATGTCTTTGATAGTATACCAATGAAAGGTATGCGTTTAGTTTCTAACGAACAGATGTTGCCAGCGAGTCAACAAGGTTTTGCTCCAGATGTGAGTGGGATTGCTCAATCTAATGCCCAAATTACTATCCGACAAAATGGGAATGTTATTTATCAAACTTATGTTGCACCCGGCGCATTTAAAATAACTGATCTTTACGCGAGTGGCTCAGGAGGGAACTTGGATGTCACAGTGAAAGAAGAAGATGGTTCAGAAAGGACATTTACAGTTGCTTTTTCATCATTACCCGTAATGCTAAGACCGGGTGGTTGGAAATATGAAATTAGTACTGGACGATTTGATGGTGGCACAACGGTTGGTTCTAAAAAAGCAGATTTTCTACTTGCCAGTGGTATTTATGGTTTACCTCATGATGTTACTCTTTATGGTGGGTTATTAGGTGCGAAAGATTATTACGCTATTTCTTCTGGGATAGGAATTTCATTAGGTAATTGGGGGGCTCTGTCTACAGATATCACACATGCTCATGCTGACTTTAATACAATTGGCTCCCAAAATGGGCAATCTTATCGATTTCGCTATTCTAAGAATATGACCACGACAGGAACCTCTGTTGACTTAACGGCATTACGTTTTTCAACTAAAGATTATTACGATTTTAATCAATTTAATACGGAAGATTATCGGTTAAAAGAAGGTACTTCACCGTGGTTAGGTGAACGAGAAAAAAGTCGTTTTACAACGTCATTATCACAATCATTAGGTCAGTACGGTAGTATTTATTTATCTGGTAGCCGTTATAATTATTGGGAACAAGATAAGAATGTTACTCAACTTACGACAGGATATAATGGCAATATTCGTGGTATTAACTTTGGCGTTAATTACAGTATTGATAGAATAAAATCAGATGATAGCTGGCCTGAAAATAGGCAAATTAGTTTTAATGTGAGCGTTCCATTTAGTGTGTTTAGTAATTCGCCTGCGCTCAGCAATTTTAATAGTACTTACATGATAAACCATGATAATAATGGAAGAACTAACCAGCAAGTCGGATTATCTGGTAGTGCATTTGATAACTCCTTATCTTATGGTATTTCTCAATCTTGGGCTAACCAAGGCCAATCTAATAATGGCTCAGCATATGCTAATTATTCAGGTAACTACGGTACATCCTCTCTAAATTATAATTATTCAAGTGACTATTATAATGTTAATGGCAGCATGAATGGTGGTTTACTTTTACATTCAGGTGGTTTATTGCTAGGTAGAAGTATGGGCAATAGTATGGCCATTGTTGAAGCACCTGGAGCAAAAGGCACTGAATTAAGTTCAGGAAATGGTGCGATTAATGGACAGGGATATGCGTTATCACCGTATCTTACAGAATATCGCCAAAACACAATTGCATTAAATGTAAATACATTGCCTGATAATACGACTCTACAATCCACATCTCAAAATGTAGTTCCGACAAAAGGCGCTATTGTTAAGGTTACCTTTAAAACAAAGATTGGTTTCCAGGCTATTTTAAATCTTTCTCAGAATAAAAGTGTTGTCCCATTTGGCGCTATTGCTACGTTAATTGATGCTGATAATCCTAATGATTTGAATACAGGTATTGTTGGTGAAAATGGCCAGCTTTATATGAGTGGACTTCCTGATAATGGCACACTGTTAGTGAAATGGGGTAATAAAAACCAGCAAAGTTGCAACGTTTCATATAATGGCTTAAGCGATATTGAAGTCAATAGTAAGCAACCAATAAGAATTTTATCTCTTTCTTGCCAATAAAAAATAATCCTTATTTTATAGGTGGATGCATAACAATGAAAATGCGTAATTTAATGATGGCATCACTAACTTCAGTATTAATGACTTCGTCATTTAATGTTTTAGCTGGAACAGATAGGGGTGCTATGACATTAAACTTAACTGGGGTAATTGATATGAATATTAGCCCCACTCAAGTTCAATATATAAATGGTACATTGACTGGGACTAGTAGTTTTCCTGGGAGTCCTGTTTATGATACTAGCAGTAACTCTTCTTGGGATACTAAGTATGCGATTATTTCTTTAAGTCAGTCAAAAACGAGATGTGATGCTACATTTGTCTCTAAAATTCCAGGGCAAACTAATAAATACGGTCTAAAATTAACGCATGCCAATAATACAAATACGGCAGTTTATGTAACACCACAATTTAACTTCAATGTCAGTTTATCTAATTTTAGTTCTAATTATCAAAGTGCTTATTCTGGACAATTTTTTCAGGTGAACACTAATCTTGTTGATGAAGAATCATCTAGCATTAATGTATGTTTTGTGCCACATAATTATGCAACGACAGCAGTTCCTGGTGGTGGCTCAAAAGTTGTTAGTGTCACAACACCAAGTTCATTTCCTGTTTATATTGATGCTAATTTAACGCCAGGTAAGTTAACGTATAAAGGCACTCCTTTTTATGTAGGTAGTTTTGGTCGGAGTGCTAATGGTGACTTTTTTGCACAAGTTAACGTAATTGCAGATGTAACAGTAAAACGTTCTTGTGCTGTTACTGGGGTATCTAATCAACAAATTAATGAAAATATGACATTTACAAATGAAGTCATTAAAGACTCTGTATTTACATTATCCTGTGGTGGTACAGGTAACCCTGTAAATATGTCAGCGGTGATTAAAGAGGGAAGTTTAGATCCAAGTAATGTAAATAAATTAGTCTTAGCTCCTATTAATGGTACTGTATCTAACAAAAAGCCTTGGGTTATAGGATTACCTTATAAGCAAACTTCAACACCGAACTTAAAATGTGCTGATGAAAATAATAACAACTTATTAAAGTTCAATAATACTGATATTGAGCTAAGTGGAACCAATATGGGGAATAATCAACCTGATATATTTGGTATCAAATGGGCTCTTTGCAAACCAGATGGGACAAAAGCAGGTGAATACCGCGGAAAAGTAGATGTGAATATTTTTGTCCGTGGATAAAAATCACAAAGTTAGAAAAGAAAAATAAAAGTGGACCTTAAGGTCCACTTTTTTATGGAAGATGTTTTTATTTCTATTGATTTAAGCTAAGAGTTTATTTTAACTCGAATAGACATTTCAATAATAAATAAATTATTTCAATTCAAGTTATTTAAACTAAATAAAAGGCTATGATTTAATTTAAAGTGCAATTTATTTTAATTTTTATAATTAATTAAGATTAATATTAATTAATTTATTAAGTGATTTCTTTGATTATATAAGGCTAATTTTTTAACATAAGTTGATTTTTTTAATCTTTATATTGTCAAAGTTGCGGTATTTTATTTGTTATTCGTTTTTTGATATTTACTTTATATATTTTAATATTAATAATGCTAAAGATTAGATGTATCTTAAATACAATTAAAATCACACACTCTATTTATTGCGCAATATGAAAAAAATTATACTCTTTTTAAATTTATGGGTGTTTTTTACGCTATTTAATATTCCCATATCTTCAGCAGATGCTTCTGAAAAAGCGACTGAAATCTTTAATCAGCAACAACAGCATAATCAAAGCCAACAAGAAGCGCTTTACCAACAATTAACACCTGAAATACCTAATATATATTTTGATATTGGCAAATATGAAGAAACAGAGAATAAGACAGAAGAAAAGCTTTGTTTCCAAATAGAGCACATTGAAATAACAAATGCCGAAGTTATTCCCCATTGGGTTAATTTATCCCTTTTAAAAACTGAATTTATAGGACAATGTTTGGGGGTAAAAGGAATAAACGCTTTAGTGACTCGTATGCAAAATCGGCTATTAATGCATGGGTGGATCACCACGCGTATTGTTGTACCTGAACAAGATATTAGTCGCGGAACTTTATATCTAACAATAGTTCCCGGCATTATTCGCAATGTTAAGTTTACAGATGACTCTGATAAATACGCCTTGCTGTATACCAGTATGCCTGCACATAAAAAACAACTACTTGATTTACGAGATATTGAACAAGGGTTAGAAAATCTGCAACGATTACCGGTTGTTAGTGCAGAAATGGAAATTAAGCCAGGTGAAAATGCAGGCGAAAGCGACATTGTGATAAAACGAAAACAATCTCGTTTCTGGCATACTTCATTGTGGATAAATGATGCCGGATCACCTGCAACAGGGCGTTATCAAGGTGGTTTAATGTTCGCACTAGATAATCCTTTAGCGCTGAGTGATTTGTTCTATTTATCAACAGAACGTGATTTAGACTTTGTTGGTAGTAAGAATAATCAAAATATTATGGCGCATTATTCAGTGCCTTTGGGCTATTGGTTATTCGATATTAACGTCTCTAAATATGATTACTCTCAGACAGTAGCTGGTCACATTAAAGATATTCTCTATTCAGGAGAAAGTGATAGCGTTAATGCAGGTGTGTCATACATTCTCTTTCGTAATCAAAATAGTAAAACAACATTACGTTATGGTGTTCAAGCCAAAGTATTACGAAATTATATTGATAATACCGAAATTGAAATACAACGCCGACGAGTGAGCCATTGGCTAGTGAATCTCTCTCATCGTCAATATTTTAGCTTTGGGACTTTGGACGGTAGTATAAATTACCAAAAAGGAACTCGCTGGTTTGGTTCAATGGCGGCTTACGAAGAAAAGTATCTTGATAATTACTATGCAACAGATAAAGCGAATATTTTAACGTGGCGAGCTGAATTAGATATTCCAATATCTATTGCCCAACAGCAATTTAAATACCAAGCAAGCTATCGCAAACAAATGACTCACGATGCATTAACCCCCATTGATCAATTTGCAATTGGTAATCGTTGGTCTATTCGTGGATTTGATGGTGAAAGAACGCTAAGTGCAAATGAAGGTTGGTTTTTACAAAATACATTGAGTTGGCGATATCCTGCAACAGAACAGTTTATTTACCTTGGTGCGGACTATGGTGAGTTAAAAACAAATACGGATAATCCTCGATTATTAGGTAAACATCTTGCTGGTGGTGTTGTGGGTATAAAAGGTTCGTTATTTTCATCCACAATAAAATATGATTCATTTATTGGCACGCCATTATCTAAACCTGATGGCTTTAAAACGGATCATGTTAATTTGGGATTTAGTATTAATTTTAATTATTAAATACAGAATTAACTCAAATATTAAATAAAAAATAATAATCAAATAAAATTTTGTTGTCTTGATGGCAAGGATCTAACACATGAATAAATTATGTTATCGCGTTATTTATAATCGTACACGACAGTTAATGGTTGTCGTTTCTGAATTAACTAAATCAAGTGGTGAAAATAATAAACGAAATAATATTATTTCATCGCCTATTCGTACATCACTTAATAGTGTGGCCTTTATTTTACTGTTAATGCAGGGATTAGTGAGTTTTTCAGCACAAGCAAGTCAAATTATTGCTGATCAACATGCGCCCCAAAATCAACAAGCAACGGTATTACAAACAAGTAATGGGCTTGCTCAAGTTAACATTCAGCAACCGAATCAACATGGTGTTTCTCGTAACCAATTTACACAATTTGATGTCGATAATAAGGGCGCAATTTTAAATAACAGTTTGCAAGATACGCAAACTCAGTTAGCAGGAATGATAACAGGCAATCCTTGGCTCGTTAATGGTGAAGCTAAAGTTATTTTAAATGAAATTAATAGCCAAAATCCGAGCCAATTAAATGGTTTTATTGAGGTTGCAGGCCAACGTGCTGAAATTATTATTGCAAACCCAGCAGGGATCAGTTGCCAAGGTTGTGGCTTTATTAATGCAGTAAATACCACATTAGTTGCAGGTAATGCACTAACGCAAGATGGTGCAATCACTGGATATGAAATTAACAATGGTAAAATTGTTATTTCAGGAAATGGATTAAATGATACAGCGAGTGATTACACGCGTATTTTAGCGCGAGCAGTAGAAGTAAACTCACGTCTTCAAGCTAATAAATTAGAAATTACGACAGGGAAAAATATATTAGATAACGAAGGTAATATTGTAAATCAAGATGATAAAGCTGAAAAACAAACTGACTATGCAATCGATGTTGCACTGGTTGGGGGTATGTATGCCAATAAAATAAAGCTTGTTGGTACTGAGCATGGTGTAGGTGTACATAATGCTGGAGAAATTGGTGCTGATATTGGTGGTTTAACTCTTAATGAAAATGGGCAGTTAGTTAATAGTGGTAAAATCCAATCTTATTCAGAATTAGATATAAAAACAACGAGCCTTAACAATCAGGGATCTATCGTTGGTAAGCAAAACCTAAATGTTACTGTTGAAAACCATTTAGCAAATAGTGGTACGTTACAAGCTAAAAATAATATTCAAGTTGATGCAAAAGGAACTGTTTCTCAAGCGGAAGCAGGTAAATTTCTTGCACAAGAAAATATTCAGATTGATGCTAAAAATTATTTAGCAGAGAAAAAAAGCCAGTTAGGTGCTGGCGTTGATAATAAAAGTAATATCTCAAAACCTGCAACGTTGACATTAAATATAAAGGACGAATTAAATTCTGCGGGCCAACATTTAAGTAGTAGTAATATTGCTTTTAATGCTAAGAGTATTGATCTTTCAAATAGTCATACTCAGGGTAAATCACTGCAAGTAAAAGCGGCAGAAGGCCACGTAACTTCTGACTCAGCTCAGGTTAATGCTGAAAATATAGTGCTTGATGCGGGTACTTATATCTCAAATCGCCACGGTGAAATTAAAGGTGAGACGGTTTCACTTACAGCACCTCAATTGATTGATAATACCAAGGGGAAAATTACACAAACAGGCTCTCGTGAATTATCTTTCAATGCAAATGAGTTAAATAATCAACAAGGTGAAATTAACGCACGAGGTGTGCTGACTTTTAACAACCAAATATTAAAAAACCAAAAAGGAAATATTCAAAGTTTAGGTAATCAATTAATAGTAAAAACAACCGAACTGAATAACCAGCAAGGTATTATTTCTTTACCCAAACAAGGGTTATTAGCTATAGAAACCCAGCATCTTTCTGGAAGAGAGGGAACATTATTATCAGCAGGAGACTTATCTTTACAAGGTCAACTGCTTGATTTAGAAAAAGCAACAACGCAGGCTGATAATATAACTATTACTGCAACTAATCTGAATCATGATAATGCGACCTTAAAGCAAACAGGAGATAAGACAACATTTATTACAGTTAAACAAACACTCAGTAATCAACAAGGTAAAATCCAGACTCAAGATCAGTTAACGCTTAAAGCAAGTATAATTAATAATAATCAAGGCGAAATCAGAACATTAAATAATGATCTTGCTATAACAACGCAACAAGACTTGATCAATACTGAAGGTAAATTAATTGCAACTGCTCAGAATAAAATCGATGCAGGTCAATTAGATAATTCAAAAGGTCTTGTACAGGCTGAAAAAAATATTTCACTTACCTTAATGAATGAGCTGAATAATCATTCAGGTAAGATTATTACGTCTGAAGATAGTCAAATCCAAGCAGGTCGATTGAACAATCAGCAAGGTGAAATTGGTGCGAATACATTAAATATAATGTTGAGTAACGAGGCGAATAATAAAAAAGGCATTATTCTTGCTCAAGATACGCTCCATTTTACAGCAAAAGGTATCGATAATAGTGAAGGTAGTATCCAATCTGAAAGTAACATGTGGATTGATACCAAAGGATATACATTAAATAATCAAAATACCCAGCATTCAGGCGGCATAATTAGCCGTATTGCATTAAATTTACTAACAGGAAATATTAATAATATTCAAGGCGTTATTAATGCCAGAAAAACAATTGACTTACAAGGAAAAACAGTCAATAACCTAAAAGGTCAAATAGCAACTAAGGCGAATTTTACTGCTGAGACTCAAGGCTGGAATAATACTTCAGGATTAATACACGCATTAAATATTACAATAAATACTAATAAACAAAAGCTTATTAATCGGGATACACAAGATAATCAAGGTATTCAGGCCAGTCAAAAACTAAAATTAAATACGGGTGTTTTAGATAACTATAAAGGTGATATTGGCGGAAAAACCGTATTGTTAACAACAGAAGGGCTAGATAACGGGCAAGGTATTATTGATGGACAAACGTTAGATCTGAACACAGGTAAATTTACCTTGATTAACCAATTAGGGAAAATAAGTTTAACTGAAGGTGCAGATTTAAAAACGGGTGAAATTAATAATCAACAAGGGTTAATTATTACAGGTAAAGATTTAACAATTAATAGCCATCAGCAAATAATCAATAATCGTGAGACAAAAAAGAGTGGTGGTATTGTTAGTCAAGGAAAATTAACACTAGAGAGTGGAGAGCTTGATAATCAACAAGGACAAATGCTTGCTAAGCAAGCTATAAATTTAACAACCCAAACTGTAAAAAACAATACAGGTAAAATTGTTAGTGAATTATCGAGTTTAACATTTAAAGGATTATCGTTAGATAACACTCAAGGCCATCTCTTTTCTTCTAAAAATTTGCTATTAACGTTAAGTGATAAATTGACCAATCACTTTACGAAAGAGAACGACCAAGGTATTGAAGCACAAGGGTTATTAACTATTACTAGTGGAAATATTGATAGCACCAAAGGGCGTATTGTTTCTGGTGAAAAATTAATATTAGAAAGTAATGATCTTATTAATAAACAAGGAATTTTAGGTAGTCTAAATAATAATTTATCTATTACTAGTAAAGCAATAAATAATGATGATGGCTCAATCAGTGCTTATGATATTACTATTAATACACAAGGTGAACATTTAAGTAATCAAAGCCAACAAAATAGTAGCCAAATTTTTAGTAAGCATAACCTTACGATTGAAAGCGGTGCAATAGATAATACTAAAGGTAAATTAGTTGGTAAAAATACAATTAATATTACGAGTGATGGAGATTTAAATAACCAACAAGGTCAAATATCCAGCACTCATTCTTTAGATATAACGACAAACAGCTTAAATAATGCTCGGGGGCAGATTTCCTCAAATAAAGCTATCACGGTAACCTCCGATAATAATATAGATAATACAGAAGGAAAAATAGAAGGACGTGATAGTGTTAGGATTGAAAATGATGGCCAATTTAATAATACATTAGGCGAAATTATTGGGAAAAATAGTGTCGGTATTTTATCTCAGGGTGATTTAATTAACTACAAAGGGCGTTTAGGGAGTGAAAAATCATCAGTAACACTAAATACCTATAAAATTGATAACCGTTATGGTGTTATATCAGCACAAAGTACTTTAGAATTAGATACCAATAAATATGGTATTAATAATACTGATACTAGCCAAAGTGGTGGTATTGTTAGTCAAAAAAATATCATTTTAAAAAGTGGTGAATTAAATAATGAAAAAGGTCATTTAATTGCTAAAACTGACCTGAATATTGATACTCATCAGCAAAAAATAATTAATAATAATGGAATTATATCTGCTGATAATGGCATGTTAACGGTAGACTCAACTGCTATAAATAATATATCTGGGTTGATTTATTCTCTTAATAATATGCTTATTAATACTCAAGATCATGATATTGATAACAGCGATACTAAGAATAATAAGGGGATCTTGACCAAAGGAAATTTATTATTAAATGCAGGTAATATTTTTAATGTGCAAGGTAACTTAAGTGCTGAAGGCTTAGCAAAGATAACTTTTAATATATTAAATAGTGAACAAGGAAAACTTGCTAGTTTACAAAATAATCTAACCTTAACAGGAAATCAGCTTAATAATAACAAAGGATTAGTTTACGCATCAGAAGAACTCAAAATAATACTAAAAGAGTCACTCAGTAATAATGAAACAGTTGATGAGCTAGGTATTATTAGCCATGGTAATATTGAAATTACAGCGAAAAATTTTGATAATCAACAGGGTCGTTTGATTGCCAAAAAAGATAATCAGCTATCTTTGAATGAAATTAATAATCAGCAAGGCACAATAGCAAGCCAAGCTGAAAAATTAATAGTAAACAGTCAATCATTATTTAATTCTTCAGGATTAATAAGTGCTTTTTCCTTATTGGATATTAATACCCACAAACAGAAAATAGATAATCAGCAGGGTGTAATAGTTAGCCAGTCTGACAATATCACTATCAATAGTGGTGAAATAATCAATAATTCAGGCTTAATCACGGGAATAAAAAATGTAGAAATTAACACCCATGATCAACATTTTGATAATAGTCACACAAAAGAGAATGGCGGTATTGTTAGCAAAGGAGAGTTAACGATCCATGTAGGTGATCTTATTAATGAAGATGGAAAAATAATATCGACAGCAAAGCAATCCCTTTTTACTCAAGATATTAATAATAAAAAAGGAAAAATAGGGAGCTTGCAAGAGAGTGTTTCTATTGAAAGTCTGGCTATTAATAATCAAAATGGATTAATTAGTGCTAATAATAATCTAACTATTACCACTCATGATAATGAATTTGATAATAGTAACTCTTTATCTAATGCAGGTGTGATTAGCCAAGGTACACTTAATTTATATACGGGAAAATTAAATAACCAGTCTGGATATCTATTTTCTGCAAAATCACTATTACTTAATAGTTTTGGATTAAATAATCAAAATGGCGAAATTGCCAGTCAATCTAATGGCCTTAAATTAGTAACACAAGCACTAAACAATCAAAAAGGGACACTTTATTCGGCAGGCTCTTTCTCGTTAGATACTCAAAGTAATCAATTAGATAATAGCCAAACCTTGACTAAAGGTATTATTAGTAAAGGTCCGTTGATACTAAAAACGGGTGATATAATTAATACTCAAGGACGATTAGTTTCGGACGATAACGTTAATATCACAAGTGGTAAATTGATTAATAACCAAGCACAGCTTGGTAGTCAATATGGTAAGTTAAATCTGACCACAGCAGAAATTGAAAACAAGAAAGGTGTAATTACTGCGAAAAATGACTTAATCATTAAAGCACAACAACAAAAAATTAATAACCAAAATGGAACAATAAGTACCTTAGCTAAACTGGTTATAAATAGTGGTGATTTGATTAATCACTTTGGAAAGATTGCATCTGATCAATATGCTGATATTACAGCAAAACAACTCGATAACACAAAAGGCACTATTGCAAGTAATAGTGATAAGCTGAAATTACAAACAAAAGATGTTAATAATAATCAAGGTCTGATTTATGCGGAAAAAGCATTAACAATTTATGCTGATGGCGAATTAAAGAATACTGATAATAAAGCAACTTCAGGTATTGTTGCTAAAGATGATCTTAACCTGAAAGTTAAACAACTTAATAATCAGGAAGGATTAATTTCAGTAGTCGGAAATTTAGATCTAACTAGCCTTGAAAAAATCAATAACCAACAGGGGGTAGTCACTGTTGGGGGAAAAACAGATTTAACAACTTCCCAACTAAATAATTTTCAAGGAAAAGTCTCATCTTTGGGTTTATTAAAAATAAATCATGGTGATTCTCTATTCAATAATCGTGAAGGTAATTTAGTTTCTTCTAATAATATTTGGCTAAAAAGCGGCATATTAGATAATCAATACGGTAGCATTACTGCAAATAATGCGGTAACGATTAATAGTGCTGATTTACAGAATAATCAAGGTACATTATATGCAAAATCGACTTTAAAAATTAGTGCTCAAAAATTAGATAATACAGAAGGATTATTACAGTCCGATAATCAGCTATCAGTAAATACAAATAAAAAAATACTAATTAATACTAAAGGTAACGTAATTAGTGGTACGGAAACACAATTAAATATTGGTAGCTTAAATAATCAAAAAGGCCATATTCAAGCAATTGAAAAGCTTAATATTCAATTAAATAAACAAGTATTAGATAATCAACAAGGAACGTTGTTATCTAAAAAAGATCTTTTTATTCAAGGAAATAGTGTAAATAATAAAGACGGAAGTATTGTTAGCGGAAATAATACCAATATTACGTTGGAGCAAGGTTTTAATAACCAATTAGGGCAAGTTCAATCTCAAGGTTTGTTAGTCCTCAATGCTCAGAAACTAGATAACCAACAAACTCAAAATGATGAATTAGGACTAAAGGCAAGTAATATTCATATTTCAACTAATGAACTTCTTAACCATCAAGGTGTTATTCAGGCGAGTGAATTATTAAAATTAATACCAGCAGAAAAACTAAATAATCAAAGTGGTTTGATTTCTGCAAATGAATTAACTATAGGTGGATCACCAAAAAATAACTTAGCCATTGATAATAAAAAAGGGCTGTTAGCTACAACGTCACTGCTTCGTTTATGGGCTGAAAATTTAACCGGCGATGGTGACGTTATCTCGGGAGGTAACAGTGAAATTCAGCTCAAGAATGCTTTTGTATTAGATGAAAATGCCACAATTAAAGCCCAAGATTCATTAATATTTTCTTCAGAACAACGAATTGATAATCGTGGATTTA
Organism: Proteus sp. CA142267; assembly: GCF_003336825.1. Lineage (NCBI taxonomy): Bacteria > Pseudomonadati > Pseudomonadota > Gammaproteobacteria > Enterobacterales > Morganellaceae > Proteus > Proteus sp. CA142267. Next base: position 4,216 of record NZ_QPMG01000012.1, on the reverse strand, counting down.
TTTATGCAGGTGAGCAACTTTCACTGAAAGCAACAAGCTTTACTAATTATGAACCTGTAAAAAATAATGAGCTCATTACAGCACGTATTGCAAGAAGTGTTGATGAGTATGAAAAACGTAATGGTGAAGTGAGTGCTAAAAATCTAGCGATTACAGTATCAGACAATCTGCACAATACAGGATTGATTGATGCCTTCGGGGGAAAACTTTCCTTAATTGCAACGACAATCTATAACCAAGTTGGTGGTCGTATATATGGCGATAATATTTATATAAAAAGTCAGCAATTTGATAATAGTGCGAAACTTGATGAGATTGCGCCAGTATTAGCATCTCGTGAAAATTTACAACTTTTCAGTAATACGATAAATAATCGTAATCATGCCCTGATTTATAGTGGCGATGATATGGCAATTGCTGGTTTTGATACCGAAAATCTGCCAGAAAGTATCGCTGCTGATGTCCTTAATAATGAAAGTGCATCAATTGAAGCAAATGGGAATTTGTTTGCCCATATTTCAGAAATTAATAATCGTGATCTCTATTTAAAAATAAGTGATCCTGAAAAAGTGTCTGAAATTCCAATGTATCAATTTGGTGTTGATTACAGTAGTGATAAATTTGACGCTGATGATGAAAAAATTTGGTACAACATCAATACGCGTGAACATTTATTACATGTTAATGGTAGACAATATAAAGATTTTTATGAATTTAAATATAATATCGTTACAGAAGAATCTAAATTATTACACCGTGATCCCGCATTAATATTAGCGGGCAAAGATATTATACTAAAAGGTGATAATTTAAATAATATAGATAGCCATATTATTGCTGGCGGAAAACTGATTATTGATGGAATGCATATTAATAATCAAGAAACTGCTGGGCAACATATTGAATACCATGAAGGTACAGCAATAAAGCATAAACGCCCAGGTAAGCGTAGAGGAGGTAAGAAAAAAAGTAGCTCTACTTCACATTCTCAATATGGGCCGTTTGAAGTGGTTACTGATTTGCCATTGGGCTTATTAGAATATAAAGAAAACAGTAATCAAACGTCAGATAAACGTCCAGAAGCAAGTAAAACTGATGAAGTTATTATATCAGCTAAGCCAAGGCTTGGTCTTCTAACTATTAAAGAAAAGAGTATTGATGTTCATACTGAAAATATTGCTTCTATTACCTTAGATAAAAGTACCGAGAAATTAGCTAATGAATTGTCGTTAACACAACATCAAGATAATTTATTGACTGAACAAAATGATTTTATCTTATCAGGGAAGATAGAGACAAAAAAACTTGATGGAACTATTGAGCAAAAAACAGCTGAAAATAAAGCTTTAAAAGTAGGTGATGAAGTCTCTATTACTGAAATTAAACAGACTGAAATTAATCAGCCAAATTTAATCCTACCTGAAATAAAACATGTAGATAAACAGCCTTTAGTGCAACAGCCTATCGGTAAAATTATTACAGTACCTCAATTAGATAAACCAACAGAAAATAAAACTATTGAGGTTAATATTCAAACAGTAGCACCAATATTGAAATTACCTGAGAATCGTTTATTTAACTTAAATAAAGGAACGGATAGTCAATATATTGTTGAAACAGACTCTCGTTTTACCAATAAAAGAGAGTGGTTAAGCTCAGATTATATGCAGAATGCATTATCTGTTGATCACAATAATACACATAAACGTATTGGTGATGGTTTCTATGAACAACGCATAGTACGCGATCAAATTATCCAATTAACGGGTAATCAATATTTAGATGGGCATAATGATAATGAGCAGCAATATCATGCATTGATGGATGCAGGTATTCGTTTTAGTGAAGAGTTTGGTATTAAACCGGGTGTAACACTAACACCAGAACAAATGGCAATGATCACGGCTGATATGGTGCTATTAACCAGCAGGGAAATCACTTTACCTAATGGTTCCGTTGAAAAAGTGTTGGTGCCACAAGTTTATGCCAGAGTATTACCTGGTGATTTGCAAAATAGTGGCGCATTGCTTTCAGGTAGTGAAGTTATTTTAAATAATATTCCAGAGCTGAAAAACCAAGGTACTATTTTAAGTAAAAATGGATTACAAGTATCAACAGATAATTTAATAAACCAAGGTCTTATAAAAGGAAAGACCGTTGATTTAACAGCGTTGCATGATATTAAAAATGAGGGTGGCCAAATTGCAGGGCAGAGTCGCGTTAATTTGCAAGCCGGTGATTCTCTTATTAGTACTGCAACAACAAAGGGTGATGAGACTAATCAATGGATAAATCGTGGTGCTGCCATTTATTTAACTGAGCCTGATGGCGAAATTGCATTAAAGGCAACACGTAACTTAGAACTGACGGCAACAGATATTTTAGCCGGTGGTAATAGTCGAGTTTTATTAAATGCAGGTGAAAATATTGAGTTAGGAACTATCAATACGGTTCGCCAAGAAAATATAGATTGGGATAGTAAAAACTATCTGCATAAAACGACGCAAGAAGAGATAGGCTCTCGCCTTTATGCGGGTGATATTACATTGCAATCGGGTAAGGATATTCATCTTACAGCAACAGATATTCAAGCCACAGGACTGTTAGGATTACATGCAGGTAATGATATTTCTCTAAATAGTGGTTACTCCTCAATTGATCAAATTGCCCATAGTGTCACAAAAGACAAATCGTTTGGTTCATCGGAAACACGCACGACACATGCTGAAATTCATAATAAACAAGCAACAGGCTCTCTATTAAAAGGGAATGAAATTTCGGTTTCTGCAGGCAATAATTTAACGGCACAAGGCAGTGAAATTATAGCAACACAAGATATTAATCTTGATGCAGGTAATCAATTATCACTAACAACGGCACAAGAATTAGAGTTCCAATCTTATGAAGAAAAGATCAAAAAATCAGGGATTGGTGGTACTGGCGGTATTGGTTTTACCGTCGGAAAATCAACTTTTGAACAACTGAATAACAGTGATGCGATTACTTATAAAGGCAGTGTAATCGGCAGTACCGAGGGCAATATTCGCATAAATTCGGGTGATAATCTCACTATAGATGGCAGCGAAATGATTGCCAAAAAGGAGATATCTCTTACTGGGGATTCTGTTGATATTTCTTCTTCTGAAAATAGCTATACCGAATTAAGTCGAACTAAAAGTAAACAAAGTGGTGTGACGGTTGCCCTAAGCGGTACGGCAGGAAGTGCTATCAATGGCGCTATTGCGGGATACAAAGCTGCCAAAGAAACTGACGATAGCCAAATTAGTACCTTACAAAGTATCAAAGCTGGGCTTTCGGGGGCTCAAGCAGTGGGGGCTGTGGCGTTAGATAATGCCCAATCAGGTACAGATAATGAAAGCACAACGTTAATTGGCGCTAATGTTTCTTATGGTAAAAGCTCGTCTGAATCAGAAACCATACACCAACGAAATATTGCTCAAGGCAGTAGTTTAAGTGCAGGTGAAAACCTCTCTATCACCGCAACAGGTAAAGAAACAGGCGATATCACTGTTACGGGCAGTGAACTGCAAGCTGGCAACGATCTCTCGTTGATAGCTACCCGCGATATCACTTTACAGTCAGCACAAAACCAAGAAACAACAGACAGCAAAAACGAAAGTAAAAGTGCGTCTGTTGGCGTTGGTGTAACGGTAGGCTCTGGCGGTGTTGGCGTTAACATTAATGCCAATGGTAGCCGAGGTAAGGGATTTGAAGAGGGCGATCACACCTATTATACCAATACGACGCTAAATGCAGGGCAAACTCTCACCTTACAAAGTGGTCAAGATACAACCCTAAAAGGTGCACAAGCTCAAGGTGATAAAGTTATTGCGAAAGTGGGTGGGGATTTACATCTTGAAAGCCAGCAATCCATTGATGACTACAAATCGAAGCAATCGAGCGAAAGTGTGGGTGGTAGTGTCAATGTGATGGGCACACCGGGAGGTTCAGCCAATATCTCGTTTAGTCGCGATAAAATGGACAGTAAATACCGTTCAGTGGAAGAACAAACCGGCTTATTTGCAGGCAATCAAGGATTTGATCTTACCGTGGGTAAACATACCCAACTTGATGGCGCGGTGATCAGCAGTAAAGCTGATGCAAAAAATAATCAGTTAGATACAGGTACATTAGGCTTTAGTGATATCCATAATTACGCAGAATATAAAGTTGAGCATCAATCTGGTGGTGTAAG
>NZ_QPMG01000011.1:0-118880 GCF_003336825.1 Proteus sp. CA142267 | reverse complement strand
AAACAATTTGGTGTATTTTGTTTTGTTTCTAACGATATTTAACTTCGTTTAGGACGGGCATTGATATACCAAAATTCAAAAACTCAATAAGTGAGTCATTCAATTAGGAATTATTTATTCCTAGTGAATTTATTATTTTTGATGTCTTCGTCCTTTATATTTTAGGAAACAAAAAGATGAAATTAAATAAATTAGCGTTAGTTCTTGGCTTAGGTTTATCTGTTGCTGCAGGTTCTGCATTCGCCGCTGATCAAGGTCACGGTACAGTTAAATTTGTTGGTTCAATTATTGATGCACCTTGTTCTATTCATCCCGATTCAGAAAATCAAACTGTTCCATTAGGTCAAATTTCTACTGCTTCATTAAAAGATGGCGGTCGTAGTAATTCTCGTGATTTTAAAATTACTTTAGAGAATTGCACAACAGAAACTTATAAAACTGTTCAAACAACCTTCACTGGTTCTGAAGATGCAGACATCTTAGCAGGTTCTTTAGGTATTGAAGGTATTGCTAAAAATGCTGCTGTTGTTATCACCGATGCGGGTGGTAAACAAATCAAATTAGGCACACCAAGTGCTGCTCAAACATTACGTGACGGTAATAACGATCTGAACTTTGCTGCTTACTTACAAGGTTCTTCTGCAGAAGCTGCTGTTCCTGGTGACTTCACTGCAATCGCAACTTTCGCACTGACTTATCAGTAAGAAAAAATAAGTTCTGTACAGGGATGTACAGGGCTTTTTTCCCTGTGTCTATTTTTAACGATTTTTTTCTTACGGAGAAAAATATGAATCGCAAGATGACACCACTATGGCTATGCTTTATTGCCAGCTTACTGACAACAACAGCAGTAGCAAGTGATGTAAAACAAGATAAAAACATGCATCAGCGATTTGGGGTACTTAATCTTTCAGGCTCGATCTTAGAACCATCTTGCACGATTGCAGCGGGAAGTGGTGAACAAGTTATTCCACTGACAATGGTTTCTATTCCGATGCTAGTGACTGAAGGGCAAGGACCCATTGAGTATTTTTCTATCAGATTAACGGAATGTACGCTAATTGAACAAAAAGGTCAGGAAGCGGACAACCCTCGTTTTATTGCAACGTTTGAAGGTCCCTCTAACGAGAATGGTAATTTTGCACTCACTGGTGAAGCGAGAGGTGCGTCATTAGCGATAGCTGATCGTTATGGCAGGCGAGCAATTCCGGGTAAGCCATTACCCCCTGTTGGCATTGACTCTAAATCAATGGCATTACTTTACCAAGCGCGAATAGTCAAAAATAACGAAATACCCAAAGCTGGAAATTACCGAACAACGCTGCGATTTAAGCTGGAATACTATTAAATGGATCGGGTTGGATAACTTATGGTTAGAACATTCAAAACCGTTGGTTTAGGGACGGAAAAAAAGAAAAAACAACATACTATTCGGCCTGTTGCTGTACTGATCTATTTAATTCTTACTGGCGCTTCCAGTATTTCAAGTTCAGCTTTAGCAAATAGTAATATTGAATTTAATGCCGATATTTTGGATCTAAAAGATAAGCAAAATATCGACTTATCAGATTTCTCTCGCGCTGGCTATATTATGCCCGGCCGATATGAGTTTGTTGTTCGTGTGAATAATAATGAACTCCCTGAACTTTATAACATTAACTATGTTGTGCCAGCTAATGATCCTAAAGGTAGTGAGGCTTGCTTACCGCCTGAATTGATCCACCAAATAGGGCTCAAACCAGAATGGGCTGAAAAAGTTAAATATCAAGATGACGGAAGCTGTCTTGATATCTCTTCCATTCCCGGAATGACGGTAAATGCTAGTCTGGGAAATGGTAATCTTATACTTACTATTCCTCAAGCGTATCTTGAATATTCAGCACCAAACTGGGACCCACCTTCTCGTTGGGATCACGGTATCTCAGGTGTGCTTTTTGACTATAACGTCAATGCTAACGTGACCGATCCCGCTAAAGGGAAACAGCGCCAACAAGTTACAGGTTTAGGAACCGTGGGAGCAAACCTTGGTGTTTGGCGTTTCCGTGCCGATTGGCAAGCAAGTTATCAGCATACAACGGGTCTTCCTGATAGCACTGAAAATAGTTGGAAATGGAACCAACTTTATCTTTATAGAGCAATTACGCAATTAGGGGCTCGCCTTGTAATGGGGGAGACTTATTCACGCTCTGATATTTTCGATAACTTCCGTTTTACTGGGGTTAACTTGTCTACGGATGACAATATGCTACCGCCTAACTTAAGGGGATATGCCCCTGAAGTAACGGGAGTAGCAAAAACCAATGCGAAAGTAACGATTAGCCAGCAAGGTCGTGTGATCTATGAAACTCAGGTCGCTCCGGGACCGTTTCGTATTCAAGACATCAATGATGCAGTGAGTGGCAAATTAGATGTACGTGTTGAAGAGCAAGACGGATCTGTTCAAGAATTCCAAATGGATACTGCAAGTATTCCTTATTTAACACGCCCGGGGCGAGTGCAATATAAATTATCTGCGGGTAAACCGTCGGATATGAACCGCAATACGGAAGGCCCTATTTTTGGTATGGGTGAATTCTCGTGGGGGATCAGTAACGGTTGGTCACTTTATGGCGGTTCATTAGTATCGGGCGATTATAACTCGGTTTCTGCCGGTATTGGTCGTGACCTAATGGCACTGGGTGCTATCTCTTTTGATGCGACACATTCTTGGGCAAAAATTCCAAGTGATGACAAGCGTTATCACGGGGGCTCTTATCGCGTCAGTTACTCAAAACGTTTTGAACAAATAAATAGCCAAGTGACATTCGCCGGCTATCGATTCTCCGAACGTGACTTTATGAGTATGAATCAATATTTAGATCGCCGTTATCGTGGTGGTGAAGAAGATAACAATAAAGAGCTTTATACCATTATGTTTAGTAAGCAGTTCCCTGAATGGGGGTTGAGTGCTTACTTAAACTATAGTCATCAGACTTATTGGAATAAACCTAATAATGATAACTATAACCTATCGTTAGCCAAAACGATGGATATTGGTAGCTTTAAAAATATCAATCTCAGTTTGTCGGCGTTTCGCAATAAATTTAATGGCACCAATGATAATGGCGTTTATATGAATGTCAGTATGCCTTGGAGCGATCGCGCGACCATTAGCTACAACACTGTGATTAATAAGCACGGTAATTCACATAATGTCAGTTATTACGATCGTATTGATGACAATAGTAGCTATCGTGTTGGTGCTGGTTTAAGCAGTAACGGTAAACCATCCGCAGATGCCTATCTCATGCATTATGCTGATGCTGCATTGGTCACTGCCAGTGCGAGCCATATTAATGGCGAATACACATCAGCCACATTATCACTACAAGGTGGAGCAACATTAACACCAAAAGGTGGTGCATTACACCGTACAAGTCGTACTGGTAGTACACGTTTATTGGTTGATACAGATGGTATTTCTGATGTACCAGTGAAAAGTATTGGCGCGATTACTCGTACCAATGCTTTTGGTAAAGCGGTACTGCCTGATATCAATGATTATTACCGCAGTAGTGCCAGCATCGACCTTGATCAGATGCCAGATAATGCTGAAGCATTACGCTCAATTCAACAATTAACCCTAACAGAAGGTGCAATAGGCTACCGCCACTTTGATGTGGTATCGGGACAAAAAGCCATGGCTGTCATTCGCTTACAAGACGGAACTTATCCCCCATTTGGTGCCAGTGTCACAACTGAGAAAGGACGCGAACTCGGTATTGTCAATGATGGTGGGAATGTCTATCTGACGGGGATTAATAGTGATGATGTATTGAGTGTGCGTTGGAATGGTCAAGAGCAGTGCAAAGTCCGTATTCCAACATTAGTTGAAGGATTATTTATGTCTTCTTTATTACTGACTTGTAGTGATGGAGACGCAACACCTTCGACAATCAATCAAAGAACAGAGCCCTTACCTAAACCTCAACTGATTACACAATAAGGTTAGGAAAGAAGGGAAAGATAAAAATAATTTCAGACAAAAAGAGTAATTCAAAATGATGTTATCAAAGCGCTTATTCATTGCAACAACCACTTTATTGACTGGAATGGTCTTTACTAGTCAAGCCCTTGCTGCGATTGCTTTAGATAGAACACGTGTCATTTTTAATGGTGCAGATAAATCTATTAGCTTAAATGTCAGCAATCAAAACAAAGAGCTACCTTACTTGGCTCAGGGCTGGATGGAAAATGAAAATGGAGAACGTATTGACAGCCCATTATTAGTTTTACCTCCAATTCAGCGTATTGAGCCGGGTGATAAAAGCCAAGTAAAAGTGCAATCATTACCAGATATTGCCAAGTTACCACAAGATAGAGAAAGCGTTTTCTATTTTAACTTGCGTGAAATTCCACCTCGTAGTGATAAACCTAACGTGTTGCAAATTGCATTACAAACACGAATTAAACTGTTTTATCGCCCAGCATCAATTTACGCCACACAAACAGATCTCACTCATCCTTGGCAGGAAAAAATCACCTTAATAAAGAAAGGTGATCGTTATGAAGTGAATAACCCAACACCTTATTACGTGACATTAGTGGATGGGCTAACAGGATTACAAGGAAAAAGCCTAGATGGTTTTGAACCGATCATGATTGCCCCTAGAAGTACAGGAACGATAAATCTGCATATTTCTGCGTTTGGCGCATCACCTGTACTCAGTTACATCAATGACTACGGTGGACGCCCACAGATGAAATTCGCCTGTAATGGCAATGAATGCAAAGTTGCAGAAACATCAGCAGGAAACTAAATAGGTCTATTTTATGAAAATGGAACAGCGGTTTAGCCTAAGCAAAGCAGTGTTGATTCTTATTTTGGCAACGTTTACTGGAGGCCTAAGTTTTACTGCTGTTGCGAATTTACCCGCGAGAGCGGTGAAAGACATTATTCCAGGAATTGTTTATATCAATATTTCAGGGAATGTCATTGCGCCACCGCCTTGCTTAATTAATGACGGCAAAATGATCGAAGTTAATTTTGGTGAGGTGATGAGTACACGTATTGATGGTGTTCGCTATAAAGAGCCTATCCACTACACCGCGACTTGCCAAAAAATGCCAACCAATGCGATGAAAGTCTATGTTACGGGTAGCGCAACTGGCTTCGATTCAAATGCGCTACAAACAAATATTACAGGATTGGGGGTACGTATTCTGTATCAAGGAAACTTATTAGATTTAGGCAAAGCGGTGAATTTTACCTATCCCAATTTACCTGAATTAGAAGCTATTCCTGTTCGTGATCAGAATGAAACCTTAGTGGGTGGCGATTTTGTCGCAAGTGGCACACTGCATGTGGATTATCAGTAAGAGGTCAGAAGATGAATAAATTAAAGTACATGTGTCTGATTGCATTACTGAATTCTTATTCTGTCATGAGTGCAGACGCACCTAATATGAAATTGTTTGGCACCTTATTAGTGCCACCACCTTGTGTCATCAGTAACAACGAACTGATTGATGTCTATTTTGGGCACAATGTAGGTATTCATAAAGTAGATGGCATTAACTACACCGAATCAGTGAATTATCGATTGGTCTGTGATCCAAATTTAAAAGGTTGGGATTTAGGGCTTTCTATTATTGGCCCTAAAACACAGTTTGATGAAGCTGCGCTACAAACCAATATTCCTGATTTAGGTATTCATCTCACGCAAGATGGTAAGCCTTTTAAATTAAACGAGCGTATTGCGATATCACCCGATAATCCACCCGTGATCCAAGCCGTACCCGTTAAAAGACCGGGTAGCACTTTACCTGAAGGTGCATTTGAAGTTTCAGCAACACTGCTTGCTGAATACCAATAGGAGCGTATTGATGAATATAACAAGATTATCGATCCCGTTCGTATTGAGTCTGGCCACATTTATGGGATTAACATCAACCGCTTTCTCTGCACCAGACAATATGCGCTTTCACGGCATATTGGTCGATGAGCCTTGCACCATAAAGCCCGGAGACGAAACCGTTGAGTTAGATTTTGGCAATATTCCGGACAAAAACCTTTATGCGTATCAAAGAACACCAAGCAAGTTGTTTCAAATACGCTTGTCTGAATGTGACTTAACGATTGGTAAAAGCGTCAAAATCACCTTTAAAGGCGATGAAAATCAAGCCATGGCAGGACAAGGTTTTTTAGCGATCAGCCCAAGCAGTCAAGCTGCAGGTATTGCTGTTGGACTGGAATCCGAAAATGGAAATGCGCTACCTGTTAATAAAGAAACAGACAAAATGTCATTAAATGCAGATGACACGATTTTAAATTTTTATGCCTTTATTCAAGGGGAGCCGGATGCGATTGCTAACCAGTCCATTAAACGCGGCCCGTTTAGCGCAATAGCCACATTCCATTTGAATTATGACTAATTATTAGGGTTGAGGTTTTATATGTCCATATTAAAGCGACTTCCGGCTTTATGTATTGCAATAGGTTTGCTGTTTTCAGCACCTACGATGGCATCTATCTTTTCTTATATTACACATTCTGAAGGTGAGCCAGCTCACGCCACTTATACCTATGTTATTCAGCGTTGGGATCCTGAAGATCCTTATACTCCCAATCCTTGTTATGGCTGGAGTAAATGCTGGATAACCATTAACCATAAACATGATGCTAATGGTTCTCCGGGGTCGGCAGTAAGAAGTATTGTTCGTGTTGAAAAGGAACGGTATTTAGCAGGGGTTCGTGAAGCAGTAATGAAAGTTGAAAGTTTTCCAATACAAGGAACGGCAAGACACGATGGTGATCCGTTAACCTCAAATCAAGAGTGTGTTGGACTATTTTATGAATCTAAGGAAGGAGGTTGGTCTCCAAATGGACGTTTATTACCAGGATCACTATGTGGTATCGCGCCGCCACCAGTAGGTGCCTGCAAAATAACAGAAGGAGCTGTAAACCTAAATTATGGCGATATTGATGAAGTGAGTTTGGAAAATGCGGAACGCGCTCAAAATATTAATGTGACTTGTAACTTGGCAATGAAAGTTCTGGTTATTGCATCAGGTTCAGATAGTGGACGAGTGCCATTACGAGCAGATAACAGTCTCTATGCCGATTTATTTCTTGATGGACACCCGGGAGAAAAGGGGTCTGTCATTGATGTTCCTAAAAATGGAACGATACCCGTAGAGGTTAAATCAGTTTTACATACCAATGGTCGCGTTGCACCGGGCTATTTCTCTGGTTCAGGTTCAATTATTTTAACGATGCCTTAATCATGATAATGGGTGAATATTATGATGAATTACGATTTTACAGATATTGATGTTAATGCATTAGTTGGCAAGAGAATTCAGAAAAAACGTAAAGAATTAGGTTATACCGGTGTGCAGATTGCTGAAAAAATAGGTGTAAGCCAACAGCAATTTTCTCGCTATGAGAGAGGAATGAATAAAATAGATTTAAGTTACCTCGTTTTGTTAGCGAATTACTTGAATACTCCTATTTATTGGTTTTTCGAAGACTGCTTTACCTCGAAATCTTCATCTGAAAATCAGCGAATTGATAAACGCAGTAGCATCACTGCTGAAGCGATGCCTGATGTTTTTTTATACTAATGCATATCGCTAAAAGGAACTCAAACTTGGTGTTTTAGAGCGTATGCTTTTTCTTTGATTGATTACCAAATTGGTAAGGCAGGGGAAACCCTGCCCTTTTTTTATGCTAAAAAAGCTAAGTGCCGTTAGCCAAACTCGAGTTATTGATAGTGTGATCAGCAAAAAGGAAAGCATGGATAATCAATTTTTACTCTTTTATAAAAGGTGAAAATTGTTCATAAAAGCAAAGTTGTCATTTTATGACGATAATAATTATCTAAAACACGCATTTTTCTTGAAAAGCGGGATCGGAATACTCTTAAAGCGAGTATCTTACAAATGTAGGCTTCTATTAGGTTAAACATGTCTTTTTTTTATTACATCATGAAAAAGATAAATAAAGCTAACTTAATTTATTAAATAAAGAGCTTCTAATAATGATATTCTTATTAAGAGGTGGTGAGTTGAATAATTAAATAATATTAATGAAATTCTCTATTTTTATTTAAATTATTAACTTATTATTATTTAGTCGATAAAAGATATATTTTCAATATATACCTTAAAACTTACTTCTTTAGATTAATTAACTATTCGAAAATGAGTTAAATTTATTCAGATAATATAAAACTATTCCTAATTTATCGTAAAGATAAAAAATTACAATATTCTTATTGAAAAAGATTTGATAATTAAAAAACAAGTAATAACGACTAATATTTATACATATTAAATGAGTAATGTTAAATTGATATAAGTATAATGTAAACAGAATGTGTTTTATTGTGTTTCTATTTGGATAAAAATGTGTGGATTCTGTGGGAAGTTAATAATATGAATAAGCTAATAATAAAATTAGTATCAATACGTAAAATAGTCAATAATCCAATAAATAAATAATTTAAATGTTTGAAGTAGCTCTTAGTAAACACATTAAATTTTTTACCCAAAAAAGGCGTAATTATTCTCAATCAAATGATTGGATTTTTAGGTTTTTATGAGGAAAAAATGGGCATTACACGAATTTCTTTTTTGAATTATCAGTTAGTTAACGTATAGGAGTGTTCTTAATCAAAAAATGCAATTTGTATAAAAAATTCGCTTTTTGACCTCAATTTCCTAAGTGTAAATACTCATGTTTAAGTGTTAAATTATTATCAAAATACTCTATTCTTGACTGACTTATTTATATAATTAATTATAAATCAATATGTTATGATGCTTTTACTCTTTTTATGTTATTTATTATAAATATACGTAATTATAAAAGGTGTAATTATTAATTTATATATAAAATACAATAAGTTATCTATTATTGATGCTGATGTCTCAATATTCAATTCAATTTAAGATTATCATTATAAGATTATTCCTGTGTGATTTCTGCACGGGAGTAAATAATGATAATAAATCAATTAACAAATTCATTATTTTGATCTGCTTATAAATCAATGTATTAGGATTGATTTGTTTCAATGTGTAAAATTTTGGTTACACAAGGTTAAAATAAACAAATAATAAAATGTTAGTTAATTGACAAATACTCTTATTCATAAAAAGACAGTTAGATCTTTTCACTTTAAATTTAGAAATTGAAGAATTTAAATCTCATATATCTCTTTTTAGGAGTAATTGCTTGGGTTTAAATTCCATTTAGGGCATTTTCAAAAAGTAATATTTTGTATGAAAATGTAAAAAATACACTTAATATCAGTAAATTAATAAAAATAGGTTTAATGAAATTGGGGTGGTTTGACTTAAATAAAACTCGAGCGAATAATATATCCAACTTGATACGGTTCCTTTATCTAATTTCATAATTAAATATGAAATTGGCTAGATGAAATTTATCAAAATATAGAAACTTTATTTAGCGTGTCATTCATTTAAGCAATTTGCTTATATTGAATTTTATTATTTTAAATATCTTCGTTCTTATATTTTCAGGAAACATAAAGATGAAATTAAATAAATTAGGTTTAGTTTTAGGTTTAGGCTTAACAGTTGCTGCTGGTTCTGCATTCGCTGCTGATCAAGGCCATGGTACTGTAGAATTTTGGGGTTCAATCATCGATGCTCCATGTTCAATCGATCCTAACTCAGGTGACCAACGTGTTCCACTAGGACAAGTTTCAGCAAATGCACTGAAAGATGGTGGCCGTAGCGTTTCTAACACTTTCAAAATTAAATTACTGCAATGCTCTACTGAAACTTATAAAACAGTTCAAACTACCTTCACTGGTGCTGAAGCAGCGGCTATTCTGCCAGGCTCTTTAGGTATCGAAGGTTTAGCGAAAAATGCAGCAGTTGTTATTACTGATGCGGGTGGTACACAAATTAAATTAGGTGAACCAACAAAAGCTCAAACTATTCGTGACGGTTCAAATGATCTGAACTTTGCTGCTTACTTACAAGGTTCTGCAACAGATGCAGCTGTACCTGGTGACTTTACTGCGATCGCAACTTTCGCATTAACTTACCAATAATAGATGTGTTTTTAAGCCCTGTATAAGGATGTATAGGGCTTCATCTTTAGCTTTATTTTATGGTTTACATTATGGAGTAGAAAACAATGAATCGCAAAATAGTGCCACTATTATTACTTGTTGCAACGGGATTATTTGTTAAACCTGTAATGGCAGTGACTGACATAAAACAAGATGTAAAATCACATCAGCGATTCGGAGTGGTTAGTCTACAAGGTTCTATATTAGAGCCAACATGTACTATCTCGGCAGGAAGTCGAGAGCAAGTTATCTCTTTAAGTACTGTGTCTATTCCAACTTTAGCTGTTGAAGGACAAGGACCTATTGAATATTTCTCTATTCGATTAACAGAATGTTCCCTTGTTGACCAAAAAGGTACACAAGCTGAACGTCCTCGTTTTATTGCTACTTTTGAAGGCCCCGCACAGAACGGATTATTCCAACTTTTCGGCGATGCTAAAGGTGCTTCATTAGCCATTGCTGACCGTTACGGAAGATTGGCAACACCAGGGAAGCCTTTACCTCCTGTGGATATCGATACCAAATCGTTGTCTTTGTTGTATCAAGCAAGGCTTGTTAGAAATAACGACATTCCACGAGCAGGTAATTATCAAGCAACCCTGCGTTTTAAACTCGAATATTATTAAATGGATTGGTTGGATTATTTATGGCTAAATCATTCAAAACTGCTTCAAGAAAAGCAGAAAAAAAGAGTAATCAGCATACAATTCGACCTGTCGCAGCACTGATCTATTTAATTATTGCTGGTATGGCGAGCGCCCCTAGCATGGCATTTGCAGCCAGTGATATCGAGTTTAACTCTGATATTCTTGATCTAAAAGATAAACAAAATATTGATTTATCTGACTTCTCTCGTGCCGGCTATATTATGCCTGGTAAGTATGAATTTATTGTTAAAGTTAACAATAATGAATTACCTGATCTCTATACCATTAATTATATTGTTCCCGAAAATGATCCTAAAGCGAGTATTCCTTGTATTCCTCGTGAACTTGTCAATCAATTTACATTGAAACCTGAGTGGCTTAAGGCGGTAACTTGGAAAGATGGCGATGCCTGTCTTGATGAGTCATCAATACCCGGCATGACAACAAGCACTAACTTAGGTGCAGGTAATTTTATTGTTACTATTCCTCAAGCCTATGTTGAGTATGCTACCGACGATTGGGATCCACCTTCTCGTTGGGATGAGGGCATTTCAGGACTTATTTTTGACTATAACCTGAATGCTAATGTGACCGATCCTGCTAATGGTAAACAAAGACAACAAGTTACGGGTAGCGGTACTGCGGGTGCTAACTTAGGTGTTTGGCGCTTTCGTGCTGATTGGCAAGCAAACTATCAACACACAACAGGTGTGAATGGTAGTACTGAGAATAATTGGGATTGGAGTCAATATTATCTTTATAGAGCAATAACCCAGTGGGGTGCTCGCCTTGTTATGGGTGAGACTTATTCACGCTCTGATATTTTCGATAACTTCCGTTTTACTGGTATCAGTTTATTAACGGATGATCAAATGTTGCCTCCTAATTTAAGAGGTTATGCACCTGAAGTCACTGGTGTTGCAAAATCTAACGCAAAAGTGACGATTAGCCAGCAAGGTCGTGTCATTTACGAAACTCAGGTCGCGCCAGGGCCTTTCCGTATACAAAATCTTAATGATGCGGTAAGTGGTAAGTTAGATATTCGTGTTGAAGAACAAGATGGTTCGGTACAAGAGTATCAAATGGATACCGCAAGTATTCCTTATTTAACACGCCCAGGTCGAGTGCAATATAAGCTATCGGCAGGTAAACCTTCGGATATGGATCACAAGGCTGAAGGACCCGTGTTTGCAATGGGTGAATTTTCATGGGGAGTAAGTAATGGTTGGTCTCTTTATGGCGGTTCATTAGTTGCGGGAGATTATAACTCTGTTTCTTTAGGTATTGGTCGTGACTTGATGGCTCTCGGGGCTATTTCGTTTGATGCTACACATTCATGGGCAAAAATTCCGAATGATGATAAGAATTATCATGGTGGTTCTTATCGGGTTAGTTACTCAAAACGTTTTGAAGCGATTAATGGTCAAGTGACTTTCGCCGGTTACCGCTTCTCAGAACGTGACTTTATGAGTATGGATCAGTATTTAGATCGTCGTTATCGTGGTAACAACCGTGATAATAATAAAGAGCTCTACACCATAACATTAAGTAAGCAATTCCCAGATATAGGTTTGAGTGCTTATCTTAACTATAACCATCAAACTTATTGGAATAAGCCCGATAATGATTACTACAACTTATCTTTATCTAAGTTTATGGATATTGGTAAGTTTAAAAATATTAACTTTAACTTGTCAGCATATCGCAACAAATTTAACGGCGAGAATGATGATGGTGTTTATCTAAACGTTAGTATGCCTTGGAGCGATAAAGCGACAATTAGTTATAACACAGTGATTAATAAGCATGGTAACTCGCATAATGTGAGTTATTTTGACCGCCTTGATGACAATAATAACTATCGCTTAGGTGCTGGTTTAAGTAGCAGTGGTCGTCCTTCTGCTGATGCTTATTATACGAGCTATGGTGATACAGCATTGGTAACAGCGAGTGCGAGTCATATTCAGGGTGAAAATACCTCAGCATCACTTTCTCTACAAGGCGGCGCAACATTAACATCTAAAGGTGGGGCATTCCACCGTACTGCAATGCCAGGAGCTGCACGTCTATTAGTCGATACTAATGGGGTAGCAGGAGTACCAATTAGAAGTTTAGGGGCTGTGAGCCATACTAACTATTTTGGTAAAGCAGTACTTCCAGATATTAATAACTACTATCGCAGTAGTGCAACAATCGATTTAGATAAATTACCTGATGATGTTGATGCGGTGCGTTCAATTCAACAATTAACCCTGACTGAAGGGGCAATAGGTTACCGTGAGTTTGACGTTATTTCAGGGCAAAAAGCAATGGCGATTGTCCGCTTGAAAGACGGTAGTTATCCACCATTTGGCGCTAGCATTACCACAGAAAAAGGACGAGAACTAGGGATCGTGAATGATAGCGGTAATGTTTACCTCAGTGGAATAAATTCAGGTGATATTTTAGACGTACGTTGGAGTGGTAAAAAACAGTGTGAAGTACAAGTACCTAAATTAGATGAAGGTATTTTTATTTCTTCACTATTATTAACTTGTGGAGCCACTCCATCAACATCTTCTCCAGCAGAAGAGAGAACCGAATCACCATCTCAACCACAGCTTGTTAAAACAGAAGGTTGAGAAGGGAAAAATTAAACGATTTTATAAACAAAAGAGTAATTAAAGATGATGTTATTAAAGCGCTCATTCATTGTAGCAACCACATTATTAACTGGCATGGTATTCACTCAACAAGCCATTGCTGCGATTGCATTGGATAGAACTCGTGTCATTTTTAATGGAGCTGATAAATCAATTAGCCTTAATGTCAGTAATCAAAATAAAGATCTGCCTTATTTAGCACAAGGTTGGATGGAAGATGTAAATGGGCAAAAAGTGGAAAGTCCATTAATCGTTCTGCCACCTATTCAGCGTATTGAACCAGGTGATAAAAGCCAAATAAAAATACAAGGATTACCTGATGTCGCTAAATTACCTCAAGATAGGGAAAGTGTGTTCTATTTTAACTTACGTGAAATTCCACCACGTAGTGATAAACCAAATGTACTGCAAATTGCATTACAAACACGAATTAAATTGTTTTATCGCCCTGCTGCGATTTATGCAACACAAACAGATTTAACAAACCCGTGGCAGGAAAAAATCACCCTAACGAAAAAAGGGGATACCTATCAGGTTAACAATCCAACGCCTTACTTTGTGACAATTGTCGATGGGTTAACAGGGTTAAAAGGTGAAAGTATTACTGGGTTTATGCCTTTAATGGTTGATCCAAAAAGTAGTGCGGATCTTAATTTGAAAGCCTCTACACTTGGTGCCTCACCCGTATTAAGTTATATCAACGATTACGGTGGGCGTCCTCGTTTGAAATTTAGCTGTAGTGGTAATGAGTGTAAGGTTGTAGAAACAGCAATCGGAAACTAATAGGTTTATTTATGGATATGGAACAGCGGTTTAACACAAGCAAAGCAGTGTTGATTTTATTAATGACAACATTTACTGGTGTCCTGAGTTCAGCTGCTGTTGCAAATATACCACCTACAGCAAGAGCGGGTAGTGCTATACCTGGGATAGTTTATGTCTATATCTCGGGTAACGTTATCGCTCCACCTCCTTGTGTTATCAATGGAGGGAAAACAATTGAGGTTGATTTTGGTGAAGTCATGAGTACGCGTATTGATGGTGTTAATTACAAAAAGCCTATTACCTATAGTGCTGAGTGTAGAAAAATGCCAACAAATACAATGAAAGTCTCTATTTCTGGAAATGGTACTGGGTTTGATTCAAATGCCTTGACAACAAACATCACAGGGTTAGGGGTACGTATTCTTTACCAAAATAAATTATTGAGATTAGGGCAAGAAGTGAATTTCACTTATCCTAACTTTCCTCAATTTGAGGCAATTCCTGTTCGTGATTACTCTGCATTATTAACAGGTGGTGATTTTTATGCTACTGCAACACTTCGAGTAGAATATCAGTAAGGAGTCAGTACATGCTTATTAATTTAAAAAAGGTTTGTCTGACAACATTACTTGTAATGTCACCTTTATTTGTCAGTGCGGATGAACCGAATATGAAATTATTTGGAACATTATTAATTCCACCTCCTTGTGTGATTGAAAATAATAACTTAATTGAAGTTTATTTTGGTCATAATGTTGGTATTCATAGAGTTGATGGGATTAATTATACTCAACCCGTGAATTACAGATTAAAGTGCGATCCAAATATAAAAGGCTGGGATCTGGGACTTTCTATTATTGGCCCTAAAAGCCAATTTGATGATGCTGGATTACAAACCAATATTACTGATTTAGCTATTCATATGACTCGAAATGGTGAGCCTTTTATCTTAAATGAGCGTTTTGTTATCTCACCTGATAAACCACCTGTTATTCAAGCTGTTCCAGTAAAAAAACCGGGAAGTACATTAGTGGAAGGCCCATTTGAAGTAACAGCAACATTGCTCGCAGAATATCAATAGGAGTGTGAAAATGAAGCTTAAAGCATTATCGCTTCCTGTTATTTGCGGGTTAACGCTACTAATGGGAACACTGACAACAGCCAATGCGACACCAAATAATATGCGACTTTACGGCACATTGGTGGATGAACCTTGCGTGATAAAACCGGGTGATGAAACCATTTCTCTTGAATTTGGCAATGTGCCTGATAAAACATTTTATATTGGTGCGGGTAGAACAAATAGCCAAACCTTTCAAATTCATTTATCAGAATGTGACCTTTCTATTAATAAAAAAGTAAGAGTGACATTCAGTGGTAATGAAAATCAAGCAATGGTTGGGCAAGGTTTTCTTGCATTAAGTACAGGAAGTCAAGCTGAAGGTATTGCCATTGGTTTAGAAAACTCTGATGGTAGTCCACTGCGGATTAATCAAGAAACAAGCGATATTGCCTTAAATTCGGGAGATTCTATTTTAAGGTTCCGTGCATTTATACAAGCAGAGCCCAATGCTATTGCAAACGAATCAATAAAACGAGGCCGTTTTAGCGCAATAGCCACATTCCATCTGAATTATGATTAATCTTTACGATTGAGGTTAATATGTTTACCCCAAAACGTTTATCAGCATTATGTCTATTTAGTGTGATGATGCTTTTTTCTGCATCATCAACGGCTTCTATTTTTTCTTATATTACAGAATCTAAAGTCCTTACCCCTTCTTCTGCAAATTATACTTTTATTATTCAACGTTGGGATCCTGAAACAACGATGACATTGAATCCCTGTTATGGTGGCGCATCTTGTAGAATTACTATTAATCATCGACATAATGCATCAGGGCAAGGCGGGGCTGCAACAAGAATAATTTTAACTGGTGCGCAAAAATATCGCACTATGGCGGAATTGCGTGATGCGGTTATGCGAGTGCAAACTTTTCCTACATCACCTGCTGTAGCTCACCATTCAGGGGTACCTAATAGTGAAATTCAAGAGTGTGTCGGTTTATTCTATGAAACTGGAACAACAAAATTATTACTTCCAGGATCGATGTGTGGTATTGCCCCTCCTCCAGCTGGGGCTTGCGAGATAATTGATGGTTCTGTCAACCTTAATTATGGCGATATTGATGAAGACAGATTGGGCGACCCAACACAGAATAAACGATCACAAACTATTCGGGTGACATGCAATAAAGACTTATACGTTGTTGTTTATGCATCATCTCTCGATGGTCCAAATGTCAGATTACGTCCAGACGGTAGCCTATATGCGGATTTATATCTTAATAATAATCCTGGTGAAACTGGTGAGAAAATTTTTGTACCTGCGGGGAGAGCAACACCTGTAGTCGTTAGCTCTGTATTACGCCCTTATGGTCGAGTTGCTCCAGGTTCATTTTCAGGAGTAGGCACATTAATTTTGGCAATGCCTTAATATAAACGAAGTTGGAAAACGTGATGATGGATTATGATCTTATAAACATCAATGTGAATGAATTAGTTGGCAGAAGAATACAGAAAAAACGCAAAGAGCTTGGTTATACTGGCAGCCACATTGCTGATAAACTAGGTATAAGCCAACAACAGTTCTCACGTTATGAACGCGGGTTAAATAAAATAGATTTGAGCTACCTTGTGACATTAGCTGTCTATTTAAGAACCCCAATTCACTGGTTTTTTGAAGATTGCTTTCACGTTGAAGAAGAAATTGAAGATAGACATGCAAGTAAGTGTATATATTTTATGGCGGAAACCACACCAGATATTATCTTCTAATCAGTAAATATTTTCTCATTAAGTGATAGATAAAAGGGCAATTTATTATTGCCCTTTTATCTTTAAAATATCAACGATATTGTCCTTTTAAAGATTTTTTTGTAATTTTTCTCTTTCTTTTCTCAGATCGTCAACTCTTCATTCTACGTATAGTCGAACGTTCAATATCTACTGCAAAATTAGTTGTCCATGTTACAAATAATCTAAAGTTTTAACCTATCCTGACCATTTATTCGTCATTACTTTCCTTTTTATAGTAATTACAACCGTTACTATCAGGTTTATCTGAGTGTTTAATCGTTTCTGACTATTAATTGAAGGCATTTTCAATCAGAAAAGGTTAATAAATAATCATAATAATGTTAAAAAATGTTACCTTATGCACATTTTTTAATTTTAGATATTATAAATTAATTTTAATGTAAGTTATTTGTAATTGTATAGTTGATTTTTAATTGATTGTTTATTAAGGTAAAAAATATTTTATTTAACAATTTTATTTTTGCTTTTATCTTAAATAAGGCATTTATAAATAGGATTAACAGATAGTCATAATAAAAAGGGTTGTGTACTGTGCATTTTCTGTTTTTTTATAAAAAGGATAAATGATGCAAACAAAAAAACAGGGAGGCAGTCGCTTTCTACGCACAGTGGAATGGCTAGGAAATGCGCTACCCCATCCCGTTATTTTATTTATTATTTTAATTGCTATTTTACTTGTCTCTTCGGCAGTTGGTGAATACTTCGGTGTTACGGTACAAGATCCCCGACCAGAAGGTGCCAAAGGACGCGCAGAAGATGGCTATATCCATATTATTAGTTTGTTAGATGCGGATGGTATTCGTCGTATATTGGCAAATATCGTCACAAACTTTACTGGATTTGCGCCTTTAGGTACGGTGCTGGTGGCGTTATTAGGTGTCGGTATTGCTGAACGCGCAGGTTTATTATCTGCGGTGATGCGTTTAGTGGTAATGAAAGCACCTCGCAAGATGACTACATTGGCAATTGTATTTGCCGGTATTATGTCTAATACCGCGGCTGAATTAGGTTATGTGGTACTGATACCGTTATCAGCGATTATCTTCCATTCGTTAGGTCGACATCCTCTTGCTGGTTTAGCGGCCGCATTTGCAGGGGTTTCAGGTGGTTATTCTGCTAACTTACTCTTAGGAACGATAGATCCGTTATTATCGGGTATTACACAGCAAGCTGCGCGTATTATAGATCCAACCTATATCGTTGGTGCTGAAGCAAACTGGTACTTTATGTTTGTCAGTACATTCCTTATTACTTTCTTAGGTTACTTCATTACGGAAAAAATCGTTGAGCCTCAACTAGGGCCTTATAACGGTAACGAACTTGATGATGAAGAAAATGATTTAAGGAATGCTGCTGAAGTTACGCCACTAGAAAAGAAAGCACTATGGGCTTCAACAGGGACATTTATTGTGATGGGCATGATTTTGGCGCTAACGGTTGTTCCTGAAAATGGCATATTGAGAAACCAAGAAACAGGGCTAATTGGTAATTCTCCTTTCTTAAAATCTATTGTGGTCTTTATTTTCTTATTCTTTGCAATACCGGGTATTGTCTACGGATGGATTGCTAAGACAATGCGTACAGATAAAGACATCGTTGATGCTATGGCGAATTCGATGAGTACGCTCGGTCTTTATTTAGTGATTATTTTCTTTGCGGCTCAGTTTGTTGCGTTCTTTGGTTGGACAAACATCGGTCAGGTAATAGCTGTTAAAGGTGCTGCGCTACTTAATAGTATTGATATGCCAAGTGGGTTGCTGTTCTTAGGCTTTATCTTAATCTGTGCTTTTATTAACTTAATGATTGGTTCAGCATCGGCACAATGGGCTGTGACAGCACCTATCTTTGTACCAATGTTAATGCTTGCCGGTTATGCTCCAGAGACAATCCAAGCGGCATATCGAATAGGAGATTCTGTCACTAATATCATTACACCTATGATGAGTTATTTTGGTTTGATATTAGCAGTCGCAACAAAATATAAGAAAGATACAGGTATTGGTACCATGATTTCTATGATGTTGCCATATTCCGTTATTTTCTTAATTGGTTGGTCATTATTGTTCTACTTATGGGTATTTGTATTCAACTTACCAGTAGGGCCTGGCTCACCAACATACTATTCTCCAACAGCAGGTTAATTCTTTGCGATGACTGAAGCTTATACAGGGATGTATAGGCTTTTTCTATTTTGAGATTTCATTATTTTTGTCTGGTTTCTTTTTTATGATTTACCAATTTTTCTGTTAGTTGTGTGGCATAGTCTGCATGTAAAAATTGAGTATCTAAACCTGCTTGTTGCAATTTTAACTCAAGTAATGCCAAACGCTTTTGCAGTGCTCCATCTTCTATTCCCATTTCATTTAACGTACTTAGGATTTCCGCTAGAGATAAGGCTTCTTTTCTGTCTTGCATTTCAGGTGGTAAAAAACCAGCATTCTTTAATAAATGATAGCTTGCTCTAAGTGATTCTGGAACATGGCTATTATCATCAAGGATCAGTGGTTTCCCTTCACCTTTTAGCGATGAAAGTTCCCCTTTTTGTAACGCTTTTTCGATATGGCGTTCAGCCCACTCATCTAAAATAGACACTTTAAACCTCTTTTTTAGTAACTATCGCAATAGAAAAGATCACCACAAATTAAATTGACTTGCTTAGATTATATAATTTGATATTATATTTTTATATTATATAAATAGATATATTATTAAGGACTCCAAAATGAGCAAGTACAAAGAAATAGTAACAGACATTGCAGGTAACATGGGGGCATTGTCTCAAAATATTCCAGAAGTGATGAAAGCGTTTATGAGCACGACAAAAGCGGGTGGTAAAGAAGGCGCTTTAGATGCAAAAACAAAAGAATTGATCGCCATTGCAATTGCTGTTGCGAATCGTTGTGATGGTTGTATTGGATTTCATACAAAAACACTTGTAGAGCTTGGCACAACAGAACAAGAACTTGCTGAAGCATTAGGTGTTGCTATTTATATGGGCGGTGGCCCTTCAGTTATGTATGCATCCAACACCATGGGCGCTTTTAAAGAGTTTAGTAAATAAGATTTTTATCATCATATAATTAAACAAAGTAATCAAAAACCAGAATTAGTTCATTCTGGTTTTTTTATTTATAGGTTTTGTTTACCTTCTGTTTATATTTAACTGTTATCCTCTATGTTTTGTTTTAATACTATCTAGATAATCTTTTGATAAAAAGACGCCTGTTATTTAATAAAATATCAATCTTTCATTATTTTAATTTCTAATGAGGCTGTTTTATTGTTTTGATTTATATGGGTAAAATGTTTATTAAACATCATTTTAGTTGGTTAAAAATAATAATTAATTATAATTTAATAAATAATAATTGAATCTTTTATAGGATAGCTATTCTAAGTGAATAGTTCGTATAAAGTGATATTGTTTTATTTTAATGGGGAATATATGCGTGTTGACTTTGTAGAAAGATATAAATGGTTTCTACTTTTTATTTTTATATTTCTAACTTATTTAATTCCTCTAGAAACGCGGTTACTCTGGCAACCCGATGAGATCCGCTATGCTGAAATTAGCCGAGAAATGCTGGTATCAGGAAACTGGTCTGTACCTTACATGCTGGATATTCGCTATTTTGAAAAGCCAGTATTGGGATATTGGTTAAACAGCATTGCACAATGGCTATTTGGCGGAGGTAATTTTTCTGTTCGTATTGTTGTTGTGACTTCAACCTTATTAACCGGCTTATTTGTTTATCGTGCCACTATGCTAGTTTGGCATAACCGTACTTTGGCGTTTAATGCACTAGTGGTCTTTTTATCCTCGTTTCTTGTGTTAGCAATTGGTACCTACAATATTCTTGATCCTATCGTGACAATGTTTGTCACTATCGCGATGTATTACTTTTTAAGTGGATTATCTGCACAAAATAGAAAGTCAAAAATCAGTGCTTATATTTTAGTCGGTATTTTCTGTGGATTAGGTTTTTTAACTAAAGGCTTTATTGCTGTTGTATTACCTGCGTTAGTTTTTGTTGTAACCGCAATTAGCTTATCTCGTTTTAAAGAAGTCCTTTGTTATGCGCCAATAGCGCTTATCTCAATGCTTGTTATTGCGGGTCCTTGGGTGATTTCTGTTGCACTTCAAGCTCCTGATTATTGGCACTACTTCTTTTGGATTGAACACGTTCAACGCTTTGTTGAAAAGGATTCAGCAAGATCGCAACCTATGTGGTTTTATTTACCTATTGTTGTTTTGGGTATTTTGCCGTGGTTAGGGTTCTTATTTGGCGCTCTTAAATCAGCTATTTTTTTGAAAAAGGGAACGCTTTATTTTTCGTTTTGGTTATTCCTATTTTTTGCATTCTTTTCTGCCTCCAGCGGTAAGTTATTAACCTATATGTTACCTTGTTTTGTGCCACTCTCTATATTGATTGCACATTACATGGAAGAGCTAAAAGATAAACAAAATGAAAAAATTCATAATATCAATGCGATCATAAATACTGTTTTTGGGCTTATAGGCGTTTCTATTATTGCTTATTCGCTGTTCTCTTCACGATTTACGTTATATGAAACAAATGAACAATATAAAGCGCTGCTGGGTATTGTGGGCTTTTTATTTTGGAGTGTGATGGGAATTGCTTCACTCTTTAAACCCACACGTTTACTGACTTTATTCTGCTCGATAGGATTAAGTCTAGTAATTGGGTATGCCATTCCTCATAAAGTTGAAAGCAAAAGCACCCCTGAAAAAGCAATTAATCACTATTACAGTGAGCTAGCAGATAAGCCTTATATTTTAACTGATGAAGTCGGGATTGGCACGTCCTTAGCATGGAGTTTAAAACGCACTGATATTCGTTTAACAGAGACGAAAGGGGAGCTTGCTTATGGTCTGGCATATTCTGATGTGCAAAATAAATATTATGATCTTAAGCAGTTAGTTAACTTAATTGAAGAGAATAACTATCAAGGGCTTGCGATTGTTTTAGTCCGACCAGAGCGAAAAGAAATATTATCTGTTATAAGTCAGTTAAAGGTAAAACCTATTGTAGAAAAACAGGGTGATTTAACATTCATTTTCTTTAATTAATTGATTTAAAACTCTATTTGTATTTTCCAAGAGACGGTTATAAAAGAGAAAATAAATTTAGTTTCAGCTTTAAAATGACATCAATTTGATTTTTTGTGTTGTTTTTATGTGATCAAAGCCAAAAAATGGATTTTGTTGAGAAATATATTTTGCTCTTTTTAGTTTTAATGGTAGGTTTAAAATGTGTCCATTAAATCGGAGTTAGCTAAGCACTATATGACAAGTCACTTTACTTTATCAGAACCCCCGCCCAAACAAAATGTACTTATGAATGGGGGTAATTTATGCTGATTTTCCTAGCTGAATGTTTTATCGGTCTAGCATCAATTGCTCTTACTCACCGTGTATTAACGTTGTACGGTACTAAAAAGAAGTGATGATACCCGCTAGCTAAAATAAGTAATCAACAGTTGCTTATAATTAAAAGTCCTATATCTATCGCGATCTAGGACTTTTATAATTATATTAATCTTTCTTATTAAAAAATTTAGCAATTCTATTGAAAATAACCTTCAATCAATTTTATTTTTTCAGTATCCAATGTATTAGTATATTGATGTAATAATGTCCAAGCCTGAATATAATCATATTTAGCTTTAATTAAATCCTGTTGAGCGCGATATAATAATTCTTCAGCATTAAGAACATCGACCATTGTTCTTTGCCCACCAATATAACTTTTTTGAGTTGCATCTAGTTGCAATTTAGCAGAAGAAACAGATTGCTCATAGGCATTCAATTTAATATTACTCGTTGTGCATATTTGGTATTGATGACGTAGTTCTTGTTTAATTTGCTGGATAATGGCATCTCTTTCAAAAGCACTCATTTGATATAGTGCAGTAGATTGGCGCATTGAAGCTGTTGTTTTTCCACCATTAAATAAAGGCAAACTGACATAAAAACCAACGTTCGCTGATTGATATTTCTGATTTACGGTATTATTACTATCGGAATCACTATTAGAATAAGAAGCATAGAGTTGCACTGTTGGGAAAAATTCACCTCTATTTTTTTCTACTTCTTGTTTTGCTATTGCCATTTCATAACGAGCTGTTTGAATATTGAGGTTGCTTTGCATAGCCTCATTTTCCCATGATTCATAATTCTTAGGTGTGATAGGTTGTAATATAAAACTATTATTGCTTAATTTTGCTATATGCTCTGCATAAGGAAGTGATGTACCAATCATTGAACTTAGTTTATTTTTAGCATTATCTAACTCAAGCTGGATATCTGTATATTGAGATTGAGTTAAATATAATCGTGTTTGGATCTCTGAAATATCTGTTTTTGTTCCTTCACCTAATTCGAATAAACGCTGACTTGATATTAGCTGTTTTTTATAAATATCTTGCTGTGAAAGATTTAATAATAATTTATCCTGTGCATAAGCCAATTCTATATAATTATCTACTAATCTGATCACAAGCTCAGAAAATTTAACTTGATAACGACTGTCAGATAATAATGTTTTAATTACTGATGATTTGTAATCGCTAAATGCCGTGTAATCAAAGAGTGGTTGGCTAATAATGGCACTGACAGAATGACTTTGATAATTCTGATATTCGGTTCGTTCCATTTCTCCTTGATTTGTATTAATAGGGTAAACTTTTCGTTGCCAATTTCTTGGGTTGTTTTGATAGTTTACATGTACACTTGGAAGTAATTGAGATAATCCAATATTTTCATACTCTTTCCCCGCAACCTGTTCTTTAATCGCAGCATTAAACGTAGGATCATTTTTTACTGCTAAGAAATAGAGATCAGACAAACTGATGGCAAAAGAGTGAAAACTTAACATCCATATAAATAAAATGGCAGAGAGTTTTTTTGTTTGCATCATTATTCTTCCGTCAATGAAGTATGGATCCTATCTAAAACAGGTTTGAATAAATAATTTAGTAATGAGCGATCACCTGTATTAATAAATACATCAACTGGCATTCCTGCCTTTAATTTATTTTTATTGTCTTCAAGAAGCGCATTATCTTTAACATTAATAAACACTTGGTAATAAGGTTCTGTCGTTCTTTCATCGAGAAGTCTATCCGCTGAAATTAACGTTACCTCTCCGGGGATTTTAGGCGTTGTATTTTGATTAAATGCACTAAACATTAAATCAACAGGAAGGCCAAGGGTAACTTTATCAATAAGATGAGGGGCTAAACGAGCCTCAATAATTAATTGGTGATCTTGAGGAACAACTTCCATTAATGTTTGACCTGTTCTTACTACACCACCTTGAGTAAAAACAGATAAATCCATTACTATTCCTGAAATTGGGGCAGTAATTTGCATTTTTTTCAGTTTATCTATTTCAATAATAAGTTGTTTTTCTGTTTCACTTATTTGTAATTGAACTTGATTAAGTTCAGTACGTGCTGATTGGTAAAAATTAGCATTGCGTTGCAATATTTTTTGCTCATATTCCAACTTCTGTTTTTCTAATGTACTTATTTGCCCAAGTGTATCATTGAGATGGTTATTATTTTCAGCGAGTTCACGCTCAATTTCTTGATAACGATGGCGAGGAATATAGCCCTCATTAGCAAGTGTGTATAAATCTTTGATTTGATTTTGTAAGCTATTAATTTGATGCTGTTTATTTTGAGTGGATTTTTTTAAATGAATTAAACGATTAGAAACTCCATCAATAATAGCGTTATAGCCATTTATTTCACTATGCAATTCAATATACTTTTCATTAAGTAATTTGTTTTGAAGCAGTAATAATTTATTTAAATTCTCTGAAGGAGAGTAATATTCTTCATTAAGATCTAAGGTGAACTCTGTTTTTTCATTCAATTGAGCATATAAGCGCTGTTGAGTAATAAGTAAATTATCATATTGTTCTGATAAGGATTTTACTAAAGCTTTTGATTGAATAGGACTTAATTGAATAAGTGTTTGGCCTTCGGTTACGCTATCTCCATTCTTCACTAAAATATCAGTAATAATGCCTTCTACTGATGCTTGAACAGTTTTTTTATTACCTGAAATTGAGACATTTCCTTTAGCAGATACGCCTTTATCTAAAGGAGCAAAAGCTGCCCAAAAAATAAAAATAGCAAGACCTAAAAGAATAACTGACCATCCTATTATTAAGAATTTTCTAGGATCATCTGAAATTCCATGAACAATATCGATTTCATTTTTTTTTGTGATCATAATAGTCTTCTTAATATTAAATATTGCTTTGAGTAATAGGTGTGGTTGCTGGCGTTGGCGCACTCTTTATTGCTGATGAGTTATTTAACTCAGCAATAACTGCTGTTGTAGAGCCAAATAATTTAGTGTGACCATCGAAAAGAACTAAGAGTTTATTGGTCACTGAGAGTAATTGTTTTTGATGCGTAATTAATATAACGGTTTTCTTGTTTTTTTTAAGCGTTTGAATTGCTTGCATTAACGCTTTAATGCCCAAATCATCTAAATTAGAATTTGGCTCATCTAAAACAACTAAAGCAGGATTTCCATACAATGCGCGAGCTAACGCTATACGTTGTCGTTGTCCTCCTGATAACCCTTCCCCATGAGCACCAATAACGGTTTCATACCCATCAGGAAAACGTAAAATCATCTCATGAACATTTGCCATCATTGCAGCTTGAGTGACTTTTTGAGGATCTATCTCAGAAAAACGTGCAATATTTTCGGCAATTGTACCGGGGAAAAGGGCGATTTCTTGTGGAAGGTATCCAATATATTGACCAACTTCACTTTTATTCCATTGATATATATCTGCATTATCAAGGCGTATGGCACCAGTTTTAACTTCCCATATGCCAACAATAAATTTAGCTAAAGAGGATTTTCCTGAAGCACTAGGGCCAATAATACCAAGTACATCACCTGGGCTTAGTGAAAAATGAATATTATTTAATAGAGTACGTTCCGTTTGAGGGTATTGAGCTTGATTAATATTGACCGTTAATTCACCTTTAGGGGCAGGTAGCGCCATTTTTTTATTTTCTTCAGGATACGCGTTTAGTAGCGTGGTTAATCTTTTATAAGCTTCTTTACTACTATCCCAGTTTTTCCATACACCAATTACTTGTTCAATTGGGGCTAAAGCACGACCTAATAGTATTGATCCTGCGATCATCATTCCTGGGCTAATTGTATTATCTATTGCTAGCCATCCGCCTAATCCTAACATTAAAGACTGCAGTGCCATTCGGGTGACTTTTGTTATTGCATTGACACCAGCTGCATTATCACTTGCATGAGTTTGTGCTTGTAGATATTTAAAGTGAGCAATTTGCCATTGGTTTCGTAAATAACCTAGCATTCCCATTGCTTCAATAGGCTGTGGATGTTCAAAATGATAGCCTTGTATTAGTTGTGCTTGATTAGCAAATTCATTGGCCTTTTTTAATGATGATCGAGATAAATATTCATTAAGAATTGCCAACGAAAATAAAACGAGTGCACCGCATAATGCAAATAATCCTAACCATGGATTAAATAATGCGATAACAAGAAGATAAATAGGGAACCAAGGTAAATCAAAAAAAGCAAAAATAGCATGACTTGTAATAAATTGCCTAATAGTCACTAAGTCATTAAATGCTAAAGAGGAGTTAATGCCGGGAGTTTTGTTCAATTTTGCTTGATATGCGGCAGTGTAAATTCTTGAATTTAAAGATAAATCTAGTTTGTTGCTCATTCTAATGACAATAATACTTCTTAAATACTCTAATCCTCCCATAAAAATAAATAATGCTAACATAATGAGCGTTAGCATTAATAAAGTCATTTCATTACCTGAAGGTAAGACTCGATCATAAACTTGCAACATATAAATGGAAGGAACTAACATTAAAATATTTATTAAGGCTGTAAATATTCCAATGGAAAGAAATACTTTCTTTCTCTCTTTTATAATATTTGTTATTTCATTATTGTGTTTGCTTTCTGGCATAATGTTATTCCTGATTTTATTCCTATCTGTTTATTGCTATTTACTGCATTTTTTCTATCAATGCGGAGTGATAAATCTATCTTTTTTTTAATAAAAGAATATAAAAATAGCTCCGTATTGGTAAAAAAAGTAGGAGAAATACTTCTCTCCTACCCAATGCCAAATTAAACAATAAAGTCAGTTTCGTAATTAACAAATCCTACAATGTCAATTTTGAAATCAGGGCTATATCCATAACCATAAGCATTAATAGCAAGTTCACTTGAGTTTGTTGCTTGATCATATTTAATGGTTGCTTCACCTGAGCGACCTGTAAAATTATCAACAAAATTAAGGAATTTTTGGCTAAAGGTATTTTCGATTAATTCTGATAAATCAATCTTATCAATACCTGATTTGAAGTCCATTATCTTGTCAGCGGCAGAGATTAAAGAGTCAGAGATCTCTTTATAAACAAAGGTATTACTACCTGTACCACCCCATAATGTATCTTGACCACCGCCACCATACAGTATGTCGTTACCGCCACCACCGATGAGAATATTATCAGCATCATTTCCATAGATAATATCATTACCTGAGCCACCGATTGCATTTTCTATTGTAACGCCTTGTGCAATAGAAACGTTTTTCTGTAGTCCGCCAACATCAGAGAAATGACTCTCACGTAAATCAATAACTTGATCTTGATAATATCCTGAGAAGTCAAAAGTATCGTTACCACCGCTATCCCAAACGGAGAATATTAATTTATCGTTACTGCTTGTTGCTGTGTAATAATCAATACCTGTGTTTGAATTGAAACCATAAACATCATCACCTGTTCTGGTTGTTTTATTTGCACCATAGAGGTATTGCATTGCTGAAATATCATGAAGTAAAGGTGCACCTGCATAAGCACCTTGGAAGTGTGCGCCTGTTTCATATTCATCCCAATAACTCATAACAGTATATTGGCGGCTGTCTTCAGCGTAGTCAGATTTTAAATAACCTGGTACATTTTGTCCTGCGTTATAATCTCCGGGATGCATTAAACCGAGTGCATGACCAATTTCATGGATAATAGTTAAGCGACCATAATTACCTAATTCAGGCGTTGTATTACCCGCATAATAATAATCACTAAACCAAGCTTGGCCTGAAACATCACGCCCGTAATAATCATGGGTGTTTGGTAATGTTGCATAAGCTTGGAACTTGCCATATGGATCAGTAATATTCCCAAAAGTAATATCTGATTTTACATTTGGTCCTACTTCTGTAAATTTAATATTTGCGATATCAGACCATGCATCTAAAGATTGTCTTGCATGTTCTTTCTGTGTTGAATTAAATCCATAGGGATTTTTATCACCAAAGTCATTAAACTTTTTACCTGCCCAAGTTGGGAATGAATATGTTACTTCTGCTGCTTGACCGATAACATATTTCCCATTCCATGTGGAATTTTCACGTGCTATATGTTTTCCTGCAGTATCATAATCAAAAGAAGGTAGAGTCTTAGCTGAGAAATTATAAAAAATTCCACTCTTATCTAATAAATCAGAAACATTAGATAGTCCCACTGCTTTTTTTAATAAAGAAGAACCCATAATATCCTCCGGATATCAAGTTTAGGTTAAGTTTATTTTCATGTTGAAAATAGTTTAATTATCTGGCGAGCGCCAGAAATAATAAAGATAGCTATTTATTGATATTAATCCAGAGGGGGAAAATATGTTTTTAAATAATTGTGAAGTGAGGTGTGTTTTAAGTCAGAATAATTTAATTAAGTAAATAAAATTATCGTTATTTTTCCGAGAGGTATTTTTTTTATTGTTATTGTTTTATTTTGTTATTTTTATTGATATGAATATAACTTAAATCTTATATTTTATTAATCTAAGTCATATTTTTAAGTTATTTGAAGTTTAACTTAATTTTATTTTTAGCTGTTAAATATATCATCAAAAATAAAATTTCCCACAAGATCGATTGTGTGAATATACTTTGTAGATTGTATTTCTTTTGAAATGGAGAGTTGAGTAGTGTTTTCTATATTGTGATAATTTATTGAAATAATAATTTTTTTATCTTCAATTAAATCTTTAATGCTGAATATATCTTTATTCATATCAGAAAATAACAAGCGATCATCATTTATATTAAAATCCATAATTTTATTACGGTTATTATGATTGTTAAGACCTAATATAAATATATCTTTTCCTTTTCCACCACTGAATTGATTACATCCTTTATCATCCCAAAGAATATCATTTCCATCAGAGCCATATAGGATGTCATCATCTTCGCCACCATAAAGCCAATCATTGCCTTTCCCACCATAAAGGACATCATTACCTTTATTACCATAAATAGTATCGTTACCGTTATTACCATAAAGATGATTATTAGTGCGATTACCAATAATAATATCATCATTAATACCACCAATTGCATTCTCAATGACAGCACCATATGCGATAGAGAGATTACTTCGTAATCCTCCAATGTCAGAAAAAGCACCTTCATTGAGATCTATTTTTTGTCTTGCGTTATATTTATAAAAGTTAAGAGTATCAACACCTCCGGCATCCCAAATACAACTAATAATAACATCGTCTGGTGTAGTTAAACTATAACAGTCTCTTTGTGTATTAGAATTAAAACCATAAATAGTATTACCTGTTCGAGTCGTTAAATTTACTCCATAGAATTTTTGAATGACATATATATCGATTAATAATGGAGACATAGGAAAAAGACCACCCAAATCTGCCTCTTCTATTTTTGGGTAACGATATGTCATCACTGAATATTTAAAACTATTTTCTTCAATATCAGGATTATTACAATTATTTCCTCTGAAGGTATGAGGTAAACCAAGAGCATGTCCAATCTCATGTATATAAGTTTGAGTTTCTTTATTTCCTTTTTGAAATATTATAGGTTTATTATTTATATGACCATCTTTATTATTATTTTTATATAAAGTAATATGTGAATCTGTTTCTATATAATAGTGATTTATATTATCTGACTTTTCTTTAAATGCATCTATTTCATTTTTTTGCTCTGGTGTTATTTTATTTTTATTGAATTTTTTTATACGTATAGTTGTGGATATATTAATCCAAACATGTCCTCCATTACTGTAATCAGTGATTTTTTCTATTTTCTTACTGGGATCTGTATTATTTAATGGGAATGTTGCAACACCTTTCACTAAGTGAGATGTGTCTTTTGTTATCTCATTTACATTATTATAAACACCAAATTTAACATTGGTGTCATATTTGTTATCTTTCTTAATAAACTTAATTTTTGCAACATCAGACCACAGTTGTAATATTTTTTCGGCAACTTCTTGTTGATGTTCGTTTAATGTTGTAATTGTTTTATATTCATTTTCTCTTAAATCACTCCAATCGGGAAAGCTATATGTTACTTCAGTAAAATCACTATTATGATCATGCTTTTTCCATCTACGCAGTGGTTTAAAGCTCTTTATTAGCTTGATAATATCATTATTTTCTAAATTTTCTAAAGAGGTATCTTGATGAGTCGTACTCATAATGTATTAATATCCTTTATTATGAAATTTCCCCATGTAAAAAACCTTATTATTATTTTAAACAATAAGATTTTTATCTTTAAAAAATACACTGTGTTTTATGAAATATTCCCTTGAAACTAAAGGCGCTTAATATATTACTTGATGATTTCTCATCAAGTAATATATGAAAAAATGCTTGTGTTTTAATTAACAGAATAAATCTTCATATTCGTATTTACCAATGATATTAATATTTAAATATTTAGATTCTGAGGTTTCTGCTGTGTTTATTTTTAACATTGTAATGTTTTTAATATTGTCATAATAAAGATTGCCTTCATTATTATTTAGACTATTTGAATTTACAATATTAATATTATTTATAGCCTTATTATTATCTATATTTTTATAAAAATATATTTTATCAATGCCAGATTGAAAATCAGTAATTAAATTTGAGGAATTATTATCTTTACTATTAAAGCTAAAGGTATCATAACCTGCACCTCCTGTTAATTGGTTATTGCCCATCCCTGCATCTAAATAATCATTACCTTCACCTCCATTAAGTACATCATTACCTTTAGCACTGAGTAAAATATCATTACCCAACCCGCCATAAAGAATATTATTTCCTTCTGAGTCCCAAAGATAATCATTTCCTTGTCCACCAGATAGGTAATCGTTGCCTTCGGAACCCATTAGATAATCATCGCCTTGTTCTCCATATAAGAGATCATCTCCTTCTTCTCCATAAAGATAATCATTTCCTTCTCCACCATATAAGAAATCATTACCTCCTTTAGCGTATAAAGTATCATCACCAAGCTTACCAAATAGTCTGTTATTAACATCATTTCCAGATATGATATCTGATTTACTGCCTCCTATTGCATTTTCAATAACAGTATCATAGGCAATAGAAATATTAGCTCGTAATCCTCCCACATCAGAAAAACTTCCTTCACTAAGATCTATTTTTTGGTCAACTGAATATTTTGAAAAATCTAATGTATCTATTCCCTCTGCATCCCAAATACATGTAATAATTTTATCTTCAGAGGTATTTAATGAATAATGTTCTTTTTTTGTATTAGAATTAAAACCATAAGTGGTATTACCAATATGTGTGAATTTATTCTGTCCATACGTTGCTTGAATAGCGTAAGTATCCATTAACTGTAGTGTTAAAGGAGACATACCTTTAAAATCAGCATGTTTAAATTCAGGATAGTTATATGACATTATTGAATATTTAGTGGTGTTTTCTTCACAGTCAGTTGTTTTTTGTCTTGTAAATGTATGTTTTAGACCAAGAGCATGGCCTATTTCATGATTAATTACTCGTTGTATTTCGGAGCTATTTTTGAATATATTTTCTGTATTATCAATATGAGCCAAAGCATTATTATTTTTTAGTATTAAATAATAATCATTATTTTCTTCAACTACATAATCAATAATATTTGCTTTGGATTTAAAGTTGTTTACTATTATTTTTTGTTCTGGGGTTATTGTTGATTTTCTAATGTATTCAATAATACTCATGTCGGAAATATTTATCCAAATTTGTCCACTAAAACTATAGTCTTCAACTTTTTCTATTTTATTTTTTTCTATTTTATTATTTTTTTCTAGATTGTTTGGATGATAGGCAAATCCTCTTGTTGAATAGCTTGTATAACTTCCTATCTCATTAATGTTATTATAAATTCCAAATTTAATGTCTGTATCTTTTTCACTTTTTACTTCAATAAATTTAATATTGGCAACTTCTTCCCATTGCTGAAGTTTTGCTCTAACTAAATCTTTTCCTTTTTCATTGAATGTTGTGAGTGTTTTATATTTATCACCTCTTAATATTGACCAGTTAGGAAAACTATAGGTTATTTCAGTATAACCTTTTTCAATATTATAATTTTCCCATTTATTAGTTGATTCATTTATTTTCATTATGTTGTAAATATAATGAAAATTAGGTGAAATATGTTTTAAATATCTATTCATGATTAATCCTCATTTTTAAGAAGCTAGTAGTTTATCGATAACTCGCTAAATGCCTTTCAAAAAAGAGATATTTTAAATAATTTTAAGGCTAATTAATCTTGTGAATTGGTATTTGAATAAAAGGTGATAAAGTTTATTATTGTATAATGCTGATATTGTATGTTTTTTGTTTGTGTATTTATATTTGTAATTGAAAAGGGGTTAATACGCAATTTATATATTTTTAATTGATATTTTATTGAGTTAATGATTGTTAATCGGTGGATAATAGTGAATAAAAAAGTGCTGTTATATCCATTAACAGCACTTTTTGTTTTTTTATTGTTAATTTTTACTGCTTTTCCCCTGGTGAGGTTACCTGCTAAAAGCAGGTTTATTGAAATAGACTAACTTTTTACTGCAAATTTCTTTTATTTACCTCATTGTGAGGAAGGTGATTCTTTTTATTTTGGGTTTAATTTAAACTATCTGAACTAACGTCTTATTGTTGTGCTGTTACTTTACCCTAGTACTTTGTGCATTTGGGAGCTAATTATAAATATGCCTTACATACCTAGAGAAAAAATAGATTACCAAGCCATTGGCTATCGCCTGCGTGCTTACCGCATCGCCTCCTCATTAAAAGCTGAAGATGTAGCAGAAAGCTTGGGTATTTCTCGTGCCGCTGTATATCGGTTAGAAAAAGGCGAAATTGTTAAAATTGAGACACTTGATAATCTTGCTAGATTATTAAATACCTCGTTAACCAGTTTGTTGGGCATTAATACTGAATATTATTCAAGTGCAAATGGCTTTTTTGAACGAATGCGCCAGCTTGAAACTCAATCCTCACATATTTACACCCACTTCGAACCTTTCTCTTACTTATTAACTTCAGATTGTTATGACAAAACATTGGTGGAAATGCTAACAGAGGCTTCACCCTTAAATCTTTTGTCTGAAAAACAACAAGAAGTTTTGTCTATCTTAAAAGAGCGTAAGAAACATCAGTCCTTACATTCCCCCTATATTTATAACCTTATTAGCCAACAGCAAATTGAAAAATTTCTTTATGTTGGCATGCTAGGTTCGGTCAATTTAACTAAAACAGTGCAACAAGAAAGAAAACAACGAGCAAAAAATGAGATTCTTCATTTAATTGAAAAGTTAGAACAAAAAAATAGTTATCTTAATATTGCAATCATTTCAGATACTATGCCGTCTTTAACTTTCCAATTATTTTATCAAGATAAAGTACCTCTTTCTTTAGCCGTTAGCCCGTTCCGTTTAGGTGAGTTTCCTAATGTCAGTACGGGCATAGCGACTGTGACTTCTTCAACTGAGGCGATATTTCAATATCAATCTCTTTTTGATAAGTTATGGTTAAAAGCAACCAAGGGGAAGGATGCTATCAACCTTTTAAAACAAATAGTTAGAAATTACTGATTAGCAAGTGTGCCTAATGTTTCTGCTAATAAATCTGCAGCAACAGCAATATCACTAAATTCGGTAAATTCATCAGGATGATGACTAATACCGGCAACAGATGGTGTAAAGATCATTGCAGTTGGACAAAGTGGCGCCATATTCATTGAGTCATGGCCTGCACCACTTAGCATGGTCATGTAGTTGATATCGTGTTTTTGGCATAAGCTTTCAATAACTTGGCAAATTGAATCATCTAGTTTTACTGGCGATTCAGCAGAAATCGGTTGAACATCAATAGAGACACCAAAATCTTTTTCTGCTTTCTCAACACTATTATTGAGGCGTTGTACAACACGTTGAATACTTTCAATATCAATACCACGAATATCAACAGAGAATTTTACTTGTCCTGGAATGACGTTCATGGAGTTTGGTACAACATTGAGTTTACCCACTGTACCTACAGTGCCATAAACGGCTTCAGTACATGCTGCACGATTGATATCTGTAATAATACCCGCACTCGCAACTAGAGCATCTTGGCGCTGGTACATTGGTGTGGCTCCAGAGTGATCTGCATGGCCATTAACCGTAACCGAGAAACGAGTTGGTGCAGCTATTCCGTTGACAATACCGATAGTTTTCTTGTCATTCTCAAGGCGTTTGCCTTGCTCTATATGAAGCTCAACAAAGGCACTAAAACGATCTTTTGTGATTAAACAATCATCAAGATTATCATGTTGATAGCCTAAAGATTTTAGAACTTCAAAGAAATTATTGCCGTCGTCATCTCTATTTTGTTCCCAGCGAGCTCTATCTATTTTGCCTGTTAAAACCTTACTGCCAATACATGAAAAGCCAAAACGGCTAGATTCTTCTGCACGGAAAACAACAAGTTCAAGGTCTCGTTTAAGTTGTTGTGGTTTGAATTGCATTAAGGCATAAAACCCAGCGATAACACCCAAAGCTCCGTCATAAGCACCACCTTGAGGTACAGTATCAAGGTGAGAACCAGTACCTATTGCAGGGAGTGAGCGATCTTTACCGGGTAAGCGAGCGTAAAGTGTACCAATACCATCACGATAAACTTCAAGCCCAGCTTCTTTCATTAAACTAGCAAGATACAGATGGGCGGCTTCATCTTCTTCGCCATAGGCAATACGAGTGATCCCTTTGCCACTGTTATCTTTTTTATAAATTTGCATTGTTTCAATTAACGCTTTCATATCATCAATTGAATAATGAGTTGCTGTATCTTGTTGAGTCATAAGAGAATTCTCCCGTGGTTTCTGTAATATCTCTTTGTCTAAAAAATGAGACAGTTTAAGGATTAAAAAAGCCATCTTCAAAGATGGTCACTGTTTTTATGATCATTGCTTATTATATTTACTGCTGTAGCTATATTTCGTCAATGATAATTAAGGTGAATTTCATATTTTGTGAGGTAGGTATTAATTAAAAGGAGATATATATCTAGAGTATTTCTTAAATGAATTTAATTTGTATGATAAATGTTATAAAATAGATCGCTTTTATTTTAAATATATAAAAGAGTATATGTTTTAAATTTTCATTTTTAAATGAAAATAAGAATTAGTATTAATAGTGGTTTTTAGTAGAATGAAATATTATTCATGATAAATTTAAATCTTTATATAAAATAGAGTTAATGAATTTTAATGATGTTAAAAATAATATTGTTAATAAGATAAATATCTTATCTTATATATTTTTAGTTAAAGTTAATTTTTTATTTTATTCTAATAATATAGGATTTTATTTTCAGGTAAATTGAAAAAGTAGTTATTAACTATTGATAATATTTGTTAATAAAATTGAAAAAATGAGAGAAAAAATAAATTAGTACTCAAGCAAGTCGGTTTTTTGTGTGGGTCTATCGGTACATTATGTAGTACTCTAGGCGTTGATATGGCTATTTATTCCGCATGCTGTTTATATAAGAAAGAGAATAAAAGTGAGTGATTTTGATGCGTTATCACTATTTCCTGGTTGGAGATTTTTCTATTTCATATATCTTAGTTTTTACTTTTTTATATATTATATAAGTTGCAACTTTACCTTCTTAATAAAGGGATTTGAATTTTAAATTTAATATGTCTATTGTTTATTTACTTTATTGTTAGTAGTTGTCTTATTATATTTAAATTTGGTGATAAATATTTTCTTGGTGAGTTATTTATAGGATCAAGTAATAAAGATATTACTCGATATGGTTGTCTATTTTTTGCTCTTTATCTTTGTATATCACTACCATTTGCAGTTTATCCGAATCTCTTGTTGTTACCTTCTATCTTGTTGATAGGTAAGGCTATTTGTGTGAAAGTGGGGAGCTTTAAGAAGTATTTTTAGGGATTATTCCTTTTTATTAATTGAGATGCGATGGAGTTGCTGATGTTTAAGTTAATTTAATATATTTAGGTTTGAAATAGTAATAATTATATGAGGGATAATTCCTTCTCATGCAATAAAACCTACATATATAAATAATGTCAATAGCAATGTAGATAGGATTATACTAGGAATTAATTTTACTCTTTCATTTCTAGTTTCTATTTTATTTTCAATTGACTTTCGATAACTAGTGAAAGCATCATCGAGATCTGAATATTTATCCTTGTTACTGTCTGTTTTTATATATTCTCCGTTTTCCCATAATTTTCTTTGTTCCTCAATTATTTGTTGTTCTTCACGTCTTTGTTGTTCATTATCATTTGAGATTGGGCTATAAATCTCGGATAAGAATATGTTATGCTTTTTCATAAAAGCCCTAGCTTTTGAAAATGCATTACTAGCTTCATTTTCATTACTTGCTCGCTCAGCAAGAACCATTAGTTTTTTTAGTTTAATGATAGCTCTATCTTTCTCATTTATGGTAAAAATTCATTTATTGATTATATTAGACAGTTATATATTACGAGGAAAATATTTAAATATCCAAGAAATAGTGAATTTATTATGAATGAGATATAAAAAATAGCGTAGTAAGGCCTTTGTAGTCTATCAAGTTGTCATTTTATATTTCCTGAATGCTGTACTTGTTATTTCTGATTTATTAGATGTATCTCATTAAAGGCACTAATTGTCACTGAGTGTATGGAAAATATTCGACTAAGAAAGTATAATTTTATGTGGTAATTTTTTAGAACAATGTGTTATGTACACATTGTTCTAATATCTACGATGTGATTTCTCTATTATTCCACAAAGT
Organism: Proteus sp. CA142267; assembly: GCF_003336825.1. Classification (NCBI taxonomy): domain Bacteria; kingdom Pseudomonadati; phylum Pseudomonadota; class Gammaproteobacteria; order Enterobacterales; family Morganellaceae; genus Proteus; species Proteus sp. CA142267. Next base: position 81,652 of record NZ_QPMG01000011.1, on the reverse strand, counting down.
TCATCATTATTTAAAATAACAAGAAATTTTATTTCCCCGCTGTGGCGTTAGTTCCCTATAAAACTTCCACTTTCCCATTTCTGATTTTCTACTGCTTAGCCAGTTTTTTCCTGCCACTCTGCTTTCTTTATACAACAGTATCTAAGAAGGTCTACTTATGCGAATTGTTCAAATAAGAGAAGGGTTTGTAAGTATCCCGGAAAAAAGTCCCATTCACTTTCAGAGCTCTTTGTCCATACTTATATGTATCCTACGGAGATCGCTATGCCCAAAGCTCGATTTACTGAACATCAGATTATCGCCGTTCTGAAGTCCGTTGAAGCCGGACGTACAGTCAAAGATGTCGCCGATATATCCGAAGCAGCTACTACAACTACCGGTGTGCTTACAGTGACACTTATATGATGGGGAACCAGCAAGGGCAAAGCACAAGTATTGATACAGGAATAAAGTAGGCTATCAGCAGTTTAGGTACATTCTTAGCTCAAACGACACAGCTACCTGCTTTTGATGCATTACGCCAAGGTTTACCGATGATCCATGCGATTTTACTAATGGCTTTGATTATCATCATTCCGTTGATTCTGTTGCTCGGCGCTATGTATATCGTATTACCGCTTTTTTGGTTTGGTGCTGTAAGTTGGAGTGGGGTAAATCTTGGATTTGCTGTGTCTTCAGCCATTTCAAGTGGTTCAAAAGGTGCACAACAAGCTGGTGCTCAAGGTGGTTCGGTAATGATGTATGTGGTTAAAAATATTGAGATGAAGGGCTCTTATAAGAAGTAATATAGAATTAAAACATTATTTTATTTAATCAAATAATGAATTTCTTATTTCTTTGAATTGGATTAATAATTAGTTTTTCTTATTGATTTGTAATCCATAAGCACATACTATAAGTGCACCTTTTATATAAAAGGTATCAGTTCCTGTTTATTGAAAAAAAGGAGTAATTTATGGAAGCAAAAACAGGTGAAGTCTGCCCTCAGGGCGGAACCTGGGCGTTAAAATCAGATAAAACTGTGACACGTTCAATCGGGGTTGGTAATAAGATGCCACCTCATCCTGACCACAAAACAGCAGTAACTTGGGTTTTGGTTAAGAAAACTGGTGGTTAAAAGTATATAAATAAAAGCTAAAATTCATTATTTTTTATTTATATTTTTAGGCGGTGTTGAATGTTATCGCCTATTTAAATTTTATTTTTTCTTATTATTTTTGTTGGTTATCATTTTTGAGTTAAGAAAAATTTTATTTTTATAAATTTAAGTATGAATCATTACAACTCTATTTAAACCTACCTACTAAGTATCCCTATCGTTTACTCTTCAAATATTACCTCGTTGTTCTTAACAACAGCCAATGCTTCAGTGTTCATTATTACACTCGCGATTTAAAAGAAGCGTCTTAGGGCAATTGCAAGCTAACATCATCATTATCTGATAGATGGATATCCTCGGGTGATAACTGCTAGATAATACAAATAATGAAGATACCACCTGCGCTATTTGAAGCACTCTGTTATGACTGATGTCATAAAGACATCAGCAAGAGGAGCATTAAGCGATAGGAACGAGGCAGCGTCACTTGTGTAAATGCGTAAGCGATACCAAGTGACGCTACGCGCAAACAGCACGCTTTTGCTTATGTCATTTTGAAGTTGAATTCAAAAGTGGAAAACGATGGTTTCCATTGCAGAAGCCATTAACGGAGCCTTATCGATTTCGATTTATCGCTGAAATATCACAAAATCAAATGAGATGTTTTGGCGCGATGCTCGCATGGAAAATAATTCCACCCGATGCAATAAATTGGTTAAGTCAATATCCTAAAGCGCTTGAGGCGCTATCAATGTATTTAACAGGATTTAGAGAACAAACAGGTATCGTAGACGAAATTGTTTCTAAAGCGATTACTTTAACGCTTGCACCATCTCAAAGTGAGATATCATTGCTTGAAAGCGATGTATTATCAGAAAGTATATCTCTAGAAAAAAAAGAGCCTACCGTGATATCAGGAATGCAATTACCCCCTACTGATAATCAAATCATCGATATGGGTGATGCCTTTTGGCAGTGGCTAATTGAGCGTTGTGTGAATGGTCATCTCTCTATAAACCAACCTAATGCACAAATTCATATTATTGCAGGATATGTTTTTATCGTTACTCCCAATATTTTTTATGTGTTTTTAGCTGAAATGAAATTACCTAAACAAGATAAAAGTAAGCTTCAAAAAGCGTTTGAGAGACTGAAATATCATCGTCATGATCGAGGTAATATGTTTACTTGTCGGCTCTTTCAAAATGAATTATTAGAAGGGCAATTTAAAAAATTAAGTGGCTACTTAATTCCAGCAAATAAAATATTCACAAGCAATAATAAGCCTGCTGAAAATACATTACTGGTTGTTGTATAAAGATTTTACAATGAATTTGCAATGTGGCATTTGCTTATTAAATTGTTTGGTGAAATATCCATCAGAGATAGAAAATAATAATAGTAATTCCACTAAAACAGTCTTGCTCCCGTTGATTAATCACGGTATCTTTCACTCGCACCTGCAAAATCAGGTGTCGGGATTAGCCTCCTGAAAAATACTTCACTGACAACACACAATGTACTCACATTATGTGTTTGCATTCTGCTACATCTCAATGGTGGGCTGGATGAGGGCGTCGAAAGACGCGCCGACGTCAGTGAGGTCGGTAAGGCTAACCTTGTTCAGTTCCACCACCTATGAGATTAGCCTCTCCAGTGGTGGAAATTAATACCACTCACTGAGGATGCCTAAATATGGCAACGACCCCTAACCCAACTCATCCATTACTTGCTATTCAGTTCGATTCCACAACAGATTTCATAACACTCGTTGATTATTGCGATACTTTTGTAGATGCATTGATTAAGTTTGATGATCTTGCACTTCAAATGGCATTATGTTGCCGTCTTAATGCCTGTTTAACACTCTTGCAATCTACGTTAGATGAGCCTATCCCTCCTCATTTGGTGAAATGTTTTATTACCAATAAAATACCGCCAAGCCTTCCTCGCTTTGATTTTGAATGTACTGAACTTTGCCAGCATTGCATTACGCTGACTCAATTTCTTGCAGAATTAGGTTTTTCAAGTGAGAAGGGTAAAAGTCTTATCTGGTTATTGAATGATTTAATTAATTACTTTGTTGCTGAAATGCGAGCACCTAGATGGTTACGCACCCTTAATGGAGTGGAACCAGGTTGATCAATTAACAGTCCTTCAATGGTGATATATTGTTTTAGGTGACAATAAACGCTCAAGTAGAACATGGAATAATAAAGTGACTCATATGAGAGCATTGTTTAATTTTGGAATAGAACAAGGATTATTACCCCATAAAAAGAATCCTTTTAATGGTACGGTAGTTCGTGCGGGAACCAAAAAGAAAAAGGTTCTGACTAAATCACAGATGGATGATATGTATCGTCGAATGGCGCACTATCTAGAACTTGAAGAAAAGCAAAGTTATGGTTACGTGTGTGATGGACGAAAAAATGCATTATATCCAGCGTGGTTTTGGATGACGGCAATGAATGTATTTCGTTATACCGCTATTCGCCAAGGGCAACTTCTGCATATTAGATTGGGGGATATTAATCTTGAAGAGAAGTGGATCCATCTATGTGAGGAGGGGGCTAAAAATCATCGTGAACATCGGGTACCGATTGTTTCTGCATTATACCCATCACTAGAAAATTTAGTGAAAGAAGCACAAAAGGTAGGTGTAGAACTGATAGATCAAGTATTTAATGTTGGGTGGTTTGATTTAATGAAAAGAAAGAAACATCCCAAGACGATGGGAGAATACCCGTTACGTTCATTTTTCAAGCGCTTATCGGAATGTAATTTTATTGTATCACCTCACCGTTTTCGACATACCGTCGCAACGCATATGATGCAATCACCAGAACGTAATCTTTATGTTGTGAAAAGGCTATTAGGACATGCCAGCATTACATCGACATTAGAATACATTGATGAAAGTGTTGATAATTTGCGAGACATACTTGAAGCGGAATTGATGTGATGAAAATAACAGGAGGAGTATCAAGATTTGACAGTGATTAGGAAAGAAAGTAAAAGTTACAAATAAAAAAAACAGCCTTGGTTTGAGCAAGACTGTTTAGTTTAAGAGTTCCAACATAAAGTGACAGTGTCAAATTATATTTTCAGCTCTTGATTGCCCTCTCAGTTAGTTAACTAACTGACGAACAAATGAAATATGGTGCCCGAACTCGGAATCGAACCAAGGACACGGGGATTTTCAATCCCCTGCTCTACCGACTGAGCTATTCGGGCAACGGGGCGTATTAAACCCGATATCGCTTTGCTCGTCAACGTTATTTATCACAAAATCGTTCAACTGCTGTTTTTTTAAACTTATTGATTAATAAAACGCTATTTGTCGCGGGAAATGCGTAAAAATAAAGCTGAAAGTCTTTTGTGATACTTAAAAAATATGTGGGATAAAGCCATTTACTAAGCTTCAGTAACAAAAAAGCTTCCCCAAATTTATTGAGGAAGCTTTATTTTTAGACTAATTATCAACTAACGATAGTTACGTTGAGCTGTACTGACCTTCTCAAGATAACGACGAGATTGATCGGCAGGGTGCTTATTACGTAATGTGGTATACACCTGTGTTGGCTCTAAGTTGTTAATCATAGCCGCCGCTTGTTTCTTATCGTTATGGAATATTCGCAACACGCTACCTGCACCACCGTTGTAAGCCTGTATAACGGCGTAGCGACGTGAAACAGGATCTTTGATATCTCCAAGGTAACTATTTTGCAATATCGAAATATAAGCCGCACCTGCATCGATATTATTAGCAGGATCAAATAAGTAACTACGACTTGGTTGTCCTGATTTTCCTTGCATTCGGAATACATCTCGACCTGCGGTTGCTGGCATAATCTGCATTAAACCGAGTGCATCAGAACTACTCACCGCATATGGGTTGAAACTGGATTCAATCTGCATAATTGCCAAGATCAATGATGGCTCAACACCATATTTAGCTGCTGCTTGTTGTACTAGCGGCAAATATTTATGAGCACGTTGATCAAGGTGATTAGGAACAAGATTAAGGGTGACATACCAAATTGTGTTCATATCGGATTGACGTTTTTGTAATTTATTGGCAATCAGATAATCTGCAAATTTATTGGCGCGCCATTCCCAACGTATAGGTTGCCCTGTGTTATCGAGTACTTGTCCTAATAAAAAGGGTTCTGTACTGTGAGGAATATTATTAACGTCAGAGTAGAGATCGATAGAGCCTGGATCTTCTCCCATCAATAACGTTGTGACTATCGCCTTATGTAATTGAAATTGAGGTGCATCATCACCTAAAGTTTCTATCGTGATCGTACCAGCTTCAAAATTAATATGGCTACGTGTTTTATAAGCATTGGTATATTTTACGTAGTCTTTAGGGCCTGCGATTAATACTTCCTTCATACCCCAAATCATTTCGATATTATTGGCAAATTGCCCCATAAGAATATCGAACGCATTGGTATCCTTTGCGTAATCGGGTTCAAATGTTTTTGGTGGTTGACTACTACATGAAATGAGTAGAGGGGCGATAATCAGCAAGAGAAGGATTTTTTTCATGGTCAATTGCATCGCTATGGTGAATAAAATACCAGAGCCTTAAAGGCTCTGGAAAAGTGAATATTATTTTTCAGGTGGTGTGTAGCCGTCAATATGAACATCATGGCCTTCAAATAAAAATCTCACCATTTCTTGTTCTAATAGTTTGCGATCATCAGGATTCATGGTGTTAAGTTTTTTCTCATTGATAAGCATGGTCTGTTTTGTCATCCATTGAGCCCATGCTTCTTTTGAGATCTCATTGAAAATGCGCTTTCCAATTTCTCCTGGATACAACTGAAAATCAAGTCCATCAGCTTCTTTGTTAAGGAAAGTACAAAAAATAGTTCTGCTCATAATAAATCCTCAATATCGCAGGTATTAGCTTAGGCTAATTGTCTAAGTAAGTTCTCTACAGGTGCTGCTAACCCTACGGTCGCAGGTGTCTGCAAGTTATACCAAAGTCCTTTTTGCTCCTCCATCATAGAGGTAAACGCTGAGAGTTTTACGCAAATTGGCACAATATCTAAATGAAAGTGGCTAAAAGTATGTCTAAATGAAATCAGTTGCTCTGATTCATTATTATCAAGTCCATGCTTAGTTAACCACTGTTCTAAAAGTGCTTTTGTTTCAAATTGAGGAAAGGCAAATAACCCACCCCATATTCCTGCTGGTGGTCTTTTATCCAACCAAACAAGATTATCATATTGTAAAATAAGAAAATAAGTTGTTTTTTCTGGGATGACTTTTTTCGGTTTTTTCCCAGGATAATCCGCCCAATTATCTTGAGCATAAGCGATACAGCCAGTATTTAATGGGCATAACTCACACTTAGGCTTACTTCTTGTGCAAACCATGGCACCTAAATCCATCATTGCCTGATTAAAATACTCGACACCTTCGGTTGGGGTGACGTTTTCGCTGATCTCCCACAATTTATTTTCAACTTCTTTTTTACCCGGCCATCCTTCAACGGCATAACAGCGTGCTAAAACACGTTTCACATTACCATCAAGAATTGGATAAGGCTTTTTCAGTGATAACGATAAAATAGCACCAGCGGTTGAACGTCCAACACCAGGTAAGGCACAAACGTCCTCAAAGGTATCAGGAAACTGCCCTTGATGTTTATCTACAATGTGTTGTGCCGCTTTATGTAAGTTTCTGGCTCTTGCGTAATAACCAAGCCCCGTCCAGAGATGAAGTACTTCATCTAGAGGGGCTTTAGCTAATGCGTTGACATCAGGAAAACGTGCAATAAAACGCTCAAAATAAGGAATAACCGTTGCAACTTGAGTTTGTTGCAGCATTACCTCAGATAACCATACGTGATAAGACGTTTTTTCTTGTTGCCAAGGGAGCGTTTTACGCCCATATTTGTGATACCAATTGAGTACGACTTGCGAAAATTGCAGAGCTTCCATCATGTTTTATTTTATTAACTCATGTTCCGATTAAGGTAAGATTGCATCACAGAGAGAATAAACTGTAAACACTCTTAATATTTATCTTATAGAGTGATGCTTCTATGTGTGACTCTTGCTAAACTTAGTGATCTTTGGATAATGTCGGTTAAGTTGCACTATTGCGACATTATAACGATTTTAAGTAAATAATTGGCCTAACGACTGACAGTATTAGACATGATCAAGAATGTAATTTCTCCGGAATTCAATGAAGAGGGGCGTGCTTTACGACGCGTTCGTAGTTTTGTTCGTAGACAAGGCCGTTTAACGCCTCGTCAAGAGCAAGCATTAGAAACACAGTGGCCCGCCTTTGGCATTGAATATCAACCGGAACCCATCGACTTCAGTCAGGTTTTTGGACGCGAAGCGCCTGTAATTTTAGAAATTGGCTTCGGCATGGGCGCATCGCTCGTGACTATGGCAAAAAATACACCAGAAAATAATTATTTCGGTATTGAAGTACATGCACCAGGTGTTGGTGCTTGTCTTGCAAGTGCTGAAGAAGAACAATTAAGCAATCTGAGAGTCATGTGTCACGATGCGATTGAAGTGCTCAATCATATGATCCCAGATAATAGCTTAAAAATGGTTCAGTTATTCTTTCCTGATCCATGGCACAAAGCGCGTCATAATAAACGTCGTATTGTTCAAGTGCCTTTTGCAGAATTAATTTTAAAAAAATTAACGTTAGACGGTGTTTTTCATATGGCGACAGATTGGGAACCATATGCAGAACATATGCTTGAAGTAATGACAAGTGTTGAAGGTTATCAGAATTTGTCGGAAACTCAGGATTATGTACCACGACCAGAAACACGCCCTGTGACTAAGTTTGAAAAACGCGGTCATCGTTTAGGGCATGGTGTCTGGGATCTTATGTTTAAGAGGGTAAAATAATGGCTAAACAACGTAGTCGCCGCTTACGCAAAAAAATGCGTATCGATGAATTTCAGGAATTAGGTTTCTCAGTTAAATGGACTTTCCCAGAAAATACCCCAATTGAGGAAGTAGATCGCTTTGTTGATGAACTGATCCTCAAAGTTATTGAGCCAAACGGGCTGGCATTTGATGCAAGTGGTTACCTGAGCTGGGAAGGCTTAATCTGCTTACAACAAATTGGTAAATGTACAGAAGAGCATCGCCAATTAGTCGAAAACTTCCTAAAAGAAAGCAAAATGCAAGATGTACAAACCTCTGAACTATTTGATGTTTGGTGGGATTGATAGAAAGTTATACATTTAGCAAATAATAACAAGGGCATCCAAAAGGATGCCCTTGTCTGTCTGGGGAAGGGACTGTGACTACAACGTTATCTAACGCATTACTGTCAGATATTTTGCAACAAATTCGCCCATTAATCGGGCAAGGAAAAGTCGCGGATTATATTCCCGCATTGGCTCAAGTACCTCCAGAACAGCTTGCTATGGCTGTTTATACGGTTGATGGTGAACTCTATCAATCAGGCATGGCAGATAAGCGTTTTTCAATCCAATCTATTTCTAAAGTACTCAGCCTAACGCTTGCTTTAACACGTTATGAAGAAAATGAAATTTGGCAACGTGTAGGAAAAGAGCCATCGGGGCTGCCTTTTAATTCCTTGATACAGCTAGAAATGGAAAAAGGAATACCACGTAATCCCTTTATTAATGCGGGTGCCATTGTTATCACTGATATGTTGCAGTCTCGCTTAAGTGCGCCTAAGCAAAGAATGTTAGAAGTGATCCGTTTTCTCACTGATACTCCTGATATTTGTTATAACTCAGTGGTCGCAAAATCAGAGATGGAGCATCTTAATCGAAATGCCTCAATTGCTTATCTGATGAAATCTTTTGGTAATTTTGAGAACGATGTTATTACGGTACTGGAAACCTATTTTCACTATTGTTCAATAGAGATGAGTTGCACCGAATTAGTGCGATGTTTTAGCTATTTGGCTAATCAAGGTATATGTGTGGGTAATAAAAATCAGATTATTACGCCAAGACAAACCCGCCAAATAAATGCGTTAATGTTAACTTGTGGCATGTATGATGGTGCTGGTGAATTTGCATTTCGTATCGGTATTCCCGGAAAATCAGGCGTAGGTGGTGGCATTATTGCTGTGGTTCCCGATGCTTTTACGGTTGCAGTCTGGTCACCAGAGCTGGATAAATCAGGTAACTCATTAGCAGGTTGTGCAGCACTTGAATTATTAGCAAACAAAGTAGGGCGTTCAATTTTTTAGGTGTGTTTTCAGGAGAGTTGTTATGAATTTAAGAAATATTGCTGTCACACTGTTTTTTGTTGCGGGTACAGCAAATGCATCACCAAGTTTTGATTGCGCTGTAATGCCAAAAGATGATTTACGCATCACCTCTGAATTTGTTGAAGTCGCAGGTTCACATGGTTTAATGGTGATTTATCCTGACGGTACACTATTTCAAAATGAAAAAAGTGCCACGTTGACACCACAACAACAAGAATTAGCCAAAAAATATCAAGCAACAGTAAGACGAGACGTACCTTGGTTAAGAACTGAAACAGGGGTAAAACTGCAAGATTCTCGCAAAGTGCTTGATAAAGTCGTGATTGAAGCTTTTGGTAAAGATAGCAATATCCTCAATAGATTAAGTAGATTAGAGAAAGATCTTAATCAGCAAATGGATAGAGTGGTTAGCATAGAACCGAATAACATTACATTCCATTCTCAAGCCATTAAAGAAGTTGAAGCCAAAGGCCGTGAAATCGTAGAAAGTAGCCTAGGTGGTATGTTGCAAGACAGTATTAATGAATTGGGGAAAAAACAGTTATTAGCCGCTACTGGTGGCGACAGTAAAAAAGCCTTAGGCGGATTATTAGGAAGCTTAGATGGTTTCCAAAAAATTATAGATCAGGAGTGGAAGCAGCAAGAAACCGCGTTTACTCAATTTGGTCAGCAAGCTTGTAGTAAAATTACACAGATGGAAAATCAACGTGTTGAATTAATTAATGCATTAAAGAAGTAGCTGCTCTGTCTCTCTAATGATTAGGTTATTAACCAGATAATTAATGAGCTTTACAAATGGCAAACTCACAATAATTGAAAATAATAATGAAAATCATTCTTGTTCAATTGACTTGTGGGGAGAGCTGTTTAGAATGCCCTGTTTGAGTATTCCACTTAAACAGGGCAAAATTAATGAAGAAGATCCTTCCTTTAGTTATCGCATCTATCCTTTCTGTAACCAGTTTATCTGCGTTAAGCAAAACGCCAATCGAATACCAACCTAACCAAGTTATTAGCCAGCATAATGACAAGATGGTGATTAAACACCAGTTGGGTGAAACGTCGGTCACTAAGAACCCTTCAAAAGTGGTTCTATTTGATTTTGGTCTCTATGATTCTTTAGTTCAGTTAGGTTTAGCCGATAAAGTGGTAGGGTTGCCGTTAGGTAATGCACCTGCTTATATTAAAGGAAGTATTGCAAGTAACGTTGCTAATGTCGGAGGTATGAAGTCGCCTGACTTAGAAAAATTAGCAGAGATTAAACCTGACTTAATTATTATTACAGGTCGTCAAGGTGCGTCTTATGAGGCTTTAGCGAAAATTGCACCTACTGTTAATTTAGGGACTAATAGTGCTAATTATCTCAATTCTGTTGAGTCAAACATCAAATTATTAGGTGAATTATTTGATAAACAGCAAGCGACCCAAGAGCAACTTACTAAATTAAATACGGTTATTGAGCAAGCTCAGAAAAAAGCGGCTGAATCTGATAAAAAAGTATTAGTACTGATGCATAATGATGGCAATTTAATGCCTAATAATCAAAGCGTTGTTTATGATGTCGTTAAAGCTAAGCGTGCTGAATTACCGCCAGTTGCGGAAGAAGATAAAGGTAAACGTCGTGTCGTTACCTCTGAAATGATCGCAAAAGCGAATCCTGATGTTATTTTAATTGTTGATCGTAGCGAAGCAATTGGCGCAGGTAAATTAGAGAAAGCCACCTTTGAAAATAATGAAGTGAAAACAACATCGGCTTATAAAAATGGCGATATTGTTTATCTGCAAGCAGATCTTTGGTATCTCTCTGGAGGGGGATTAGATAGCTTAACTAAGCAGATTGAAGCGGTAGAAAGCGCACTTTAAGATTTCTATAATCGTTTAAGTCGCTTTATCATAAATAAAAAAATGCCCATATTATGAATGAACTGATCTCAGTTGAATTACAGTATGGGCGTTTTTAAATTAGCTATTTGAAATCAGCAATATTAAAGAAATAACTCAAGCAATGAATTGAGAAACAGCTTGCCATGAGGTGTAATTTGCCAGTGAGTGTCTGATTCACTGATATAACCTAAAGCCAAAGCTTCATCTATTTGATGGCGAATAACTTCTTCAGAAAGCCCAGTATAATCACTGAAATCTTGTCTTGGGAATGCTTCTAATAGACGAAAACGGTTCATAAAAAATTCAAATGGACGGTCATCATTATCAACAAAATTTTGCTGGTGGAGATAACGACCTTCCATAAAACCTTTAGGATGCTTGGTTTTTACGGTTCGCATTATACGACCATCTTCAAAGCTTATTTTTCCATGAGCACCACAACCGATACCTAAATAATCCCCGAAACGCCAATAATTTAAGTTATGCTCACATTGAAAGCCCGACTTACAATATGCTGATGTTTCATATTGTTGATAACCTGCTGCTGTTAGTAATTTGTCACCTTCTGAGAAAATATCCCACAGCATATCGTCATCAGGTAATTTCGGTGGACGAGAGCCAAATTGTGTATTGGGTTCAATGGTTAATTGATACCAAGACAAATGTGGCGGGGATAACTCTATTGCTTGCTGTAAATCCGAAAGTGCTTGAGATAATGATTGGTCTGGTAATCCATGCATTAAATCTAAATTAAAGCTACGTAGACATAATTCTTTGGCTAAACGAGCAGCATTTTTAGCTTCATCAGCATCATGAATGCGTCCTAAGCGAATAAGCTTATCATTGCCAAAACTTTGCACACCAATAGAAATACGATTTACACCCGCACGTTGAAATCCAGCAAAGCGTTCAGCTTCCACGGTTCCTGGGTTAGCTTCCATAGTAATTTCTGCATTAGGGCTAACAGCAATGCGCTCTTTAACGCCATAGAGTAAATCAGCCATTGACTCAGCGCTTAATAAGCTAGGTGTACCGCCACCAATAAATATGGTTTGGATTTCACGGGAACCCACATGAATAAGATCGGCATCTAAGTCATTGAGTAAATGTTGCACATATTCCTGATGTGGGACTTCGCCTTTTAGTGTATGTGAGTTGAAATCACAATAAGGGCATTTTTGTACACACCAAGGAATATGAATATACAAACTTAATGGAGGCAACTTAAGCATTCTTAAGGGCATCCAACATTAATTTAAGTGCTTTACCACGATGCGAATGCTGATTTTTTTGCTCTTTAGTTAATTGTGCCACAGTACAATTTAATTCAGGAACAAAGAAAATAGGATCGTAGCCAAATCCACCTTCACCGTGCATTTCTGTGCTTAATACACCGTGCCAAATACCGTGGAAAATTAATGGAGTTGGATCGCTCTCATGGCGCATATAAACTAATACACAGTTAAATTGTGCTTGGCGTTTTTCAGCGGGTACATCTTTCATTGCATCAAGCAATTTATCCAGATTTTGCTGATCACTTGCATCAACACCCGCATAGCGTGCTGAGTAAATACCCGGAGCACCGCCTAAAGCATCAACCGAAATACCTGAATCATCGGCAATTGCAGGTAGACCGGTTACTTTTGCTGCATGACGCGCTTTAATCAGCGCATTTTCAACAAAGGTTAGGCCCGTTTCTTCAACAGAATCAACACCAAGCTCTGTTTGAGCAACAATATCTAAACCAAAATCAGAAAGCAAAGAGGCTAGCTCTTTGACTTTTCCCGGATTTCCTGTTGCAAGAACTACTTTTTGCATGAGTGTTATCCTTAGTAAAGCGTTACGCTAAGTAGCCATTGTAAAACGTCTACACGCAGATAATTCAGGGCATAAAGCACAAGAATAACAATCATTGCTGAGAAATCTAAACCACCCATGGCCGGAATGACACGACGAATTGGTGCCATTAAAGGTTCTGTTAATTGAAATAAAAGATGATCAATTGGATTACGACCTTGGCTTACCCAGCTAAGAATTGCGCGGATAATGATCAACCAGAAAATCATCTTACCTGCTGCTGTAAGCAGTTCAATAAAAGCAAATGGGAACATCAAAGAGAAAGGAATTGATGTTCCTGATAAGTAAGATGGAATAATAATACCAAGTAGAATTAATATATAGGCTAATAAAACTGAAGCTGTATCAATAGGACCAATAGAAGGAATAACACTTCTTAATGGGCGAACAATTGGCTGTGTGATCTTGACGATAAATTGTGAAAAAGGATTATAAAAATCAGCTCTGACACATTGCATCCAAACACGTAATAGTAGTACGGATGTGTAGAGTTGAAGAAGAGTCAGAATGACGAAATTTAAAAAATTCATTAGTTGGCCCTGATGAAATTAAAATTGTTTTTCCATTTCTTGCGCACGTTTAATCGCAGCTTGCATGGCAGAAGCGACGTTTTCGGGTAATTTACCTTCATAAAACTGCATAAGTGCAGCCGCTGTCGTTCCACCTTTTGATGTTACTTGTTCACGTAAAGTTGAGAAAGGCAACATGTGTTGTTTTTCTGCTAAGGCGGTAGAACCACTTGCTGCTTGTTGCACAATAGCTCTTGCTACTTCAGGTGAAAAACCTAAACGTTCTGCTTCTTGTTGCATTGATTCCATAAACAAGAAGAAATAAGCGGGTGCACTACCAGCAACGGCGATAATATCATTGATGGCAGATTCTTGCTCTACCCAAACGGTTGTTCCAACACTTTTCATTAATTCATCGGCAAACTGTTTATCTTGAGATGAAAGCGAATTGTGCGCGAACATACCACTTAAACCTTTACCTACAAGAGCTGGGGTATTTGGCATAATGCGAACGAGCTGTAATTGAGTCGCAAAATAGTCGTTATAACGTGTAGCAGGAATACCAGCAGCGATAGTGAGAACTAACTTTTTACTCATATCGATATTTTGTAAGGGCTTACAAACTTCTTCCATCATTTGTGGCTTTACTGCCAGCACAATAACATCCGCTTTCTGAACCGCATCAATATTGTCATTAGTACTATGAATACCGAACTCTTTTTCTAATGGTTCACGGCGAATGGCAGAAGGCGAGCTGACGGTGATTTTATTTGCTGGATATCCACCTTGAATCAATCCTGCAATAATGGCTTGAGCCATATTTCCAGCGCCAATAAATGCGATGTTACGATGTTCCATATAAACCTCTATTTTTATTTAGTCGCGTAATCTCTTGCGCCAAAAATTGCCGTTCCAATACGAACAAGTGTTGAACCACAAGCAATAGCAGCTTCCATATCACTCGTCATTCCCATAGATAACGTATCTATATGGGGATATTGAGATTGTAATTGTTTAAATGCGAGATGCATTTTTTCTAACACTTCAACTTGTTTGTCATAATTGCTTTCAGGTGCAGGGATTGCCATTAATCCTCGTAATTTAATGCCTGAAAGAATAGAAATTTGTGCCGCTAGTCCATCAAGTTCAGTCAGATTAATACCTGATTTACTGTTTTCATCGCTAATATTGATTTGAATAAGGACATTTAATGGTGGCAATGAGTCAGGACGTTGGTCACTTAATCTTTGAGCGATTTTCAATCTATCAATGGTATGGCACCAATCGAAATTCTCAGCAACAAGGCGTGTTTTATTTGACTGTAAAGGACCGATAAAGTGCCAAACTAGGGTGTGGTTATCAGCAAAATAATGGATTTTATCAACGCCTTCTTGGACATAGTTTTCACCAAACTCAGTTTGTCCACACGCTATTGCTTTTTCGATATCACTCGCAGGTTTTGTTTTACTCACTGCAAGTAATGTTATTTCTTCTGAAGAACGGCCGCATTTCTGCGCTGCTGTGTCAATGTGAGACCTGACATTGACGAGATTCTGTTTAATAGTATTCATGGCAACTCAGGAGATAATAAGATGAAAATGGAAAATTTAATTGCATATAGTGTAAAGCATAACGCCTCGGATCTGCACCTTTGTTGTGGTGATGTACCACGATTGCGGATCAATGGAATACTTTATCAACAAAATCAATGTAAACCTATCACTTCCGATAATCTACTAGCGTGGTTCCTGCCTTTTTTGAGCAATACCCAAAAGCAAACTTTTGAGAATGAAGGGCAGATTGATACAGCACTCACGCTATCTTGTGGGCAGCGACTTCGTGTCAATTTATTTCGCCAACAAAAGGGTGTTTCAGCTGTATTAAGAATAATTGAAACACAAATTCCTTCTTTAGATAAACTTCGAGTACCCAAGTCGGTTTCAACACTTTTAGACAACTATTCTCATGGACTTATTTTGGTGACTGGAGCAACAGGAAGTGGGAAATCATCGACATTAGCGGCAATGATCAATCATTTAAACCAATATCAACGTCAGCATATTTTGACATTAGAAGATCCTATTGAGTTTATACATAGCAATAAGCAAAGTATTGTGCAGCAAAGGGAAATAGGGCGAGATGTTCAGCATACTGAAAATGCGATAAAGAGCGCTCTACGCCAAGATCCAGATGTCATTATGTTAGGAGAGTTAAGAGATGCACAAAGTATTCAGTTGGCATTAACGGCAGCAGAAACTGGACATTTGGTACTGGCAACATTGCATACTCAAGGAGCAGCACAAACGCTTGAGCGTGTGACTAATGTATTTACAGGTAATGAGCGACAATGGATTTCATCACAATTAGCGTGCAGTTTAAGGGCGATAATCTCACAAGAGTTAGTCTCTTCAACTGAAGGTGGACGTGTGGCGTTATTTGAAATAATGCAGGTTACGCAGGGTATTTCGCATCTTATTAGAGAAGGAAAATACCACCAAGTGACAACATTAATGCAAACAGGTAGTGAATACGATATGCAAACCTTCATGTTAAGTCGGCAGCAACGCCAACATGAAGGTTTAATTCAAGCTGAGTGATAACTTATAAGTAAAGATAGGCGACTATCACTAGTTGGAACCTATTTTTTAGAATTGTTGTTCAAACCAGCTTTCAAGAATAATAACGGCAGACGCTGCATCTACACTGCCTTTATCTAAGGAACGATAACCACCACGTTCAAAAAGATGAGCGCGAGCTTCTACGGTGCTAAGGCGTTCATCATGCAACGCAATTTGTACACCAAATCGACCATGAAGGCGATTAGCAAATTTTTTAGCTTGAGTTGTGACTAACTGTTCGGTGCCATCCATATTAAGAGGTAAACCGACAACCACAAGATCAGGTTGCCACTCTTTTAT
This sequence comes from Proteus sp. CA142267, assembly GCF_003336825.1. NCBI lineage: Bacteria > Pseudomonadati > Pseudomonadota > Gammaproteobacteria > Enterobacterales > Morganellaceae > Proteus > Proteus sp. CA142267. The sequence continues at coordinate 65,138 of NZ_QPMG01000011.1, read as the reverse complement.
GATTTTTTCGATTTGAGTCCAATCAGGAATACCATCTTTTGCTTTAAATGAGGCTAAAGGTCTTGCTGTTCCTGTAACTTCTTGACCGATAGCGGCACCAATGCTTTTTGTGCCGAAATCAAAGCCCATTACCGTTCTGTTTAACATTATGCGTGACCCGCTATCGGTGAAATGGTGTGGATATTAATCCCAATTAATTCAGCAGCTTTATGCCAACGTTCAGCAATAGGGGTATCAAAAATAATTTGAGGTGAAGCTTCAACGGTTAACCAGCTATTTTCTAAAATTTCTTTCTCTAATTGGCCTTGTTCCCAACTAGAATAACCCAAAGAGACTAATGTTTTTTCTGGTTGTCTTGCTGTGCCTAAGGTCTCTAATACATCTTTGGAAGTTGTGATCATCGTGCTATCACTAATTTTGATACTAGAACTAAAACCTGAAACTGGAGTGTGCAAGATAAAACCATGCTCTTCTGCAACAGGCCCTCCTGACATCACGGGTTTTTGTAAGCTAATCGCTTCATCTCTATCAGTCGAAAAAATTTCTAGTTGATCTAATACACCTTCCACAGAGATATCTTCGATAGGTTTATTAATAATTAAACCCATCGCACCGTTTTCATTATGTTCGCAAACATAGACGACCGAGCGTTCAAATAACGGATCGCTTAATGAAGGCATAGCAATAAGAAAATGGTTAAGTAAATTCATAATAGTCGTACTGTTCCCTGATCATTTTTATTAAAAAACCTAGCCCTTTTATACATTGTATTTCTTAATGTATACCGCTTATTGATTAATATGTGGGGGCTAGGTTCATACTTTTAAACCCGTTAATCTCAGTGTCTAAAAGTTAGTTTTTCTTGTTTAAGCGTACTTCAATTGCATCCATTAACATGCCCGTAATAGAAACATCAGGATAAGCTGCTTCAATTTCACGCGCACATGTTGGACTTGTGACGTTAATTTCAGTCAAGCGATCGCCAATAACATCTAATCCAACAAAAATAAGACCCTTTTGTTTAAGGATAGGTGCAACTTGACGCGCAATCGCCCAATCACTTTCTGTTAATGGACGAGCTTCGCCACGGCCACCAGCAGCTAAGTTTCCTCGTGTTTCTCCTTTTGCAGGAATACGCGCTAAGCAATAAGGAACAGGTTCGCCATCGACAACCAGAATGCGCTTATCACCATTGACAATTTCAGGTAGGAAATTTTGAGCCATACAGAAACGATGACCATGTTCTGTCAATGTTTCAATAATAACACCTACGTTTGGATCGTCTTTTTTCAGGCGGAAGATTGATGCGCCACCCATACCATCTAGTGGTTTGAAAATGACATCACCGTGTTTTTCATGAAAAGCGCGTAAATGCTTAGCTTCACGAGTCACTAAGGTGTCAGGTGTTAATGTTGGAAACCATGCAGTAAAGAGTTTTTCATTACAGTCACGTAAGCTTTGTGGCTTATTAACTATCAGCGTTCCCATATCTTCAGCGCGTTCTAAAATATAGGTTGCGTAGATAAATTCGGTATCAAAAGGCGGATCTTTACGCATTAAGATGGTATCGAGTTCACCTAAAGCAATATCTTGCTCTTTGCCAAACTCAAACCATTTTTCTGGATTTTCTTCTACACTGAGTAAACGAGTGTGAGCGCGTGCTTCACCTTGATGTAGGTAAAGGTCGTTCATCTCCATATAATGAATTTCCCAGCCACGACGTTGTGCTTCTAATAACATGGCAAAGCTGGTGTCTTTTTTGATTTTGATGGATGAAATTGGATCCATCACAATACCTAATTTAATCATTACTTCTCCTTTATCCCAGATCGCCGAACCGAACCTGCAAAGCGGTGATTGCGGTGAGCGCTGTTGTTTCAGTTCTTAATACACGAGGACCTAATAAAATATCAGTAAAATGGTGCTCTGCTGTCATGGTGATTTCTTCAGGGGAAAGTCCACCTTCAGGGCCAATCAATAAGCGCACTTTTTTAACAGGTAAGGGTAAGGTATTAATACTTTGGTTAGCCCTAGGATGTAAATTGAGTTTTAAACTACCATCATCTTGAGCACACCATTCTTCTAATGACATCACTGACATTAATTGTGGGATGCTATTTCTGCCACATTGTTCACATGCCGAGATAATAATTTTTTGCCATTGCTGATGTTTTTTCTCTAAACGGCTAGGGTCAAGTTTAACACCACAGCGTTCTGAGATCAGTGGAGTGATCGTATTAACACCTAACTCAACTGATTTTTGAATAGTAAACTCCATTTTCTCGCCTCGTGAAAGCACTTGTCCTAAATGGAGGTCGAGAGGGGATTCTTTATCATCAACAATACCTTCATTGATTTGCACAGTGACTGACTTTTTTGTGCTTTCTATGATTTCAGCATCAAATACCTGATTTGAACCATCAAACAGTGCCAGTTTTTGCCCTGTAGACATTCTTAATACACGCCCAACATGATTAGATGCTTCTTCATCTAATGCTGTTTGAGTACCTGCTGAGAGTGGTTCTGGATGATAAATGCGAGGAATACGCATAACGTGAAACCCTTACGTAAAAGATGGTTAACCGTGATAAATAAAATATGTGATATGCATCATACGCATGACATTATGGCATGCAAGTTATCACTTTGCTTTTGTCGTTATTATAGCGTGGATCTTATTGCGTGTTTTGTCGCAAAATTTCATGTTTTTATTGTCATTATAAAGAAAATTCTCGGTATTAAATGGATCTTCTTATACAGTCGTTTAACGAGGATAACGATGTATCTAAGGAGTAGATATTTATGCCATTAAGCCGTTTTTGTTTTATAAAAACACCTTTGTTTTCTTTTTTGACTGATTTTTTTATTTTTATTAAGTTTTTCCTACCTTTTCCATTATTATTTTTGTTACCTAAAACTCGACGTAAACAACTTACACTAAGTTACATTATCGTTTGTTTATATTGGTTTTTTTCAATTAATTCATTTTGTTTATTGATAATACTTTCAGTATTAAGCTTTTATTTGTTGATGCTATCTTTCTTTGATGCTGATTATTTTCTTCTGCCTAATACGTTGACTTATTGGCTAATATTTTTAGGGTTATTATGTAATTACTCAACATATGGATTAGTACCTTTCAATCATGCTTTTTATGGCTTTTTAGGTGGTGTTGGGCTTTTTTATGGCATCTATTTATGGGGATATTTTATCTGCCAAAAATGTGTTTTAGGTTTTGGTGATGTAAAATTATTTGGTGCTATTGGGGCATGGTGTGGGTTTGAGAAATTGCCGTATATTCTTTTGTTTGGTTCTTTTCTAGGATTAAGTGTGTATTGTGCAGTATTGATTACAACAAAAGATCATATCAAAAAAGTAGCATTTGGCTCTTGCCTTTCATTTTCAACATTAATGGTATTAGGCTTCAATTTTTCATCTTACAATTATTTCAATTAATTGATTTTAATTAATTGAGTTTAAAGAAAATAAATCATTTTTTAGATATGTATAAAAAGAAAATAATAAGAATCGAAATAAAGAAGGCAGTGTGCGGAAATTAATCAGCACACTGAAAAGAAGATTATAGGCTTTCTTTTATAAATTGCTGCCAACGTTTTGTATCACCTAAATATTTTTCAACCGGTATCAGGTGGTAACCTTGGTTATCTTCAATAAATAAAGTCGGAAAACCGCGACCATTAACTTGAGACATTAATTGTTGTGTCTGGCTTAAATGTTGCTGAATTTGTGTTTCGCTAATTTCAGACAATAAAGATGCAAACTGCTCAACATCAAAACCAAGTTTTTTCACAATAAATAGCAGAGTGTCTTTATCACTGATATTTAAGCCATCAAGGTAATAGGCCTCTTGTAATGCTTTTAGTAAATAAGCATCTCGCTTTCCCATTACTTCAGCAACAAGAACGGCTGAAATAGGTAGCAATGAGTTTAATACCATTTCAGTGTTACCAAGAGCGTCATGATATGCATGACTAAAAACTTGACCCGATAACTGACTAATACGTTCATCAATGGGTGTAACATGCTCTTTCCATGATTGACCACCTGTGACTGCTCTTGCTGGTGTAAACAATCCACCACCATGTAACTTAATGGAATTTGGAAACGTATTGCTTACTTCTTCAATCAGGGGGGCAATGCCGTAGCACCAACCACAAAGAGGATCATAAACATAGTGCAATATTTTAGTACCTTGGGTATTACCTGTATTGCTTGTTACTGAGGCCACTGCATCTCTCCTTTTAGTACTTTTGCACTAAGTTCTAGGCTTGATTTATCTGCTAAATTCTGATGATTTTTTTCCATCGCTGCAATAAATTCATCTGAATTTTTCGTTTTTTCAAGATTTTTCTCAGCTTCAATTAGGTAATTCATTGTGAAGTCAACGGCTTGTAGATCATACGTTGCTTTTGGTAAATAGTGACCAGGAATAACGGTTTTTGGGGATAGTGATTTTATTTGCTGTAATGCACTAACCCAATGTTGGCGCTCTTCCACGGTTTGAGTATCTGCCAACCAAACATGAATATTTTCAGAGACTAAAACACCACCCATTACTGCATTAAGTTTTGGAACATAAAGATATGTTCTATCTGGAGATTGCCCATCTAAGCCTTTGACTGAAATGGTTTCACCTTCTAGAGAAAAACTATCACCTTTTAGTACTTCAGGAATGATGATTTTCTGAGGGGCATTTTCTTTAAGTACAGGCCCCCAGTAGGCAAGCTTTCCTGCTTGAGTTTCATTAATGGCTTTAATTGTGGGTGCCGTTGCAATTACTTTAGCATTTGGAAATGCATCAGTAATGACATCTAACCCAAAATAAAAGTCAGGATCAGAATGGCTAATATAGATATAAGTCAGGTTTTTTCCGAAGGCTTTTATTTTATCAACTAGCGCTTGTGCATCATTTTTTTGAAATTGTGCATCAATTAAAACGGCATCTTTATCGCCATAAATAATTTCGGAAGAAACAGGGAAAACACTCGCCTCTCCTGGGTTATAAATATCTAATGTTAAATCAGTTGCTAACGCTGATGTTGCGAAGAATGCGGTAGTTGCAAGTGTTAAAGGAAGTAATTTTTTCATCTTTTGTTTTCTCCATAATGTTGTTGCTGACTATAATATGTTGCATAAAACAAGAGAAAAACCCTATTTTAGGCAATTAATTGTTGCGTAAATCGAGCAAATAAAATGGATAAAATAAAAGCATCAGAAGTGTTTGTAACCATTGTGAAGCAGGGAAGTATGATAAAAGCTGCTGATTATCTAGGTATGTCTAGAGCCATGGTGACGCGCTATTTAAATGAGATGGAAGAGTGGGCAGGAGTGCGTTTATTGCATAGAACGACACGCAAACAAAGCCTAACATCAGTAGGTGAAATGGTATACGAACAGAGTTTACAGTTATTAGAAATGGCTGAACGTATACCCGCTAATATTCCGAAAGAACGTCATCAAATCAGTGGGCTTGTTCGTATTACCAGTTCACAATCATTAGCAAATAGTATTTTGTCAGTGGCAATATGTGAGTTTATGCAACGTTATCCTTTAATTGCGGTTGATTTACAAATCACTAATCAAACCGTGAATTTGGTGGAAGAACGTATTGATATCGCGTTGCGTATTACGAATCACCTTGAGCCTAACTTAATCGCACGCTCGCTTGCGACATGTCTTTCTGTGGTGTGTGCCCATAAAGATTACTTAGCAAAAAAAGGTATACCTCAAAACCCAGATGAACTTACTCAGCATCAATGTCTAACTTACCGATTTTTTGGTCGTAGTTTGTGGGAATTTAATTTAGGTGATGAACGTTATTCAGTACCTGTTGGGGGGAATTTAAGCGCAAATGAATCGGTTGTTTTATTGCAAGCTACGTTAAAAGGAGCTGGTATATCGCTACAACCTTATTATTCAGCCAAACCTTATATTGAAAGTGGTGAGCTAGAACAAGTTTTGTCTGACTATCAAGCTCAGCCGATGGGAATTTATGCGGTTCTAGCGAGCCGACAAAATATGCCTGCTGCCGTTAGAGTATTGCTGGATTTCTTAGTAGAGTGGTTTTCATCATCATCTTATTGGCTTGCTTTATCGGGTAAAAGCTTGGGTTAACCGTTTAGGGTAATCTGATAATGTCTCTTTCATCACATCAATAAAATAGGCAACAAGTTGTGATGAAGGGCGATGTGATGGGGTAATTAAGCTGATGGTAAAAGGGATAGTAAAGCTTAAAGGACGAAGGCAAATAGACTTATCCAAGTAATCAAGTGCAGTAATAGGGTTAACAATTGAAATACCGATATTCTCACTCACCATTGCACAAATAGAGGCGGCACTTTGTGTTTCCATCACTAATTGTCGTGCAGTTCCATTTTTAATAAATACAGTATCAATTAATTGTCGGTAGCTATCATTGGCTGACAGGCTAATAAAACGTTCATTTTGAAAATCAACAGGGTGTAATAATGTTTTTTTACACAATGGATGTGACTTGGGTAAAACTGCGACTTCATTGAGTGTAAGCATGGTTTCTTGTTGAGTTCCCGCAGGTGTTTGTGTGTGTTCCACCAATCCTAAATCGTAATGTTGTGCGGATAACCACTCTTCTAATAAAGGGGATTCTTGAGGAACAATAGTTAAATTGACATCAGGATATTTATCTAGAAATTGTCGGCAAATTGAAGGTAATAATGATTGAGCAAATGCGGGCAGGCAGGTGATGTTCAATTCTGCTTGGTTAAAATGGCGAATATTTTCAGCTGCGCTAATTATTCTATCTAAACCATAATAAGAACGTTGTACTTCCTCAAAAAAGCGCAACCCTTCGGTTGTGGGCTGTAAACGGCCTTTTATTCTATCAAATAATTTAAATGCTAATAGATGCTCAAGACGAGATAATTCTCTACTGACAGTGGGTTGTGACGTTTTCAGTAGCTCTGCGGCTTCAGTAAGATTTTGTGTAGTCATCACCGCATGAAAAATTTCAATATGTCGCCAATTAAAAGGAGCTTTCATCTTATATTCCTATATCACAGATGAATAGAGTGTAGCTTATTTGATATTTTTATTCCCTTGTAAGTTCATAAATAATGATTCTATTCACCTGTGACTTTTATGAGTAGATAACATGACAACATCAATAACTATGGCTCAATACCAATTAGCACAAACTTATGGAACGCCATTATGGATTTATCAAGGCGATACTATTTCTCAGCGTATTGCCCAACTTAAATCTTTTGATGTAGTTCGATTTGCTCAAAAAGCATGCTCCAATATTCATATTTTACGTTTAATGAAAGCACAGAGTGTTAAAGTTGACTCTGTTTCGTTGGGGGAAATTGAGCGCGCTTTAGTTGCCGGTTATCAAGGTGGTAGAGAAAAAAGTGAGATTGTCTTTACGGCTGATTTACTTGATGAAAGAACAATTGAACGTGTTGTTGAATTAGACATACCTGTTAATGCAGGCTCTATTGATATGCTTCGTCAATTGGGTGAACGCAATCAAGGTCATGCTGTTTGGATAAGAGTTAACCCCGGATTTGGTCATGGGCATAGCCAAAAAACCAATACTGGTGGTGAAAACAGTAAGCATGGTATTTGGTACGAAGATGTGCCAGAAGCGTTAGCTGTGATCCAGCAATACAATCTAACTCTAGTTGGTTTTCATATGCATATTGGCTCGGGTGTTGACTATCAACATCTTGCTTGTGTCTGCGATGCAATGGTAGAGCAAGTGCTTACCTCTCAAGTTGATATTCAAGCTATTTCGGCAGGAGGCGGATTATCAACACCTTATCAAGAAGGTGATGCAACAGTCGATCTGGATCACTATTTTTCTTTATGGGATAAAGCACGTCAGCGTATTGCACAACATTTAGGGCATTCTATTGAGTTAGAGATTGAACCGGGACGCTTTTTAGTGGCTGAATCCGGTGTATTGATTTCACAAGTGAGAGCCGTTAAATCAATGGGAAGTCGTCATTATGTGCTGGTGGATGCTGGATTTAGTGATTTAATGCGTCCTGCAATGTATGGCAGTTATCATCATATTTCAGTTTTAGATAGTCATGGTCAAATAAAACCAATGACAGAATTACAAGAGACGATCGTGGCAGGCCCGCTGTGTGAATCGGGTGATGTTTTTACTCAGCAAGAGGGAGGCACAGTTGTTCCTCGTTTATTGCCTCAAGCACAGGTAGGCGATTATTTAGTGATCCATGATACAGGGGCGTATGGTGCGTCAATGTCATCAAATTATAATAGCCGACCACTTATTCCTGAAGTATTGATAACAGAGGGTGTTCCTCAATTAATTCGTCGTCGCCAAACAATAGAAGAGTTATTAGCATTGGAGTTAGCTTGCTAATTAATTTTTGGGAGCCTAATAATTGGCTCTTAATAAAAAAACACCTCATCACTAAAAGTAATGAGGTGTTTGTGTTTTATCAAGCGAAATATTTCCCTTTATCTCGATTGTTAGGCTGCTTTGTCTGTTTTGACTTTGTCAGCTTTCGGCTTTTTTGCAGGCACCGCCAATGCATCAAAGTCAAACTCATCAACATTGATACTCCGTAAGCGACTCTGTTCTGCTTTACGTAAGATATCAGCTTCTTCTTGAGTTACTCGTTTATCAGCCAGTGCTTTGTCCGCTAATTTATCTAATTGAGTAAAGTTAAATTTCTTCTCATAGAGGCGACAAATACGGTCGAAAATAGGTTCAGCCGCTAAAATATCCAGTAGTGCTTCTTCCATTAAACCATGTGGATTATGCTCGCTCGGTGTTAAGTATTGGCCTCTACCAATGCGATCACGGGTTTCAGAAGGTTGTTGGATAAGTTGCGCCACTTTGCTATCTAATTTATCTGATGGTAATTTTTGAGCTTTACCCAGCGGGAAAATAATTGCTCGCATAGTGCTTGCAACAACACGGCTTGGGAAATTGCGTAGCAGTTCATCAATTGCATTTTCAGCTTGGTATAAACACTCTTTTACGCTCCAATGTATGAGAGGTAAATCTGCAGTATGACGGCCTTCATCTTCATAACGCTTAAGCGCAGCAGAAGCGAGGAAGATGTGACTTAATATGTCACCTAAGCGTGCTGAAATACGCTCACGACGTTTTAAGCTTCCACCTAAAACTCCCATTGAAACATCAGACAACAGCGCCATATTGGCACTCAAACGGTTAATTTGTTGATAATAACGACGAGTTTCATCATTAGTTGGCGAATTACTTAATCGACCATTTGTGATACCTAACCACAGACTGCGTAAGGTATTACTCGCTACGTGACCGATATGACCAAATAAAGCACGGTCAAAATCATGTAGGTTGTTATCTCGAGCCGCTGCAATTTCATCTAGTACATAAGGATGACAGCGGATAGCACCTTGACCATAAATGATCATGCTACGAGTTAAAATATTGGCACCTTCAACCGTGATGGCAATTGGAGAGCCTTGATAAGAACGTGCGACAAAGTTCGATGGCCCAAGGCTGATCCCTTTACCACCAACGATATCCATTGCATCAATAACGCCACGCTGTGCTCGATGAGTACAATGGTATTTTACGATAGCGGATAATACGGCAGGTTTTTCTCCTAACATAATACCTGTAGTAATTAAGGTTGCCGCAGAATCTAAAAGATAGGCATTACCAGCCAGACGAGCTAATGGCTCTTCAATACCTTCCATTTTACCAATTGGAATTTTGAACTGACGACGGACACGAGAATAAGCGCCTGTTGCCATAGCCACACTTTTTAAACCGCCAGTAGAGTTTGAAGGTAGAGTGATCCCTCGACCAACTGAGAGACATTCCACCAGCATTCTCCAACCCTGACCTGCCATTTTTGGTCCACCAATGATGTAATCGATAGGAACAAAAACATCTTTACCACGAGTCGGTCCATTCATAAATGGCACGTTGAGTGGGAAATGACGATGACCGATTTCAACACCTTTGACATCAGTTGGAATTAACGCACAGGTAATACCTGGGTTTTCGTCATCACTTAATAGATGGTCAGGATCGCGTAATTTAAATGCTAATCCTAATACGGTTGCGATAGGGGCAAGAGTGATATAGCGTTTATTCCATGTTAAGCGAAGACCAAGTACTTGCTCGCCTTGCCATTCACCCATACAGACTACGCCACTGTCAGGAATAGCACCTGCATCGGAGCCCGCTTCTGGGCTTGTTAATGCGAAACAAGGAATTTCATCTCCTTTGGCTAAACCGGGTAAATAGCGCTTTTTCTGTTCATCAGTACCATAGTGTTGCAGTAGTTCGCCGGGGCCTAAAGAGTTAGGTACACCTACGGTGATGGCTAAAATACCAGATACTCCTGACAGTTTTTGCAATACGCGTGATTGAGCGTAGGCTGAAAACTCTAACCCGCCGTACTCTTTTTTAATGATCATCGCAAAGAAGCGATTATCTTTAAGGTATTGCCAGATTTCAGGAGGTAGATCAGCTAATTCATGAGTGATCTCAAAGTCATTTGTCATACGGCAAACTTCTTCGACAGGTCCATCAAGGAAAGCTTGCTCTTCAGCTGTCAACTGTGGTTTAGGGTAATTATGAAGTTGTTTCCAATCGGGAGCACCACGGAAAAGCTCGCCTTCCCACCATGTTGTACCTGCATCAATGGCTTCTTGTTCTGTTTTAGACATAGAGGGCATGACTTTTTGAAATGCTTTAAGTGCAGGTACTGAGATATAGGCTTTACGAATAGAAGGAATAGTAAAGGGTAATAAAACTAATGCAACGGGGAGAAGTAACCAGTAACTCCAAATATTGGCGATACCCATTACTAATGTATAAGCAATAAGTGAGAGGCTACTTAGCGCAATACCGAATTTGCGATAGCTAAGCACGCCAATAAGAATAATAAAAAGTACGATACTGAGTAGTGTCATAATAAACTCCTGTATTTAGCAAGAGATCAGAGGTCAGACCTGTTGTTTGTTATTTAGATCTAATCCAGTCACTAACTTTTATCAATATATTTACATTCTAATTACAATATAGCTCACAAATTATTCGTAAATGAGAGAAGTTAGCATTTGTCGATAATAGGTATCTTCTTTCATGACATTTAATCCGTTACACTGAGAAACAGAAAATTTCGATTACCCTTTCTGGAGTAAAAATCCTATGTACCAAGATCTTATCCGTGGTGAATTAACAGAAGCAGCAGATACACTCTCTCGCTTTCTTCAAGATGATGCAAATATTGAAGCTATCCAAAAAGCTGCAGTGTTATTAGCAGATTCTTTTAAAGCAGGCGGTAAAGTATTATCTTGCGGTAATGGTGGCTCTCATTGTGATGCAATGCATTTTGCAGAAGAACTCACTGGGCGCTATCGTGAGAATCGCCCTGGTTATCCTGCCATTGCAATTTCAGATGTAAGCCATATCTCATGTGTGAGTAATGATTTTGGCTATGAATATATCTTCTCTCGTTATGTTGAAGCTGTGGGTAAAGAAGGTGACGTTCTGCTGGGTATTTCAACCTCAGGCAATTCAGGCAATATCATCAAAGCAATTAGTGCTGCGCGTGAGAAAGGCATGAAAGTCATTACATTAACGGGCAAAGATGGCGGAAAAATGGATGGTACAGCAGATATTGAAATTCGTGTACCTCATTTTGGTTACGCTGATCGTATTCAAGAAATTCATATCAAAGTTATCCATATTCTGATCCAATTAATTGAAAAAGAAATGGAAAAATAATTTGTTGATATTGCTATAAGTTAGCAATAAACATCGGCAAGAAGGAGTGAGCGATGTGTGAGTTGTTAGGCATGAGTGCAAATGTACCGACAGATATTAATTTCAGTTTAAGTGGGCTAATTCCAAGAGGTGGTAAGACAGGGCCTCATAAAGATGGTTGGGGAATTACTTTCTACGAAGGATTGGGATGTCGTACATTTAAAGATCCTCAAGCCAGCGCAATATCGCCAGTCGCTCGCTTTGTTCAAGAGTATCCAATTAAATCAGAGGCTGTAATTGCTCATATTCGTCAAGCGAATCGAGGTAATGTCTCTTTAGAAAACACCCATCCTTTTACCCGTGAGTTATGGGGAAAAAACTGGACTTATGCGCATAATGGTCAACTAAAAGGCTATCAATCTCTTGCAACAGGGCGTTTTCGGGCGATAGGGCAGACGGATAGTGAGAAAGCGTTTTGCTGGATCTTAAATCAACTTGAAAATCGTTATAAACGAACCCCTGTGAATTGGCCTGCTGTATTTCGTTTTATCGCTATTTTAGCTTCTCAATTAAAGCAAAAAGGAGTCTTTAATATGCTGTTGTCAGATGGTCGATTTGTCATGGCATATTGTTCAACTAACTTACACTGGATTACACGTAAGGCGCCTTTCGGCAAAGCAAAATTGCTTGATCAAGATGTAGAAATTGATTTCCAGCAACACACCCAATCAGATGATGTGGTTTCTGTTATTTCAACATTACCATTGACTGGAAATGAATCTTGGCAGCGTATTCCTGCTGGCGAGTTTGTCTTATTTGATCGTGGTGTGCGTATTCTGTAGCCATTTGCTTTCGCTATTTTTCGATAAGTTAAGGACAGAATTTACACTATTAGATGAAGTCAAAGTGCTATTAACGTAATAACGCCCATTCTGAACAGTAACAGAAGGGATTTGTTTGCGTTCTTCAACATATTGGTAGGCAGGCATAAGCTGTTGCCAGAAATCCATATCTTTTGAATACTGGTGTTTTTTCATATTTTCATCGGTCATCTTAAATGGAAAAATATGAATATTAATCGTAGATTGACCTCCTTGTAGCGCCAATTCAGCATACTGATAAATTTCGTCCATTACCGAATCTGTCATTGCATAGCAACCAACCGATTTACATGCCCCATGGATCATTAAAAAGTCGCCTGTGTATCCTTTTGATTTATCATACTGATTAGGAAATCCTAGGTTAATAGCTCGGTAAAATCGACTGTTCGGATTTAATTGCGAGAAATTGACCTGATAAAAACCTTCAGGGCTTTTTAAATCACCTTGAAACTTTTTAGGTCCAAGACCTCCAGAATAGCTACAAATAGGGTAAGTACGTACTTTTTCTAATTGCCCATCTAATTTTTCCGTATAAAGTTCAAGTAAGCTTTCTTCTTTGAAAATTTGAATATAGATAGGTTGCCCTGTACTTTTTTTAACAGGTTTCATTAGAAAGCTTGAACTATTTTCAGCGTTAACTAATAAGGAAATTAACATTAATGTTAAAAAACTGATTAGTTGTTTTGCGTGACTGGTCATAGTTTTATCAGGAAATTAGCTTAAAATTTGTTGATAAAGTAGATCGTAGATTGCTATGAAGCAATAAATTTGTAAATTAAAATCTGATATAGTTTCTTTTCTTTTACAAAATATTCTGTATGAAATTTAATCGCTCGTCGAAAAAAATGATATTTTAATTCGGTTTATACGAGTTATTAACGTTTCAGTCAAAATAATATTCCCATTTGCTTGAGCTAAATCACTCGAATAGTCAGACAGGTTTAGGCTGAGATGATAAAATTCAGTTCGGCAGAATAAGAGAAAATAGTAACAATTATCGGAGATAAATAACTTAGGGTTCAAAAACACCTTAAGATGTTTTTATTACAGAGTCGCTACATTTTCGGGGTGAATTTGTAGCTTAGGGTTTAACTGATAAACTTGTGCAAATCTTATGATTAAAATTAAAAAAGGACTCGACCTCCCAATTGCAGGAGCGCCTGCCCAAGTGATAGAAGACGGACCCGCGATTCGACGCATAGCATTGCTAGGTGAAGAATATGTCGGTATGCGTCCTTCTATGATGGTTTCGGAAGGTGAGCATGTAAAAAAAGGGCAAATTCTTTTTGAAGATAAAAAGAATGCCGGTGTTGTTTTCACCAGCCCTGCTTGTGGTAAAGTCGTTGCAATTAACCGCGGCGAACGTCGTGTGTTCCAATCTATCGTTATCGAAATTGATGGTGACGAAGAAATTACCTTTAACCGTTATGATAGCTCAACGCTCTCAGACCTGACCCGCGAACAAGTTGAAACTAATCTTGTTAATTCGGGAATGTGGACTGCGCTAAGGACTCGTCCTTATAGCCGTACTCCACATTTAGGCACAACACCTGTTGCCATTTTTGTCTCTGCAATGGATACAAATCCACTTGCAGCAGATCCTATGGTTATTATTGAGCAAAATGAGAAGGCATTTAATGATGGCCTTGTTGTTTTAACTCGTTTAACCGAAGGCAAAGTCTATGTTTGTCATGGTGAAAAATCACCGACAAAATTAAATAACGGACAGATTAGCTATAACCAATTTGCAGGCCCACATCCAGCAGGATTAGTTGGTACGCATATCCATTTCTTAGAACCTGTTAGTGCTAAGAAAATGGTTTGGCATTTAAATTATCAAGATGTCATTGCTATTGGTTATTTGTTTACAACAGGTTCTCTATATACAGAGCGTGTTGTTGCATTAGCAGGCCCTCAAGTAAAAGCACCTCGTTTAGTGCGTACTCGTTTAGGGGCTGATCTCTATGAGTTAAGTAAAGATCAATTAGTTGATGGTGAAAACCGCATTATTTCTGGCTCTGTATTATGGGGATGGAAATCTGATGAGGCTCATCACTATTTAGGTCGTTTCCATAACCAAGTTTCTGTATTACGCGAAGGCCGTGATAAAGAGTTATTTGGTTGGGGTATGCCGGGTAGCGATAAATTTTCTATCACTCGTACAACTATCGGTCACTTCTTAAAAAATAAACGCTTTGCATTTACAACCACAATGAATGGTGGCGAACGTTCAATGGTACCAATTGGTAACTATGAGCGTGTGATGCCGTTAGACATTATGGCAACGCATTTATTACGTGATTTAGTTGTAGGTGATACTGACAGTTCTCAAGCATTAGGTTGTTTGGAATTGGATGAAGAAGATTTGGGATTATGTACTTATGTTTGCCCAAGCAAATATGAGTATGGCCCAGCACTGCGCCAAGTATTGACCAAAATTGAGCAGGAAGGGTAACTCATGGGTTTGAAAAATTTATTTGAAAAAGTAGAGCACCATTTTGAGCCCGGTGGCAAATTAGCAAAATGGTATGTACTTTATGAGGCAGTGACCACGGTATTTTATACGCCAGGTACTGTCACGCGTAATGGTGGTCATGTTCGTGACACCATTGACCTAAAACGCATGATGATTTTAGTTTGGTTAGCCGTTTTCCCAGCAATGTTTTGGGGAATGTATAATGTTGGTCATCAAGCGATCCCTGCACTTAATCAGTTATATAGTGGTGCTGAATTACAGCAAATCATTGCTTCAGATTGGCACTATCGCCTTGCTGAATTCCTCGGCGCATCATTAACAACAGATGCAGGTTGGGCAAGTAAGATGCTACTTGGTGCAACTTACTTCCTACCTATTTATCTAGTTGTTTTTGCGGTTGGCGGATTTTGGGAAGTTCTTTTTGCCTTTATTCGTGGACATGAAATTAACGAAGGCTTCTTTGTTACATCAATCTTATTTGCCTTAATAGTTCCGCCAACATTACCACTTTGGCAGGCTGCATTAGGTATTACGTTTGGTGTTGTTATCGCGAAAGAAATCTTTGGTGGTACAGGGCGTAACTTCTTAAACCCAGCATTAGCTGGTCGTGCATTTCTGTTCTTTGCTTATCCTGCTCAAATTTCAGGTGATTTGGTTTGGACTGCAGCTGACGGCTTCTCTGGTGCGACACCATTATCACAATGGTCTGTATCGGGTGAAAGTGCATTAGTAAATACAGTTACTCAACAGCCTATCTCTTGGATGGATGCTTTCCTTGGATATATTCCAGGGTCGATCGGTGAAGTATCAACACTGATGATTTTAATCGGTGGTGCAGTCATTCTTTTTGCTCGTATTGCTTCATGGCGTATTGTTGCTGGGGTAATGGTAGGCATGATTGCAATGTCATACCTGTTTAATTTCATCGGTTCAGATACCAATCCTCTCTTCTCAATGCCTTGGCACTGGCACTTAGTATTAGGTGGTTTTGCTTTCGGTATGATGTTTATGGCAACAGATCCAGTATCCGCATCGTTTACTGATAAAGGTAAATGGGCTTACGGTATTTTGATTGGCGTAATGGCTGTGCTTATTCGTGTCGTCAATCCGGCTTACCCAGAAGGTATGATGCTGGCAATCTTATTCGCAAACTTATTTGCACCACTGTTCGATTACGTGGTTGTTCAGGCGAATATTAAGCGGAGAAAAGCTCGTGGCTAAAGAGAAAAACAAAGATAGCGTCGCAAGAACGTTCCTCGTTGTATTTATTCTATGTCTTGTGTGTTCTGTGGTAGTAGCAGGAGCAGCTGTTGGACTGAAGTCTAAACAAGAAGAACAAAAACTTCTTGATAAACAACGTAATATTCTTGATGTTGCGGGGCTACTCGTACCTAAAATGAGTGCGACAGATGTACTGAAAGTGTATGACACGCGTATTAAAGCAAAAATTGTTAATTTTCAGACAGGTGAACTGACTGATAGTAAAGGCAATTTTGATTTAAACACAGAGCTACGCAGTGATGAGACGTCAATCGCTTTATCCCCAGAGGAAGATATTGCTAAAATTCGCCGTCGTGCTAACACAGCAGAGGTTTATTTTGTACTTGATGAACAAGGTAAAACGACGGAAGTTGTATTACCTGTTTATGGCTCTGGTTTATGGTCTGTAATGTATGCTTTTGTCGCCGTAGATATTGATGGAGTCACTTCAAAAGGTATTACCTATTATTCTCATGGTGAAACGCCGGGACTTGGTGGTGAAGTCGATAATCCACAATGGAAAGCACAATGGAAAGGTAAGCACTTAATCAATGAGCAAGGTGTGCCAGCCATAAAAATAGTACGTGGTGGTGCATCTGGCAGCCCTTATGGTATTGATGGACTTTCAGGTGCGACACTGACTTCGAATGGTATCCAGCATATGTTCGATTTCTGGTTAGGTGAAAAAGGTTTCGGCCCATTCCTGAAAAAAGTTCGTGAAGGAGAAATCAATGGCTGATACAAAAGAAATTAAACGAGTTTTACTTGGACCATTGTTAGATAACAACCCAATTGCCTTACAGGTATTAGGTGTGTGTTCTGCATTGGCGGTGACAACAAAACTTGAAACTGCATTAGTGATGACAATTGCTGTAACGCTGGTTACTGCGTTCTCAAACTTTTTTATTTCACTCATTCGCAATTACATACCAAGTAGTGTTCGTATTATTGTTCAAATGGCGATTATTGCTTCATTAGTTATCGTTGTTGACCAAATACTGCAAGCTTATGCATATGAAATCTCTAAACAACTTTCTGTTTTCGTCGGTCTTATCATTACTAACTGTATTGTAATGGGACGTGCTGAAGCGTATGCGATGAAATCACCGCCTATTGAAAGCTTTATGGATGGTATTGGTAATGGTTTAGGGTATGGCGTTATCTTGATCCTTGTCGGATTTTTACGTGAGCTTTTCGGATCTGGTAAATTATTTGGTATTACAGTAATGGAATCTGTCCAAAATGGTGGCTGGTATCAGCCAAATGGTTTATTCCTGTTAGCACCAAGTGCGTTCTTTATTATTGGCTTGCTAATTTGGGGATTACGTACATTAAAACCTGCACAGGTTGAAGAGGACTAATCGCCATGGAACATTATATAAGCCTGTTTGTTCGTGCTGTTTTTATTGAGAATATGGCGCTCGCATTCTTCTTAGGGATGTGTACATTCCTCGCCGTTTCTAAAAACGTAAAAACTGCTTTTGGATTAGGTATCGCTGTTACCGTTGTTCTGGGTCTTTCTGTACCGTTGAATAACTTGGTTTACAACTATGTGTTGCGTGATAATGCATTGATGGAAGGTGTCGATTTAAGTTTCTTAAACTTTATCACTTTCATTGGTGTTATTGCAGCACTGGTACAAATCCTAGAGATGATTTTAGACCGTTATTTCCCTGCGCTGTATAACGCACTAGGGATCTTCTTGCCACTTATTACCGTTAACTGCGCCATTTTCGGTGGTGTGTCGTTTATGGCACAACGTGACTATAACTTTAGTGAATCTATTGTTTATGGTTTCGGCTCTGGGATTGGTTGGATGTTAGCCATCGTATTACTGGCTTCTATCCGTGAGAAAATGAAGTACGCGGATGTACCGGCAGGTATGAAAGGGTTAGGCGTTACTTTTGTCACCACAGGGTTGATGGCATTAGGTTTCATGTCCTTCTCTGGTGTTCAGCTATAAAGGGTGAGAAGAACTCATGGATATAATTATTCTAGGTGTCGTGATGTTTACCCTGATTGTATTGGTATTAACAGCGTTGATTTTGTTCGCAAAATCAAAACTGGTCAATACAGGGGATATTTCAGTTGAGGTCAATGGAGACCCAGAAAAAAGCTTTGATGCACCAGCAGGTGATAAATTACTTAACGTATTATCAAATGAAGGTATTTTTATTTCATCAGCTTGCGGTGGCGGTGGCTCTTGTGGTCAGTGTCGCGTTAAAGTGCTGGAAGGTGGCGGTGATATTTTACCGACAGAACTTTCGCATATTAACAAACGTGAAGCTAAAGAAGGTTGTCGTTTAGCGTGTCAGGTAAACGTAAAAAACAATCTGAAATTAGAATTACCGGAAGAAATCTTTGGTGTTAAAAAGTGGGAATGTGAAGTTATCTCAAATGATAATAAAGCCACTTTCATTAAAGAGTTAGTATTAAAAATTCCTGAAGGTGAGGTTGTACCTTTCCGTGCTGGTGGATTTATTCAAATCGAATGTCCTCCTCATACGGTACGTTACGAAGATTTTGATGTGCCTGAAGAGTATCGTGAAGACTGGGATAAATTTAATTTATTCCGTTATGTTTCTGATGTTAAAGAAACTACTGTACGTGCTTATTCAATGGCGAACTATCCTGAAGAGCATGGCATCATCATGTTAAACGTGCGTATTGCAACACCTCCGCCACGTAATCCTGATGTGCCACCAGGAATTATGTCATCGTATATTTGGTCATTAAAACCGGGTGATAAAGTGACAATTTCAGGACCATTTGGTGAATTCTTCGCCAAAGAAACTGATGCTGAAATGATCTTTATTGGTGGTGGTGCAGGTATGGCGCCAATGCGCTCACATATCTTTGACCAATTAAAACGCTTACATTCTAAACGTAAAATCAGCTTCTGGTATGGTGCGCGTTCTGTTCGTGAAATGTTCTATACAGAAGATTTCGATATGCTTGCAAAAGAAAACGAAAACTTCACATGGAATGTCGCACTTTCAGATGCATTGCCTGAAGATAATTGGACTGGCTATACTGGATTTATTCACAATGTGTTGTTTGAGAACTACCTCAAAAATCATCCAGCACCAGAAGATTGTGAATTCTATATGTGTGGACCACCAGTGATGAACGCAGCAGTTATTAAAATGCTCAAAGATTTAGGCGTTGAAGATGAAAACATTATGCTGGATGACTTTGGCGGTTGATCCTAACTTCCGATAAAGCATAAATGAATGAAATGACAAGCGCCCACTGATGTGGGCGCTCATGATCAGAAGAGAGAGTTATGTTAAAAAGAAAGATGATAAATTGGATAGTGATGCTGTCTGCATTAGTTCTATTATCTGCATGTGGTGAAAAGCAGCAGGTATTAGAAGGAGAAACGATGGGAACTTATTACTCGATTAAATATGTTCCTGATAGTAATTCACCTCCACAAAACGTCTTACAAACAGAGATTGATCGTATTCTTGAAGAAGTTAACGATCAAATGTCAACATATCGTCCTCATTCTGAACTCAGTCGTTTCAATCAAAGTCGTGAAATTAATACCCCATTTCCTGTTTCACCTGCGACAGCTAAAGTAGTCAGTGAAGCTATTCGTATTAATAAAATGACTGATGGTGCTTTAGATGTGACTGTGGGGCCGTTAGTTAATTTATGGGGATTTGGTCCAGAAGGCCGATTTACGCATCAACCTTCTGAAGATGAATTAGCAAAACGTAAACAGTGGATTGGTATTAATTACCTTGCTGTAGAAGGTAATACGTTAATTAAAAAGATCCCTGAACTTTATGTCGATCTCTCTTCAATTGCGAAAGGCTATGGTGTTGATGCTGTAGCTGAATATTTAATTTCACAGAATATCACTAACTATATGGTTGATATTGGTGGTGAAGTAAGAACCCAAGGTGTGAATGGTAATGACAAGCTTTGGCGTATAGCGATTGAAAAACCAGCTAATGATGGCACAAAACAGAGTGTTCAGTTAATTATTGAGCCGGGTGATAATTCAATAGCCACTTCTGGTGATTATCGTAACTATTTTGAAGAAAATGGTGTTCGTTTTTCTCATACTATTGACCCAACCACTGGTCATCCTATTACACATAACCTAGTTTCTATCACTGTGATCGTGCCAACTTGCATGAGTGCTGATGGACTTTCGACAGGATTGAATGTTTTAGGGCCTGAAAAAGGGTTAGCCGTAGCAAACGAGCTAAATATTCCTGTCTTTATGATAGTGAAAACTGATAATGGGTTTGAAGAGCGTTATAGTAAAGCGTTCGCCCCATTCTTGAAAAAGTAGAATTTAAGGAGAGAAGGTTATGTTAAAAATATTTCTATTTGCCTTCATCTTATTCTTGATTGCCTTCTTTGGTATGGCGTTAGGCTATATTGTAAAACGTAAAAGCCTTCAAGGTAGCTGTGGCGGTTTAGGTGCTATGGGCATAGAGAAAGAGTGTGATTGCCCCGAACCTTGTGATGCACGTAAAAAACGTATGGCAAAAGATGCAGCAAGAGAAGAATTGCTTAATAAAAATAGAATTCTTTAAATAAGATACAAAAATAAAAAAAAGAGTGGTGTGTATATTCACATCACTCTTTTTTATTTTATCCCTTTCTAAGGAAACGAAGATAAAAGCGAGGGCGTTTACTCTTTTCTAAATGCTTTCATATTTGCGGGTGAATCGACCATAACCGCATCAGCACCCAATTCAGTGGCTTGAATATAGTCTTTCTCTGTGTTGATCCCAAAAAGAACAATATGAGCATTGCCTCCAGCACGAAAACAAGACATCGCATCTTTATCCCAACTCAGAACTGAAGCAGAGCGCGCTTCACCTAATGTGTACTTCTCAACAACTTCGACTTTGCGGTGCAGCTCAAGTCCATACCAACGAGTAATATCTAAGTTTTCAGGTAACAGGCAAACATGGCTCATAGTGATATTAGCTAGAATATCACGAGTGATATCACGGCTTTCAAAACGTTGTACATTAGTCGGCAAAGCATCAAGAAATGCAGTATTTGTAGAATAAACGCGGGTTCTATCCAGTGCGTTATGATTACTAAGTACAGTTATTAATGCCTCACCTTGAGTTGCTGGATCAGCATCTGGTGATTTTAAATCAAGATAAAATTGTGTTGTGGGGAATTGAGTTAAGATCTCATCCAATGTCGGAATGGTGACACCTTTATTTCGATAAGGAAATTGCTGGGCTTCACCAAATTTATAGCCGGCATCCCATTGCTTCAGTTGCTGTGCAGTAAATTCAGAAATACTGCCTTGTCCATTCGTTAAGCTTTTTAAATCGCTAGGGCGATAAAGAACAGGAATATTATCTTTTGATAATTGAATAGTGATCCAAATTGCATCAGCTTGATTAGAGAGCGCTGTTTTTATAGCAATTTCAGTATTTTCAGGGGCATCAGCTGTGCCACCACGATGTGCAATAATTTTAGGAGATGCCATAAGGATTACAGAATAAAAAAAGAGAGAAATAGCGATGAATAATTTGATCATGAAAAATTATTTCCTTGTTTTATATATAGTTACAAAACAATATTCAAAAGTAATGTAATTAATCAACGAGCAAAAATAATCTATCATCACTTTGTGACAATTCTATAAATAAACAGACTAATTCAGATTTTTATGGGAAATACACCTCAATCGAGGGAGATAAGAGCGAATAAAAATTGTAGTTAATATTCATTTACTGTATATTTAAACAGTAAACAAGGTGAGGTGATTGTATGCGTAAAATTATTCATGTTGATATGGATTGTTTTTATGCTGCGATTGAAATGCGAGATAATCCAGCACTAAAAGAGATCCCTATTGCGGTTGGAGGCAATGCTTCTAGTCGAGGTGTGATCTGCACGGCGAATTATCCCGCCCGTCGTTTTGGTGTCCGTAGTGCTATGTCAACGGCAACAGCGTTGAAGTTATGTCCTCACTTAAAAGTGCTATCCGGTAGGATGGCTCTCTATAAAGAAACATCAGCAAAAATATGCCAAATCTTTTCTCGTTATACTCATCTTATTGAACCTCTTTCACTCGATGAAGCTTACCTTGATGTATCTGACAGTAAGCATTGTCATGGCTCAGCAACGCTGATAGCTCAAGAAATTCGCCAGCAAATTTTTGATGAGTTAAATCTCACGGCATCCGCAGGTATTGCACCGATTAAATTTCTTGCAAAAATTGCCTCTGATATGAATAAACC
This sequence comes from Proteus sp. CA142267, assembly GCF_003336825.1. NCBI lineage: Bacteria > Pseudomonadati > Pseudomonadota > Gammaproteobacteria > Enterobacterales > Morganellaceae > Proteus > Proteus sp. CA142267. The sequence continues at coordinate 42,542 of NZ_QPMG01000011.1, read as the reverse complement.
AAATGGGCAATTTGTTATTACACCAGAACAAGTCGATGATTTTATTTTAAAATTACCACTTAATAAAATACCGGGTGTAGGTAAGGTGACATTTGCTCGTTTGCAAGAAATGGGGTTAGAAACTTGTGCTGATATTCGTCGCACCGATGTCATTTCTTTAGTAAAAGCGTTTGGAAAATTTGGTCAAAATTTATGGGAACGCAGTCATGGTATTGATGAACGTGAAATTAATCCAGATAGACTCAGGAAATCAGTCGGAGTTGAACGTACTTTTGCCTCAGATATTAATTCTTGGGATGATTGTTTGGCATTACTTGATGGATTGTATAGCGAATTAGAAAGGCGATTAACAAAAGTTAAACCGGATCTAAGAATAGCAAGGCAAGGCGTTAAATTAAAATTTGATGATTTTCAATTAACAACACAAGAGCATGCTCATCCTATTTTAGAAAAAGCCGATTTAATCAATATTGCCTATCAAGCATGGCATGAGCGTCGAAATGGTAGAGGTGTTCGGTTAATCGGATTTCATGTCACCTTGCAAGATCCACAAATAGAGCGACAACTTCTTTTAGCGTTATAAAAATTAAAAAAACCATAGTCAATCAATAGATAGACTATGGTTAACACAGTTAATTTATGTAGTTAATCTATGTAGCATTACCAACGATAATTCATTGTTGCTGTCATCGTTCTTCCAATGCCATAAAAACAAGCCGTATCACCAGCACAAGATGCAACATAATGTTTATTCGCAATATTATTCATATTAAGCTGAATTTCAGCACCTTTTAAAGAAGGTGATAATTCACCTAATGAATAACCAATCATCGCATCGTAAAGAGTCACTGCAGGTACACTAACTGTATTTTTGGTATCGCCTTGAGATACACCCAGATATCTGACACCAACACCCGCTTTAGCGCCATTAAATAGCCCAGAGGTTTCATCATATTGACCCCAAAGTGATGCTATATGTTTAGGAACTCTAGGGAGTTCTTTTCCTTGTGTTCCCGCAATAATGGTTTTTCTTACTTCAGTATGGGTATAAGAATAACTGCTGATAAATGAAATGTTTTCAGTTAATTGGCTATTAATTTGTGCTTCAACACCACGGCTTCTAATTTCACCCACTGGTTCAAAATACGCTTTTTCAGCATTGTAGTTGGTAACATTACGTTGTTGTAATTGATAAACAGAGAGTGTTGCCAATGTTTGCTCATTTGGTGTGAGGTGTTTTATTCCGGCCTCTAATTGACGACCTTCGCTAGGCTCAAAAGGGGCACTTCCTGGTGCTCGGCGAGTTTGTAAATTAGGTTCGAACGAAGTGCTATAGCTTATATATGGTGAAATACCATTATCAAAAGCATATAAAAGCCCAGCACGACCCGTTAGTTTATGATCATCTTGCTGATCATAGCTTTTCGCTAAGAAATCATGAGTACGAACTTGAGCCCAATCTTGGCGTAATCCTGCAAGTAAGATCCAATTTTTCCATTGGATCTGATCTTGTAGATATAACCCAATTTGATCACGTTTTTGTAGCTGATCGGTCGCAGGTTTTTGTAAACTCATATCGATAGGATAATGATAGTTAGGATTACGCCAGTCAAGATCGTACTCTGGCCCTATTGCTCGAAGCAAATTATCTTGATCTTTGCTCCATTGATAATCAATACCAGCAATCACAGTATGATTAAGTTTTGCAGTGGTAAAGTCGGCTTGTAAACGAGTATCTATTCCTAAAGTATCTGTTTCACGTTGCTCTTGTTGTGCTCGGCGTTCAAGAACATAAGGGTTATCTTTTCTTAAAGAGCCAAATACAAGATATTTATATTTCTGATTAATATGGCTATATCGAGCATTTTGTACAATTTTTAGTGAATCACTAAATTCGTGTTCAAATTCATAGCCTATACCATATTGTTGACGCCATGATTTATGGTAATCGGGATTGTTAACATCAAAATCAAAGGGAATAGTACCTGCCGGAGTGCTTTTAACCGTACCATAAGCAGGTAAAAAATTACGATATCCAGCTTCAGGCTCTTGCTGAATAAAGCTTAGTAGCGTTAAGCGAGTTTGTTCATTAGGTAAGAAAGTAATAGCTGGAGCAAGTGCAAAACGTTCTTCTTTATAGTTTTTTATTTGAGTGTGTTGTGTTTTTGCAACACCGTTTAGGCGATAAAGCACTCGATTGTCATCACTTAATGTACCTGAAAAATCAAAAGCGGTTTCTGCTAATTTATCATTGCCTGCTCGTACTTGAATATGGCGAATAGGGGATGCAGTTGGTCTTTTGCTTGTCATTGCCACAAGGCCACCCGGATTGACTTGGCCATAAAGAACGGATGCAGGCCCTCTGACCACTTCAACGCGCTCTAATAACCAGGGATCAATTGCACCCGTTGATGATGAAGCGCCCATTCCATAACTTAGGCCGTCAAGAAAACGGGGGGCATAACTGTATCCACGAATAAAAACCTCATCATTACGATTAGAACTTCCACGATATTCTGTGAAAACTCCGGGCGTATAACGTAATGCTTGAGAAACTGAACTGACATCTTGAGCATCCATTTGATCACGCGTGATCACACTAATGGATTGTGGTGTTTTTTCAATTTCACTCGGTGTTTTATTTGTTGATAACGTTTTTGTTGCCACAAAACCGGAAACAGGCGCTTGAGGATCTTGCGATGGAGATGCCGTAACAATTATCTTTTCAGGTATGTTTTGATTGACGGCTGCATGAATTTGAACAGAAAGTAAACTTAGAGGTAAGGCGAGAAAGACGCTAGCAACGTAATTTTTATTAGACACAATAGAACCCTTTAGTTTTTTATTTTTTAACTTTAAATATGGAAGCCATGAAAATATCACTCCGAAAACATTAATACTAATGATAATGATTAGCATTCTATATATTTAATTCATTAAGATTTATTTTTTATTCGATAATGGAATAAGTGATTATGTAATTGGCTATATAAGGAATAAATTATGATCTTTAAGGGAAATAGCGTGTAATTTGAGGGGATAATTTATTTCTTGGTGATAGTTTTAGGCACAAAAAACCCGCCAATTAAGCGGGTTCCATTATTAATATTAAAGCGAAATTATTTAGCAGGGATCGCTTTTAAAATCGCAGTTAATAATTGCCAGTATTGACCGACGCTTTTAACGTGAACACGTTCGTCTGGTGAGTGAGCACCACGGATTGTTGGCCCAATAGAAACCATATCCATATCTGGGTAAGGTTTTTTGAACAGACCACACTCAAGACCTGCGTGGATAACCATGATGTTTGGCACTTTATCAAACAGTTGTTGGTAAGTGTCACGAACTAAATGCATAACAGGAGAGTCTGCATCTGGTTTCCAACCTGGGTAACCGCCTTTGGTTTCGATATCCGCTTTAGCCAGTTTTGCTAATGCTGTCAGCATACTAACAACATAGGTTTTACCGCTATCAATCAGAGAACGAATTAAGCATAGGATTTCTACTTTATCGTCAACAATGCTAACAACACCTACGTTTAATGAAGTTTCAACAACACCTTCAACGTCGTCACTCATACGAATAACGCCATTTGGCATAGCATTAAGTAGGTTAATTAAGCGTTCTTGGCAATCTGCTGTGAAAACTTTTTTATCTGTTGTTGTATCAATTAATTCAACTTTTAGATTTTTTTCAGCAATAGCTAATTCTGTTTTTAACAGAGCTTCAAATTTCGCTTTTACTGCGTCTAGTTGGCTTGCTTTATCCGCTGGAATTGCAAAAACAATGTTTGCTTCACGAGGAATAGCATTACGCAGTGTACCACCATGAAAATCAATTAATTTCAGTGATAATTCTTCTGCATGACCTGCTAAGAAACGCGCTAATAATTTATTTGCGTTACCTAAACCTAAATGGATATCGCCACCTGAGTGACCACCATTTAATCCTTTCAGAACCAGTTGTTTAACAACGTGGCCTGCTGGAATTGCATCGTAAGAAAGGCTTACTGTGGTTTTAACATCAATACCACCCGCACAACCCATGTAGATTTCACCTTCTTCTTCAGAGTCTGTGTTGATAAGAATATCAGCTTGTAACCAACCTGGTTGTAAACCAAATGCTCCGTCCATGCCTGTTTCTTCAGTCATGGTTAACAGAACTTCTAATGGGCCGTGTTTAACAGTATCATCAGCTAAAACAGCTAATGCAGATGCCATACCTACGCCATTATCTGCACCTAATGTAGTGCCTTTAGCTTTGATCCACTCGCCGTCAATGTAAGGTTGAATCGGATCTTTTGTGAAGTCGTGAACGGTGTCGTTATTTTTTTGTGGCACCATATCTAAGTGTGCTTGTAAAACAACGGCTTTACGATCTTCCATGCCTTTAGTTGCTGGTTTACGAATTAAAATATTGCCAACTGCATCGCGCTGTGCAAAAAGACCTTTTTCACTTGCCCAAGAAAGAATATGGGAAGCTAAGGCTTCTTCATGATGTGATGGATGTGGAATCGAACAAATTTTTGCAAAAATATCCCATAGTGGTTGTGGGGATAGAGTAGATAGTTCAGACACGATGGATCTCCTCTAACAGCATCTGTGTTATTGATAGCCTACCGCTTTTTTAAGGGCTAGCTTTATTATTCTGAGCGTTATACGCCAATATAGTTGAGAATATCACTTTCTTCTGATGAATGCGTCATTCTATTCACATCTCTATCTAAGAAATTAGATCTCTATTTGTATTCATTTTTTATATAGTTTGTTTTTTAATCATAAAAAGATATTACAGAAAAAAATAAGGATAATCTCACCTGTTTTCACGTTTTCTCTGGTTTTTAGGCGCTCAAATCACTATAATCTCGCGCAACCTTTTTTTCCGCAAAAAAGCTTCTCTCGAAATTCAAGTAGCTAGGATCACAATATTATGAGCGAAAAATATGTTGTAACGTGGGATATGTTGCAAATACATGCCCGTCAATTGGCGCAACGTTTATTACCAGTCGAACAGTGGACAGGCATTATTGCTGTCAGCCGTGGGGGATTAGTCCCTGCTGCATTACTTGCTCGTGAATTAGGTATCCGTCATGTGGATACAGTCTGCATTTCTAGCTATGACCACGATCATCAGCGCGACCTCAAAATCTTAAAAAAAGCAGAAGGTGATGGTGAAGGCTTTATCGTTGTTGACGATTTAGTTGATACTGGTGGTACTGCTAAAGTTATTCGTGAAATGTATCCAAAAGCCCATTTCGTCACTATCTTTGCAAAACCAGAAGGGCGTCCTTTAGTGGATGATTTTGTGGTTGATATTCCGCAAAATACATGGATTGAACAACCTTGGGATATGGGGGTTGCCTTTATTCCACCAGTTTGCGATCAAAAATAAGTTGATAGCATTCGTTTTGCTGTTTTAATTGAGATCCTCGCTTAGGCGGGGATTTTTGTTTTTAAGCTTTTTTTCTCTTCCTCTTAATGATGCCTTCGTGCGATTGCTTGTCGTGATACACATTGTTCCAGCCAATTTCATGCTATGATAAAGCCAGACTTTTTAGCCCCTTTTATACGATATCCACTGATTTGAAGAGTGATATGGCAAACAATACGAATCTTTCTGAAACTTTATTTAAGCCACGAGCAAAACACGCTGAAACCTCAACGCTAATTCAGTACACCCATCCCAAATCGAATATTAATACCTATACCGTGCTTAATGGTACGAGCCAGAAAAATTGGTATCGAACTATTCAACGTTTACTTTGGATTTGGCGTGGAATTTCTCCTATTGAGATAGAAGAGGTGTTAAGCCGAATTGCGGTACAGGATGCCCCTCGTAGTGATGATAAATTTATTGATACCGTTGTCGGGTATCGTAAAGGTGGTTGGTCATTTGAGTGGTCGCATCAAGCGATGATCTGGCAACAAAAAGCATTACGTGAAGAGTCTGGTGATGTCGCAGCAGATTGTTGGTTACAAGCCGCACATCTTTATAGTATTGCCGCATACCCCTTTATTAATGGTGATTTTTTAGCGGATCAAGCCGTTATTTTGTCGATGAAAGCCTTTGAGAATGCGACGAAATTTTCTTCTTTTGACGTCAAAAAACTGACATTTAAATTAGAAGGAAAAGGGACGACAACAGGTTTTCTCCATTTACCGAAAGATTGCAGAGGCCCTTATCCTACTGTGTTATTTTGCGGTGGGTTAGACGGCTTACAAAGCGATTATGTTAGTTTCTTCCGTGATTATCTTTCCCCTAAAGGTATTGCAATGTTAACACTGGATATGCCCGCAATTGGTTATTCAGTAAAACAAAAACTAACGGAAGATACATGCTATTTACAAGGTGAAGTTCTAAAGCAACTTTCTGAAGTACCTTGGATTGATCATACTCGTGTTGGTGTGATGGGCTTTCGCTTTGGCGGTAATATTGCCGTGCGTTTAGCTTATATCTACCCAAAATTGATTAAAGGTGTTGTTGCTTTAGGCCCGTTGATCCACACTTTTTTTACCCAAGCTGAATTACAGAAAAAAATTCCTGTGATGTATCTTGATGTATTAGCGAGCCGCTTAGGGTTATGGAATATTGACGAGAATAATCTTCGATTATCGTTGAGTAGTTATTCCCTGAAAAACCAAGGTTTGATTGGGCGGCGTATGCCTGTTCCTATGATGGGTGTTTATTGGAAAGGGGATGAAATGAGCCCTAAAGAGGATTCGCAATTAATTGCACGCTCCTCTATGGATGGTGACATCCTTGCTATTAATGATAAACCGCTTTATGAAGGTTTAGAGCTCGCGTTACAAAAAAGTGCAGATTGGATCTATGATAAATTAATATAATTAATTTTGAACAATAACTTGCTAATTATATTAGATTATATAACAGTAGAGTTTCTAAGGAGACTGAATTTATGACTTCATCTTTGAACCCTACCCAAGGTAAGTTATTGAAGCGTTTTGCTCAAATCGGCCCATATATCCGAGAGCAACAATGCCAAGAGAGCCAGTTCTTTTTTGACTGTTTAGCAGTGTGTGTAAATAAAAAAGTCGCGCCGGAAAAACGAGAGTTTTGGGGCTGGTGGATGGAATTAGAACGTAATAATGAACAGCTTATTTATCATTATCAAATTGGGCTATTCGATAAAAATGGTGATTGGCTCCATCAGAACATAAGTAAGAATGATGTTGTTGAGTCAATCAATGAAACACTTATTCGTTTTCATGAATTTCTTCAACTCGCGGTGAGTGAATTAGAAATGACACTCATCCCAGATGAAAAAATGAACAAATTTCCTCTTCCCATTCAGCCCTAATTTTGTGTTAGGGCAACTTTTCATAGATTTTGCGTTATGTCAGTTGGCATAACGCTTCTCTCCTGATAAAACTGTGTATTATCTTTTTAAATAATCAACAAGAATGGTAAATGTTATGAGTAGCAGCCAAACGCTGGTTGTTAAATTAGGGACAAGTGTACTTACTGGTGGTTCACGACGTCTGGATCAGTCTCATATTGTTGAGCTGGTTCGCCAATGTGCTAAACAACACGAAAAAGGGCACCGGATTATTATTGTCACTTCTGGTGCAATTGCAGCAGGACGTGAGTATTTGAATTATCCTGATTTGCCCGCAACTATTGCGTCAAAACAGTTGCTTGCCGCTGTGGGGCAAAGTGCCTTAATTCAAGTATGGAAACAGTTATTTGCTATCTATGGTATTCATATTGGTCAAATGTTATTAACGCGTGCCGATATTGAAGATAGAGAACGTTTCCTGAATGCGCGTGATACATTACATGCGCTGTTAGATAACCATATTATTCCCGTTATCAATGAAAATGATGCTGTTGCCACCGCGGAAATTAAAGTAGGCGATAACGATAATTTATCAGCACTAGCCGCTATTTTAGGTGGTGCTGATAAACTGTTATTACTAACGGATATTGAAGGGCTTTACACGGCTGATCCCCGTAGTAATCCAGATGCTAAACTGATCCCTGAAGTTTTTGATATCAATGATGAGTTACGTCAAATGGCGGGTGATAGCGTATCAGGGTTAGGTACGGGCGGTATGGCAACAAAATTGCAAGCCGCAACCGTTGCAGGAAGAGCAGGCATTGATGTTGTTATCGCCGCCGGCGTACAACCTGAAGTTATTGCCAAAGTCATTAATGATGAGCCTGTTGGAACATTATTTCATGGCTTACAAAGCCCATTAGAAGCGCGTAAGCGGTGGATCTTTGGTGCGCCAATTGCTGGTGAGATAGTGGTTGATGAAGGGGCTGAAAACGCAATTAAAGAAAAAGGTAGTTCCCTTTTACCAAAAGGTATCAAAGAAATTAAAGGCGATTTCTCTCGTGGATGTGTTATCCGCATTCAAAGTTTACAAGGTAAAGATCTCGCTCATGGTGTTGCACACTATAATAGTGATGCATTGCGTTTAATAGCAGGACACCATTCACAGGAAATTAGTCAAATTTTGGGTTACGAGTATGGCAGTGTTGCTGTGCATCGTGATGATATGATTGTTAGCTAAGGAGCCTTCTGATGTTAGAACAAATGGGTAAATCTGCAAGAGAGGCATCTTGGCATTTAGCTCAACTATCAACAGAGCAAAAAAATCAGGCATTATTAGTTATGGCTGATTTATTAGAACAACAAGAAGCTTCAATTCTTGCCGCAAATGAAAAAGATATGCAAGCGGCTCGCGAAGCCAATATCAATGCCGCTATGCTTGATCGTTTATTACTTAATTCTGCACGTTTAAAAGCAATTGCCGATGATGTACGACAAGTGTGCCGCTTAGAAGATCCAGTGGGTCAAGTTATCGATGGCCGTATGCTAGATAGTGGTTTACGTTTAGAGCGTCGCCGTGTGCCGTTGGGTGTTGTGGGTGTTATTTATGAGGCTCGCCCTAATGTCACGATTGATGTAGCTTCTTTATGTTTGAAAACAGGTAATGCGGCTATTCTTCGTGGTGGAAAAGAAACCCATCATACTAACCAAGCAGTTGTTGCGGTAATTCAACAAGCATTAGAAAAATGTGGTATTCCAGCTGGCGCTATTCAGGCAATTGATAAGCCTGATCGTGAGTTAGTCGCTAAAATGCTAAAAATGGATGAGTATATTGATATGCTTATTCCAAGAGGTGGCGCAGGATTGCATAAACTTTGCCGTGAGCAATCAACCATTCCAGTTATTACTGGTGGCATCGGAGTTTGCCATACTTTTGTGGATGAAAGCGCAGATTTAGAAAAAGCATTAACAGTTATCGTAAATGCAAAAGTACAACGTCCAAGTGCGTGTAACTCTTTAGAAACGCTTTTAGTACATGAGAATATCGCAGCGTTATTTTTACCGCAGTTAAGCGATGCTATGGCGGCTCAAAAAGTGATTTTGCATTCAAGTGAAAAGGCATTGGCAGGGCTGAAAAAAGGCGGAGCTACTATTGTTGATGTGAAAGATGCTGATTATTGCGATGAATGGTTATCACTTGATTTAAATGTGGAAGTGGTGAGTGGTTTAACTGAGGCAATTAGCCATATTCGCCGTTATGGAACTGCACACTCTGATGCTATTTTAACGCAATCTATCACTAATGCTGATCTCTTTGTTCGTCAAGTTGATTCAGCTGCTGTGTATGTTAATGCAAGTACGCGTTTTACTGATGGCGGACAATTCGGTTTAGGTGCCGAAGTTGCTGTTAGTACACAGAAATTACATGCTAGAGGCCCGATGGGATTAGATGCCCTAACGACCTACAAATGGATTGGCTACGGCGATAATACAATTCGTAGCTAATTGTTAATATGAATAAATAAGCCATACTTTTTCTAAAGTGTGGCTTTATTTTTTTGTTACATCAGGTATGATATTTTATACTTTACAGTATGTAAATTTTTAATTACACCCCTAAAAGGGAACACACTATGGAGATAGTGCATTTATGGATAGTACAATTTACCTTATCGGACCTAGAGGTGCAGGAAAAACAACAGTAGGTAAAGCACTTTCCCTCTCGTTAAATTATAGATTCATTGATACGGATGATTGGATAACTCAAAAATATCAACAAACTATATCTTCTATGGTTCAAGAGAAAGGTTGGGAGTTTTTTCGACAAACTGAATCAGAAGCGCTCATCCAAGTTAGCCAACCTAATCAAGTTATCTCAACGGGGGGCGGTATGATTTTGGCAGATCAAAATCGTGCTTATATGAAATCTTCAGGTGTTATTATTTATTTACAGGCATCTCTTGAGACTTTAGTTGAGCGTTTATCTCAAGATCCGAATGAAGCACAAAGACCAAGTTTAACGGGTAAAACGTTAGTTTCAGAAATGAATGACGTTTTGGCTAAACGTGAACCTTTATATTTGCAATGTGCTGATATTATTGTCGATGCTGGATTACCTATTAATAAGATTATTGAGGTAATTCTCGCAAAACTCACGAAATAATTAAGAAGTCGTCTGATATAAAGGATAAAACAGGGAACATCTATTTTATTTTCATCACATCCTATTTATAGTAAGGCTAATTATAGCAAAATGAGATATGGATATGATGTTGATAGCGTTTTTTAAAACACTATTTAAATTCTTATTTAGAATAAGAATTGAAGGACTTGTTAATCAGTTTTCACAATATGAAAAATGTATAATTACGCCAAATCATACTTCTTTTATTGATGGTATATTATTACGTTTATTCCTGCCTATTAATCCTGTGTTTGCTGTTTATACCTCTGTTGCTTCTGCAAAAACGACAAGATGGTTAGGTCGTTATGCCGATATCGTACCTTTAGATCCCGCCAACCCAATGGCTGTTCGTCAGTTAGTTAAAGAAGTGGATAAAGGTCGTCCCGTTGTGATTTTTCCTGAAGGAAGGATCACAGTAACAAATGGTTTGATGAAAATTTATGAGGGTGCTGCTTTTATTGCCGCAAAATCAGGCGCTAAAGTTGTTCCTGTCAGAATTGAAGGCGCTGAATTCAGCTATTTTTCACGAGTACGTAAAAGCTTACGAGTAAAGTCTCAATTCTTTCCTAGAATTACCATCAAGGTACTCCCTGCTGTTGATTTACCGATGCCAAAAGCTGAAAAATCTTCTGAACGTCGCCGATTAGCAGGTGAAGCCATGCGTGACATCATGATGGAAGCCATCATGCAAACGCGACATAATATCACGCTGTATGAAGCGTTTTTACAGGCAATGTCTCAATATGGTCGATTCAGTCCACTAATTTCTGATATCACCCTAAAAGAAGATTCTTATCAAGGGTTACTGAAAAAAACGCTAGGGATCAGCCGATTGATTGAGCGCTACACAGAACCCAAAGAACGTATCGGTTTACTGCTTCCAAATACAACCGTCACAGCGGCTACACTATTAGGTGCAACAATGCGTCAACGTGTTGTGGCAATGCTTAACTACACGGCCGGTAGTTTAGGTGTACAAAATGCGATGAAAGCCGCATCAATCAAAACTATCTTTACATCACGCCAATTTTTAGAAAAAGGGAATTTGTTACATATTCCTGAGCAAACCCCTGAAGCAAATTGGATTTATCTTGAGGATCTAAAAGATACTGTTACCAGTGAAGATAAACGCTGGATCCTCAAACATCTCATTACGCCTAAAAAAGCGATGTTACCGCAAGACGCAAATGATGCTGCCGTTATTCTATTTACATCAGGCTCTGAAGGAACGCCCAAAGGTGTTGTTCACAGTCATTCAAGTTTATTGGCTAACGTTGATCAAATTCGTGCAATTGCTGATTTTTCACCGAAAGACAAATTTATGTCAGCATTGCCGTTATTCCATGCATTTGGTTTAACTGCTTGCTTACTGACTCCAATTTGCTTGGGTGCACGCGTTTTTCTTTATCCAAGTCCGTTACACTATCGAGTCGTGCCTGAATTGGTCTATGACCAAAACTGTACGGTGTTATTCGGTACATCAACCTTTTTAGGAAACTACGGAAAATTTGCCCATCCTTATGATTTTGCCAGAGTCAGATATGTGGTTGCTGGGGCTGAAAAGCTCTCTGAATCGACCCGTGTTTTATGGCAAGAGAAATTCGGTATTCGTATTTTAGAAGGTTATGGCGTAACAGAATGCGCACCTGTTGTTTCAATCAACGTGCCTATGAGTGCCAAAGCTCATACAGTGGGGCGTTTATTACCCGGTATGGAAGGGCGTTTAATTCCAATGAATGGTATTACCGAAGGCGGTAGACTACAACTACGTGGCCCTAACGTAATGATGGGATACTTACGTGTAGAATCACCTGAAAAATTGGAAGTCCCTGTCGCAACCAATGCTGAAGGTATTGACGAAGAAGGCTGGTACGACACCGGTGATATCGTTGCTATTGATAGTGAAGGTTTTTGTACTATTAAAGGGCGTGTAAAACGCTTTGCAAAAATTGCGGGTGAAATGGTTTCTCTTGAGGGTGTTGAGCAACTTGCTCGTAAAGCATCTAAAGGTGAGCACGCCGTTGTGACAATAAGTGATAAACGCAGAGGTGAATCATTAGTACTGTTCACAACTGATAAGCAATTAGATCGTAGTACGCTGTCAGCATTGGCAAAATCGGAAGGTGTTGCAGAAATTGCTGTACCAAAGGATATTCGTTTTATCAAAGAAATTCCTGTTTTAGGAAGTGGGAAAACGGATTTTGTCTCATTGAAAAAACTTGCTGAACAGGAAAATAACTAATGTCAGAGAATATTAGCCAGCCTCCTTTAATGAGTAGAGGAATGAAAGCGGTATTGATATCGCAATTTCTTTCTGCTTTTGCTGACAATGCATTATTGTTTGCGATCCTCGCTCAGTTTAAATCGGCACTTTACCCAGAGTGGAGCCAACCTGTTTTACAAATGGTTTTTGTGCTGGCTTTTATTCTCTTAGCACCTTTTGTAGGACAGTTTGCTGATCGTAATCCTAAAGGCAGGGTTATGCTCAGTGGCAACCTTCTAAAATTCGTAGGCGCATTTCTTATCTGTGTAGGTTCAGATCCTTTCCTTGGTTATGCCTTAGTCGGAATTGGTGCCGCTGTTTATTCTCCTGCTAAATATGGCATTTTAGGTGAATTAACAGATGGTGAGCGTTTAGTTAAAGCAAATGGCTTAATGGAAGCATCTACCATTGCCGCTATTTTACTGGGATCAGTTATTGGTGGTTTACTCTCAGACTGGAGCATTGTTTTTGCATTAGGTGTTTGTGCGGCAATGTATGGCTTAGCTGTATTTGTTAACTTAGGTATACCTAAATTATCAGCAGCTCAAATTGGCCGTGGTTGGAACATTAAAAAAATGTTCATTCAGTTTCTTGAGGCTACACGTACTTTATGGGCTGACAAAGAAAGTCGCTTTTCTTTAGTAGGAACCAGCATGTTTTGGGGCGCAGGAGTCACATTGCGCTTTTTACTTGTTCAATGGGTGCCTATTGCTTTAGGCATGACTGACAATACGACCCCTACTGTATTAAATGCGATGGTTGCTATCGGGATTGTGGTCGGTGCTGGATTAGCCGCTAAATTTGTGACACTGAAAACAGTACGTCGCTGCATGCCTGCCGGTATTTTAATTGGCCTTGGTGTTGTTTACTTCTCATTGCAAACTTCAATTATTCCATCCTATCTGATCCTTATTATCATCGGTGTTTTTGGTGGTTTCTTTGTCGTTCCTCTGAATGCGCTATTACAAGACAAAGGAAAGCACAGTGTAGGTGCTGGCAATGCTATCGCTGTACAGAATCTTGGTGAAAATACAGCAATGCTATTAATGCTTGGATTATTTTCACTGGTTACGAGCATTGGTGTATCAGTCGTTGCTATTGGGATTGGCTTTGGTGCTATTTTTGCCTTAGCAATTGGTGGTTTATGGTTATGGGATTGCACCAGAAAGAAATCTTAAACAGTGAGATTTAGAATAGAGGTTAGATGAACCTTAATGATAAATTACGATGAAATGACCCGCCTAAGTATTGAGTTGGGTAAAGTGTTAATTGGAAAGAAGAGTACGATAACAACGGCTGAATCTTGCACTGGCGGATGGATTGCGAAAGTTATCACGGATATTGCAGGAAGTTCTGAATATTATCATCGTGGCTTTGTAACATATAGCAATGAAGCAAAGCATGAAATGATAGGCGTTGATGAGCAAACCTTGCTTAAATATGGTGCGGTGAGTGAAGAAGTTGTTCTTCAAATGGCTAAAGGGGCGCTGATAACAGCTAATGCAGATTTTGCAGTATCAGTTAGTGGCATTGCAGGCCCTGGTGGTGGGAGTGAAGAAAAACCTGTTGGTTTAGTTTGGTTCGGCTTTGCAATGAAAACACCAACAGGTATTCAAATTACGGCAAAACACTGTATATTCAGTGGTTCACGAGAGCAAGTAAGAGCTGAATCTGTTATTTTTTCTTTAAAATCAATTCTTAAAGAAATTATTAATAATTAACTTGATACTGTATGATTATACAGTATAATGAGTTTCAACAAGCAAAATCATATACGTTTTAATGGTAGTGACCCATATTTATGCTTCACTGCCCAGAGGGAGATAACATGGCTATTGATGAAAACAAACAAAAAGCATTGGCCGCAGCACTTGGTCAAATTGAAAAGCAATTTGGTAAAGGGTCTATCATGCGTCTGGGTGAAGATCGTTCCATGAATGTTGAAACCATCTCTACGGGCTCTTTATCATTAGACGTTGCTTTGGGTGCTGGTGGTTTACCACGCGGTCGTATTGTTGAAATCTATGGCCCAGAATCTTCTGGTAAAACTACGCTAACACTACAAGTTATTGCAGCCGCTCAACGCGAAGGTAAAATTTGTGCATTTATCGATGCTGAGCACGCTTTAGACCCTATCTACGCTAAAAAACTGGGCGTAGATATTGATAACCTTCTGTGTTCTCAGCCTGATACTGGTGAGCAAGCCTTAGAAATTTGTGATGCATTATCTCGTTCTGGTGCTGTTGATGTTATCGTTGTTGACTCCGTTGCTGCTTTAACACCAAAAGCAGAAATTGAAGGTGAAATTGGTGATTCGCACGTTGGTCTAGCTGCTCGTATGATGAGCCAAGCTATGCGTAAATTAGCGGGTAACCTGAAAAATTCCAACACATTACTTATTTTCATCAACCAAATTCGTATGAAAATCGGTGTTATGTTTGGTAACCCAGAAACCACAACAGGCGGTAATGCACTTAAATTCTACGCTTCTGTTCGTTTAGATATCCGTCGTATAGGTTCTGTTAAAAACGGTGATGAAGTTGTTGGTAGTGAAACTCGCGTTAAAGTGGTGAAAAACAAAATTGCAGCACCATTTAAACAAGCTGAATTCCAAATTATGTATGGCGAAGGTATCAACACCTTTGGTGAACTGATTGATTTAGGTGTTAAACATAAATTGGTAGAGAAAGCGGGTGCATGGTACAGCTACAATGGTGAGAAAATTGGTCAAGGTAAAGCCAATGCAACAACTTACCTAAAAGAACACCCTGAAATGTACGATGAGTTAAATACCAAACTACGTGAAATGTTATTAAATCATGCTGGCGAATTTACTAGTGCAGCTGATTTTACTAACAATAGCGATGATGCAGCAGATATTGAAGAAACAGAAGAATAATTCTTTTGCCAATGCCTAAATTGAATACGTATTAAAACATATTACGATTATCGTAGTTGTAAAATACTAGTCAATTAATGTGATTTAACTCACTTAAAAAAGGAAGCTCTAAAAAGGCTTCCTTTTTGCTATATACCGTATTTTTTATTCAAAATAGGGTTAAAATTAGGCCTATTTTGTTTTCTTCCTATGAAAAATAGCCTTTAACACTACTTTATTTAATATAACGATATTTTTTACTAACCTATTTTCTATAGTTGTATGAAATTTTATATAGTGAAATTTTGGTGATATATCCTTATCAATAATTAATATAAATAAGAATCATTACGATAATCTAGTTGCGCCAGATAGTAAATAATTGACATATAAAGATAAATACCTTCAAGATATTTGGATCTAATTTAAATTGTATTTAAAGGTTTGTTGAGATGTAAGATGAATTTTATACTGACAAGCGCTTTTATTTTAGTAAGTTATCGTGCTTTTAATTTCTTATTTAAGTAATAGTGCTTATGTATTTATGACTAATTACCATGAGAAAAAGAGATTATTTGGAGAAAAGAAACGTATAGAGAGTAGCCCCATAAAAAATCAGTAATAACAAATAGTTTTTAATAATTACAAAATGAAAATACTTTCAGTTGTTAACATTTCCCAAGATAATTGCTCTTAAATAGAGAAAAGTCCCATTCTCAGATAACAATCCCACTTTCAGAAAAAAACTAGACGATTTACAATGTCAACACGAATAAGTTTATCGGGGGTTTTACTTCTGACAGAAGAAATTCTATCTTATCCCTACTTATGTATTCGTTGGCTAAGTAGAGGTAACAATAAACCTCCTCTAACTAGATTTCTAATTTCTGTTTTTCCAGCTTGATTTCGGGATAATTATGAGCAAAAGCACCGCTGAGATCCGTCAGGCGTTTCTCGACTTTTTTCATACTAAAGGACATCAAATAGTACCTAGCAGTTCTTTGGTTCCAAATAACGATCCAACATTGCTGTTTACAAACGCAGGGATGAACCAATTCAAAGATGTGTTTCTTGGATTGGATAATAGACCTTATTCCCGAGCGACAACCGCGCAACGCTGTGTGCGCGCAGGTGGTAAACATAACGATTTAGAAAATGTGGGCTATACCGCTCGTCACCATACCTTCTTTGAAATGCTAGGTAATTTCAGTTTTGGTGACTATTTCAAACATGATGCGATCAATTTTGCTTGGGAATTATTAACAAGCAAAGAGTGGTTCAACTTACCTAAAGAAAGACTTTGGGTAACGGTATATGCCACCGATGATGAAGCTTATGATATTTGGAATAAAGAAATTGGTATTCCAGCAGAAAGAATAATCCGTATTGGTGATAACAAAGGCGCACCATTCGCATCAGATAACTTCTGGCAAATGGGGGATACTGGCCCTTGTGGACCTTGTACTGAAATATTTTATGATCATGGTGACCACATTTGGGGCGGGCCTCCAGGATCACCAGAAGAAGACGGTGATCGCTATATTGAGATCTGGAACATCGTCTTCATGCAATTTAACCGTAAGTCAGACGGTACAATGGACCCATTACCAAAACCTTCTGTTGATACAGGTATGGGATTAGAGCGTATTACCGCTGTTTTACAGCATGTAAACTCTAACTATGACATTGATTTATTCCGTTCTTTAATTAAATCTGTTGCTCAAGTGACTAATGCAACGGATTTAGAAAATAAATCATTACGCGTTATTGCCGATCATATTCGTTCTTGCTCATTCCTTATTTGCGATGGCGTTATCCCTTCTAATGAAGGCCGTGGCTATGTTCTGCGTCGTATTATTCGTCGTGCAGTACGTCATGGTTATATGCTTGGCGCTAAAGATACCTTCTTCTATAAGCTAGTGGCTCCATTAATTGAAGTTATGGCAGAAGCTGGTGAAGAATTAAAACGCCAACAAGCCATCGTTGAAAAAGTATTAAAAACAGAAGAAGAGCAGTTTGCTCGTACGCTAGAACGTGGTCTTCAACTATTAGATGAAGAACTTGCTCAATTAACAGATGACGTTCTTCCAGGTGAAACGGCTTTCCGTCTTTATGATACCTATGGTTTCCCTCTTGATTTAACTGCCGATGTTTGTCGTGAAAGAAATATCAAAGTTGATGAAAAAGGCTTTGAAGTCGCGATGGAAGAGCAACGTAAACGCGCTCGTGAATCCAGCGGTTTCGGTACTGACTATAATAGTTTAATTAAAGTGGATAGTCGCAGTGAGTTCTCTGGTTATGATCATGATGAACAGCAGGGCACAATTACCGCTATTTTCCATAACGGACAATCAGTCACTGAATTAAAAGCAGGTGAAGAAGGTATTATCTTCTTAAATAAAACCGCATTTTATGCAGAGTCTGGTGGTCAGGTTGGTGATAAAGGTGTTCTAACAGGCAAAGATAGCTTGTTTGAAGTCACAGATACGCAAAAATACGGTAAAGCTATTGGTCATATTGGTAAAGTTAACGTAGGGTCATTTATTGTTAACCATAAAATCAATGCCACTATCGATATTGCTCGTCGTGACGCTATTCGTTTAAATCACTCTGCGACGCACTTATTGCATGCAGCATTGCGCCAAGTTCTGGGTACGCACGTTACTCAAAAAGGTTCTTTAGTTAATGATAAATATCTGCGTTTTGACTTTTCTCATTTTGAAGCGGTTAAACCAGAACAATTACGACAAATTGAAGATATTGTAAATGCGCAAATCCGTCTTAACTCGCCAGTTGTCACTGAGTTAATGGATCTTGAAGATGCAAAAGAAAAAGGTGCAATGGCACTCTTTGGTGAAAAATACGACGAACGAGTTCGTGTTTTAACAATGGGTGACTTCTCTACTGAGCTTTGCGGCGGTACTCACGCTTCTAGAACGGGTGATATTGGTTTATTCCGCATTGTCAGTGAGTCAGGTACGGCAGCTGGCATTCGCCGTATTGAGGCGATTACTGGTATTGCAGCAATTGAGAGTATTCATGAACAATCAGATCTTATCTCTCTTGTTGCTCAAGTTCTAAAAAGCGATGGGACAAACTTGGTCGAAAGAATCAAAACAGTCCAAGAAAAACATCGTTTATTAGAAAAAGAACTTCAACAACTAAAAGATCAGCAAGCTGCTCAGGAGAGTTCCTCTTTAGGTGGCCAAGCTAAAAACGTGAAAGGTATCAAACTTTTAGTTCGTGAGCTTAATGGTGTTGAGCCAAAAATGTTAAGAACAATGGTTGATGATTTAAAAAATCAATTAGGTTCTGCAATTATTGTGCTTTCTACTATTTCTGATGGTAAAGTGAGCTTAATTGTTGGGGTCACTAAAGATTTAACTGCTAAAGTTAAAGCGGGTGAGCTAATTAGTTTTGTTGCACAGCAAATTGGCGGTAAAGGTGGCGGTCGCCCTGATATGGCTCAAGCTGGTGGTACTGACGTTGAAGCTTTACCAGCAGCTTTGGCAAGTGTTGACGAGTGGGTTGAATCGCATCTGTAAGCGATAGCAACCTGAAAAAAGGCGCTATCCCTGTTTATGTAGGGATAACGCCTTATAGAGATATTGGTAATCCGTTAAATAATCAATCACTAAATTTATATTTTGTTATGAAGTATGAGTTACTTGTGATAAATAATGATTATACGAATTGACAATGTATGATGGATAATGGCCGGGAAATTCTAGAGACCCGACTCTTGTAAATTTTCAAGGAGCAAAGAATGCTTATTCTAACTCGTCGAGTTGGTGAAACGCTTATGATAGGCGATGATGTGACCGTAACCGTTTTAGGGGTTAAAGGTAATCAGGTACGGATTGGCGTAAATGCACCCAAAGAAGTATCTGTCCATCGTGAAGAGATCTATCAACGAATTCAGGCCGAGAAAACTCAGCCTACTGATAACTACTAAACTAATTCCTATTTTTAGTTAGTTACAATTCATTCGTAAGCGTCCACACTTTTGCCGGGTTTGGGCGCTTTTCTCTTTATAAGACTTTTGATTCCCTTCTTTGTTCCTATCTTTGCTCTCCTTGAGCTGTATTTATTATTGCACTATCCGTTTATTCTGATTGACAGAATTGAAAGTCTTTTTACCTCTAATCATTCGCTTCATAATTATTTGCTGTGTGAATAAATTTATTTACTAAGAGAATAAAATACTTGAATGATTTTTCATCAGCGATATCATTGTGTTTAGGACTTTTTTAGCCAATCTTGATGATAAACGCATCAGTTTGTTTGTGAAGTGTTCAAACAAACGTATATTCGTAAAAAGTTGAGAAAAATTGTTTGACTTCTTAGGCTGAGAAAGTAATATGTGCGCCACACAGAGACGAGATGTTCAGTAAGAACTTCTTCGAGTGGTTCTAAATATGGTGAGATGGCCGAGAGGCTGAAGGCGCTCCCCTGCTAAGGGAGTATGCGGTCAAAAGCTGCATCGAGGGTTCGAATCCCTCTCTCACCGCCATTTAGATTTGCATCCTTAGCTCAGCTGGATAGAGTACTCGGCTACGAACCGAGCGGTCGGAGGTTCGAATCCTCCAGGATGCACCATATTCCAACCCCATGATTAATGTATGGGGTTTTTATTTTGGTGCAAATGGTGAATAATTTGCATTAAAAGCGTAAAGTATTACAACGGCGCATCCTTAGCTCAGCTGGATAGAGTACTCGGCTACGAACCGAGCGGTCGGAGGTTCGAATCCTCCAGGATGCACCATCTCATTACTCAGATTGCCAATTGCAATATGAGCAGCTAGAAAGATAACGACGACGCATCCTTAGCTCAGCTGGATAGAGTACTCGGCTACGAACCGAGCGGTCGGAGGTTCGAATCCTCCAGGATGCACCATCTTTTATTAGATATCTTAGTTTAATTATTTCTAGCAAAAACGTCAGACCTGCATCCTTAGCTCAGCTGGATAGAGTACTCGGCTACGAACCGAGCGGTCGGAGGTTCGAATCCTCCAGGATGCACCATCTTAAAAGCCTCGCTAATTGCGGGGCTTTTTACTTTCCTGCGTTCTCTTATATAACGTCTTTGTTTAGCACCAACTAACAATGCTAACATCATCTAATCAGCGACAATTTAGTGACTTTGCGATAAAGTAACTCCTATCTATTTACTAACATCAATCAACGCGGGAGGTCACCTTTGATCCCGGACGTATCAAAAGCGCTTTCTTGGTTGGAAGCACACCCTAAAGTTTTATGTGGCATCCACCGTGGTATAGAGCGTGAAACCTTAAGAGTTACGCCAGAAGGCAATTTAGCATCAACAAAGCATCCTATTTCATTAGGTAAATCATTAACTCATAAATGGATCACAACTGATTTTGCTGAGTCTCTATTAGAGTTTATTACACCTGTTGATGACAACATTGCACATACCTTGCATTTTTTAGGTGATTTACATCGCTATACAGCACGTCACTTAGATAATGAACGTATGTGGCCTATGAGTATGCCTTGCTTTATTGAAGCGGAAGATAAGATTACGCTGGCTCAATTTGGCACATCTAATGTTGGGCGTTTTAAAACACTTTACCGTGAAGGGCTTAAAAATCGTTATGGCGCGTTAATGCAAACTATTTCAGGTGTGCATTACAACTTCTCACTGCCTATCGAGTTTTGGCAAGCCTGGGCAAATGTAAAAGATGAAGAGAGTGGGAAAGAGGCGATTTCAGACGGTTACTTGCGCCTTATTCGTAACTACTATCGCTTTGGCTGGATCATTCCATTCTTCTTTGGTGCATCACCGGCAATTTGTGGATCTTTCTTGAAAGGAAGAGAAACAAATCTACCATTTGAAAGCACATCTAAAGGGGCGAAGTATTTACCTTATGCAACTTCATTACGTTTAAGTGATTTAGGGTATACCAATAAATCTCAAAGTGATTTAGATATCACCTTTAATCATCTTGAAACTTATGTCAAAGGGCTGAAAAAAGCGATTCATAAGCCTTCTGAAGAGTTTGCTAAATTAGGTGTTAAGAAAGACGGTGAGTATATTCAGTTAAACACCAATGTGTTACAAATTGAAAATGAACTCTATGCACCTATTCGTCCTAAGCGTGTTGTTAAAGGTGATGAATCACCTTCAGATGCGTTATTACGTGGTGGTATTGAATATATCGAGGTTCGCTCACTTGATATCAATCCATTTACGCCAATTGGTGTTGATGAAACTCAAATTCGCTTCCTTGATTTATTCCTGATCTGGTGTGTGTTAGCTGATGCTCCTGAGATGAGTGCCTCTGAATTAGCGTGCTGCCGTTCAAATTGGAATAACGTTATTCTAGAAGGACGTAAACCAGGTCAAGTTATTGGAATGGGTTGTGGCGAAAGAAAAGAGCCATTAGCGCAAGTTGGTAAAGCCTTATTTGCAGATTTAGAACGTGTTGCTAACGTTCTTGATTGCTGTTCAGGCACTAAATATATGGAAGTTTGCGTTAAGTTAGAAGAAATGTTTGATAATCCTGAATTAACCTTCTCTGGCAGACTTTTAGACAAAATTAAAACACAAGGTATTGGTGGTTTTGGCTTGTCTTTAGCTGAAGAATATTACCAAGAATTAATTAAAACACCTTATGAAACGTTAACTGATGAAGCTTTTGATCATGAGAGAATTTCATCCATAAAACGTCAAGAAGAGTTAGAAAAGAGTGATACCATTTCTTTTGATGAGTATTTGAAGATCCATGCGGGGTCAAACACCGATAACGTGGCTTCCTAAACTTAGATAGAAAAAAGCCACACTAAGATTTGTGTGGCTAAAAAATTCTATAGAGAAATAGGGATGATAACAATTTGCGCGTATTCATTACTAAGACCGAGCTACTTGCAGAAAGTTTCATTTTTTCTTAAAAATATTTAAATTTTTCTTAGGAGGTTTTTTATGCCTTTATTGGATAGCTTTACTGTTGACCATACTCGTATGTCAGCACCTGCTGTACGCGTTGCTAAAACAATGAAAACGCCATTAGGTGATACTATCACGGTATTTGATTTACGTTTTACTGTGCCTAATAAAAAAGCCATGCCTGAGAAAGGAATTCATACATTAGAGCATTTGTTCGCTGGATTTATGCGTAACCATCTTAATGGTAATGGTGTTGAGATAATTGATATTTCTCCAATGGGATGCCGTACAGGTTTCTACATGAGCTTAATTGGGCAACCTGAAGAACAACGTGTAGCTAATGCATGGAAAGCAGCAATGGAAGATGTTCTGAAAGTAAAAGATCAAAACCATATCCCAGAGCTGAACGTGTACCAATGTGGTACCTATGAAATGCATTCACTGACAGAAGCCCAAGATATTGCACGCGATATTTTATCTCATAGCATTGGCATTAATCATAACGATGAATTAGCACTGCCTGAAGAGACTTTAAAAGAGTTGCATATCTAAGCGATAGTCAATTTATGACGTTAGGGGATAATAGATCAGAAAATTCGCATTCTGATTTATTGTCTCTTTTTTATTTTTATCTCCTTTATTATTTTTCTTTTCGCCACTCCATTGTTTTATTTTCTTATCTTCTTATATTGTTAGCACAGTAATGGATTAAATTTATGCTTAATACACGGAGTACACTTTTGTTATGGAAAATCACAAATTCTCATCACCTAAATTAGTGTTAGAATTTTTTGTTCGAGAATTTTATTTTGTAGGTAAAGGCACATTACGTACTCAATTTCCTAAAGATGCCTTTTTCTATCAAGGGCGTTCTAAAGCACTTGAATATCGTTACTTAGAACGCGTTCACAAAAAGTATGTTAAACGCACTCAGTGCAAACCAGAGCTTATTATCAAGCCTGATTCGTTATTGTTCTCGTCCGAACTCAATCCTGAATTATTTGCTAAGATCACTAAACCACAAACAAACACCATAATGAAAATAAGTGGTGATTATCTTTATAAAGAAAAAGATGAAGAGCAATATCGTTGGTATTTTCAACAAGATGAAATTAAAACAAACAGTTATAGCGGTGAGAGTTCACAGTTAAAATATGAAAATATTTGTAGCTTAGCACCTCATCATTTTAATATTGAAGCGATAAACGATGAGGGGGCGCTTATTACTAATTTTCCGCGCAAGTCCCTTTCTCTTACTTTGAATAAAGGAGAGACGGCATGTTTTATTTGTAGGCGTGAAGAGTATGGCGCTGATTATTCTTATCAGCCTGCATTAAACTTAGTTATGTGGGTCAAGAATCATGGTTTCTATTCTGATTATCAACAATTAAAGCCAACAAAACTAATACAAGAGCAAGCAATAGAGCCTTTCTATATGAAACCCGCCAGAGAGTTTGATTTTCGTAATAGCAAATTACGATTTGAACTAGGATAAACAGTAAAAAATAAGCGCCTTAAAAGGCGCTTATTTTGTATTCACTAATAATGTGGGATTGAAAGGTGGCGAATTAACGCCTTTTTGATGACGTTATCCTGAACTTCAAGTATCTCAAATTCGTAATCACTCACTTTTATTTTATTACCGACAATAGGTAAGTCACCTAGCTCTTCAATAATGACACCATTAATTGTTCGAGCTTCATCTTCAGGTAAATGCCAACCAAAAGCTTTATTGATATCCCGAATATTTGTTGTACCATCAACTAATAATGAACCATCTTTTTGAGGGATAACTTCTTCTGCTAAAGAAGGGGACATCGAGGTAGTAAAGTCACCTACGATCTCTTCAAGAATATCTTCAACGGTTACTAAACCTTGAATTTCACCATATTCATCAACCACAACACCCGCTTTTTCATTATTACGTTGGAAGTTGACGAGTTGCAGGTTTAACGGTGTGCTTTCTGGAATAAAATAGATTTTATCGGCAGCTTTCATCAGAATTTGTTTGGTAAACTCTTTTTTCTCAGTCATTAAGCGATAAGCTTCTCGTACTCGCAACATGCCAATCGCATCGTCAAGAGTATCACGATAAAGCACAATTCGACCGTGAGGAGAATGAGTTAACTGTCTTACGATAGATTTCCATTCGTCATTGACATCAATACCAAAAATTTCATTTCTTGGCACCATAATATCGCCAATTGTTACTTTTTCTAAATCTAAAATCGATAGCAACATATTCTGGTTTCTTTGCGAAAGCTTTGATTTTGATTCATTAACGATAGTTCTTAACTCTTCTTTTGATACCGCATTTCCCTGTATTACTGGGGATTTAATACCAAAAATACGCATCAGTATTAATGTGATTTTATTAAAAAACCAAACAATAGGAAGCATCAGTTTTTGCAAAGGATAGAGAATAACGCTACTTGGATAAGCAACGCGCTCTGGATAAAGTGCCGCAATTGATTTTGGAAGCACTTCAGCAAAAATAAGGATAATAAAGGTCAGCACACCAGTGGCTATTGCTACACCAGCATCACCATATAAACGCATACCAACAATGGTAGCTAGTGCAGACGCAACAATATTAATCAGATTATTGCCAATCAATACTAAACTAATCAATCTGTCAGGACGTTGTAATAATTTTTCCACACGTTTTGCAGAGCGGTTTCCTTGTTTTGCAGCATGACGAAGACGATAGCGATTAATCGTCATCATACTGGTTTCAGTC
Organism: Proteus sp. CA142267; assembly: GCF_003336825.1. Lineage (NCBI taxonomy): Bacteria > Pseudomonadati > Pseudomonadota > Gammaproteobacteria > Enterobacterales > Morganellaceae > Proteus > Proteus sp. CA142267. The sequence goes on along the minus strand of NZ_QPMG01000011.1, from coordinate 17,273 downwards.
CCGGAAAAATAAGCTGAGGCAATAATCATACATACAAGTATGATAATGAGCGTAGTTGTCGACACATGCTCCAAAATTGAGATCCTTTTGCTACCCTAAAATAGAAAATTAATTAAGCACTAACTCTTGTAATAAACGATTACCAAAAAAAGCTAATGTTAAAATAATAGCGCCAATTAAATTAAAGATAATGACTTTCTTTCCTCTCCATCCTTCTCGGAAATGTCCCCATAATAAAATGATGTAAACAAACCAAGCAATGATAGAGAAAATAGATTTATGGATATTTTCTTTACCAAAAATATTATCCATATACACCAAACCAGTACATAAGGTCAGTGTCAGTAATACCACACCCACTTGTGTGATATGAAACATTTTACGCTCAATTGACATTAATGGTGGCATTTGAGGTGAGAATTTTAGTTTCTTATTTTTTAGTTGATAGTCAAGCCAACTAAGTTGTAAGGCATATAAAGCGGCAATTAACAGTGTGGCATAGCTTAATAAAGCCAGCCCAATATGAATAAAGAGTGATGTGCTACTTTCAAGATGTGTAACAAATTCACCCGGCATCAATGCTGCAATAACAAGATTGACTATTGCGAAACAATAAACAATAGGCAGTAAGAACCATGCTCGGCCACGAGAAGCCACAATCGTCATAATAACGCAGACCATCAGACTAACAATTGCACCTAGATTGGTGAGTGAAAGGTTCTGTCCGCTGTGAGGACGGAAAATTAAAAATTTTAATGAAATGGCATGTGCAATCAGTGCAATTACCGCAAATAGTAGAGCTAATCCGCGGTATCCATTCTGCTCTTTTCGTAACAGACCGGGCAAAAACAGCACCAGACTGAGTAAATAAGCGCAGACAGCGACGATAGAGATTGATATAACGGGCATAGTTTCGCTTACATATATTGTTTGAATAACTTCCTAGTATAGCGCTAGGAGCATACGGCTCCAACTATTGAAGTCATTAAGCTTAAATCTCTATGCAGAGATCCGCGAGTCATCGTGATATAATCGGTGGCATACATGACCGATAAGCCCAACTTTAACACTGAGCTAAGATAATGTTTGAGAATTTAAGTGACAGACTATCGCGCACATTGCGCAATATAAGTGGTCGAGGAAGACTGACCGAAGAAAACATTAAAGAGACACTGCGTGAAGTACGTATGGCTTTATTAGAAGCCGACGTCGCCTTACCTGTGGTTCGTGATTTTATTGCGCGCGTCAAAGAGAGCGCAGTAGGGCATGAAGTTAACAAAAGCCTGACACCGGGTCAGGAGTTTGTGAAGATTGTTCAAAATGAACTCGTCAATGCGATGGGGGAAGTGAATACTGACCTTGATCTATCAGCACAACCGCCAGCCGTTGTGTTAATGGCAGGTTTACAAGGTGCCGGTAAAACGACCAGTGTCGCAAAATTAGGTAAATTCTTAAAAGAGAAAAAGAAGAAAAAAGTTCTTGTTGTTTCTGCTGACGTTTATCGCCCAGCAGCGATTAAACAGCTTGAAACGTTAGCCGAAACGGTTGGCATTGATTTCTTCCCTTCGACTGTTCAAGAAAATCCAGTCACAATTGCAAGTAATGCATTAAAACATGCACAACTTCAATTCTATGATGTATTGCTGGTGGATACAGCAGGTCGTTTACACGTAGATGAAGGCATGATGGAAGAGATCCAACTTCTCCATAAAGCCATTAATCCAGTTGAAACCCTGTTTGTTGTTGACGCTATGACGGGGCAAGATGCGGCAAATACAGCAAAAGCATTTAATGAAGCATTGCCATTAACAGGGGTTGTATTAACCAAAGTTGATGGTGATGCGCGCGGTGGCGCGGCATTATCAATTCGCCATATCACTGGTAAGCCAATCAAATTCCTCGGTGTTGGGGAAAAAACAGAAGCCTTAGAACCTTTCCACCCAGACCGTATCGCCTCTCGCATTTTAGGCATGGGTGATGTTCTGTCTTTGATTGAAGACATTGAAAGCAAAGTTGATAGAGCTCAAGCTGAAAAGTTAGCGACAAAACTTAAAAAAGGTGATGGCTTTGATCTAAATGATTTCTTAGATCAATTAAAGCAGATGAAGAACATGGGCGGCATGGCGAGTATGTTAAGCAAAATGCCGGGTATGTCTCAGGTGCCAGATGCAGTAAAATCACAAATGGATGATTCAATTTTAGTGAAAATGGAAGCGATTATTAATTCTATGACTAAAAAAGAACGTCAAAAACCGGAAATCATCAAAGGTTCCAGAAAACGCCGTATTGCAACGGGTTCAGGAACACAAGTGCAAGACGTCAACCGTTTATTAAAACAGTTTGATGATATGCAACGTATGATGAAAAAAATGAAAAAAGGTGGCATGGCTAAGATGATGCGTAGCATGAAAGGTATGATGCCACCTGGATTCCCAGGCCGATAAAATCAAAAAGCCTGAAAAAAAACGTGCTTTGGATTGCTTTTTTCGCCAAAGTGAGTAAACTTTTCGGGCTTTTTATATGACAATCGGACTCCGTTCCTCGATGGCGTCTGGTTGTTTTATTAACTAATGAGGATGTTATGGTAACAATTCGTTTAGCTCGTGGCGGCGCAAAAAAGCGTCCGTTTTATCAAGTAGTAGTAACCGATAGCCGTAATGCGCGTGATGGTCGTTTCATTGAGCGTGTAGGCTTTTATAACCCACTGGCAACCGGTAATGCAGAAGAATTACGTTTAGACGTAGACCGTGTTGAACACTGGGTTGCTCAAGGCGCAACAGTTTCAGAACGTGTTGCTGCCCTGATCAAATCAGCGAAGAAAAGCGCTTAATCTGTCGCGGTGGTAACAATGAGCGAACAAAAAACCTTAAAAGAGCCTGTAGAACCTATTGTTATGGGTAAGTTGGGCTCACCTTACGGGATCCGTGGTTGGCTCAGAGTTTTTTCCTCCACCGAACACGCCGAAAACATTTTTGAATATCAACCGTGGTTTATTCAGCGTCATGGACAGTGGGAAACCATTGAAATTGAAAGTTGGAAACATCACAACCAAGATATTATCGTCAAGCTAAAAGGTATTGATGACAGAGACGCGGCCAATTTCCTGACTAATTTTGAAATTGTCGTGAATGCTTCGCAACTTCCAGAACTTGAAGGTGAATATTACTGGAAAGATCTGATGGGTTGCCATGTAGAAACAGATAAAGGCTACGATCTGGGTGTCGTTACAGACATGATGGAAACGGGCTCAAATGATGTCATGGTAATTAAAGCGAATCTGAAAGATGCGTTCGGTATCGGGGAACGGTTAGTTCCGTTTCTTGATGGGCAGGTTATCAAGAAAGTCGATCTCTCAGCGAAAAAAATTATCGTTGATTGGGATCCTGGTTTTTAGATTATCCGGTTAACGGTTCTCAATAGTGGGACACAAAAATGTGGATTGGGGTAATTAGCCTATTTCCAGAAATGTTCCGCTCTATAACCGAGTACGGGGTGACTGGTCGGGCAGTGAAGCATGGTCTGCTCAATGTAGAATGTTGGAATCCCCGAGATTTTACATACGACAGACATAATACCGTTGATGATCGTCCTTATGGCGGTGGTCCCGGTATGTTGATGATGGTTCAACCTTTAAGGGAAGCCATTCATCAAGCGAAAGCTGCGGCAGGTGATGGAGCAAAGGTGATTTATTTATCACCTCAGGGACGCAAACTCGATCAACAAGGAGTTTGTGAACTGGCAACAAATGAGAAGCTAATTCTAGTTTGTGGTCGGTATGAAGGTATAGACGAGCGTGTCATTCAGACGGAAATCGATGAAGAGTGGTCTGTAGGTGATTACGTATTAAGTGGTGGGGAATTACCTGCCATGATAATGATAGATGCAGTAGCGCGCTTTGTACCGGGTGTTCTCGGACACGCTGCCTCTGCGAAAGAAGATTCTTTTGCTGAAGGTTTACTGGATCATCCTCACTATACTCGCCCAGAGGTTTTAGATGGTATGGAAGTTCCGGCAGTTTTACTGTCAGGTAACCATGCTCATATTAATCGCTGGCGCATGAAACAATCACTGGGTCGAACCTGGCTAAGAAGACCTGAGCTTCTGGAAAGCCTAGCTCTGACTGACGAGCAAAGAGTGCTGTTAACAGAGTTCCAACGGGAACATCTGTCAGGAACAGCAGAGTAAGTCTGACACAAGATGTCATTAATATCAGTTTACCTAGGGTAAGAGAGTTATTATGAGCAATATTATTAAACAAATCGAACAAGAACAGATGAAGCAAGATGTTCCTTCATTCCGTCCTGGTGACACTTTAGAAGTTAAAGTATGGGTTGTTGAAGGTTCTAAAAAACGTCTGCAGGCATTCGAGGGCGTGGTTATCGCTATTCGTAACCGCGGTCTGCACTCTGCATTCACTGTTCGTAAAATTTCTAATGGCGAAGGTGTTGAGCGTGTATTCCAAACTCACTCTCCAGTCGTAGATAGCATCACTGTTAAACGTCGTGGTGCGGTTCGTCAAGCTAAACTGTACTACCTGCGTGAGCGTTCAGGTAAGGCTGCTCGTATCAAAGAGCGTCTTAACGCTAAATAATACGCTTTCGCACATCCGAAAGTTATTGTTAAAAGGTCAGCATTTGCTGACCTTTTTTTATATCCCTTATATTGAAAATATTATTTATTAGTTTTTTTCTCTTTTACTTCTTATATCCCCATCTTATCTATTCTTCTTATGTCGAGATTCATTAAAAGATACTGTGTAAATATTTATTTACATTTTTGCGTTTTAATTTAATCCTCATCACGTTATTTTTATCTTGCTTAATGTTTGTAAGTAATTGTTATTTATTATTTATTTATAATAAAAACCATTGGTGTAAAGATTGAATTACAATAATGTCAAATTTATTAAAAATATGGATTGATTTCTTTACATTGCGTGTTATCTTATCTTTCAGACACACAAAAAATCACAATGATAGATATAAAAAAGGTAAAGATTATGATCATGCAAAAAGACGCACTCAATAATGTGAATATCAGCGAAGAGCTGGTTTTAATTACTCCAGAAGAGTTAAAACAAAAATACCCATTGAGTCGCAATGATCTGCATGCCATTGCTCAGTCACGTCAAACAATTTCTGAAATTGTTCAACGTCGTGATCCTCGCTTACTCGTGGTATGTGGGCCTTGTTCCATTCATGATGTCGATGTTGCGTTAGATTACGCAAAACGCCTGAAAGTCTTAGCGTCTGAATTAAGTGATAGTCTGTACATTGTGATGCGTGTCTACTTTGAAAAACCTCGTACAACTGTTGGCTGGAAAGGCTTAATTAGCGATCCATTTATGGATGGTAGCTTTGAAATGGAAAAAGGGCTACATATTGCCCGTAAGCTGCTGACCGAACTTGTACAATTAGGCCTGCCTCTGGCAACTGAAGCGTTAGATCCAAACAATCCACAATATTTAGGTGATTTATTTAGTTGGTCTGCAATTGGTGCTAGAACTACTGAATCTCAAACTCACCGTGAAATGGCATCAGGGCTTTCAATGCCTGTTGGATTTAAAAATGGAACAGATGGTAATTTAGATACCGCAATTAACGCGATGAAAGCGGCTTCTATGCCACACCGTTTTATGGGAATTAATCAATCAGGACAAGTTTGCTTATTACAAACACAAGGTAACCCTGATGGTCATGTGATTTTACGTGGTGGTAAAACACCAAATTACCATGAAGAAGATGTTGCTCAATGCGAAGCGCAAATGGTAAAAGCAGGGTTAAAACCATCATTAATGATTGATTGTAGCCACGGTAACTCTAACAAAGATTTCCGTCGTCAAACGGCAGTGGTTGATTCAGTGATTGAGCAAATTACTAAAGGTAATGAATCTATCACTGGTATTATGTTAGAAAGCCATATTAATGAAGGCAATCAATCATCAGAGCAATTGCGTAGTGAAATGAAATACGGTGTTTCAGTAACAGATGCATGTATTAGTTGGGAAACAACAGAGTCAGTGTTAAGAAATTTACATGCTCAACTTTCTCCGATTTTGGCTCAGCGTGAAGCACAGTTAAAAAAAGTTAGTTAAGTTAGATAATCATAAAGAAAAAAGAGGCAAGCATAGATGGCTGAAGAATTACAAGGTTTGCGTGAGCAAATTGATCAGGTAGATAAATCACTGCTTTCTTTACTCGCAAAAAGAATGCAACTGGTAGCTGAAGTGGGTGAAGTTAAAAACCGCCACGGCTTACCGATTTATGCACCTGATAGAGAAGCCTCCATGCTTGCTTCTCGTCGTAATGATGCACAAAAGATGGGAATTTCCCCTGATTTAATTGAAGATGTATTACGTCGAGTGATGCGAGAATCCTATACTAAAGAGAATGATAAAGGATTTAAAACTCTCAACCCTCAACTTGGTAAAATCGTTATTGTGGGAGGAAATGGGAAGATGGGTAAACTATTTTCTCGTTTGTTTACACTCTCTGGTTATCAAGTTGAAAGCTTAGAAGCGGATGAATGGCAAACTAAGTCACCCGCTATTTTTGATGATGTAGGAATGGTGATTATCAGTGTGCCTATTCATTTAACTGTTGAGGTTATTGAAAAACTTCCTGTATTACCTGAAAACTGTTTACTTGTAGATCTCGCTTCTATTAAAAAAGCCCCTCTAGAGGCGATGTTAAAAGCACATAGTGGGCCTATTTTAGGTCTTCATCCAATGTTTGGCCCTGATGTACCTAGCTTAGCAAAACAGGTTGTGGCGTACTGTGAAGGACGAAACCATACTGCATTTGAATGGTTGTTAGAGCAGTTAATGGTATGGGGAGCAAGAATTGAGGCTATTGCGCCAGAAGAGCATGATAAAAACATGAGTTTTATTCAAGCTCTTCGACATTTTACTACTTTTGCTTATGGCCAGCATTTAGCAAAAGAAAAAGTTGATTTAGCCAGTTTACTGAGACTCTCATCACCTATTTATCGCTTAGAATTGGCAATGATAGGGCGCTTATTTGCTCAAGATCCACAACTTTATGCTGATATTATTTTGTCATCGAAAGAGAATATTGAATTAATTCGTAGATATCATCACTCATTAGGTCAAGCTATCGATCTATTAGATATAAATGCAAAGAGCGAGTTTATCCATTCATTTAATAACGTGAGTGATTGGTTTGGTGATTATGCTTCTCAATTTATGAAAGAGAGTGGTGTATTATTGCAAAAAGCGAATGATAGCCGAATCTAGTTAAATTATTTATTATATAAAAGGCCGAGCAATAAATAAATTGTTCGGCCTTTTTATTTTATTAATTATTTCGTGTTTAGCTTATCTCCACTCATCATCATAAGGTGACCAAACACAACCACTAGGATCAGAAGTATTGCTATTACTTTAAGAATATTCATTTATTGATGCTCTATTTTCTTTTGCTTCTTCATAAAAATGAGTGCTTGCATAATTAGTGAATAAAAATGAGAGTATTAATATATATTTTTTATTCATAAAATTTCTTTTTAAACAATATGCTATAAGTCAATAGTTTTTGGGGTCAGGACAAGGGCTTACTGTGCAACGACTCAAATCTGATTGAATCGTTAATGAATAAGCGTAATAACTCTTTTTTGATTGAACTTCATCTACGTTATTAGTAAAAAATAGACTTAAAATCAGTATGATAAAAGTATTCATATTAGCTCCCTGTCATTTCAAAAAATTAATAATAGATAAAAATCACCTATTTTTATTCAGAAAATAAAAATAGAGAAATATACATTTAAAAACAATGGGATAAATATCTAGTTTTATAAAAAAACTAATCTATATTATATTTATTGTTATTTAATTGTTATTGTTGAGTTTAATTAAAGAATAATTAATGTTCGATATTGTCTTTTTATTAAAAGTTATTTGTTGATGAGATCTTAAAACTGAATGAAATTAAAAGGTATTATGAAAACTATAACAATGATCAAAAAAATGGTTATAACAATTATCGTAAATTATATTTTATAAACTCTTTTTTTTGCAAGAAGTGCTAAAAATTCAATTGTATTATTTTTTATTTATATTCCGACGTGTTTTTCAAGGGGTAATTTATGGATTTTTTAATACAACTCGCCATTATATTAGTATGTCTATTTTATGGGGCCAGGAAAGGGGGAATTGCATTAGGTCTATTAGGGGGTGTAGGTCTGGTTATTTTAGTTTTCATTTTTAAACTCCCTCCGGGAAAACCACCTGTTGATGTAATGCTAGTTATTATTGCCGTTGTCTCTGCATCAGCAACATTACAAGCATCTGGTGGGTTAGATGTTATGTTGCAAATAGCAGAAAAGTTATTACGTAAAAATCCAAAATATATTTCTATTGTTGCACCACTCGTAACTTGTACTCTTACAATATTATGCGGTACTGGACACGTTGTTTATACCATATTGCCAATTATCTATGACGTGTCGATTAAAAATAATATTCGCCCTGAAAGACCAATGGCGGCAAGTACAATTGGCTCTCAAATGGGGATTATTGCCAGCCCAGTTTCCGTTGCCGTTGTTACATTAGTCGCAATGCTCGGTGATGTAACTTTTAATGGTAAACACCTTGAGTTTTTAGATTTATTAGCAATTACGATCCCTTCAACTTTTATTGGTATTTTAGCCATTGGTATCTTTAGCTGGTTTAGAGGGAAAGACTTAGATAAAGACCAACGCTTCCAAGAATTTGTTTCAGTGCCTGAAAACCATGATTATGTTTATGGTGATACAGCAACACTTCTAGATAAAAAGCTCCCAATGAAAAACTGGGTAGCAATGTGGATATTTTTAGGTGCAATTGCTGTTGTTGCAATATTAGGTGCTTTCTCTGAAATACGTCCTGTATTTAATGGTAAACCATTATCTATGGTGCTCGTTATTCAGATGTTTATGTTATTAGCTGGTGCATCAATTATTATTATTTGTAAAACCAACCCTTCTCTTATTTCTAAAAATGAAGTATTCCGTTCAGGGATGATAGCAATTGTTGCTGTATATGGTATTGCTTGGATGGCAGAGACAATGTTCTCTGCGCATATGAAAGAAATAGAAGCTGCATTGGGGCAATTAGTACGAGAATACCCTTGGGCTTATGCAGTTGTTTTATTATTAGTATCTAAGTTTGTTAACTCTCAAGCGGCGGCTTTGGCTGCGATTGTTCCTTTAGCATTGGGTATTGGTGTTGATCCTGCATATATCATTGCATCGGCACCAGCTTGCTATGGTTATTATATTCTACCAACTTATCCTAGTGACTTAGCGGCAATTCAATTTGACCGTTCTGGTACAACTCGAATAGGGCGTTTTGTTATTAACCATAGCTTTATTTTACCAGGATTAATTGGTGTAACAGTTTCCTGTGTCTTTGGCTGGGTATTTGCTGCGATGTATGGTTTCTTATAATTAACGTTAAATAAGAACGTAAAAGAAAAGCCAGATAGTTATATGCTATCTGGCTTTTATCTTTGTATGAGGTTATTTCACTTCAACAGGAACAACATTTTCTGAAGGGTAACAGCCTAATATTTTTAATGAGCGTGTTGTTTGTGATAAATCGTGTAAGGCTTTTTGCATATTGATATCACGTAAATTTGCTTGAACATCAATATAAAACATTTCTTCCCAAGGAGTACCATTAATAGGACGCGACTCGAGTTTTGTCATAATAATGTCGTATTTTTTTAAAATCATTAATGCATCAACTAATGCACCCGCTTGTTGCCCTGTTGCCATTAAGAAGGTTGTTTTAGCAGGAACTTGGTCTGAAACATCAATCGCTTTTCGCGCAATAACAATAAAGCGAGTTACGTTTATTTGCTGGTTTGCTAAATTATTGGCTAAGGGTTTTAAGCCATAAAGAGAGCCACCGGCTTCACTACCAATAGCAGCAACGTGTGGCGATTGTGCAAGAGCCACTTTTTCCATTGCAGCTGCTGTGCTTTCACAATATTCAATCTTCCAGTTTGGATACTGATTTAAATAATGACTACATTGTTGGAAGGGTTGAGGATGACTATAAATAGTTTGCAATTCTTCTGGACTGCTATCAACACTCGTTAAAAGTGCATGATTAATGGGAATGCGAATTTCCCCAACAATAGAGATTGATGTTGTTTGCAGTAAATCGTAAACATCATTAATTGCACCAGAGCTGGTATTTTCAATTGGCAGTAAACCGTAATCAGCTTGACCGGTATCGACAAGTGTAAAAATGTCGTCAAATTTCTGACAAGTACAATCAACGAAGGTATCAAAATGGCGAGCTGCATATTGACGAGCGGCAATATGTGAATAGGAGCCTTTAGGCCCTAAATAAGCAATTCTAGCTGACTCATTAGGTGTTGCATTAAGATGTTGTTGTAGGATGGCTTGTTGCGTTAAGACAGAGTCTTCAATGATCATTTGAAAAATACGACTAATATAAAAACCATCTAGCCCAACGTTTTTTCCTTTCTCAATTAATAAATCAAGTAATTCGCGCTCACGATTTTTATCTCTAATAGGGCGATGTGTATTCAATTTAAATTGAGCGACATCAGCAGATAATTGGCGTCTGTTTGCTAACAACGTTAGTAATTCTGAATCTAACGTCGTGATTTTATCTCTGATTGCTAATAAATCGAGTTTTTCCATGTTTAAGCCCTATACCGTTATGTCATACCATCATAAATAAAAAAGCCTCCAGTTGGAGGCTATTGTCGTTCTTACTTTTCTTTCTGAAATGACAAAGCCTCTTAATGAAAGAGTAAAAAGAAAAAGAAGAAAGGCAAATGTGAATGTTTGTTCATTATATTGATTGGTAAATTATTTAACATATAGCTATCAAACATGATGATGTGAAAGGAGTCAAGAAAAATACAATAAAAAGCGCATCACGAGGATGCGCAGAGGCGTTTTGAGTCAGTGATTTATTCTAATTTTTAATCTTGCTTTACTATTTACATTTCATCGACAAGTAAATTCTCTTCTTTCAGGCTGTTATCAGCCCGACGAGATTCGTTTTTATGCTGAACTTTGTTTAATTGACGTTCAAGTTTTGCAAGTAAGTCATTAATTGCAACATACATATCGGCGTGTTGTGCATTAGCAACCAGTTGCCCATTTGGTGTATGAATGCTGGCATCAACACTAAAACCTTTAGGATCTTTCGTAAGAATAATATGAGGATTGATTAAATTCACCTGCCATTTATTGAGTTTAGTTAGACGGCTTTCAATGTGTTCACGTAGTGCTGGGGTAATTTCCATTTGTTTACTAGTAATATTTATAATCATATAGTTACCTCTTTATTACTCCGTCTTCGATAACTTCAGAATATCGTGATACACAATTTAAAATATGATCAAAATCACTTTTTGTTAGATGTCTGTGTAACTAGTAATAGAAACGTGACAAATGATAAATAGCTGAAAAAGACCGCTTGTTAAGTTGCATTTATTCAGTCATATTAGAAAGGTTGGGCTGATGAAAAGTAAAGATAATTTAGCTAGAAAAGAATAAAAAAACAGCAGCGATAAGCTGCTGTTTTTGATGGTGATGTTTTAGTTAGGCTGGATTTGCTGCAATCAATGCAGCTACTTTTTCAGCTTCTTGTGTCAGACCTAATTCTTTATAAGCGTTTTCCATGTAAACAAGCGCATCACGAGTGGCTTGTGTATCAGGATAATCACGCATCATTTGCTCTACTCTATTAATAACCGCGACATAAGCCCCTCGTTTAGTATAGAATTTCGCAACAGAAAGCTCATACTTCGCTAAACGGTTTTTAAGAAAGACTAGGCGTTTGGTTGCATCGGCGACATAAAGGCTGTCTGGATAGTAACGAACTAATTGACTAAAATCTTTAAATGCTACGATTGCATGTTGAGGATCACGGTCTGAACGATCAATACCAAAGAACCCTTGTAATGCACTATCATCTAATGCTTGAGCTGTTAAGCCACGCATATAAAGAACATAGTCGATATTAGGATGGGTTGGGTTTAATCGCATAAAACGGTCGATTGCAGAAATCGCCATTGGTAGTTCCGCTGATTTATAATAAGCATAAATCAGATCGAGTTGAACTTGTTGCGAGTAAGGGCCAAAAGGATAGCGATTATCGAGAGACTCTAATTGTTTGATAGCCGCTCCATAATTGCCATCTAGCAATTTTTCCTGACTGGTTGAGTAAAGCTCAGAAGGCGACATATCGGCAGTAGCGTCTTTGTCCGAACTCGAACAGCCAGCAAGTAACAGGCTTACAGTGGCCGCTGCCACCAGGTATTTAATGCGTCTCATCACGTATTGATTATCCTCTGAATAGGTTTGGGGAGTCTCTCCGTGAAGCTCCCCTGAAATCGGTTACACTATAACTCATTTTAAATGAAACGGCTGTGCCGTCAAAACACTAACTTAATTAATAGAAAATTATTTATGTCTCAACAAATACGACTTAATGCTACAGTCGCAGATTCACAGCTGGGTCAACGCTTAGATCAAGCTTTGGCCGAAATGTTCCCTGATTATTCAAGATCTCGTATAAAAGAGTGGATCTTAGACAATAGAGTGCAGGTTAACGATAAAATCATCAATAAGCCAAAAGAAAAAATGCTTGGCGGTGAAAAAATTGAAGTCGATGCCTTAATTGAAGAGGAAGTTCGCTGGGAGCCTCAGAATATTCCGTTAAATATCGTCTATGAAGATGATGATATTTTAGTTATCAATAAGCCAAGAGATCTCGTTGTACATCCTGGTGCTGGTAACCCAGATGGCACCGTATTAAACGCATTACTTTATCGCTATCCAGAGATTGCTAATGTACCTCGTGCAGGTATTGTCCACCGATTGGATAAAGATACAACAGGTTTAATGGTTGTTGCAAAAACAGTTCCTGCTCAAACGCATTTAGTAGAAGCTTTACAACGTCGTGAAATCACCCGTGAGTATGAAGCGGTTGCAACAGGAAGAATGACGGCAGGTGGATTAGTGAATGAACCTATTTCTCGACATCCAACTAAACGTACTCATATGGCTGTGCACCCAATGGGTAAACCAGCAGTAACACATTATCGTGTAATGGAGCATTTCCGTGCTCATACACGTTTGCGTTTACGTTTAGAAACCGGCCGTACTCACCAAATTCGTGTTCATATGGCTCATATTCACCATGCGTTAATTGGTGATCAGCTTTATGCAGGAAGACCTCGTCCTTTAAAAGGGGCTTCAGATGAATTACGTGAAACGTTACGTTTATTTGATAGACAAGCTCTACACGCAACGATGCTACGTCTTTATCATCCAATAACGGGTATTGAAATGGAATGGCATGCACCATTACCTGATGATATGGTTAAGCTTATCGATGTGCTAAAAGCTGACGTTGAACAATTTAAAGATGAAATGGATTGGTAAATGACTTCATTGATTTTTCCAGATTGGCCACAACCTGAAAATATTGGGTCTTGTAGTACCTTGAGGGAAGGGGGGATTAGTCTGCCACCTTATAATAGCCTCAACTTAGGTACTCATGTTGGTGATAAATTGTCTGATGTCGAAGAAAATAGACGCAGACTTTGTCAACAAGCTCAATTGCCTGAAATGCCACTATGGCTCGAACAAGTTCATGGCACTCATGTTGTTACACTAAATACTGAGAAAAATAATGAAGTACAAGGTGATGCCCTTTATACCTCTACTGAAAAAAAAGTTTGTGCAATTATGACGGCAGATTGTTTGCCTGTCCTTTTTACAACTGTTGATGGAACAGAAGTTGGCGCAGCTCATGGTGGATGGCGAGGGCTTTGCCACGGTGTATTACAAAATACACTTGCGCATTTTAAAGCACCTAAAGATCAAATTATGGCATGGTTAGGGCCCGCAATTGGAGCAACCGCTTTTGAGGTCGGTGCAGAAGTTCGGTTGGCGTTTATCGAAAAAAATATTGCCTTTGAGCCTGCTTTTATTCCCCACAATGGTAAATACTTAGCTAATATTTATATGTTAGCGAGAATAACCTTACAGGAAAGTGGAGTAACTCAGATTTATGGTGGTGATTTTTGTACTGTAACTGATCCATCGCGCTTTTTCTCTTATAGACGAGAGCATATAACAGGGCGAATGGCATCATTAATCTGGATTAAATAAACTTCCTCTCAATGTTTTTCTCACTTATCTCAAATATTGATAAATATTTTTGCTCAAAATTTTTATTTTGAGCTTGAATATTGTCAAAATGACCTCATCTATTCTCCAGTTACGAATTTTACTTTAAATTTTACTTGGAGGTGTTATGCGTCTGGATAAATTAACCAATAAATTCCAGCAAGCTCTCGCAGACGCCCAGTCATTGGCACTTGGGAACGATAATCAATTTATAGAACCCATACATTTACTGAGTGCGTTATTTAATCAACAAGGTGGCTCAATTCGCCCTCTATTAACATCTGTAGGTGTTAATGCATCGCAATTTAACGAGCGAATTAATGATGCTTTGTCTCGATTACCTAAAGTCGAAGGTGCTGGTGGAGAGGTTCATCCCTCAAATGATTTAATTAAGCACCTTAATTTGTGCGATAAATTGGCACAGAAAAAAGGTGATGAATTTATTTCATCAGAGCTCTTTCTTTTAGCTGCTATGGAAACCGGTGGTCAAGTTGCTGACATGCTAAAAGTAGCCGGAGCGAATAAAGCAAGTCTTGAGATAGCGATTGAAAAAATACGTGGTGGAGAAACAGTGAACGATCAAAATGCAGAAGATCAACGTCAGGCATTGAAAAAATATACTGTGGATTTAACGGAAAGAGCAGAACAAGGCAAACTCGATCCTGTCATTGGTCGTGATGAAGAAATAAGAAGAACTATTCAAGTTCTACAACGCCGTACTAAAAATAACCCTGTACTTATTGGTGAACCGGGGGTAGGTAAAACGGCAATAGTTGAAGGTTTAGCTCAACGTATTGTTAATGGCGAAGTCCCTGAAGGTTTAAAAAATAAACGTGTACTTTCTTTGGATATGGGCTCGTTATTAGCTGGTGCTAAATATCGTGGTGAATTTGAAGAACGTTTAAAAGCCGTTTTAAATGATTTATCTAAACAGGAAGGTAGTGTTATTCTGTTTATTGATGAATTACACACAATGGTTGGCGCAGGTAAAGCCGATGGCGCTATGGATGCGGGAAATATGTTAAAGCCTGCATTAGCTCGTGGTGAGTTGCATTGTGTCGGTGCAACAACACTTGATGAATATCGTCAATACATTGAAAAAGATGCAGCATTAGAGCGTCGTTTCCAAAAAGTGTATGTGGCAGAGCCAACAGTAGAAGACACAATCGCTATTTTGCGTGGTCTGAAAGAACGTTATGAGCTTCATCATCATGTTCAAATTACCGATCCTGCGATTGTTGCCGCAGCGACTTTATCTCATCGCTATATTTCTGATCGTATGTTGCCAGATAAAGCGATTGACTTGATTGATGAAGCGGGTGCGAGCCTACGTATGCAAATGGATTCAAAACCAGAAGCATTAGATAGACTTGATAGACGTATTATTCAGCTTAAACTTGAGCAACAAGCACTGCAAAAAGAGTCTGATGACGCAAGTAAAAAACGTTTAGAAATGCTAAATGAAGAACTTGCTGAAAAAGAGAAAGAATATTCTGTTTTGGAAGAAGAGTGGAAAGCAGAAAAAGCGGAGCTTACGAGTACTCAGCATATTAAGTCTGAATTAGAACAAGCACGTATTGCATTAGAGCAAGCTCGCCGTAGTGGTGATTTAGCTAAAATGTCAGAGATCCAATATGGGCAAATTCCGACATTAGAAAAACAGCTTGCCGAAGCTAATAAAGCTGAAGATAAGCATATGAAGCTGTTACGCAATAAAGTCACTGATGCTGAAATTGCTGAGATCTTAGCGCGTTGGACAGGTATTCCTGTATCTAGAATGCTAGAAGGGGAACGTGAAAAACTGCTAAGAATGGAACAAGAATTACATAGACGTGTTATTGGTCAGGCTGAGGCTGTAAGTGCAGTATCTAATGCTATCCGCCGTAGTCGTGCTGGATTATCTGATCCTAATCGTCCAATTGGTTCGTTCTTATTCTTAGGACCAACAGGGGTTGGTAAGACTGAGTTGTGTAAAGCATTAGCGAACTTCTTGTTTGATAGTGATGATGCAATGGTTCGTATCGATATGTCTGAGTTTATGGAAAAACACTCTGTTTCTCGTTTAGTGGGTGCGCCTCCAGGATATGTTGGTTACGAAGAAGGTGGATACTTAACAGAAGCCGTTCGCCGTCGCCCTTATTCAGTCATCTTATTAGATGAAGTTGAAAAAGCGCATCCAGATGTATTCAATATCTTATTACAAGTATTGGATGATGGTCGTTTAACGGATGGACAAGGTAGAACTGTCGATTTTCGTAATACAGTTGTGATTATGACATCGAACTTAGGGTCTGATTTAATTCAAGAACGTTTCGGGACAATTGATTACCCTGAAATGAAAACTATTGTGATGGATGTTGTTGGCCATCATTTCAGACCAGAGTTTATTAACCGTATTGATGAGGTTGTGGTATTCCATCCATTAGGTAAAGAAAACATTGCTGCGATTGCACAAATTCAGTTGCGTCGTTTATACCAGCGTTTAGAAGAGCGTGGTTATCACGTTACAATTACAGGCGCTGCATTAGAGAAATTGAGCGAAGTTGGATTCGACCCAATTTATGGTGCACGTCCATTGAAACGGGCTATCCAGCAAGAGGTTGAAAACCCATTAGCTCAAGATATCTTGTCTGGCAAATTATTACCAGGTAAAGAGATTATCTTAGATTTAGATGACAATAAGATAATTGCAAAACAGTAATAGAGCTTCTTCTCTATTGATTCTGATAAAGAAGAGATGCCATTAAATTGAAAAAGAGGCTTATATAAGCCTCTTTTTTTATGTTTTATGTCTTAATGAGGGAGAATAAAGATAATCTATAAATAGTGTTTTTTATATTTGAAACTTTTTTAGACAAAGGTTGTCTATTATTTATACCAAAAAGGCTAATTTGATTACTAAGTGCGCTGTCGGAAAGTTTTTTTTAAATAATACTTGTCACATTCAGAAAACTCCCTATAATGCGCCCTCGTTGTCACGGCAAACCACGCTAAGTGAGTTAGCTGAGAGAACAAAGAAAAAAGTGAAAAGCCTTGAAAATAAACGCTTGACACTGAATGAGGAAGATGTAGAATGCACCTCCTCG
>NZ_QPMG01000010.1:0-156137 GCF_003336825.1 Proteus sp. CA142267 | reverse complement strand
GCTGACGAAGCCAAAGAACAGCAACGTTTGGCTGACGAAGCCAGAGAAAAGCAACGTTTAGCCGAAGAAGCGAAAACTCAAGAAGAATCTAAGCGCATTGCCGAAGAAAAAGCCAAAGAACTGCTCCCAGTAGAAGATGAATTAGAACTACGAGCAAAAGAGAAAGAAATAACAAAACCATCGATCATTATCAGCAAACCTATCGACATTGAAAGCACTTATAAATCAATGCAATTAATGGCTGAAAACGGCTATAAGCTTATAGATATGCAACAAGGTCAATTGCGTTATCTAGCTTCTGCAACTTGCTCTGTAGGTACTGAAAAAGCGTGTATTAGTGGTTTTACACACTATCAAAATGTCAATAAAGCCAATGCAACACAAACTGGGTTAAGTGGTGCTTATCGTTTTGATATTAATCATATTCCATTAGTTGTAGGGCTTGCCATTGATACTGATGTCTATTCTTCATTACCTAAAGGTTATCAATATCAAGGCTATGCATTACCTTTAATTGGTTTTAGTTTAGATTTAATGCCGTCATTGAATGCAGAGCTAAATAATAATGCACTGCATTTCTCTTTAAAAGGTGCTTATTTAAATCGTAAAGTTTCTATTGAAAGAGCAGCATTAGCAAATACTGAATCAGGTAAAGGAAATACTAAGATTTCAGGTTATCATATTGATTTAAAAGCTTATTATCCATATTCATTATCAAATAATTTACTGCTAACGCCATTTGTAGGACTTACTTTTAATCAAATCTCACGTTCAGCTTATAGTGAAACTCAAAATGCCCAATTTGCAGCACACTATGATGCCCTTAAAACGCATTCATTATTCGCCAAAATAGGATTGGGTATGGAGCATTTATTAGGTTCTTCTTTCATACTTAATACAAAAGCAGGCTTACTGTGGAACTTATCGCATTATCAAGGGGATTTTCGTAGCCATATTGACTATTTAGGTCAACAACAAATTAATTATTCAGAAAATAAAAAACAGGTAAAACAACGCCCATTTGCCAATGTTGGAGTCACTTATCAGTTTGATAAACAATCTTCTGTCAATACATCAGCAAATTGGGAAATGACAACCTATCGCAATCACGATATGCAAATTGGTGTAAGTTACACCTATCGCTTCTAGTTCCTTATTGTTACATTTGGGGTTTATTTTAGCTGTATTATTTGGCTTCCTATAAAAATATATAGGAAGCTCTTTTTTTATTAACCGATTGAATAATTCAAATTTGAAATAATAGAATTGTTTTTTTCTTCATTAACCCACCACACTTTGGTAGAAACCTTCTCAAGTAGTGCTTTATTGTGACTAAAAATAACCAAACTTAAAGGGCGCTTCTGACTTTCATCGATCAATACTTGCCAAATATCAGCTTGAATTTGTGCATCTAACTGTGCCGTGACTTCATCTGCAATCAATATTTGAGTACGAGGATCTAACGCGCGCAATAACGCAATACGTGCAAGCTCTCCACCGGATAATTCATTAGGTCTGCGCGTTAACCATTCTGGTTTAATCCTGAGTTTTTCGAGCCAGTGATCATCAGGTGACCAAGCATCACGAACACTATCTCCTGTTGTTCGAAAGGGATTAAAACATTTATCAGGGTGTTGAGGAACTAATTGAATAGGGCAATAACCCTTGTTAGATAATGGTTTGCCATTAATAAGAATTGAACCTTGAGTGGGTTTTTGCCACTGTGCTAAAACGCGACCTAATGTCGTTTTTCCTGTGCCACTTGGCGCTGAAATACCGAGTCGCTCTCCCGCATCTAACGAAAAGGAGAGATCTTGCCATAACATCTTACCTGCTTGCTCCACAGATAATTGTTTTAACTCTAAAAGTGGCATAAAGATAACTCCAAAAATAACAAATGAAATGTATAAAAATAAAACTTAAGAACTCAATATTATAATGGATTAAGTGATGCTTCTTTTGTATTTATAAATTGTTGCTCAGGTAATGCGTTCCAGAGTGTCTTTAACCACTCACTACCTTCATGACGATTAAGCACATTAGCAGGAATGACTTCGTTAACTTCACCCTGATTAAGCACCGCTATCGTATCCGCAAACCTTGCGGCTAAGGCTAAATCATGTGTAACCCAAAGCACTGATTTACCTTGATTGCATAACTCTCTTAAATGACCTAATAACAAGCACGCATGTTCATCATCAAGCCATGAGGTGATCTCATCCGCCAAAATATACTGTGCATTAGAGAGTGTCGCATTGCAGGCTAATACTCGCTTTGCCATTCCACCAGACAATTTTGCCGGATACGTTTTTACTAATGAACCCGAAAGGTGATAAAGCCCTAACTGTTGCACAATATCATCAGACGAAACATCTGCACCACTTAAACGCGCAGAGCGACTTAATTGATCACCAATACAGATCAACGGATTGAGAGCACTGACACCTTGAGGAATATAACAAAAGGTATTCCCACGATAAGCAATCAGTTCCCGTTCACTTAGTGTGTGCCCATTCAATTTAATCGCACCACGAACTCGCATGTTGGCGGGTAAAAGCCCTAATGCACTTTGTAATAACAGGCTTTTTCCTTCACCACTGCCACCCACTAATGCCAGCATTTTTCCGGGTTTAATATCCAGTGAGATTGATTTTAGCAACGGCTGCCAATTTCGTTTTCCTAACCAACGAAATTGCGCGATATCAATGGAAAGCTGTTCAAAACTTAACATCCTGCCCCTCTTAACCATAATTGTTGCATTGCTTTAGCAAATTGATCGAAGATCAATACTAAGCACATCAAAATCAATCCTGGAAATACCACCATCCACCAAGAGCCTGTACTTAAATAGCGTAGTGCATCGGCCAGTAATAAGCCGAGTGAAGGTTCATGAGCTGCCTGACCAAAACCAAGAAAACTCAACGCTGCACTATGCAATACTGCATGAGGAAACATTAATAAGGTTCCTACGATCCACTGGGGTAACAGCATAGGAATATAGTGTTTTTTTACGCACTCAAAAGGCGTGTTGCCAATACGACGCGATAACATTACATAATCAGCTTCTCTAATACGCTGAATTTCACCTCGTAAAATTAAAGCTAATTTAGGCCAATGGGTTAATGCCACAGCCCAAATCACCCCTTGTTGCCCACCACCTAAGGTAAAACAAATTAAAATCAATAATAATAAATGAGGTAATGCTAAAAGCGCATCAACAACGCCTCTTACAAAAAAATCACAATAACGATTGATTGAGGAGATACCAGCAAAAATTAAGGCGATTGCACCACTCACAACCGCACTCGTCACACCGATATTTAAACTACTTAACATGCCTTGGAAACAACGTAGCCACAAAGAGCGGCCTAAGTTATCAGTACCGAACCAATATTGATCTGACGGAGCCTGATTTCTAGCCAAAAAGTCCATTACGATATCAGTATGAGAAACAGAAAAACCATATGCAACTAACCCAATTAACGCGAGGGTAACTAACAAAAGTCGTAGCAAAGGTTTGTTCGGATCGTAAATCATGAGTCTCGTAAAATTCCTTTATTAATACGTCTTAATAATATGTTAGAAATACTATTACCAAAGAAAATCAAAATAGTGCTGAAAACAACAATTCCCATTAGCAGAGGAATATCGCCTCGTAATCCTGCATCAACCGTTGCTTGCCCTAAGCCTGGATAAGCAAATACTTTTTCAGCTAAAAGAGAGCCACCAAGTAATTCACCAATTGATGCAAACTGTAAGCAAAGTGCAGGCGTAATGGCATGACGTAGAACATGAAATAGCATCATAGCCCAACCTTTATCACCTTGGGCCTTAGCGAAATGGATAAATTCACTGCCCATTACTTCAGCGACTTTCGCACGAGTATGCAAAGCGATATTCCCGGTACCTAATAATCCAAGTGCAATCATAGGTAAGATAAGATGAGAAAAACGCTGGCTTAATGTTGCCGTTTCAGCACTACTTCCCATCGGCCACGCACAACAAATTGGCGCCCAATGTAAAGTGACAGAAAACAGAGATAGCAGTAGTAATCCCACCCAAAACGTCGGTAATGCGGCTAATAGATAAGATAAAGTAGAGATAATTCTATCAGGCCAACGATTAAGATATCGACCTGCGATTAATCCCATCACAACGCCAATAACACCTGAAAATACCCATGCTGAAAAAAGCAAGATAAACGAAGGTCCTGCACGTTCACGAATAACATCAATAACGGGCATGTTATACAACATGGAATAGCCAAAATCCCCCTGAATGATTTGGCTAAACCAAAGCCAAAATCGCATCCATAAAGGCTGGTCAATTCCCCAACGTGCCGCAATTAAAGGATATTGTTCCGGAGGAACATTCAGTAGATCACTACCGATATAGGCCTTAATAGGATCGATTGGTGAAAAACTTAATAAAATAAAAACACCTGCTGTTGTCACCAACAGCAGGCAGAGTAATCGCAGGAAAAAACCTGCACTTTGACGTATTACTGACAAGTCCACTTCCAAGTATCTACGCTATTTAATAATGACCATGAACCATGGATTTCAGGCGTTCCTGTACCTAGATCAACACAAGGGTTAGTTAGGTAAGTATGTTGCACATTCATCAACCAAGCCCAAGCAGCATCACCTTTTACACCAACGCCATTTTTACCATCCCACTCAACGGCCTTCCAATGAGGAACCGCTTCTTGCCACGTATGGGCATCAAGTGCTGCTTGTAGGTGTTTTTCGACCTCAGGGTTTTTATAATAACCTGGATTATAATAACCAACACCCGCCGCATTTTCGCTGTAGTGATGATAGAGTTCCATAGGATCAAGACTTCCCCAACCAAATAAGGTTGGATTTGAGTGCATATAGCGCTCTACGGTATCCCAACTTCCTGATTTAAGATCCATTTTAATACCAAGAGGTTGTACTAACGCACGAATTGACTCGGCTAAATCACGACGAGTTGCATCACCACTGGTATACCATAAGGTGAGTTTGGCTTCTAAACCGTCTTTTTCACGAATGCCATTTTTATTGAGTTTCCAACCTGCATCTTCAAGAATTTGCTTCGCTTTTTCAACATCACCATCTTTAAATGTAGCCTCAGTTTGATCCCAAGGGAGTCCTTTTACTCCGGTATAAGCGGGAACGGCATAACCATCAAGGACTTGCTCTGAAAGCAACTTACGATCTAGTGCGTAGTTAATAGCTTTACGAATAGCGATATCAGCGGTGATATCATTACCAATATCATAGCCTTGGGCGTTTTTCTCACCTGATTTTACCATTGGGAAAACAATACCGCGGTTTTCAACACTTGGCCTTTCCCACAATTTGGTATTGGGCAAATTCTTAGCGATTGCAGCCGTTGCTGGTGGAATGCGCACAATACCTAATTGTCCACTTTGAGCAGCAGCAAAGGCGGCATCTTCATCAAGGAAAACAAAGATGAGTTTTTCAAAATCGTTTTTCTGTCCTGCATAATAAGGGTTAGCTTCAACAATTAATTGCTGACCCGGTTGGAAACTGACCATGCGATAAGGGCCGGCACCAATTGGCTTTTGTGCATAGGTTTTTTCATCATACTTATCAGCAGAAACGATACCTAAAGAGCCCAGTACGTTTACAAACGTACTTTGTGGCGCTTTTAATGTAATAGTGACATGTAAGTCATCATCAGCTTTTGCAGAAAGGAAGTTACCCATATCCACTTTACCGCCACTGGCAGCCGCATTGTTATAGGTAAAGACGATATCTTTTGCTGTCAGCGGCAGACCATCAGAGAATTTTAAATCTGGTTTTAACGTTAATTTCCATGTTTTACCATCTTCACTTGGCTGATAGTCACTTAACATATTGCTATACCAAGAGAGATCCGCATTTTGCTTTAACAATGGGCTATGAAGAAGTAAATAACTGCCATGACTCCAACCCAGCATTGGGTCGAACCCCTCTGTTGGCTCTTCACCAATCGCTAATTTCAATGTTTGAGCAGATGTTGCAAAAGGGACGCTTAACGCGGCTAAGCAAGTTAACGTTACTAATGATTGACGCCAACCAAACCGAATAGACATAAAACATTCTCCGATTTTTTAGATACGACTTATCATCAGTCTCTATCTAAATAAGATGAAGAGGCTGAAACAAGATAAATAACAATGATAATTATGATGTTCTGCAACTTGGTACAGATAATACAGATAAAGGCTAAACCAGTGGCATCATAATAAATTTTTTTATTCAACTACTCGAATAATATTCGACAGTTTATTGATTTTACATAAACTTTTATTAAGCAGTAATACTCATTATGGCAAACTTCTAGCAAGTGCACAGTATTTTTCTAATAAATAAGTTATATATTTATCATTGAATTTATCAGTGAGCGTAAAACGAAATAAAGTGACTTTTTAACGAAATTAAATTATTCCTTTTTATTTAATCTACACTGACAATAAAAAAGGCACATTATTGTGCCCTCTTGTGATTATGTATTTAATATTCTTTTTAATTTGAAATAGCGTCGTCCTAAACGCCAACGCAATCTAAAATCTTTCGCATTCTGCCAGATAAGTGTCCAAATTCCCCTATCAAAAAGCTCTTTAACTATTTGTTTTTTAACTTTAATAGATTGAATAGAACCGATTGAGTGAATAATTCCTAAACCTTCTTTTGCGATTTGCCAATAACATGCATTGATATTTTGAGACACTTCCTTATGCTTTTGATTAATAGCATCAAGCATTTCTAATATTTTCATGTAATTATGAATTGTTCTAACATGAATAGTATCATTAGGTGTTTTATGAGAAACAGATTCAGAATGAATAAAGTAGTCGTAGTAACGCTCATCAATATATTTAACACGTTTAGCGGTTAATAATGCTTCTGTTGTCCACGGAATATCTTGATGATGTAAACCTGGCTCAAAATAATAACCATGAGCAAGTAGAAATTCACGTCGATAGATATTTAACCAAGTCACATGCAAAAATTTCTTAGAATTTAATGCCATTTCTAGCCATTGTGGCCCAGTTAAAACATCCGTTGAATGTAATCGATTAGATGGAAAGATAGGACGCGAAGGACGCCCATCCGCATAGACGTAATTACCATTGCAAGTCGCGATATCTAAATCATCCGCCAGAGCGATTTCAAGTAGCCGAGGATACATTCTGGCATCAATAACATCGTCAATATCAGGGAAAGCCACGTATTTTCCACGTGCGACGTTAAATCCAGAATTACGCGCAACGGAAACACCTTGGTTTTCTTGTGTCAAAATAGTGACATCAGGAAATTTCCCCTTCCATTCATAAAGCAATTTTAATGAATTATCGTTAGAACCATCATCAACAAGAATAAGCTCCCAACTCGGTAGTTTCTGCGCTTGTAAATAGTTGAAAAATTTTGATAAAAATTTCTCACCATTATAAACGGCAACGACAATACTTAATTGAGGTACAAAAGAAGACATAATCAACCTTTTATTCTTTCTAATAAATAACTTTCGTTCTGAACATATTGGTTAAAGATAGCAAAGATACCAGCCTCAATATGGAGCTATTCTTGCTATTCACTCGTTATGCCTAAGTAAAAAGTTACTTTTTGCTAATTTGAAGTAAAAATCATTATTAATAAAGAATAAGTATAATTAACTTTTAAGATATCCTATGAAGAACAGGTTAAGCAGGATTGTTTTTTAAAAGAAATTACTAAAGGAAAAATTAAGGTTAGTACATAAAAAGCATGTTATAGCCACAACCTTATTTTTAATGAGTAATATAAGTGTCATTAGTGCTTACTTTTGTAGCTAATGAGTAATATAGGTGTCATTAACGAAAAACATCCGCAAAGCGGATGTTTTAGTTTTTATTTATAATCTTTGGATACTTGTTCTATTTTTATTCTTCGATATCTTCTTCATCACAAACTTCAAACTCCGGAAAGTAATCAACTCGCCAAAACTTGATACCTTGATAAACTTCATCAACGGCATTTTTTACGGCTTCCGTCATTGGGTAGTAAAAACCGACTAAATCAGGTTGGATCCCTAGAAAAGTAATATCAGGAATATCATCTTTTAATTGATCAATAAGAAAATTCAGCGGCATATTATGGGTGCTCATAATAAACATTTCCGCTATATAATCAGGATTTATCACCCTGATCTCACCTGGATTTAAACCAATGTCAGCAACATCAACAATGACAACACATTGTGGTTGTAACTCTCTTACTTGGTAAGAAACATTCTCAGGTGCACTTCCCCCGTTGATAACAATCCATCCATCAATTGGGTTTGCTTCCATTAACTCAGCAAGCAGAGGGCCTGCACCATCGTCGCCCATCATACTGTTGCCAACCGTTAATACCACTTTAGGTGCTGTCATTGATTTACTCATGGTTTTCTCTTCACAATCAAATAAATAGCAGGTTCTGCGTGGATCTCGCCCAGTAATTTAATCAGCGTTTGACTCCATTCACTAAAAATAGGATCGTCATTTTTAATAATAGGATCAAATGCTAACGCTAATAAGTGAGTATGCTCCGAGTTAATATTGATTTCACCAAATGTCAGCAATCCCTGCATTTTGCGTTTTGCTTCACCTTCAGGTAATAAATCAATCCATGCTTTATATTTTTCTAAAGGACAGACTAGTTCTGTTTTTAGACAATCAATCATACCCACGTGGTGACCAATCGCGAGCGAATAGTACATCACCTGTTGCGCTTGCTCAGGAATATCATCATCGCTATCAACAAACTTTTGTCTTAGTGACCAAAAGTAAACTTTAGCGTCATCAGGCATAAATTCCTCCTTGGCTTAATGAATAGACCAGACGTTTTACAATCTCTGATAAACGAGGATCGTTAGCTTGTCGTAGCCATTCATCAACACGTCCACTCACTTCTTGAATAGTGGCACCTTCTAATAAGGTAAGAAAATGATCACTGATTTGCCTTCCTTGATAATAACCAGCAAGACGACGTGCTTCACGCTCAATCATTACTCGAGCATCTAGAGGAATAGAAGGCAGAATTAGAGATGCTTTCTCATTTTCTACTTCAATGTGTGATTCGCCTTTTAATTTTTGGTCTAACAAACCCAATGCAACAGCAAAACCATAAATCGTTGCTGCTGGCGTTGGAGGACAACCAGGGATCCACACATCAATAGGCACGATAGATTCGCTACCCCCCCATACGCAATACAGATCGTGGAAAATACCGCCACCACAGCCACAAGCACCATAAGAGATACAAATTTTTGGATCTGGCGCTGATTCATAAGCACGTAATGCAGGAACACGCATCTGGCGCGTTACTGCGCCAGTGAATAATAAAATATCAGCGTGACGAGGTGAGGCTACCACTTTGATACCAAAACGTTCAGCATCAAAAACTGGGGTAATTGCGGAGAAAATTTCAATCTCACAACCATTACAACCACCACAGTCAACACGATAAACATAAGCTGAACGCTGAATATCTTTCAACAATGTCTGTTTTAGCTTTTGTACCTGATCATCAAGGGTGATCGGTTGGCTAACATGATGATTAATGGGAATTTCTGGTAGACTCATTTTATTGTACTCCCAATTTCGCCCACACTAATATTTTCACGACCATCAGATAACAAGTTATGTTTACGCTTACATTCAGGGCAAGTTTCAAATTGTGGGCGCATCGCTTCTACAGTTTGCTCATCCCAACCTGATTGCACTAATAGCTCCATCGCATATTCAACTGATTTTCTAGGCGTAAATGGTTGATGGCATTCACGGCAATTCAATAATTTAAAAGTCCCTTTAATATAAAGATCTGACTTTTTGGTCACTGCCGTTTCAAACATATCAGATAAAACAATCGCTCTTGTTGGACAAACTTCTTCACAACGACCGCAGTAAATACAGCGACCAATGAATAATTGCCAATGACGCTCGCCTGTTTCCAAATTCGTTTCCATCGTTAACGCATTAGCAGGACAGGCTGCGGTGCAAGCACCACAGACAATACATTGCTGTGCATCATATTCAGGCTTTCCTCTGAAACCATCAGGTAAATCCAGAGGCTTAAATGGATATTTGGTCGTTGCTTCGCCTGTTTTGATTATGGTTTTAAACAATTTTAACATCGTTCATTCCCTCACTTGAGCGGCGAATTTTTACGTTCGATGCTGTAACGTTCAATTTCTTTATAAGAAACTGTTTTAGATTTACGTTTTTTCACATCGACGAGCGTTACCCTGTCAGTACAGGAATAACAAGGGTCAAGACTACCGATAATTAACGGTGCATCAGAGACTGTATTTCCTTGCAACATATAGCGTAATACAGGCCAGTTAGCATAAGTTGCAGCACGGCAACGCCAGCGGAATAATTTTTGGTTATCACCCAACATACTCCAGTGAACGTCTTCGCCTCGTGGCGCTTCAGTAAAGCCTAGTGCAAATTTATAGGGTTGATAAGTAAAGCCTTCGGTTAATAATGGGCCTTCAGGCAAATTATCTAAGGCATATTCAATCATTGCCATTGAATCCAAGACTTCTTTAATACGCACCATCACACGAGAGAATACGTCGCCGCCTTCATAACTAAAGAGAGTTAATGGAAGATTGCCATAATCTGCAAATGGGTGGTCAAAACGCACGTCACGTTTAAAGCCACTCGCTCTGATCATTGGACCTACTGGGCTAAAATCACGAGCGACTTTCTTATCTAAAATACCTACGCCGACAGTACGCTGTTCCATATTTGGTGCTGACAGAAGTATATCCACTAATTCAGTGACTTCTTTGCGCATTTCTCTAACTAATTGAATTGTTTTCAGGCGCTGATCTTTTAAGATATCGCGGCGAATACCACCAATTAAATTTAAGCCATACGTTTTACGCGCACCGGTCAGCATTTCTGCAATCTGCATTGATTTTTCACGAATACGGAAAAATTGCATAAAGCCAGTATCAAAGCCTGTAAAGTGGCTAGCTAAGCCAATGTTTAATAAATGGCTATGAAGGCGTTCAACTTCTAATAAGATAGAACGAATAGTATGCGCACGACGAGGCACTTCAATGCCTAACGCATTTTCAACAGAAGTCACATACGCCACGCTGTGAGTAAAACCACAGATACCACACACACGGTCTGATAAGAATGTGACTTCGTTATAACCCATGCGAGTTTCAGCGAGTTTTTCCATACCACGGTGAACATAAAACATGCGGTAATCTGCATCGACAATATTTTCACCATCTACGAATAAGCGGAAGTGTCCCGGTTCATCTGAGGTAATGTGCATAGGGCCAATTGGTACAACGCGCGCATCTTGCTTACCTTCATTCAAGAAAGGATAAGTTTCAACTTCGGTCGCTGGTGCTGGACGTTGGCGATAATCCATCGCATCTTTACGCAGTGGATACATCTCTTCAGGCCAGTCATCTGGAAGCACTAAACGGCGTTCATCAGGTAAACCAACAGGGATAAGACCATACATATCACGGATTTCACGTTCCCCCCACACTGCAGCAGGTACTCGCGGTGTTACTGACGGGAATTCTAAAGTGATTGGGCTAACGTGGGCTTTTACAACAACCCAGCATTTTTCACCCTCTTCCATTGATAATGCGTAGTAAACAGCATAGTCCCCGTTTAAACTACGTTCGTCGTTACCAAATAAAACAGGTAACCAACCGCCTAAGCCGTAATACAGGTATTCCACCACTTCAGGAAGTGATTCCGTTTTTACTGTTATCGTCAATTGATCAGCGGTTTGTCGCTCTTCATCAAGAACAGCTGATGGGAATTTTTCACGAACTTTGGCAACATAATCTCCACCTAGTTCTTTTCCCTCTTTTCTACTGACATAATTTTGGTAGCTCACGTTACATCTCCTGAACCGATGTGGATGGATTGCTGATTAAAGCCGTTGGCCATGCATAAGTAGGTGACTCACTTTTATCAATATTCATCACGATATTAGCGGCATTTTCTAACAGCTCGCTGACAGGCTTAGGAATGTGAGTTCCCATTAACAGCATAAGTGCAATCAGAATGACCATTGGTAATGTGGTTAAAATTCCCAGTTCACCTTTAGCAACAACATCAGGTTTTGGACCAAAGACAGTTTTAGCCACCATACGAACTAACCCACCCAATACTACAGTCAATAACAATAATAATAGGATAGTTAAGCCAATGTGCTGAGAAGCTAAACCTGCTACAACAATCATAAATTCACTGATAAAGACGTTGAAAGGAGGCATACCGCCTAACGCTAAAGCACCACCAGCAAAAAGAGCCGCACTTAATGGCATCACTTTAAACATGCCTTTCACGACATTTAAATCACGAGTACCGTATTTCAATAACACGTTACCGGAGCCACAGAACAACAGTGCTTTCGCCA
The DNA here is from genome assembly GCF_003336825.1 of Proteus sp. CA142267. Taxonomy (NCBI): domain Bacteria; kingdom Pseudomonadati; phylum Pseudomonadota; class Gammaproteobacteria; order Enterobacterales; family Morganellaceae; genus Proteus; species Proteus sp. CA142267. The sequence goes on along the minus strand of NZ_QPMG01000010.1, from coordinate 143,718 downwards.
GACTGTGGTTTAAGGTGTGGAATAAAGCAGCCAAAATACCAATTGGTCCGCCAATTCCTAACGCGACGGCAATTAATCCCATGTTTTCCACACTGGAATACGCTAAAAGACGTTTCATATCGCGCTGAATAAGAATAAAGAACGCCGCGATAGCAACAGAGAGGAAGCCAAAGATTAACAGCAAGTTACGTGTAAATTCAGTACCGATTGCCGCATCAATAATAATGTAGTAACGAATGATGATTAACAGCGCGCAATTCAGTAGTACAGCTGATAACAGCGCACTGACTGGGCTTGGCGCTTCACTGTGCGCATCGGGTAACCATGCGTGCATTGGGAATAAACCCGTTTTGGTACCGAAACCGATTAAAATAAAGACAAAAGCTAAATGCATTAGTGTTGGGTCTAACTGGTCTGTATATTTCAACACTTCAGTCCAGAAGATGGCCTGATCTGGATCAGGCATAAAGCTTGCGGCATTGGCATAAACCAAAATAGTACCAAAAAGACCAAACGCCACACCCACACTACAAATGATGATATACTTCCACGCAGCTTCCAGAGAAGAACGTTGACCATAAATTCCGACTAAGAATGCAGAGCTTAGGGTTGTTGCTTCAATGGCTGCCCACATTAAGATCAAGTTATTACTCGTAATTGCTAATAACATGGTGAATAAAAAGAGGTGGAAGAATCCATAATAGTTACACAAAGTGCGTACTGAGATTTCACCCTCATCCACTTCGTGATTCATATAACCAATAGAATAAAGCCCAGTTAAAAAGCCGATAATACCTAAGATGGCAAGGAATAATGCGCCTAGGCTATCCACATGAACCCAATTAGCAGCAACCAATATTTCGCCATGAGACATGACATCTGCCACAGTCCCTAATGCAGCGATTAACAATACGGTGATACCAATAGCGTGAATACCCGTCACAACAGGACGTGCTCCCGCTTTTAATAACGGACTTAGAAACGCCAGTATTGAAAACACCAACGGTGCAAACATTAAAATTATTAACATGGTTGTTTGATTCATCTCCTCACCCCTTCAGCGCGGTCAGTTGATCCACGTTCAGTGTGTTGAGCGTGCGGTAAATCTTACGAGCCAACACTGCCATAACAATCACAGCAAAGATGGCGTCAGTGGCGATACCGATTTCGACCAGTTCTGGTGCTCTCCACGCTAATAGTGCCAGTGTTAAGTGAGAGCCGTTTTCCATTAAGCAGTAACCAAAAGCTTGTTTTAGGATATTTCGTTGAGTCACGATACAAAGCAGACCTAACATAAAGTGTCCTAAAGAAACTGCGAGTGCAGGTTTCAAATCAACAACCATTGGTATTTGAATTGGCTCAACCACAAACCAACTTAAAATAACGATAACAGCAGCCAACAACATTAAAAGTGCAGGGCTAATAACACTAATATTCGCACTAGGATCGGATAACTTACGGAATGCGAATCCTAAAATAAGTGGCACAAGCAGAACTTTAGTAAAGAAGGCGGTAATCGCCCAAAGTGTGAGTTGGTGAGCATCTAATGTATTGGCTAAAGTGACAAAAATCATCACTAAAACGAAAGATTGCAATGCATAGAACCAACATGAAGCAATCGGCTTTTTAGCGCCAATTACCAGTAGCGAGGTGATCATCATTAACCCCGCCAAATTGTTTACGATAAGTGCTCCAGTCATGATTTATCTCCCTTATCCTAGCCAAGTGACTGCGATAACACTGGATGCAAAGGACATCACAATCAGTATTCCAACCACAATTTGCATTGCCATAGGAACAGGTTGTCCTTGTGCAACTTCTGTACTTGGTTTGCCAGGAACAACACGACCAAACCAGTAGATAAACCAAGTGAAGCTAGCAACAGATTCAATCAGTACTAGCACCATAATTGGTGTCATCACCCAGAAAACACTCGACAGTTCAAAACCTGCGGCAAAAATTGGGAATTTACTAAAGAAGCCATTCATTGGTGGAACACCTGCGATTGCCAGTGCGGCAACACAGAAACCGACACCCAATAATGGATATTTGTTAATTAACCCTTTTAAGCGCGGCAACATACGAGTACCACAGCTATAACTCAACGCACCCGCAACTAAGAAGAACAAGCTTTTAGCGAAGGCATGGTTAAAGATATAAGCGATACCGCCTTCAAACGCTTCACGCGGTCCAAAGATAGAAATAGATAATGCAAGGAAGATATAAGAGAGCTGAGTAATGGTTGACCATGCTAACAAGCGTTTCATATCTTTTTGTGGCAGATACATCATAAAGCCATAAATCAACGTGATAACTGCCATGGTAATACCCACCCAACCAATAAGATGAGGGACATTACCATCTGCTGACATAATCGCACGAGCAAAGATGTAAACACCGACTTTTACCATTGATGCTGCGTGTAAGTAAGCACTCACAGGAGTTGGTGCTTCCATCGCATCAGGTAACCAAGCTTGCAGTGGTAATTGAGCTGATTTACCCCAAGCAGCAAAGAGAATTCCGCCAAACACAATCAATTTGGTTGGTTCATCTAAGGTTGCAATTGCGGTTAACTCAAAAGTACCTGTACTCACAAACAAGGTTGCTGCCGCAAGATAAAGACCGATTGAAGCAACGTGAGTGATCAACAACGCTTTCATTGCTGAGCGAAGTGATTTTTCAGATTGGTAGTAGCCGATTAATCCCCAAGAACATCCCCCTGTGATTTCGAAAAACAGGAGTTGGCCTAAAATAGTCGATGAAAGGACTAAACCCGCCATTGCACCAATAAAAATCAGCAAGAAGGCATAATAGCGACGAGTACCATCATGTGGATGCTCACGGTTGCCATTAGTCAGATAGCCAGTAGAGTAAAAACTCACTAACAATCCTAAGAACACAACAGCAAAAGCAATCAATGTACTGACACGGTCAATGGTAAAACCAAAGAGCGCAACATCACCATATTGTACTAGCGTAATTGTGGTATCGACTTTACCTTCAGCGAGGAACTGCCAACCTAAAACAACCGTTCCTAATGTGGCTAATAAAGCGAACAGTGTACATAACCACTTCGCCATCCGATTTGGCATTAAGGACGTAATCAACGCCCCCGCAAATGGGATGAGTAAGGTCGCAAGAGCTATATTTTCCATTGTAATCATCGCTCCTTATAGACCGGTTAAATAGAAAACAAGAGCCAGTGCCGCAACACCGAATCCTAACCATGTCACATGGTGAGTCAGTAAGAAGCGACCACGCGCTAAACTGTTTTCAACCAATGACGCTAATACAAACACCACTAACAATTTCACTGCCATTAAAACTAGCGCAATGATCAATGCGATAAAGGTAAATTCTGTTGCTTTACCGAAAGGAATAAATATGGCTAAGAACAGTTCAGCCACTACCACTTGTTTTAACCCAAGACCCAGTTTCACCATCGCAAAACCAGAGCCTGAATACTCAGTTAATGGACCTTCTTGTAACTCTTGCTCAGCTTCCGCAACGTCGAATGGCATTTTGCCCATTTCGATAAATGCGGCAAAAGCACAAGCTAATAAGGCTAACAGTGTGGCAGTTGGTGATACCCAACCTTGAGCAAGTGTTGCACTGATGGTGCCGACGTTGGTTGAACCCACAATTAACGCCACCACAATCAGTGATAACACTAAGATAGGCTCTACTAACACACCCAGCGTTAATTCACGGCTAGCACCAATACCTGCAAACGGGCTTCCTGAATCCAGACCAGATAAAGAGAAGAAGAAACGATAAAGTGCAAACAGATAAATCAGTGCGATAAGATCCGCCGCACCCGCAAACAGTGACGTTGCGGTAAAGACAGGCAACGCCATCGCAACCACCAGCATACTTCCCAGTAACACATAAGGCATCACTTGGAAGATCACGCCAGATTGCTCGGGTGCCACAGATTGACGTTTAAATAACTTAAAGATATCTCGATAATCTTGCAAAATCCCGGGGCCTTGACGCGAATGCATCTTGGCGCGAATTGTGCGCGAAATACCTGTACATAATGGGGTTATCGCTAACAAAAAGAGTGCTTGTATTAGTGCGAATATGCCCATCATTAACGTAGGTGCTTCTTGGAAAGTCATAAGTCCCTCTCCTTACGCTGCGATGACTAAAAGCAAGATGACCAGCGCTGCGACAACGTATAGACAATAGAGTCTGAAATCCCCGCCTTGTAGGCATTGGATACGTTTTGCAAAACGTTGGATACCACGAACCAGAGGATAAATAATGCGTTCATCCCAGAATGGTTCGACCTTTTCAGCACCGAGCTGTGTTTTATTAAAACTACGAGACAGCAATGGAGATGGATCAAGTTGTTTACGCATACGATAAAGTGGTGCAAACATGCTACGTAATGCTTGAGTAAAGCCACCTGCTGACACTGCCATATCTTTTTCCCACACATAACCACACGCCCAAGGATTACCTTTACGACGAAACGCTGGTTGATTGCCTTTTAGGCCGAGGTAAATCAGGAATGGGATAAGCGGTAGAGCAATTAATAAAACAAATGTTAATGCTGGAGAGAACATGGCTTGCGATGCAGTATCAGGAACAAGCATTGAGCCTTGAGCTACCGTTAATGCGCTGGTTTCGCTAAGCGACATTGCAATATTGGCAATGATTGGTGCAACAAAAGCTGCCCCCACACCTAACACAACACAGAAAAGCGCTAATAAACCCATCGCAATCGTCATTGGTAGTGGTACTTCTTTTGCTTTTGTTGCTTGCTCACTACGAGGGCCACCACAGAAGCTAACCCCATAAACTTTCACGAAACACATTGCCGCTAATGCCCCTGTAATTGCCAACATAATAATGGCAATAGGACCACTTAAGCGCATCACAAAGTTACCTTCGTGACTCATCGTGAATAGAGACTGATAGGTATACCATTCACTCACAAAACCATTTAATGGAGGTAATGCAGAAATTGCCATACAACCAATTAAGAATGCCGTTGCAGTGTAAGGCATCAGTTTGGCTAACCCACCCATCTTATCCATATCACGAGTGTGAATTTGGTTAATAATGGCGCCAGCACCAAGGAATAATAATCCTTTGAACACCGCATGGTTCAATAAGTGATATAAAGCACCTAGCAGACCAAGTGCAGCAATAACAGGATGGTCCGTTGCCATTCCTACCATACCAACACCCACGCCCATTAAGATGATGCCGATATTTTCAACGGTATGCCATGCAAGTAAACGTTTTAAATCGTGCTCTGCTAATGCGTACATAACACCCAGTACAGAAGAAACTGCACCGAATGCGAGGACAACAATTCCCCACCACATTTCAGTTGCACCTAATAAATCGATACCAACTTTGATTATCCCAAAGATACCAATTTTAACCATGACACCTGACATTAATGCCGATGCATGTGAAGGTGCTGCGGGGTGAGCTTTGGGTAACCAACTGTGTAAAGGCAACATACCGGCTTTGGCACCAAAACCAAAGAAACCCAGTAAAAACACCACAGAGGCCATTGCAGGAGAAAGAGAGAGTTGACGGAATGAATCAAAATCAAGGCTACCACTTTCACGCCACATCAAGAAGAAGGCAATCATGATTAACACGGAGCCTGCGTGAGCGATAAAGAAGTAAAGTAGACCTGCGTGAATAGATTCGTCATCTTGGTCAGCAATAACTAAGAACCAAGAAGCCAGTGACATCATTTCGAATAGGATAATAAAATAGAATGCGTTATCCATCACGACTAAGCCAACCATTGAAGCAATAAACAGATTCATAAAAAATCCCATGCTCCAAGCGCCACGTCCTTTATATTCTTGTACATAAGCAAGAGAATAAAGTGCACACACGCTGACCAGTAATGAAATGACGAACACCATAAAGGCGCCTAACATATCCATACGCACCACGAAGGCGGCAAAATCGAAAGGGCCTGCAGCGGTAAAAGTCGCGATTTCACCACCAAAAATAACCGGTAATGCACTTAAAATACCTAAGACACCACCAATGATTGCGCTGATCCCTGAAATAAGGATTGCCAACCCTTCCTGTTTTTTTAAAAACAGTGCAATAACGCCACCAACAACATACAGGATGACTGACCACAGCAGTAACTGAAGAGGTTCCATATTACTTCCGCTCCTGTGTCAAAGTAGATAAATCGTCAAGACTGGTAATGGGTTCCATCACTGAGCCTAAGCGACGCGTTTTCATCTGCTCTTCAAGTTTGTCTTCTTCAACTAAATGCAATGCATCGGTTGGACATACGTTGACACAAGCAGGGCCTTCATCTGAGAAAGCACATAAATCGCATTTCACTGCGATTGCGCGGACACCCACATTCCAAGCAAGGAATGGGTTGGTTGTTGGAAGGCTTGCTGGCACATCAGCCAACATTTCTTCAGGCACAAAGTGTTCAAAAACAGCCGGTAAGTTAACGGGTTTGCTGCCTGATGGTGTAATTGCACCAAAAGGACAAACCAGACCACACAACTTGCAGCCAATACACAGGCTCTCATTAAGAAAGATCATATTATCTTCATGAGTGATGGCATTGACTGGGCACACGCGAGCACAAGGAGCATCCTCACAGTGCCGACAAAGCATCGGTGCTGTCTGATCCTCCACTTTTACCACTGTAAGACGCGGATGCGCCTGTAAACCCACAGCTTGGTGAACTTCTGAACAAGCTGCCATACAGGTATTACACCCTATGCATCGTTGTGGCTCTGCAATTACAAAGCGATTCATTCGCCACATCCTCCGAGAAAAACGTTTAACAGCATTACTGTCGTCAATTTTTCTTTAGATGAAGCATATTTCATGCCAAGAGAGGATTTAATTTATTTACGATAAAAATCATTAAGATAGAAATAAAAGAAGGAACTAAGAATGACGTGTCGACAATAATGACGTTGACACCTAACCAGAGTGTAAAAAATGAAATGAGACAGATAAAATAGATTTATTCTGTTTAATTGGCTTAATCGGCGTTATTACTTCAACATCATAATATTTGATAGAGTTTTATTCAGTATTAACCATTATTTTATTTCATAGTTAAAAATATTAACTTTTAATGATTATATTCAACTTGATAGTAATCTAGTTAACGATTTAATTATTATTAAACTATAAATAATTGATAATAGAAAGGAGATAAGAAAAATGAAATTTTATTTAAATAGCTATAAAGCTATAAAGCTATAAAGCTATAAATAAGTTAATATTTATTTTCAGATAAAATAAAAGAAGAAAAAACAAAAGAGATATATCAAAGTAAATGTCTATATTGAAAGGGTTTCCCTAGTACAAATAAAATATAAAATAAAGATCAATAATATTACAGGATTAATGTTTTTATCTATACTCTTCAATATCTCTTAAAGGAAAGTCAAAATAACTTAAATAAATATTGCTGTGGATTATCTTTACCAAAACAACCTACACACTCATTCTAAGAAAATGGTTATTTTTTACCAATTCCAATATTGAATATGGCATTCTATTTAGGCATCAGAAATAATGAAGGGTTAAATAAATCAGAAACAAAATAATAACACAAAAAATTAAATAATGCAGTAATACAAATCAATCAAATTTTTAGAAAGAAAATGCTGTCTATTAATCAATATTTATAAATTAAAATAAAAAAATACCGCAGATATTTAACATTATCTGCGGTAATTATTTATTGTGCTTAACGTTACACTCAGTAAAATAACCTATGCGATTACTTTACGCGCGATACGTATTCACCAGAACGAGTATCAACTTTGATAACTTCACCGATTTGTACAAACAGTGGAACTTTAACAACAGCACCAGTGCTTAATGTTGCTGGTTTACCACCTGTACCTGCGGTGTCACCTTTCAGGCCTGGATCAGTATCAACGATTTCTAATTCAACAAAGTTTGGTGGAACAACAGCGATAGGACGACCATCCCACAGTGTTACGATACACTCAGCTTGGTCGATCAGCCATTTAGCGTTTTCGCCAACGGCTTTCTCATCTGCTGCTAATTGTTCGAAAGTTTCGTTGTTCATGAAATGCCAGAACTCACCGTCGTTGTACAGGTAAGTTAAGTTGATATCCATGACATCAGCACCATCTGCTGAATCAGTAGATTTAAATGTTTTTTCCAGTAATTTGTTAGAGATCAGTTTACGCAGACGCACACGAGCAAATGCCTGACCTTTACCTGGTTTAACAAATTCACATTCAGTAATGACGGCTGGCTCGCCATCTAACATGATTTTAAGACCTGAACGAAAATCGTTGGTATTATAAGAAGCCATGAATATCCTCTAACTTTTTTAATTTAAAATGGCATAGCCAAAAAATGGCACACATTGTAACTCATAATCACCCCACCAGAGAAGTCTGGTTAACACAACTCGCGCAGGCAATCAGTGATCCTGTTGAATTACTCCAACTTTTAGCGTTGGAACATCACGCTGATCTCCAAAAAGGGGCTCAGGCGCGACGGCTTTTTCCGCTACGGGTTCCCCGTGAATTCGTTGCACGCATGAAAAAAGGCGATCCTAATGATCCATTACTTTTACAAGTATTAACTGCAAATGCTGAATTTACCATAACACCGGGATTTTCTACGGATCCATTAGATGAGCAACAAAATGCGGTGCCAGGTTTATTACATAAATATCAGAATCGTGCATTGCTTCTGGTCAAAGGTGGTTGCGCTGTCAATTGTCGCTACTGTTTTCGTCGTCATTTTCCTTACGAAGACAACAAAGGAAACAAAGCGAATTGGCAAAAAGCAATTGAGTATATCAAAAATAACTCAAAACTCGATGAAATCATCTTTTCTGGGGGAGATCCCCTTATGGCGAAAGATGATGAGCTTGATTGGTTGATAACACAATTAGAGGCTATTCCTCACCTTAAGCGCTTACGCATTCACTCTCGCTTACCTGTGGTTATCCCTGCACGTATTACTGACACGCTATGTAAACGCCTGAAACAATCACGTTTGCAAAATATCATGGTATTGCATACCAATCACGCCAATGAGATTGATGATGCATTGAGAGAAGCCTGTGCAAAGCTAAAAAATGCCAATGTCACTTTATTAAATCAAGGTGTGTTATTACGCGGTGTCAATGACAGTGCTGAAGTCCTTGCGGATTTAAGTCGTGCACTATTTGATGCAGGTGTTATGCCGTATTACTTACACGTTCTAGATAAAGTACAAGGTGCTGCTCACTTTATGGTGCCAGATAGTGAAGCGAGAGAAATTATGAAAGCACTGATGAGCTTAGTTTCAGGTTATATGGTACCCAAACTCACGCGTGAAATCGGCGGTGAACCAAGTAAAACTTTGTTAGATCTTGGGTTACGCCAGCAATAATAAATATCACAAAAACAAAAAAGCTGTAGCTCAGTTCAAACAGATGAAGTGACTACAGCTTTTTATCTATTAGCAGACTAATAAATAGTGAATAAATTAAATGCCCTTACTGGCATTTATAAACTTGTCCACTCATTTTGCTATCTAATGGTGCAAAGCTATCAACAAAGCTACCTGCGCCAGTACCAACGTTAAAAATAACGTTACCACCCATTGCGGCTGCTTTATTACGTAGATCGTTAGCAGCACCTCGCAGTGATTGGCTTTCAGTACGGGAACCTGATAACCAGTTATTTTGAACACCTGTCACTGTTCCTAATAATTGGCATTCACTGCCTGGCTGCGTATCAGTGATTTGTACCTGTGAGCCCGCAGTGCTTAATGTGTTTGTTGCAGAACAGCCTGCTAGTAACAACGCTGCAGCAGCTCCCAATAACAATTTAATTCGCATGATCCCCTCATTTATTTGAGTGTCCGTTTAGTCACGACAACAATATACCTTGTCATCCCTATTATGCGCAAAAATAAATCATCATTACTATCTCACATTAGCCAATAGCCTTAAGATATTATTTTCGCTTCAAACTTATTTTAACGTACAAATTCGGCTTTGAGATAGACAAAGCAACAATGCCCCTATTCTACACCGCTTTTATGCTTTTAAAACGATCTGGCTTATTTTCGGTCTATACAGTGCGAGAATGAACACACAATTAGTTAATTTTTTTAAAATCTTCAGACAACAAACCGCTATCTGAAGATAATATTGGCCAAATTAACTCAAATGATGATTCAACGCTTCTTCTTTTAAATCTAATTCATGGCGTAAACGATGAAAAATATGCTCGCTAATATGACGTGATTTACGTAACTGCTGTAATGTATCACGCTCTATTTTTAACGCACTGCGCGACAACTGGCGTTCCATGCTAAACAAGCGTTTCAGATCAAGTGCGCCTTCTTGCACACTGTCTTCACTATCAAGACGACGACTGTAGATTTCTAATAAATGCGAACCAGCTTCATTGCGTAGTGACATCTCATCAAGATCTTCACAAGGCTGGTTCATTAACTCATTAATATGCGCAATCGCCGCTTCGTTTAACGCCAGACGTGTACGAATTTCATCATTCTCATAAGGTAAATCTTCTGATAGCCCTTTGGTTAAAATCGGCAATGCAATAGTTGCAATTAATAATGAACAAAGAATAACACCCATAGCAATAAAGATAGCGAGATCACGGGTTGGGAAAGGTGAACCATCTGTCATTAATAAAGGAAGGGTTAAGATACCTGCTAGTGTAATTGCACCTCGTACTCCTGCAGTTGCCATAATGGCCATTAAACGCAGATCATGGCGAGATAAACGTTTATCAGGAGAGCGGAATACTGTCAGTGACATAGAGATCCACACCCATGTAAAACGCAATACGGCAAGCCCTATTGTAATAACGATGATGTAACCTACCACCGCCCAAGGATTAGCCGCACCTGCTGATTGCGTCACTTCAGGTAACACCTTCCACATCGCAGGAAGTTGTTCACCTAATAAAATAAAAATCATCCCATTAAGTGCAACTTGAACAGTATCCCAAACCGCTTTACTTTGCATACGTGTAGCAGCTTGCATACGACCCACAATTTTTTCGTAGTGCATTGCAATACCAGCAACAACTGCGGCTAAGATCCCCGATACATGGAAATGCTCAGCCAATAAATAAGCAATAAATGGCATCAATAAGCTTATCAAGATTTGGATAGCCGGATCTTCGCCAGTACGTTTAACTAAAAACTGATTTAATCGACCAATCACGCCAGCCACAATCAAACCAATTGCCGCACCACCTAAAGCCACTAATAAAAATTGCCCTGTTGCTGATGCAATAGAGAAAGAGCCAGTTAATGCAGCCACAACAGCAAAGCTAAAGCAGACTAAACCTGTCGCGTCATTAAGCAATGATTCGCCTTCTAAAATATGCGTCATACGCGAAGGAAGTGGCGAATTTACGGTCATAGCCGAAACAGAAACAGGATCGGTTGGTGACAAAATTGCTGCTAATGCAAAAGCGATAGCAAGCGAAATTGAAGGAATAAGCCAATGAATAAAAAAGCCCATACCAATCACTGTTACTACGACTAAACCAATTGCCAGCGACATAATCGGTTTAATTTCTTGGAATAACGCCTCTTTGGGAATACGCCAACCATCTAAAAAGAGCAATGGAGGAATAAACAGGAATAAGAAAAGATGCGGATCAAAATCAACTTCAAAGCCAAAGATAGATAAACAGGCTCCGACAGCAATTTGGATCAATGGCAAAGGAATTTTTTCTGACAGCAATCGTGAGATAAATACACTCACAATCACGGCAAAAAGAAAGATAAGTACGATGGCGACGACAGACATGGTGAACACCCCAATTTATTTAATTATTTTTTAAGCGGTGCAGTAAAAACGATCTGTTGTCTAGTTGTAAAGAAATAAGTTGTTTCTAATTATATAAAAAATAAATTATCTGATAATTCTGAAATAAAACGGCATAAAAAAACCCGAGCCTAAGCTCGGGTTCTTCATGTAAAACAGTTAGCTGATGAATTACATCATGCCGCCCATTCCACCCATGCCGCCCATACCACCAGCGCCACCTAAATCCATTTTGTCGTCTTTAGGTAAATCTGTGATCATCGCTTCTGTTGTGATCATCAGACCTGCGATAGATGCAGCAAATTGCAGTGCAGAACGAGTAACTTTAGTTGGATCTAAGATACCCATATCAATCATATCACCGTAAGCATCAGTTGCAGCGTTATAACCGTAGTTACCTTCACCCGCTTTCACGTTGTTTACAACAACAGATGGTTCTTCACCTGCGTTAGCAACGATTTGGCGCATTGGAGATTCCATTGCACGTAATGCAACGCGGATACCTACTGTTTGTTCTTCGTTATCACCAACCATCTCACGCAGAGCGTTAGCAACACGAACCAGAGCAGTACCACCACCAGCAACAACGCCTTCTTCAACTGCTGCGCGAGTTGCATGCAGAGCATCGTCAACACGAGCACGTTTTTCTTTCATTTCAACTTCAGTTGCTGCACCTACTTTAATTACTGCAACACCGCCAGCTAATTTAGCAACGCGTTCTTGTAATTTTTCACGGTCATAATCTGAAGTTGCATCTTCGATTTGTTGACGGATTTGAGATACACGGCCGCTGATTGCGTCTTGATCACCTAAACCATCAATAATCGTTGTTGTATCTTTGTTGATAACAACGCGTTTTGCTTGACCTAAGTCTTCTAATGTCGCTTTTTCTAACTCCATGCCGATTTCTTCAGAAATCACAGCACCGTTAGTTAATGTTGCAATATCTTGCAGCATTGCTTTACGACGATCACCAAAGCCAGGTGCTTTAACAGCAGCAACTTTAACGATACCACGCATGTTGTTCACAACTAATGTTGCTAGTGCTTCACCTTCAACATCTTCTGCAATGATAAGCAGAGGTTTGTTAGCTTTAGCAACACCTTCTAATACAGGCAGTAATTCACGGATATTAGAAACTTTTTTGTCAACTAACAGAATGAATGGGTTTTCTAATTCTGCTGTGCCCGTTTCTGGTTTGTTGATGAAGTAAGGAGACAGATAACCGCGGTCAAACTGCATACCTTCAACAACGTCTAGCTCATCTTCTAAGCCAGTACCTTCTTCAACGGTGATAACACCTTCTTTACCAACTTTATCCATCGCTTGTGCGATCAGAGTACCGACGGTTTCATCAGAGTTAGCAGAAATTGTACCAACCTGAGCAATCGCCTTAGTATCTGAACATGGAACAGACAGTTTTTTCAGTTCTTCGACTGCTGCAATAACGGCTTTATCGATACCGCGTTTCAGATCCATTGGGTTCATGCCAGCAGCAACTGCTTTTAAGCCTTCGGCAATGATTGATTGTGCTAATACTGTTGCAGTTGTAGTACCGTCACCTGCCGCATCATTGGCTTTAGAAGCAACTTCTTTCACCATCTGTGCACCCATGTTCTCGAATTTATCTTCGAGTTCAATTTCACGAGCAACAGATACACCATCTTTAGTAATAACAGGTGCGCCGAAAGATTTATCTAAAACAACGTTACGACCTTTAGGGCCTAAAGTTACTTTAACTGCATCTGCAAGAACATTAACACCACGTAACATTTTATTACGAGCATCTACACCGAATTTGACGTCTTTAGCTGCCATCGTATATTTCCTTTGAATTCGTTCAGTTTAAGAAGATCTTAAAAGAGAAAAATTATTCTTCTACAATTGCTAAAATGTCGCTTTCAGACATGATAAGCACGTCTTCGTTATCAATTTTTTCTGTTTTAACGCCATAACCGTCGTTAAAAATTACGATATCGCCAACTTTAACATCCAGCGGTTTAACGTCGCCGTTTTCCATAATACGGCCTTGACCTACGGCTAAAATTTCGCCACGAGTAGATTTACCCGCTGCTGTGCCAGTCAGTACGATACCGCCTGCTGATTTAGCTTCGACTTCTTTACGTTTAACAATAACACGGTCATGTAATGGACGAATCTTCATTAATAGTGCTCCTATAAAAAAGTCCATATCAGGATTAAGGTTGATACCAGTGCCCAAGATGAACCAGTACCATGACGATACAGGTGGGGGCATCCGATAAAACTTCAAGGGGAGAAGTGTGATTTTTTTTCAAATTTTCCCCATTTCAGTTGATTATGCTTTGGGCTAATTATTTTTTGTCAGGAAAATGGTCGTTATCCTGATTTTCAGCCTTATTATTCAGCTGGTTACTCGGTGAATCCTCTTTACGCTGAAATTCGCCTTCGAATGTTGTTCCATTCTGATTAGAAGAAAATCCACTTTGACCATGGCTTGCTGAATAAACTCGAATTCGAGAGATCAGTTTCGTCACTAATAGCGCTTGCAATGGTGGTAATAACAACAGCAAGCCCAAGAAATCCGTAAAGAAGCCCGGGATCAACAATAAAATACCCGCCAGTATCAACGAAACGCTTTTCACCATTTCTGCTGCGGGGACTTCACCTACTGCGAGTTTTTGTTGCATTGAAGCAATATTTTTTACGCCCTGATTTTTTACCAGTGAGACACCAACACAAGAAGTTAGCACCACAAGGAATAGTGTTGTAAGAACGCCAATAGAAGATGCCACATTGACGAAAATAACAGCTTCTACATAGATAAGAAGGCAGATAACAATTAATGGGAGCCAACGCACTTGGTTCTCCTTTTTATAAAAAAAGATTCATATTATTAATAGAAAGGAGTGTGAACTACATCTAAGGTGATGGTTTACGAACTCGCTTTTTCTTAGTTTATCTACATAATAATGGGGAGCCTAACACTCCTTTTCAAGGGGCGTTAAAAAGAGAAGTAGAACTGTAAAATCCATGAGATAGATCACAAAAAGAAAATATTTAGACGTTATTTACTTATAAAGTGATCCAGCTTAAAGGTATTTGTTCACAACCCGAATATGATCATGTCAGTACCAAGCAAAACGGTAAGTTATATTACATTATTAACCGTTAACGATATATTTTATTAACAAGCGCATAACTAGACAGTTAAAATTTTAATAAGAAGGTTCTCATGTCAAATAAAACTCGTATCGAAGAAGACCTGTTAGGTAAAAGAGAAGTTCCTGCTGATGCTTACTATGGCGTCCATACTTTACGTGCAATTGAAAACTTCTACATCAGTGATCGTACCATCAATGATGTTCCAGAATTCATCCGCGGTATGGTAATGGTGAAAAAAGCTGCTGCATTAGCAAACAAAGAACTTCACACTATTCCTCGTGAAATCGCTGATACGATTATCAAAGCCTGTGACGTAGTATTAGAAACAGGTAAACACATGGATCAATTCCCAGTTGATGTATTCCAAGGCGGTGCTGGTACTTCATTAAATATGAATACCAATGAAGTTATCGCAAACATCGGTCTGGAATTAATGGGCCATCAAAAAGGTGAATACCAATACTTAAACCCAAATGACCACGTCAATAAGAGCCAATCAACAAACGACGCTTATCCTTGTGGTTTCCGTGTAGCGGTTTATAACTCTGTTATCAAATTAACTGAATCTATCGAACTGCTGAAAGCAGGTTTTGATAGAAAAGCGGTTGAGTTCAAAGACATCCTGAAAATGGGTCGTACTCAATTACAAGATGCTGTACCAATGACTTTAGGTCAAGAATTCCACGCTTTCTCTGTACTGATGAAAGAAGAAATCAAGAACCTGAAACGCACTGCTGAGTTACTGTTAGAAATGAACTTAGGTGCAACAGCTATCGGTACTGGTCTGAATACAGCACCGGGTTACCAAAAACTGTCTGTTGAAAAACTAGCAGAAGTAACTGGTTTAGCTTGTGTTCCAGCAGAAGACTTAATTGAAGCAACTTCTGACTGTGGTGCTTATGTAATGGTTCACGGCGCATTAAAACGCTTAGCTGTGAAAATGTCTAAAATCTGTAATGACTTACGTTTACTGTCCTCTGGTCCTCGTGCAGGTCTGAAAGAAATCAATCTTCCAGAACTACAAGCAGGCTCTTCAATCATGCCAGCTAAAGTAAACCCAGTAATTCCAGAAGTTGTTAACCAAGCTTGCTTTAAAGTTATCGGTAATGACACATGTGTAACAATGGCTGCTGAAGCAGGTCAATTACAATTAAACGTAATGGAACCAGCTATCGGTCAAGCAATGTTCGAATCAATCTCTCTGTTAAGCAACGCTTGCCGTAACTTAGTAGAAAAATGTGTTGATGGTATCACTGCGAATAAAGAAATCTGTGAACACTTCGTATTTAACTCAATCGGTATCGTTACTTATCTGAACCCATTCATTGGTCACCATAACGGCGACATCGTTGGTAAGATTTGTGCTGAAACAGGTAAGAGTGTACGTGAAGTTGTTCTAGAACGCGGTTTATTAACCGAAGAACAACTGGATGATATCTTCTCTGTTGAGAACTTAAAAAACCCGGCTTACAAAGCAAAACGCTTCGATGATTAATAATTGTGTTTTATAACATGACACTGTTAAACATAAGAATGAGCTCTTAAAAATACAAGGCACGGACTCTTTAAGAGACGTGCCTTTTTACTTGATTGTAAAAACAAAAATTTAACTTATCTTTCTCATTTTTTTAATTATCTCAAGGAGTAAACGCTATGTTAGCCGTAGAATTGATTATCGTTCTGCTGGCCATTTTCCTCGGTGCGAGACTTGGGGGAATTGGTATCGGGTTTGCCGGTGGTTTAGGGGTTTTGGTTTTAGCTGCTATCGGTGTTAAACCTGGTTCAATCCCTTTTGATGTTATCTCCATCATTATGGCTGTTATTGCCGCAATCTCTGCGATGCAGGTTGCTGGTGGTTTGGATTACCTTGTTGGCCAAACTGAAAAACTGTTAAGACGTAATCCAAAATACATCACAATTCTTGCGCCAATTGTGACTTATTTCTTAACTCTATTTGCAGGTACAGGGAACATCTCTTTAGCAACACTGCCAGTTATCGCAGAAGTTGCAAAAGAACAAGGCATCAAACCTTGCCGTCCTTTATCAACAGGTGTTGTTGCAGCTCAAATCGGTATTACTGCATCTCCAATCTCTGCTGCTGTTGTTTACATGGCCTCTGTCATGGAAAACCCAGCAATGGTCGGTGAAGGTAATACAGTAAGCTACATCACTTTGCTATCTATCTTATTACCAGCAACTTTCCTTGCAATCATTCTGATGTCCTTCATCATCTCTTGGGTATTTAACTCAAAACTATCAGATGATGCGGTTTATCGTGAACGTTTAGAACAAGGTCTGGTTGAATTACGTGGTAGCCAAGAACGTAGAGAAACATTACCAGGTGCTAAATCATCTGTAATGCTGTTCTTATTGGGTGTTATCGGCGTTGTAACTTATGCTGTTATCAACAGCCCAAGTTTAGGTATCGTGAAAGAGCCGTTAATGAATACCACTAACGCCATTCTTATCATCATGCTGAGTGTTGCAACCCTTATCACTATCTTCTGTAAAGTGAAAACGGATACTATCCTCAACTCAAGTACTTTTAAAGCAGGTATGAGTGCATGTATCTGTATTCTGGGTGTTGCATGGTTAGGTGATACTTTCGTTTCAAGTAACATTGATTGGATCAAACTGACTGCAGGTGATTTAATCACTGGCCATCCTTGGTTATTAGCGGTTATCTTCTTCTTCTGTTCTGCACTGTTATATTCACAAGCAGCAACAGCAAAAGCATTGATGCCAATGGCTTTAGCTCTAGGTGTAACTCCATTAACTGCAATAGCTTCTTTCTCTGCGGTTTCTGGTCTGTTCATCCTGCCAACTTACCCAACACTGGTTGCGGCAGTTCAAATGGATGACACAGGTACAACTCGTATCGGTAAATTAGTCTTCAACCACCCATTCTTTATCCCAGGTACTATTGGTGTGGTATTAGCTGTCGGATTTGGTTTCCTCTTCGGCGGTATGATCCTGTAGTTTGAAGTAAAAAATTAAAACATTGCAAAAAAGCGCCTAGCGCTGACAAGAAATAAAAAACAAGAAAATACCCTGTCGTAAGATGGGGTATTTTCATTTTCACCTCTCGCTCCTTGCTTTCATTTTTAGTTAAAGTCTGCTAATTATGATGTTTTCGCGACAACGTGATTTAAGGAGATTTCCGTGCAACGTGAAGCGTTATTAGACCACGTACTTATCCAGCTAGAGCAATATGGCTTAGCGGCGACTTTACCCGAGCTTCTTCAAGATTCGGGTATCAATGAATCTGACCTTCACCCTTTCTGGCCTGATAGAGACGCATTGATTTTTGATTGTCTTCGCCACCACGGACAGCAAATTGATATTTGGCAACGCCAAGTCATGCTAGATGAAGAACTGACTATCGAACAAAAATTACTGGCTCGTTATGATCAACTGGCGATGCGTCTAGAGAAAAACCGTTTTCCCGGTTGTCTATTCGTAGCGGCTTGTAGCGCATATCCTGATGAGCACTCTCAAATTCACCAATTAAGCCAACGCCAAAAGCAAAGCTCATTTGATTACTCTAGAACGCTACTACACGAGCTTGATATCGAAGATAGTGAGTTAGTTGCTAAACAGATGGAACTCATCTTAGAAGGCTGTTTAAGCCGTTTAATGGTGAATCATCACGCTGATGATATTATTACAGCAAAATTATTGGCGGAAGATATTCTTAAGATTGCTCAATGCCGTAAAAATGGTGCACTAAGTTAGTTTTGAGTGTTAGAAAACGAAAGAAATGAGTTATTTTTTCGCTTGTACTCAATTTCTATCTATTGAGTAGCAAAAAATAAATTAAATCATCAAAAAAAGAGAAAGTTTTCTCTTTGATATGCAAAAAAGTGAATATCTTTACTGATTGTTATTTAAGCACTTTTTACTAAAAAATAGCTTATGATGAAAATTTAAACTCGAATAGAATAAAAAGAAAGCAAACAAACTTATTTTTGCATTTTTTATTAAAAAGACGTTGACGCATCACGCTGAATACGGTTTAATGCGCCTCGTTAGCCCGAATAGCTCAGTCGGTAGAGCAGGGGATTGAAAATCCCCGTGTCCTTGGTTCGATTCCGAGTTCGGGCACCATCTTTAGAAAAACCAGCCTTAGGGCTGGTTTTTTGCTTTCTAGCGGTTTGAAAATCATTCTCAAGATCCTAGCTATTTTCTTTTCTTATATATTTAACAACACTGACGTAATCTCACATCAATTCATACGTTAAAAACATAGTCGTATTCATAGATTTTCAATTAATTTTAGAGCAAAAAACAATGCAATTACATTGCAATGCATTTGCATTGTTTTCTTCTATTATCTATAATCAGTTCATAAAACATACACCGTAAGTAAAAGGAGCAAATCATGCTAACCCACGTTTGCACTGACAACATCGCTCTTGAAGCTGATTCAAAAATAACAGAACGTCATCAAACCACAATTCCCGCGTCAATTAGAGAAGCTCTACATCTTAGTGGTGGAGATCGTATTCACTACAAATTACTGAGCACTGGTGATGTACTTATCTCACGTCACAGCGATGGATCTGAAGATCCTGTTATGGCATCGTTTCTTAATTTTCTCGCTCAAGATATAACTAATCATCCTCAAACCATTCAACCTCTCGATATATCTCGTGGTTTTGAATTAGTTGAAGGTATGGATATCAACCTTGACGATGACATCACCGATAACGAATAAAATAATATGGATTTCCCTACAGATTTGAATGGATGGACAATCTACGCACATCCTTGCTTTAAACAACAATATGATGAATTACTACAAAAAGTCGAAGCTCTGAAAAAAAAATATCCCGAAGATTATCAGAAAAAAGCAGATACAAAAATTTTTGCTCATGTATTGAAATCTATAGTAAACATCACAAATGACCCACGGGCACCAGAGTTTAGGTTGGGTAATACTTTAGGAGAAGAAAATAAAAATTGGTCACGAATTAAATTAGTAAATGGAAGATATCGTTTATTTTTTAGATTCAGTTTTAAGGAAAAGATCATCATTCTGGCATGGATAAATGATAATGATACTTTGCGAACTTATGGCAATAAAACTGATGCTTACCGAGTCTTTGAGAAAAAACTAAAGAAAGGTCATCCACCTAAAAATTGGAATGATTTATTTAGTGACTGTATAAATGAAGCTGACTGTCAGGATCCTTAATTTTCTATCTCTTATCACCTTTTTAAGGTGATAAGTTTTTGTTTACAAAAAAAGATAATTCTTATTAAGTCAATAATCGATTGAATATTTGCCTATAATTTTTAGAAATACATTAAATCTCTTAGTGAAGAACATTATCATTTTTTGAAAATGAAAAATAGAATATACAAAATATTTTATAATTATTGATTTTCATCTTAATTATTAAAGTAGAGTAATATCATTTTCATTAGATATAATTAATATCTAAACTCTGTTTCCTATAATATCGCTCTAAACGGTATGATTTATCACCCAAGGATCACCAAAAATGGAATTTCCCAAAGATCGGATCTCTCATTCCTTTATCTGCGTACTTGCCTTTGTAGGTTATTTTTTCTCATCGTTTAGTCTATTACTGACTCCCTCTCCTATTGCACTATTTCAATCGCCTTATATCATCTCATTGGTAAGTTTTTTTATTTACCTCCCCTACTGCTTGATTATTTGGTTTGCTTATCAAAAAAATATTAAATTAATGCCGTTAGGCCATCTTCAATGGAGCACACTAAAAGCCCCTTTTTTAGCCTTAGTGGGATTATATTTTATTAGTTTATTTTTAGGCTCTGAAGATAATTCATGGGTTACAGAAATCGAATATATTACAGGCTTTGCCTTCTTCTTATTTGCTCTTTCTGTTATTTTTGTTGCTCCAATTACTGAAGAAATCATTTTTAGAGGTTTTCTATTAAATGCAGGTATGTGGTATGGCAATATAGGCAAATGGATTGCCATTATTCTCTCGTCACTTCTATTTGCAGCGATGCACACTCAATATGAGTCAATCACTACGTTTATCCTTATTTTTGTTGTGGGTGTTGTTTTTTGCCAAATCAGAATAGGAACTCGTTCATTAATCGCTCCGATAGTGTTACATGGAATACACAACACAATCAGTATCATTTTTTTAATGTTATAGAGTTTTTATTTAGTATATTTCTATTTTTTATAATAAAAAACTTATTAACTTAAAAAGAAATGATACTTAATAGATGAAAATGTTTTTATTATTTTTTAGAGAATGATCTGATTCTATACACAATAATACCGAATATTATTTATAATCATCTCAATAAGTTATATTAAATTCTATAAAAAATAAAATTGAAAAACAAATAGAGAATGTGATTATAACTACATGCTTTTTCAACGTTTTAAAGTATGATAAGAGATATTAATATGATAATAACATTGCCATTTTCTTAAATTAAGAGAACCTTTATGAATTTGTTTTTCCAAAATAGCCTAGCTTTTCCCAGCATTATTTTTAGTGCATTACTTATTATTATCTCTTTCTATTGGCTCTGCGCTGCTTTTGGATTATTAGATATTGATTTATTTAATATTGATAGTGAATTAGATATCAATGTTGATGCAACAGGGCTTGCTGGTTGGTTAACTAAATTAGGATTAGCGGGTATTCCTGTCACCATTATTTTAACTTTATTCACCCTTTTTGGCTGGTTTATCAGTTACTTTACTAATTATTGGATTATCAATGCTATTGAAACAAGTTTTATTCGTTATTTAACGGGTTTTATTGCCTTTATCATTACTTCTTTTATTGCACTTAATCTTACTGCTGTTTGTTTAAAACCGATCCGTAAAAAACTGATGTCACGTAATAAGCCTAAATCAGTACACCAATTGATAGGTAAATTAGCCATAGTACGATCAGCGAATGTAACAGAAAACAAAGGTGAAGCTGTTTTAGAAGATGGAGGTGCAGGTTTAATTTTACAAATTAGAGCGCCTGAAACAGAAAATATTAAACGAGGGGATAGCGTAGTTATTATTAGTTATGACGCGCTCACTCACAGTTATCAAGTCGTAACGGAAGATGAATTTCATCGTTAATATCCACATTGATGAAAGACAATTTAGTTAACAGACAAACACTATTAAAAAATGACGGTATCGTCTGAACCTATGGAGAAAAAAGTATGGATTTGGCTTTCGTTATGCCTTTCTTAACTGTCGTTGGTTTCGCAATCCTAATTATTTTAGGGCTATTTGGATTATTTAAGGCTTTCTATATTAAGGTGCCTCAAGGTACAGCCTTAATTGTCAACGATATGACCTCACAACCTAAAGTCCATTTTACGGGTGCATTGGTTTATCCTGTTATCTACAAAAAAGAGTTTATGCGTATTTCTCTTTTAACGTTAGAAGTAGACCGTCGTGGTAAAGATGGCTTGATTTGTCAGGATAATTTACGTGCAGATATCACAGTTGCTTTCTATCTACGTGTTAATGAAACCACCGAAGACGTACTAAAAGTCGCGAAAGCCATTGGTGTTGATAGAGCTTCTGATCATCAAGCAGTCAGTACTCTTTTTAGTGCAAAATTTTCTGAAGCATTGAAAACGGTAGGTAAACAATTTGAACTGTCTAAGCTTTTTGAAGATAGACAAAATTTCCGTGATCGCATTGTTGATGTCATTGGTAAAGATCTAAACGGCTATGCATTAGAAGATGTTGCTATCGACTATTTAGAACAAACCCCGAAATCAGCGCTTGATCCTAATAATATTTTTGACTCTGAAGGTATCCGTAAAATCACGGAAATTACCGCCATTCATAATATTGAAACCAACCAAAAAGAGCGCGATCAAGAGCTCGCTATTCAAAAGAAAAATGTTGAAACTCGCGAAGCAAGTCTGGCTTTAGAGCGCCAACAAGCAGATGCAGAAGCACGCCAAAAACGAGAAATCGACAATATTCGCGCTCGTGAAACGTCAGAAACGCTACGCGTTCAAGAAGAAGAGCGTCTTAAAGCAGAGCAGGCTCGTATTCAGACTCAACAAGAAATTGAGATCCGTGAAGAAAACCGTATGCGCGAAGTAGAAGTTGCACAACAAAATCGTACCCGCGCCGTCACTATTGAACAAGAGCGTGTGAATCGTGCGCGTGAGTTAGAAATTGTGGCTCGTGAACGTGAAGTTGAGTTGCAACGTATTGAGAAAGAAAAAGCATTAGAAGAAGAACGTAAAAACATCTCAAATGTTATCCGTGAGCGTGTTGCCGTAGAAAAAACCGTAGCTCAAGAAGAAGAACGCATTAAAGAAGTACGTGAAGTTTCAGAAGCTGAACGTATGCGCCAAGTCACTGTGATTAATGCACAAGCAGAAGCGGAAGAATCTTTAGTTCGCCAAGTGAAAAGAGCTGAAGCCGATGAATCTAGTGCTAAGCACAAAGCTGAAGAAATCAGCACCATGGCGAAAGCGGAATTAGAAGCCTCAGTAAAACAAGCTGAAGCGAAAAAACGTTTAGCTGAAGGTATTGAAGCAGAGCATGCAGCATTAGGTCTTGCTGAAGCTCGTGTACGCCAAGCAACTGCAGAAGCTGAAGAGAAAGAAGGATTAGTGCTTGCTAATGTCACCGCTGAAAAACTATTGGCGGAAGCACGAGGCATGAAAGAAAAAGGCTTAACTGAAGCGCAAGTGATGGAAGCTAAAGCACAAGCCCAACAACAACAAGGCCTTGCAGAAGCGAAAATCTTGGAAGAAAAATTAGCCGCTCAAGCGCGTGGCGAAGAACAACAAGCACATGCAAAAGAGAAGCTCGGTTTAGCGGATGCTAAGATCCTTGAAGAAAAACTTGCCGCTCAAGCACGCGGTGAAGGCCAATTAGGTTCAGCACAAGCCGAAGTTATTCGCCAACGCTTGAAAGCAGAAGCCGATGGTTTAACTGATAAATTTAAATCGATGGATCACCTTAGCGATACGGCTCGTTCGCACGAAGAGTTCCGCATGCGTCTTGAAAAACAATTTGAACAAGCAATGGCATCTATTGAAGCCAACAAAGAAATTGCACGCGAACAAGCTGATGTATTGGCAGCCGCTCTAAGCAAAACCAATATTGAAATTGTGGGCGGTGATGGCAACTTCTTTAATACCTTCTCTAAAGCATTAAGCTTAGGCAAAGCTGTTGATGGTTTTATGGATAAAAGCAGTTTTGCCAAAGAGAACGTTGAAAAGCTGATTAACCGTACTCAACAAGATAAAAAACTCGATATCGCTTCTTTATTAAAAAATCCTGAAGTTCAAGATTTAATTAATGGATTTATGGCAACAAAAGGCGCCAGTCAGCTAATTAAAGATGTGACAACTAAATCAGACTCCTCTAAAGAAGAATAATTTCATTTAAAGGAGGTGAAAAGACATAGCGTTTATCTCTGTGTCTTTTCTTTTGTTTTTATCGTTTAAGCCAAGGAAATCCGTTATACCATGTCTGACATTCTGGATACGAATCGCGAGCAGGAAATACTCGATAGCGCCGTTGCACAAGGTGGTGCGTATGAAATTTTACGCAAACGCCTCACTGAGCAAGGTCAACAACTTCATCAAAAAGCCACTGAGCTCAATCAGCATCGCTTAGATGAATTTGGTCAAAGCCAAATGGATATTATTGGCCGTATTCGTATTCGCACTGAAAATAACTGCCAAGCCAGAGATATTGTTCGTGTAGGTAAGTGGTTACTATTTGGTTATAACGTTTTCCTTGGATTAAAACGTGAAACACATCTTGAAGATGTTTTTTCGCTTTATCGTTTAATTGAAAATGAGGGCGAGTTTGATGTTGAAGCCGTACCTTATGAAAATACGTTCTTAAACGACAATCGCTTTATTCAAGATTTTACTGAGCTCTATACTTACTATAAAAATACGCAACTATTACAGCTAGTTGAGCGTGACGGAAAGTTACTCGCCAGTTTCCAGATTGGTGCTCGTATTACTGATGTGCGTGTTTTTCGTTGGTCAATTTCAAGTGATAAGCAACGTATTGAATATATTGATAATCGTGGTGAGCGAGATATCGCTCTTCCCCCTGCTTACGATTTTGAATGGACGAAAACCCAACGTGAAGATACGGTTAATGGTCGTTTCCCTCATATCAATATTCTTGATACCGTTTTTGTCGAAACAACCGGTGGCGATCTAACGGTCAAATGTGAAAATAATACGGAAGATGGTTTAGGTATTTATCGTGAAGCCGTATTAGATAAAAACCAATCTCTTGATGATGCACAAATTGAATATGCTCAAACAGGCAGTTTAATTCTATTAAAAATCTTACCATATCGAGAAGAAAATTGGCGTTATTTGGTCTACAACATTTTGACGCAAACTGTCCAACGCATTGATGCAATTGGACAAGCTTGTGTTCAACTACCTGAAGATCATGGCATTATTTTTCCTGGCGGTTATTACCTGCAAAATGGTGAATACAAAACCTTTGATCAACCGATGGAAGGTATGTATTTCCGCCGTCTACGCCGTTCGCCTAATGGTGAAGACGTGTTATATGTTTTCTACTCGCCTTCACAAGGTCGCCTTGCGCTTTTCAATTACAATATGATTGAGCGCAAACTTGCTGTGCCTCTAATTGGCCACGGCTATGCGATGTTAGAAGACGGAAAAATGGTACTCTTTGAAGGTGAAGGCGAAGAAGCAACACGTGTTCATCCAATGCAAGTTTGGCAAACTCCCTTCTATTCTGAAGAATTTGCCGATAAACAACCGCCTCGTAATGGTTTCTATGGAAGAATTGGTAATGCCGATTTAGTTCGAGGGATCTCTGAAATATTGCATGTCGCAAAAGAAATTGAAGGTAATCAAGTTTCTATTGCTCGTTATGAGCAACTCAGTTCACAACCTAAAAATTTATTAGATCTCTATTATTGGTTTAATGATGAACACTGTTTAGGTATTGGAAAACTCCTCAAAGATATCGCTCAAACCAGCGAATTAGTCCTTGATGAATATGAAAAAGTAGAAAGTATTCGTCAGCAATCTGCGAAATCCATGCTTGAAGCGGTTAATCGCCAAAAATCACTACTCGCCTTAACACTGCCTGATAGTTGGACTGATATACAACAATTTGTTGATAGCTTAAATTCACTGAATGCTCATCGTGGGCATCTGATTTCATTGCGTGAATTCCGTTATATGGATTTAACCAAGCTCAACGTGATGGAAACGGAAATTACGGAAACTCAGCAACGCGTTTCTCAAGCTACAGCGCTTTTTCTTGCCAGTGATAAAGCATTACAACCGTTTAAAACTCAGCTTGTTACCTTTGAAAATCTCATTGAAAAAGCACAAAACAGCGCACAGTTAGATATCCCGATGAATGACATGGAAAAAATGTCTACTGATTTGGATATGCTTTCTAATTTAATGGCATCTTTAACATTCCAAGATATCACTCAACAAACGCATATTATTGATGCAATTTCACAGATCTATGCTCAACTAAACCAATCCCGCGCTCGACTACAACAAAAACGCAAATCACAAAGTAGTGTCGAAAGCGTGGCCCAATTTGGCGCACAATTTCGCTTGTTTAGCCAAGGGATCACTAATGCATTATCCCTTGCAACCGATCCTGAGCGTTGTGATGATCAACTTTCTCGCTTATTGCTTCAATTAGAAGAGCTGGAAAGCCAATTTAGCCATCATGATGAATTTCTTGATGATATTCTCGCTAAACGTGAAGAGTTAGTTGAAACCTTTGAATCTCACAAACAAGTACTGCTTGATGATCGTCAACGTCGATCACAAAGCCTGCTTACTGCGGCAAATCGCTTGCTGGAAAATCTGCAACGTCGAACCTCTCGCTTACAATCACAAGATGAGTTAAATGCATTCTTTGCATCCGATCCACTATCATTAAAAACGCGGGAAATCATTGAAAAACTAAGAGAAATCAATGATAACGTCAAAGCTGATGATATTGATGCGCGTCTAAAATCCTCTCGTGATCAGGCTATTCGTATTCTGCGAGATAAAACTGATATTTTTGAAGACGGCGGTAATATCATTAAATTAGGGCCTCGCCATCGTTTTAGTGTTAATACGCAAGAGCTTGATCTCACTATCTTACCTAAAGAAGATAAACTCTGGTTATACCTGACAGGAACGGATTACCAAGAGCCGATTGAAAATGCAGAACTTGCCCAATTACAGCCTTATTGGAATGCTTCACTTGAGTCTGAATCAGACACCGTTTATCGCGCAGAATACCTTGCTTACTCCATTATTTATGCGGCAGGAAAACGTCAAGATGGTCTTGATTACGAAACACTAAAAGAAGCACTCACTATTCCAGAAAAGCTGGAAAAGCTCGTGCGTGATTTCGCAACGCCACGTTATAAAGAAGGCTATGAAAAAGGGATCCACGATCACGATGCGATCGCTATATTGAAAAAGCTGATCCCAATAGGTGAAAGTGCCGATCTTCTACGTTATAACCCCACTGCACGCGCAGTAGCCGCACTATTTTGGGAAACCAAACAAAATGAGCAATACCCTGCCCTGTGGCCTGAACGTGCAAGAACAGCACTGAATATTCAGCAATTATTCCATACAGATGACGCATTAACCGACCTGCAAGCTGAAATTGAAGCGGATATACGCCTATTTCTTCATGATAATCCGATTGAGTGCGAACACTATATTCCGATACAAGCCTCTGAATATTTAAGCTTTGCGTTGGCGAAAACACCCATTGAATTGGTTTATAGCAAATACGCTAAAGAGCTAGTGATTGCACTGCAAAGTCGATTAGAAGAAGCCCATATGTGGATGGACTTTAATCGTTCACAACAAAATTTAGGTGCGCGATACGCACAGCGTTGGGCACTGATCCAAAATTGGCTACAAGGGTTATGCTCTCTACCTGATTATGCCTATCTTACGCCTTATATTCCGGGTGCTATTGCTATCATTATTTTAGATAAAGTCGCATCAGCCCGTTATAGTGAAGCCGATTTATACTTTACAGTGACGGGACTATTAGGCTCTCACCCAACGATTGAAAATCAAGCGTTATCACTCAGTTTAGATGATTATTTCAGTCGAATGCGCGGGCAGCGAAAAAACTTTATTCCTGCATTTAGACAGTACCTCACCTTGCGTCAGAAAATAGTCAGTGATGAACGTGAGCGCTTAAAACCACATGAATTTAAAGCCAAACCGTTAAGCTCCTTTGTCCGTAACAAGCTGATTAATAATGTTTATTTACCGATTATTGGCGACAATATGGCAAAACAAATTGGTGCTTTAGGAGAAGGTAAGCGCA
Organism: Proteus sp. CA142267; assembly: GCF_003336825.1. Lineage (NCBI taxonomy): Bacteria > Pseudomonadati > Pseudomonadota > Gammaproteobacteria > Enterobacterales > Morganellaceae > Proteus > Proteus sp. CA142267. The sequence goes on along the minus strand of NZ_QPMG01000010.1, from coordinate 115,435 downwards.
CCGATTTAATGGGATTATTATTAATGATCTCCCCTCCGGGTTACGGCAAAACCACATTAATGGAATATGCAGCCGCACGTTTAGGTCTTATTTTTATGAAGATCAATGGTCCTGCGTTAGGACATAACGTGCTATCGCTCGATCCGGAGCAAGCGCCCAACGCAACAGCGAGACAAGAGCTTGAGAAACTCAACTTAGCACTAGAAATGGGTAATAACGTTATGCTGTATGTGGATGATATTCAGCATACTCACCCTGAATTCTTACAAAAATTTATCTCACTGTGTGATGGAACAAGACGTATTGAAGGGGTATGGAAAGGAAAAACCAAAACCTATGATATGCGTGGCAAAAAATTCTGTGTCGTAATGGCAGGAAACCCTTATACCGAATCAGGCGAAGTCTTCCGTATTCCTGATATGCTGGCTAACCGTGCTGATATTTATAACTTAGGTGAAGTACTAGGTGGTATGGATGAAGCCTTTGCGCTCAGTTATATCGAAAACAGCCTAACATCTAATGCGGTATTAGCACCGCTGGCTCTGCGTGATCTTAACGATCTCTATGTTTTAGTGGATAAAGCAATAGGGAAATCTGTTTCTACCAACACATTAAGTTACCCATATTCAGATGCTGAAATTAACGAAATAGTGATGGTACTTAAGCACTTAATTACCTTAAGAAACGTTATCTTAAAAGTGAATCAGCAATATATTGCCAGCGCAGCGCAATCAGATAAATATCGCACAGAGCCAGCATTCCGCTTACAAGGTAGTTACCGCAATATGAATAAATTAAGTGAGAAAGTATCTGCGGTAATGAATGATGAAGAAATTGAACGCTTGCTAGACGATCACTATCTTGGTGAAGCACAACTGCTAACAACAGGTGCTGAAGAGAACTTATTAAAACTTGCTGAGTTACGTGGAAAATTAACCGAAAAAGACACCATTCGTTGGGCACAAATCAAGAAAGACTTTATGCGTAATAAAGCATTGGGTGGTGATAACGCTGATATTGGCGAGCGCGTAGTATCACAGTTAGCCAATTTGGTGGAAAGTGTGCAAGGTCTACGTTAAAGATAAAAAATAGTCATGTTTAGCCCACTTATTTTAGTGGGCTAAATACTACATAAATAATGTTTTATAAATCGAAAAACCTATTTCACATTCACGATATTGATTTGTTCACAACAAATGAAAGCGTGAACATCGTTAAGATTAAATATATTTACTATTAATAAATCATGATATCAAAGGAAGAATTGTTGTAATATATATTATTAATTCTATTAATAATTAAATTTATAGAAATTTAATTATATTTTATATAATTAATAACGCTACGATTAACAATAAATAACAATATTATTTAACAAATGATTATATCCAGTACATAAAATCCATATTAACTCACACTCTGAAAAGAATGAAATAAACGAGATATTAATAAGAATCACTCTTAATCTATTTATGAGATCTCTCTCTAAAGATAGGAAATTAACTTAGGATTAATAGCATAGAAATGATAGCATCAAAAGTGCTATAAATTAATTATATAATTTACATGACTTTAGTTTAAATAAATTAAAAATTTTTAAATATATTGTCTTCAATTTATTAACAAAGAAGATAGTCGATATCTTCATTAATAATTATTTAAACTTACTATTCTAATTTTTAGATTAAAGTTATCAAAAAGAATTATTCTATTTCTGTCTGATTTAAGCCATTTTTAAACCTGACGAATAGCAACACAACAAAATACTTTCAATAAAAGTGGGCGTACTATGAAAAGCATGTTTACGACTCGGGAACTCCCTGACGTAGATCGGTTTTCCGTATTCAGGGATACAATAAAAGACCGCTTTTTATCGTCTTATGAATGCAATGAAGTCGAATTGCCTCCTCATTCTCGATTTTATGCCAATATTGTCGAGCAACAGGTGACAAATATGCGCTTTATTCAGCTAGAGTCTAATGGGCACTGGGCGAGTAGCCGTCCTTTAACTCATAAACTGAGCTTAGAAGAGCATTTTCAAATTGAGATACAGCGTTCAGGAACCAGCCATCTTACTCAAGATGGAAGAACCGCATTTCTACGGCAAGGTGACTTTTGTATTTTTGATATGGCAAGACCCGTATCATGGTCTTTTGATAACGATTACTCATTATTTAAAATTTTGATCCCAAGAGAGAAATTGGCATCACGTTTAGGCAATACCCAAAATCTCACCGCAAGAGCGATACGTGGTAATAGCATTACTGGCTCTCTCGTTTATAGCTTTGTGATGCGCTATATTCCGTTCTTAGATTCAATGCCACCACAACATGCACAGCAACTTGCCGATATTTTATTGAATCTAATTACATCTGCTTTCAGTGAATACAGTATTGCGACACCACCGCAAAGCTTAGGAAGATCAACGCTATTTTATTTTGCTCAGCACTATCTTGAGCAACATCTTTCTGATCCTGATCTCAGTGTAAATGAATGTGCAAATGCGTGTGGGATCTCCGTACGCTATTTACAGATGTTATTTAAAGAACAAAATACGTCTGTACTTCGTTGGATCTACCAAAAACGTCTTGAGAATTATAAAACGGCTTTAGTTAATCCTCTCTTGGCAGAGAAAAATATTACACAGTTAGCTTATGAATGTGGATTTAGCGATATTTCTAATTTGAGTAGAAAATTTAAATCCGAATTTTTTATGACACCTTCCGAATATCGGAAAATACACTCATTAAGATAAATAGACTAATTATCTCCCCCTCTAGTTTACATTTTGGAGGTTATTCTAGAGGGAGGAGATAAAAGTTATCACATCAGCCGTAACGAAACTCAATGCCTAATGTGCCACACGGATACTCCCATTTTTTTAAAATTGTATCGCCACATAAAACACGGCAAGTACCACACTCTAAACATCCTGCATAATCAAAAAGATATTGTCCTTTTTCATCTTTTTTATATAACCCTGCGGGGCAAGCTTTCATTAAGATTTCAAATTGTGCAGGATCGATATCATCCTTTAAAACGATATGTGGATTTTCCTCATCCACATTAAATTTATTGACGCCTAATTTAACGTCTACGTTTACTTGACTCATAAAGAACGTACCCCCTTAAATCCATCTTTAATTAAGTTCATCACACCGACTTTCTTAACTTGAGACAGTATTTTCTTACGTACAGGTTTTTCTGGGCCATTAATCACGAATAAATCATGCATGACATTGGCTGCCATTTGCGGGTAATCCGTAAAGAATCTTGTATTATCAAGGAAAGAAGGTAAGTCTTTGTATAATTTCATATCTTTCATGACGAAACTGTCATTTAATAAAGATTGGTAGCAACTTAATTCTTTTTGGCTATAGCTGTTTTGCTCTTTCGCCATTAATACTGCTTTTGCAGCCGCTTCACCAGAGGCAATTGCTAGATCCATCCCTCTTACTGTATAGCCAACGTTAAGGCAAAATCCAGCAGCATCTCCCGCAACTAATACGCCATCTTTGACTAATTCAGATACCATATTCATGCCACCTTCGGGCACCATATGTGCTGAATATTCTAATAATTTGCCGTCTTTGATAAGTGGTGCAACAACAGGATGTTGTTTAAAATCTTCTAATAATTGAGGAACCGTTTTTTCGAATTTATCGACATTATGCAGCCCTAAAACAAGGCCTAAAGAAACGGTATTTTTATTGGTATATAAGAATCCACCACCTAAATATCCGCCTGATGGTGCGCCAGCAAAAAGCCAAGCTAAACCTTCATCATTAGTACAACCAAATCGATCTTCCATTTGTTGTGGCGAGAATTCCAATAACTCTTTAACACCCACAGCCACGGTATGGGGATTAACTTTTTGTGTCATACCTAACTGTTTTGCTAATAATGAGTTAACACCATCAGCGAGAATAACAACATGGGCCTCAATTTCATCATCACCCGCTTTTACGCCACACACCTTGCCATCTTTTACCAACACTTCATCGACACGAACGCCTGTGATCACTTGTGCGCCAGCGTCTTCTGCTTTTCCCATTAACCATTGATCAAATGAAGAACGCAATACCGTATAAGAGCGCGCGGCTTCCTCTTCTTGTTGAGTGTGTTGATAATCTAAAGTGACGCCATCGGTTTCCGTTAGCATGGAAATTTTTTCGCGTGTCACAAGCCGTTCAACAGGGGCTTCTTGGGCAAAATTGGGAATGATTTTTTCAAGACTGTGTGCATATAAACGCCCACCAGTCATATTTTTACTGCCAGCGAAATTACCTCGCTCTACCACTAAAACATCACACCCTGCTTGTGCTAATACATAGGCAGCAGTACCACCAGCAAGTCCACCACCCACAATAATGGCGTCAAAAATATCGTCTGACATACTTTCCTATCCTTTTATTATGTGTGGTCGCTTAGCAAATTATCACTAAGCGACCTACGGTGATTAGCCGCCAAGCTTCGCGGTTAATGCAGGTAACACTTTGTAGAGGTCGCCAACAATACCGTAATCCACCATATTGAAAATTGGGGCATTTTTATCTTTGTTGATACCAACAATGATTTTTGCTCTATCCACACCAACCATATGTTGGATTTGCCCTGAAATGCCGACAGCAACATAAACATCTGCACCTAAAGTCACGCCTGAAACACCAATGTAGCGATCGTGTTCCATCCAGCCTTCACCTTCAGCGATTGGACGAGAACAACCCACTTCACCTTGAAGGGCTTTCGCTAATGCTGACGCTAATGCAATATCATCAGCCTTAGCAAAACCACGTCCAACACCAACAACACAATGCGCTTTACCTAAATCAACAGTACTACCTTGTTTTGGCTTACGTGCTAACACTTTTAATGTATGTGCGGGGGCGATAAAGGCACTTTGCACCACAGGTGCATTGGGTGCATCTTTGATGGCTTCCACATCAAGTGCACTGCCCACAGTGGCAATCGCATAAGGTGAGCGAATTTCTGCTTTAGCATGTGCTAAACCACCATAAACTTGGTGTGTCGCAATCACGGTATTGTTTTCAATAGCAAGACTTAATGCATCACTGACAACACCGGCTTTTAACGTTACGCCAAGGCGAGCTGCAATCGCTTTTGCACGTTTTGATGAAGCAAGGAGAACCAGTGCATTCGCGCCCGCTTCTTTAATAATGGCGGCAAAAGAGGCTGCATAATCTTCAACAATTACACCTTCTTGTGGTGCGAAACAATAAACACAGTCAGCGCCTAAATTGACACATTCACGCGTACTTTCATCATCACCAATAAACAGCACATTAACCTTTTCACCAAGACCACGAGCAAACGCAATCAGCTTTGCTAAATCATCCGCTTTTTCGGCATAAACAAAGGTAGTAGGTAGTAAACTAGCCATTTTTAATCTCCTTATTGATTAACCGCTTGGCGTAAATGTTCAGCAAAAGTGGCAATATTTTCATCTGAATCACCATCTAAAATAATACCGAGGCGATCAGTCTGTTCTGGTGCACACACTTGTGTTTGCACAACAGTCAGAGCAGAAATATCAACACCGATATCTCCCAAACCCAGCTTTTCAACAGGCTTTTTATTTGCTGCTAAAATGGCTTTCATTGAAGGGAGTTTTGGTGTGTTAATACTTGAAGTGACACACACAACGGCAGGTAATGTCAGCTCTAGTTCTTCCGTGATATTTTCTAAGTCACGTTCAACAATGATTTTGTCACCTTCAACGGTGATTTTGTTTACTGCGTTGACACAAGGTAAACCTAAATATTCACCTACCGCTAAACCTGTTTGTTGAGCATATAAGTCACCAGAACCTTCGCCGAAAACTAATAAGTCAAAACCAACTTTTTGTGCCGCTTGCGCAATAATATTGGCAGTATCCGTTGAATAAAGAGCGCTACATGCATCATCTGCAACCAGTGTTAATGCATCAGGACCACGCGATAAAATATCTTTTTTGATCTTCGCGTTTTCAACCATTGCACTTGTACCCACACTTAATGCAGTTACAGTGCTATCACCAAGGGTAGAGGCAATTTCTACTGCGGTTTCAATGGCATTCAAGTCATACAAGCTAATTTTTAAACCCGCATTATCAGTTGCGAGTGTACGATCAGGCCGTGTTGTGATGTCTTGTTCGTCATGAACAACCTTACAGCAGGCAATAAGTTTCATAATTCACATTCTCCGTTTTGCACAATGCAACAAATTAATAAGCTCAAATCTCATTACGCTAAAATATGTTTAGCGATAACCATGCGTTGCACTTCACTTGTGCCTTCAAAAATTTCGGTGAGTTTTGCTTCACGCATCAGACGTTCAACAGGATAGGATTTGGTGTAACCCATACCGCCATGTAATTGGACGGCTTTTTGAGTCACATAAGTGGCAGCTTCTGCTGCATAAAGTTTGGCTTGAGCAGATTCACGGGTATAAGGAAGACCTGCCATTTTGGCTGCAGCCGCGCGATAAACCAGCATACGGGCGCAATCAACACGGGTTGCCATATCCACTAATACCCATTGAATACCTTGATTAGCAGCAATTGGTTTACCAAATTGAATACGCTCTTTGGTGTAAGCAATAGTGGCATCTAATGCGCTTTGCGCGATCCCCAATGCAAGCGCAGAACAACTTAAACGCCCACCATCTAAGGTTTCCATTGCGATATTAAAGCCTTTACCTTCTTCGCCTAACATAGCGCTAGCTGAAACAACGCAATCACTAAAACTCACAGAGCAGGTTTCAGAGCCGTTCATGCCCATTTTATCTTCAGGTAAACCAATGCTGATACTCGGGTTATCACGCTCAACTAAGAATGCAGTGATCCCCTTAACGCCTTTACTTTTATCTGTCATGGCAAACACGATAAAGAACGCACCTTGAGGTGCCGCGGTGATCCACAATTTAGAGCCATTAATCACATAGTTATCGCCTTGGCGAACAGCGGTTGTTTCTTGAGCCGCAGCATCACAACCCGCGCTAGGTTCAGACAAACAGAAGCACCCTAATTTTTCGCCAGAAACTACGCCTGGTAAAATGCGTGCTTTAGTCTCTTCATTAGCATATTTTTGAATAATTGGGCCCGTTAAAGAGCATTGTGAACCCATGATCATCGCGTGAGAGGCACTGACTTTTGCCATCTCTTCTGTTGCTAATACATAGCTAATTGCATCCGCCTCTGTACCACCATAAGCTTCATCAATATTGAAACCAAAGAGTCCTAATTCAGCCATCGGGGCGATGCTTTCACTTGGAAAACGATGCTCTTTATCAATTGCACCCGCAATTGGTTTAATATCGTTTTCAACAAACTCTCTGACCATATCGCGGATCAGGACTTGTTCTTCTGTTAGCTGAAAATCCATGTTTATTTTCCTCTGAGAATATTTATGGTTATCTCTATGGCGTGCGATTTCACGTTTGTCGTCTTATCGCACGCATTAATGGGTTAACGTTATTTCTACATCGTCGCTATAGATGCAGGTAAAAAGGTGTACAGCAGCAACATAAACATCATGGCTAACAGTGGGATAGCGAGGGTTAATGTACCCACAGGACCGTATCCCTCTTTATGGCTGACACCACAGACGCTAAAGACAGTAATAATCAATCCGTTAAATGGAGGTGTTGTACTCATAGATGCCATTGTGGCTACACGGTGTAAGGAGCCTTGATCAACCACAGTTGCAGGGAACATTGCAGCAATCATTGGCATAGCAATACTTAACGCACCAGAGCCTGAACCACTGATAAACACCAAGGCACCGACTGAAATTGCAGTCACAACAAGTGGATTAAGACCCGATTGAGCGATTGCTTGGAATGATTCTTTGAACGCAGGTAAGGTCATGACTAACGCACCAAACCCAACAATAACTGCCGTGTTAAAGAGGGAGGTCACCCCTTCCATCGTTCCTGCGGCTAAATTAGGGACAAGTTTTTTCCAATCGAGGTAGCGTAAGTACACAATTAAGGCGGCAATAATCGCGCAGAACAACGCAATAGCAGGGTCCCATTTTAGGATATTCAGCACGACAAGCAGAATAAGCATAGGGAGTAATGCGACTAACACATTAGGTAATTGACGATCTTTCTTACCTTCCTCTGCTTTTGCAGTTTTTTCGTCTTCAACCCAGCCTTCGCCTTTTGCTTTTACACGCTTAAATAACCAAGTGAGATAAATAATGACTAAGGTGACTTGGAACAGTGCAGTCAACATCCCCGGTACTAAACCAGCAGTAGCCGAAGTACCTAAGAATTTCATTGGGATAAGGTTTTGGATCTGAGGGGAGCCCGGCATTATCATCACAAACGTACCCGCACCTGCAAAATAGACAGCCGGAATAAGTCTGCGAGGAAGATTCGCTTTGCGGAATAAACTCACCATCATTGAATAAACGGTAAACAGTGCAACAAACACTGAAACACCGCCGTAGGCTAAAATGGCACAAGCCGCAACTAATGAAGGAATAACGGCTCTTTCACCAAATTTACCAATAATAAAAGAGGCAACACTATCAGCAGCGCCACTGATAGCGGTTAGTTTGCCAAAAATCGCACCAAGTACGAAAATGAAGAAGAAGCTGCCAAAATAACCACCTAATCCGCCGGTATACACTTGTAATAGTGCATCGACAGGATTAAGCATATCTGGTGATACAAGCCATGCAGTCACAGCAAGAAACAGGCTGGTGGTAAAGACAGAAATGAAAATATGTATGCCTTTCATACACATAATCATTAATATCGCTAGCCCGATGATTAAACAAATAATACCCATGATTGCCCCACTTATATGTGTTAGGGTTCAATTGACCTGCGTACATGACGCAGGTCTTTTGTGACTATTGATTAATGTTGTTAAGCAGAAAGCACATCTGCAAAAGTTTGCAGTGCCGTTCTTGCCTGTTCATATGTTTTAGTTTGCTGATCGATTTCGATAATGATGGAAGGAATGCCTTCTCTATCGAGAAATTTCTTCACAATAGGGGCATCGAACTCTTCGGGATCACAAAACTTCGTCAGCAAATAAACGACACCATCAGCACCGGTGTTTTTCACCATGTCGGCAATTAAACGACCGCGTTTTTTCTCTGGATCATACAAAAGTGAACACCCTTCAAGTTGAGCGATTTGCTCTGCCATCGCTTCATAAGGTGCTTTGTTTTCAGGGATATCTTGGCGGAACTGACGAGACTCATGTGCGACTTCATCCGCCACAATCGCCATCTTGTTATCAGCCAAAATTTGTAGAATAGAAGGGCTATCCGCAATAATGCCTGTCACAACAACTTTGTGCCCTTTCCAAGGTTCTGGGGATAAGGTTTTGCATTGTGCAACAATGGCTTCAACAGATTTTGTATGTTCAACGACATCCATAAAGTAACCACTTTTGATCACGGTATTACGGCGTTGTGGTGTGATTAAGTTTGGATGAAGCGCAGCCATCTCTGAAAACTCGCGTAACACGGCGCGACGCAGATTAAACAGATGAATCGCATTTTTCAGTGCATCATCTGTCACTGGCTGACCTGAAATTTCCCCTAATTGCAGTGCAATTTTTTTGTATTGTTCGGTTAAGAAAGCAATACCTGCTGGGGTTTTACGATTTTGTGGATGTACCAGTTGGATAAAAGGCACTTGTGGCACACCGGCTTTCCAGTTTTGCCCTAAGCATTTTAAGGTGTCACACAAAGAAGGAATTATGGCTGCTGATAGTTTATTCAGCGCGCCATCTAACCCCATTTCAAGAGAAGAAAGCGCTAACGCACAATAGAAAGGAGGAAAATATTTCTTCGCTTCTGAGATCTCACGTCCTTCTGCACCCCAAATACCAAAAGGCACCATACCTGCCGCATAGACAATTTCATTCGGGGTATATTCAGGAAAACAACCAATAACCTTTTTGCCACTGCGAATAAAACCATCTAATTGAGCAACAGGGTTATCCACCACGGCTTGTAACTCATCAAACAACTCCGTTAATGTTTTCATTAGATGTCTCCCTTTTTCATTTCTGCTTTGTTAGCAGCCATAATTTCAGTCAATGCTTCAACACGGGTGACATACTGCGCTTCAGAGAAAACACGAGGATCAGCTTGGTCGCCATCAAAAGTCACTGTTGGGATCTTAAGTTCATGACGAATACGGCGCTCAATTTCAGGCATAATGCCACTCCAGAGCTTACAACTGCGGTTAACGTGAATAATCGCGCCGTCCACTTTATTCTGACGACTAACGTCAATACGCATATCCGCAGCACGCTCAACAGAGACACAGTTAGGAACATAAGAGTAAGCTCGCATCATCTCGTCGCTGTTTTGATAAATCACACCAAACGCGGTGGCATAAACAGTAGCGGTAACGTTGATACCCTGCTCTTTTAACGGAGTCGATGTGGCACGCAAGTAAGGCCAGCAGGCAATACCTTCAAAGAGAACACGGTATTTTTCTTCTCCGCGATAAGTCGATTTTTTCTCTTTGATGTTTTGTTCCATCTCTTCACACAGTTGCTCAAAAGCCAGTGCAGCTTCTAATTTACCGCGAGCACAAACCGCAACAGCCATGTGATTAAAGAGATCAAAACCATTCATTGGAGAGGGTTCATATTGGCAATATTCTGCCGCTTTTAACCATGCGCGCCCTGTACGTTGTGAGATCTCACAAACTTCTTTAAATTTCTCTTCGGAGAAAACTTTGCCAGTGACCTTTTCGAGTTGTTTAATCGCATCATCAAATTGAGCTTGAACGTATTTCACCGTGACATCATCAGTGTCATAGTCATTTTTATAAGGAATATCGATAAGGATCATCGGGATATTCAGCTCATAAGCGATATTTTCATACCATTTGATCATGCAGTTACAGATGTTGTTACAGCACAGTAGAAAGTCTGGCTGTGGCATATCCATCTCTTCACACTGTTTAATATCCATGTAAGAGAGGCTGATGCGAGCATAAGCACAGATATCGTTGGAATATCCCATGCTTTCTGCGTGTTCACACATTTTTAAACCTGCACCTTTCGCTGCAATTGCAGCGGCTTGGTTTTCAGGGTAAACCACACATAAACCTAATGTTTCAGCGATTTCTTGAGGAAAGTTAGAGGCACACCACCCTATTTTTTCACCGCTGTTTTTCGCGTCCCACGCACGCTGATAAGCATCAGCCGCGATTTTTTGCAGTCGTTTTTTCGCAGGAATATAATCCGGCGCATTCATATCTACATTGCTCATTTTGATGTTCCTATTGTTAACGCATCGTCTTCCAGTTGATGGCGGTACGCTTCAAAGGCATAAATGGCGGCACCTATCGCCCCGTTGTATTGTGATAATGGAGAGGTGGCGATAGAGGCGTTCAACTCTTCGCTAACATAACGAACAACTTCAAAATTACTGGCAACACCGCCTGTCATAACAACAGGAGCTTCAACACCGACCCGTTTTGCCAGACCAGCAATACGGCTAGCGACAGAGCGGTGAATACCATTAATCACGTCGGGTATTGTTTCGTTATTTGCGAGATGGGAGATAACTTCCGATTCAGAGAACACGGTACAGGTTGAGCTAATCGTGACTTTTTTAGTGGACTTAGCGCCCTCTTGAGCGAGATCGGAAATTTTGGTTTCTAATACTCGCGACATCACATCGAGAAAGCGTCCGGTACCAGCAGCGCACTTATCATTCATCACAAAGTTTAATAAACGGCCGACACCATCCATATGAAGTGCCTTAACGTCTTGACCGCCGATATCAATCACCGTTTTCACGCCCGGAAAAAGAAAGTGTGCGCCTTTCGCATGACAGCTCAATTCGCTCACTTCTTTATTGGCTTCTTTCAGAGAATTACGGCCATATCCTGTTGCACAGATCCAGCTGATCTGACTGAGATCGCCACCAAATTGGCGCAATACTTCATTGATCGCTTTTTCAGGGCCAGATGTCCCAGCACCGACTGATGCCAACGACTTCGCGACAATAACGTCACCATTTTTCATGATGATGCATTTTGATGCAGACGATCCGATATCAACGCCCATTGTGAAAATGTCTTGTTGCATGCCTTTGCTCTCCTGAAAATTAAAAAAGTAAGTGGATTATTCTTTCCACGTCATCACGTCTTTATTAGCTTCAAGGTTTGCTATCTCTTCAGCGCTATATCCTAATTCAGCTAATACAGACGGTGTGTCTTCACCTAACAAAGGACCACGGCGATATTCAGGTAAACCACTCTCTAAGAAATCAATTGGTGGACGAACTAAGGCTTTTTCACTGCCATTTTTGTATTTCATGTTGTAGAAGGTGTTGATTGCCCAAGCTTGTTTGTCTTCCAACACTTCTTCCCAAGTTTGTGCAATGCTGAATGGGATATCGTTTTTGGTGAAAATATCTGCCCACTCTGACGCTGTTTTTTGCTCAACTTGTTGCCAAATCAGGTCATATAATTCAGGAGAGCGATTATTTTTTGCCACTTCTTGTAGACGGGTATAACGCGCGTCTTCTGCTAAATCTGGACGACCAATACAAGAAATAAAGGTTGGATAATAAGCGTCGTAAACAGGCATACAGACTTGAATAAAACGGTCATCTTTTGTTTTATAAGCCAGAATAAATGGGCTGGTGGTATTACGGCGATCGATTGGATACGGCTGACCATAGTCAGGGTATTGTGCCGCTTGGATCATGATTGCTTGGGTATAAATTGAGGTATGCAGTAAGTTAGTTGAAACATACTCACCTTGGCCGATATTTTGAGCACGAATATAAGCGGCTAACACACCTGAAACCAAGCCTAATGCACACTGATGATCGCCAAGTCCTGGGATCACATTCATAGGTACTGTGCCTTTTTGGTACAGAGAACCTAAAATACCACCACGCGCAAAGAATGCGGTGTAGTCAAATCCCGGAAGGTCTTTATCTGGGCCTTCATCACCATAACCTGTCACGCTAGCGTAAACTAACTTTGGAAAACGTTGTTTTAACGTTTCATAGTCTAAACCTGCGCGCTCTCTTGCTCCGGGACGCCAGTTAGTTAAGAAAATGTCCGCTTTTTCTAACAGCTCAAACAGGATTTTTTTCCCTGCTTCTGTTTTCGTATTTAACACGATCCCACGTTTATTGGCGTTTTCTAAATCAAAACTGGTGTTTTCATGTTGATCTAACGGGCGACCTTCTGTTGGTGCGGTATAGCGTAAGTTATCGCCACTTGGAGATTCGATTTTAATTACGTTCGCTCCCATATCAGCTAAAATACGACCCGCTGCAGGTACTGCGATAAAGGTCGCCAACTCAACTACGGTGACGCCTTCCAGTGCTTTATGACTTGTCATTTCTTCTCCTAATTATTTTTAGACTTCATACTGCTGTTGTCAGAATGTGGATAAATCCGTTGTCACTTAACCCGCTACTTTGGTTTTTTCATCCGTGATTGAAACGCTATAACCCAATTGCAATTTCAGCGCTTGCACATCAATTTTTCCGCAAGGGGTATGAGGAAATTCTGTAAAGAAATGGAGTTCTTTGGGGATTTTGTAGCGAGCCAATCGCTCTTGTAGAAATTCGCGTAATTCACTTTCACCAATGCTGTGGCCTTTTTGCACACAAATGGTGGCAATCACTTCTTCGCCTAAATCAGCTGAGGGGATCCCAAATGCTTTTGTCGCATCAACACCAATATATTCAGCAATCGCCTCTTCTATTTCACAAAGACTGATATTTTCACCGCCGCGTACCACAATCTCTTTCATGCGATAGGCATAGTGATAATTTCCTTGTTCATCGACATAACCAATATCACCCGTGTGTAACCAACCCTCTTCGTCTAACGCTTCTTTAGTTTTATCTGGCGCATTGTCATAACCCATCATTACATGGAAGCCACACGTGCAAATTTCACCTAAAGTGCCCACTGGCACAGGTTTGCCTGTTTTTGGATTAATAATTTTCATTTCAACAAAAGGTAAAGGCTTACCAATAGAGCTGCGTTTGATCTCTAAAGCATCATTAGGGAGAGTTTGAGTGCAACAAGGTGAAGCTTCTGTTTGGCCATAAGAGACGGTGATCCCTTTCATGCCGAGGATATTTTCGATGTCATCGATTAATGTAGGAGGAAAACTCGCCCCAGCAATAATACCTTTATCAAGACTAGATAAATCGTAGTGAGAAAACTGTTCATGCTTCATTAAGCGACTAAAAATCGTTGGCACGCCATGCATAACGGTACAACGATAGTCTTGCACCACTTTTAAAACATCTTCAGCACAATAGTTATCGAGAAGAACTAATTGGCATCCGGTTGTTAATGCAAAAAAGAGGCAAGAAGAGAGTCCAAAACAGTGGAACAGAGGAACGGCAAGACAAATCACATCGTCATGCGTAACACCTAAGCGCTGTGCTGACAGCATGGCATTATTAATGACATTATATTGGCTTAACATGACACCTTTAGGCATTGCTGTACTGCCAGAGGTCATTTGGATGGTCAGCAAATCTTTTACACTGACTTGTGCAACCGCATGTTGATATTCTTTCTCTGATATTTTTTGGCTAACTTCTTTTAATTGAGATAAAGAGACACTTTTTTCTGCATGTTCATTTCCCATGCTAATAAATAATTGAGGTAATACATCTTTATTTTCAGATGCCTTTTTAGAAAGACAATTAACAACCTCAATAAAATGATTACTTTTAAAACCATCAGAAAAACAGAGTGCTTTAATTCCGGTTAATCGACATAAATCTAATAACTCTCTTTTCTTAAAATGAAAGTTAATACAAACAACAGGAACACCAATTTGAGCAGCAGCAAGAAAACAAATTATCCACTCTTTACTATTAGCAGACCAAATACCTAAACGATCACCTTTTTTTAAACCAATCGCTAAAAAACCACGCGCAACACTTTCTACTTCTTGTTGTAATTGTTGCCAAGAAAGTGTCTTTTTACTTTGGTTTTCAATCAAGGCTATTTGTAAAGCATGTTGCTTTACTACATTGTTTAGACATTCTTTAACTGTCATTTCTAATAAGGTCATAAATACCTACTCAACCGCTTCTTTGCTGGTGTTTACGTCTGTAATGACCTTATTCTGGGTAGGGGAAATTATTCATTCTTGGTAAATAACGAACTGTTTTTCGTCATTTGAATAGTCTGAGAGAGATTTGTGATTGAGGTCTAGATTTGGTGGGTTAAATATAATTTGTAATTGAAGAGTAATTAATAATAATGAGATAAATTTGAAACCAAGGCGTTATAAAGGTGTTATTTTTAATAAAGAAAAAGGAGAGTCACTTTATTTAAATAAAAAAATAAAACCACTCTCTTTTTTAATATAAATATACTCATCTCACTTTAAGATATAAACAAATCTTATCAATAAATATCGACGTGATAATTTAAATCAAAATAATATAAAAATAAATACAATAATGATTAAATTTTATAACATCTAAATAAAAAGTAATTTAAATCACTTAACTTATTTTATTAATCATCGATTAGATTGACTATTTTCCTCGTCGCATTGGCATGGTTGAGGTTTGATTGAGTGTTAATCCTTTGGTTTCTGGTGCAAACAACACAGAGACTAGCATGCCGAATAAAGAGATCGCAGCCCCCACCAGCATCGTGGTGTTAATACCATAAGTGGCGATAAAGGCAGGAAGAGCACACGTTGAAATAACCGTACCAATACGGCTTATTGACATAATGATCCCCACTGCTGAGGCACGAATATCAGTCGGAAACAATTCGTTAGGATAGAGCCATTGTAAAATTCCGGGGCCACCAGAAAAGAAGGCGTAAGTCGCAAACGCTAAGATGACAAATAAGATAGGTAAATCAGGGAAAACCCCTAGCACCAATAATGCCAATGTCATCATGCCAAAACTACCAATCAATAGTGGACGTCGCCCTGTCTGATTTAACCAAAACATGGCAGGAATACACCCAAACATAAAGAACAGGCTAATCACCACATTCCCCAGTGCCGCACTTCTTCCCGCATCCCATCCCAATAAACCGACAATCTGTGGCCCAAAGGTATAAATGGCAAACATCGGGATAACTTGGCAAGTCCAAATGACCGCAACAAACAGAACAAAAGAGAAGTGACGTTTATTAAATAGCTCGATAAAACGCGTTGTTTTGGCATCTTCCGCTTCAAATACTACGGGTTCACCAAAGAGTTTTATCATCATTTCATTACACTCTTTAATACGCCCTTTGCGTATTAGCCACAACGGTGATTCAGGTAAATCAAAGCGACCAATTAAAATAATCACGCAAGGGATAAAGGCACTGCCCAGCATCCAACGCCAACCATCTGCAATATCATATAAAAGATAACCGACTAAGTTGGCGCAAGTCGCTCCGATATACCACATTGCAGCAATAAAACCGACGGCAAAAGCGCGTTGTTTTTTATTGGAAAATTCAGTGATCATCGAGGTCGCAATAGGATAATCAGCACCAATCACAATCCCAATAAGGAATCGCATCACCAACAACCCCACTGGCGTGGAGACAAACATCGTCGCAATCGAAATAATGGCAATAGCCACAATATCCACAAGGAACATTTTACGGCGACCGACTTTGTCACAAATATAACCAAAGAGTGATGTACCAATAAAAAGCCCTGCTAATGTTGCCGCACCAAGCAGACCAATCCATTGTGTATCAAGCTGTAATAACGGTGTGAGTTGCTCTAATGCCACACCAATAATCACTAATACATAGCCATCAAGAAAAGGGCCGCCACTCCCCCATAACATCACTCGACGATGTACAGAGGTAAAACGAATATCATCAAAGTTTCTGGGTTGCATGACTGCGTCCTGGTATTTTTTCTAAATAAAGCAAAAAAGAAAAGCTCCCAGGCCGGAGCAGCACTGGGAGAAAAGTAGCGATACATTATCCGTAACGATATTCCACGCCAAACGTTCCGCGTGGGTATTCCCATTTTTCAAGCGCACTATCTAAACCAAGAATTCGACAAGTTCCACACTCTAAGCACCCTGCATAGTCAAAGCTGATGGTGCCATCTTCTTGCTTTTTATAAAGACCTGCTGGACATGCTTTAACTAAGGTTTCCAATACCTGCATATCAGGCTGCTCTTTAACGACGATATGTGGATTTTCCTCATCGACATTAAATTTATTGATGCCTAATTTGACATCGACATTTACGGGAGAACTCATATTGCTTTTACTCCTTTGATCCCATCTTTGATCAGATTCATCCAGCCCACTTTTTTGGTATGACGCATCATGGTTTTACGCATCGGTACTGGCGCATCACCCGTTACGGTGAAGAGATCTTTTGCAATACCAACTACCATTTCAGGGTAAGCGGTGAACATACGAGGGTTATCAAGTAAATCAGGCATACGCTGATAGGCTTTCATATCGCGTAACGGGCCATCTTCTAAATGTTTGAGATATTCATTTAGCGTTTGCTTGCTAAAATCATTTTTCTCCATGGCAGAGAGCACGGTTTTTGCAGCGGCTTCGCCTGATGCCATCGCTAAATCCATGCCACGGATAGTAAAGCCTAGGTTCATACACATCCCTGCAGCATCACCAGCAATTAATACGCCATCACGTACTAATTCATTTTGCATTCTTAATCCAGCTTCAGGAACAACGTGTGCACCATATTCCACCATTTTTCCGCCTTCAATTAGCGGAGCAACAACGGGATGCTGTTTAAAATCTTCCAGCATTTGTGGCACTGATTTTTTTGCATCTTTAATATGGTGAAGCCCACAGACAAGACCTAAAGAAAGCGTGGTTTTATTGGTATATAAGAAACCGCCACCCATTAGTCCATCGGTAGGCGAACCTGCAAATAACCAAGCCACACCTTCGTTATCTTTTAGGTTAAAACGATCTTTAATGACACTTTCAGGCAGTTCGATGATCTCTTTTACACCCACGGCTACATTTTCAGCCGCAACACGTTTTGTCATCCCTAACTGTTCAGCCAAGATAGAATTCACACCATCGGCGAGGATCACCGCTTTGGCTTCTAACACATCACCGTCTGCCTCGACGCCGACAATCTTGCCATCACGCTCAACGAGCTTATCAACACGAATACCCGTAATACATTGCGCACCCGCGTTTTCGGCTTGTTCCATTAGCCATTGGTCAAACTCGCCCCGTAATACAGACCAAGAGGCCGTTTTGGGGTTGTTCCCTTCCGTGTTTTGGTAATCAATCGTCATTGCGCCTGTTTCAGTCATAAATGACAATTTTTCATGAGTAATCACGCGTTCAACAGGCGCTTCTTGCGCAAACTCAGGAATGATGCGCTCAAGGGTATGTGCATACATACGACCACCGGTTACATTTTTCCCGCCAGCGTAGTTACCTCTTTCTATTAGCAATACTTGTGCGCCTTCTCTTGCCAAAACAAGTGCAGCCACAGATCCTGCTAATCCTGCGCCAACAATAATGGCATCGAAAATATCTTCGGAATCGGACATAACATCTCCAGAATTTGCGATAAACAGCAGATAAGTTTCCTTCCCTGCTTAAATAAATCAGTTAGATAATTGACGAGTTAATGCAGGTAAAATCTTCATTAAATCACCAACAATGCCGTAGTCAGCGAATTGGAAGATAGGTGCATTTTTGTCTTTATTAATAGCAACAATAGTTTGTGCACCATTAGCGCCAACCATATGTTGAATTTGTCCTGAAATACCTGCTGCTAAATAGAGTTCAGGTTTTAGCATCAGGTTAGAAATACCGACATAGCGCTCGTGTTCCATCCATTTCTCATTTTCAGCAACAGGGCGAGAACAGGCGATTTCAGCACCAATGGCTTTCGCTAACTCTTCTGCAATAACGATATTTTCTTTGCTACCGATACCGCGACCAACGCTAACAACAAAGCGCGCTTTATCTAAATCAACTGTGTTGATTGCGCGTGGTTGAACTGAATTGCGAACGATAGTTTGAGCTGGAGCAATCCATGCGACTTTTTGTGCATTACCTGTAGCGCCAGTTTCTGATGCAACATTAAAAGCACCCACGCTTGCAGTTACCACACAGTAAGGGGTTTTCAGGATTTCATCACCAAAAGCAAGACCGCCGTAAACCATGTGTTTTGCCACTAATGCATCACCATCTGCTTTTAAAGATTGGGCGTCGTTAGAAACGACTGCTTCTAAACGGTGGCCTAAACGTGCAGCTAATAATTTTCCGCGACGTGTATTAGGCAATAGCACTAATCCTGCATCACCTTTTTGTTTAATGGTTTCAACCATGCTCTGTGCATAGTCTTCAATAATGCGATCGTCAGGTTTACCTTCTAATTGGAAAACCTCTGTTGCCCCTAATTTAAAAGCAGCAACGCTTTGTTCATCATTCAATGTAAATACATTGATAGATTGCCCTGATGAAGAAGCGCCACCCATTAATTCTGGTAAACGGGAAAGTGCATCACTAAATACCCAAACAGTTGAAAACTGGCTCATAACTCCCCCTATTACTTAAGAATTTTACGTAAATGTTCTGCCAACTCAGCAATCTGATCATCGCCATCACCTTCAATAATGATGCGTTGACGTACTTTCTGTTTTGGTGCCGCCACTTTTTGCTCTGAACGCGTAGTAATCGCATCCAGACCAAGATCGGCAACACTCCATTGCTGAACAGGTTTCTTGGCCGCGCCAAGAATGGCTTTCATCGAAGGAATTTGAGGTGTGTTAATGTCGGTAGAAACGGCGATAACAGCAGGTAATGGAATGGTCAGTGTTTCGATTTCATTTTCTAACTCGCGCTCAACCGTAATTGAGTCATTAGAAAGAGAAACAATTTTGTTAATACCATTTATCGCAGGAACATTTAATAATTCACCCACCAGCAAACTAACTTGTTGTGAGCTAAGATCCGCAGAGCCGTCACCGCAAAGAATTAAGTCATAACCTTTTTTAGTCGCTGCCGCAGCCAGCGCAACCGCTGTTTGGTAAGGTAAAGAAGCTTCAAATTGGTCATCAACCACAACTACGAGTTCATCAGCACCACGCGAAAGTACGTCTTTACGTGCTTTCGCATTTGTCAGTGCTTTACCACCAACACTCATTGCCGTGATTTGAATGCCATCAAGTTGAGTCTTAAGCTGATTAGCGGCTTCAATTGCATTTAAATCATATTGGCTGATTTTGGTGTTAGCACGAGAAAAATCCAGCGAACTGTCTGCGCTATTTACCGTAATATCCTGCTCATCGGGAACACTCTTGTAACATGTAATAATATTCATTACATCTCCTGAAATTAATAAATAATGTCATTTGCTCTGGCAATGTAATATAGAATTAACACAATTAAGAGATTAAAAAATTAAACCTAGGTCACCAATATTGAACATTAACAAATAAAGAATGGATAGGTTTCAATATTGCTAAACATATCACCAATATTGAAATTAGTTTTAATTGAAGTGAACAACGTTCAATATTGCTACATCGATCAACAATATTGAACATAATAAATATAACGGTATTTAACGTTCAATATTGCCACCAAGATCAACAATATTGAAAGACAGAATATAACAACCCTATTACATACAAAACGATAGATATAATTATCAATAAGTTACAATGAAAATAAAACGTTATAAAACGTAACATAAAATCGACAAAAAGAATAGTGTGAAGTGAATAACAGAATGGATTTCTTATAATATCCATTATTCATCATCATTAATCGATTTGTGGGTTAGCCAATCAGTTTATTTATCTATTATGATGAAACACCAATAGACGAAATATTCATAAATAAACTCAAATGCTTTATTAGATATTAGGAATTAACACTACTTAAACTTCTGCGTTAAATATATTTGGAAAATTTACCTATGAGCAAAGATAATAAAAAGGCAGGAATAGAACCGAAGGTTTTTTTTCCGCCATTAATCATTGTTGGTATTTTATGCTGGCTAACGGTACGTGATCTTGACGCTTCAAATGAAGTGATTAATGCCGTATTCAGCTATGTTACCAATGTCTGGGGTTGGGCCTTCGAATGGTACATGGTCATTATGTTCGGGGGTTGGTTTTGGTTAGTCTTCGGTCGTTATGCCAATAAACGCCTTGGGGAAGATAAACCTGAATTTAGTACCGCAAGCTGGATCTTCATGATGTTTGCGTCTTGTACGTCGGCTGCCGTCCTCTTCTGGGGTTCGATTGAAATATACTACTATATTTCAAGCCCTCCTTTTGGGATGGAAGCTTACTCAACTCAAGCTAAAGAAATTGGCCTTGCTTACAGCTTGTTCCACTGGGGTCCTTTACCTTGGGCGACTTATAGTTTCCTTTCTGTTGCATTCGCTTACTTCTTCTTTGTTCGCAAAATGGAAGTTATCCGTCCAAGTAGCACCTTAACCCCGCTAATCGGTGAAAAACACGTTAATGGGATCGTCGGAACCATTATTGATAACTTCTATCTTGTTGCTTTAATTCTGGCAATGGGAACTAGCCTTGGTTTAGCAACACCGTTAGTGACTGAATGTATTCAATACTTATTTGGTATTCCTCATACCCTGCAATTAGACGCCATCATTATCTCTTGCTGGATCTTATTAAACGCAATTTGCGTAGCATTCGGTCTGCAAAAAGGGGTGAAAATCGCCAGTGATATTCGTACTTACCTGAGCTTCTTAATGCTGGGTTGGGTATTTATCGTTGGTGGTGCGAGCTTTATCGTCAATTACTTCACTGACTCTGTTGGTACATTGATGATGTATATGCCTCGTATGCTGTTCTATACAGACCCAATCGGTAAAGGTGGATTCCCTCAAGGTTGGACTGTCTTCTATTGGGCATGGTGGGTTATTTACGCCATCCAAATGAGTATCTTCTTAGCACGTATCTCTAAAGGCCGTACTGTTCGTGAATTATGTTTAGGGATGGTTTCAGGTTTAACCGCAGGAACTTGGTTAATTTGGACAATTCTTGGTGGCAACACCATACAACTGATTGACCAAAATATCCTCAACATTCCACAACTGATTGAACAATACGGTGTACCTCGCGCAATCATCGAGACATGGGCGGCATTACCGTTGAGTACAGCGACAATGTGGGGCTTCTTTATCCTCTGCTTTATTGCCACTGTCACCTTAATTAACGCCTGTTCTTACACACTAGCAATGTCCACTTGTCGCTCTATGAAAGAAGGCTCTGAGCCACCTTTATTAGTGCGTATCGGCTGGTCTGTGCTGGTCGGTGTTATCGGCATCATTCTGCTCGCACTTGGGGGTTTAAAACCAATTCAAACCGCCATTATCGCTGGAGGATGTCCACTATTTTTCGTCAATATCATGGTCACCTTGTCCTTTATTAAAGATGCCAAAGTACATTGGAAAGACTGATCCGCTATACGCAAAGAATGACATATTAAGAGGTTATTAACATGGATTTTAGATTGAATGATGAGCAGGAACTGTTTGTTGACGGTGTCCGCGAATTAATGGCCAGTGAAAACTGGGAAGCTTATTTCGCACAGTGTGATCGCGAAAGTAAATACCCAGAACGTTTTGTCAAAGCCTTAGCGGATATGGAAATAGACAATCTGCTTATCCCTGAAGAGCACGGTGGATTAAATGCAGGTTTTGTTACTGTTGCGGCAATCTGGATGGAATTAGGTCGTTTAGGTGCGCCAACTTACGTGCTTTATCAATTGCCGGGTGGATTTAACACCGTCTTGCGTGAAGGGACTCAAGAGCAAATTGATAAAATTATGGCGTTCCGCGGTACAGGTAAACAGATGTGGAACTCCGCAATTACAGAACCCGGCGCAGGCTCTGACGTAGGTAGCTTACAAACTACTTATACCCGTAAAGATGGCAAAGTTTACCTCAATGGTAGCAAGTGCTTTATCACTAGTAGTGCCTATACCCCTTACGTTGTTGTGATGAGCCGTGATTCAGCGTCTCCAGATAAACCTATCTTCACTGAATGGTTTGTGGATATGAGCAAACCAGGTATCAAAGTCAACAAGTTAGAAAAACTAGGTTTACGTATGGATAGCTGCTGTGAAATCACTTTCGACAACGTTGAGCTTGAAGAGAAAGACATGTTTGGTCGTGAAGGTAACGGCTTTAACCGTGTGAAAGAAGAGTTCGACCACGAGCGTTTCTTAGTGGCACTCACTAACTACGGTACAGCGATGTGTGCATTTGAAGATGCGGCACGTTATGCCAACCAACGTGTGCAATTTGGCGAAGCTATCGGTCGTTTCCAACTTATTCAAGAAAAATTCGCTCATATGGCGATCAAACTCAATTCAATGCGCAACATGTTATATGAAACTGCATGGAAGAGTGACAACAACTTAATCACTTCTGGTGATGCAGCTATGTGTAAATACTTCTGTGCAAATGCGGCGTTTGAAGTAGTTGATAGTGCAATGCAAGTGCTTGGTGGTGTCGGTATTGCTGGCGAGCACCGTATTTCTCGTTTCTGGCGTGACCTTCGTGTTGACCGTGTATCTGGTGGTTCTGATGAAATGCAGATCCTGACATTAGGACGTTCAGTACTTAAACAGTATCGCTAATTAATCACGAATAACTCTCTCATCAAATGATGAGAGAGTTTTCACTCAGACCACTTACGAGGTGATGCTATGACAGAACATTTACCAATGCCACAATTCGGCCCACTTTCAGGGGTTCGTGTTGTGTTTTCAGGAATTGAAATTGCAGGGCCATTCGCAGGACAAATGTTCGCAGAATGGGGAGCTGAAGTGATTTGGATTGAAAACGTTGCATGGGCTGACACCATTCGCGTTCAACCTCACTACCCTCAACTTTCTCGCCGTAATCTTCATGCACTATCGTTAAATATCTTTAAAGACGAAGGTCGTGATGCGTTTCTAAAATTAATGGAAACAACCGACATCTTTATCGAAGCAAGTAAAGGCCCTGCCTTTGCACGTCGCGGTATTACAGATGAAGTATTATGGGAACATAACCCTAAATTAGTTATCGCTCATTTATCGGGTTTTGGTCAATATGGCGATCCGCAATACACCAACTTACCCGCTTATAACACCATTGCTCAGGCTTTCAGTGGTTACCTTATTCAAAACGGTGACAAAGATCAGCCAATGCCAGCCTTCCCTTATACCGCAGACTATTTCTCAGGGATGACCGCAACCACTTCTGCGTTAGCGGCACTGTATAAAGTTCAACAAACAGGCAAAGGCGAAAGTATTGATATTGCTATGTATGAAGTGATGTTGCGTATGGGGCAATACTTCATGATGGACTATTTCAATGGTGGCGAAATCTGTCCTCGTATGACCAAAGGGAAAGATCCGTACTATGCCGGCTGTGGGCTTTACCGTTGCCAAGATGGTTATATCGTGATGGAAGTTGTCGGTATCACTCAAATTCAAGAAATCTTCAAAGATATCGGACTTGCTCATCTGCTTGGTACACCGGAAGTGCCTGAAGGCACTCAACTTATTCACCGTATTAATTGCCCTCATGGTCAATTATTTGAAGACAAATTAGATGAATGGCTAGCTAAGCAACCCATCACAGAAGTACTCAAACGTCTTTCAGAACTCAATATTGCCAGCGCTAAAGTGCTGACTATTCCAGAGCTTGAAGACAATCCGCAATATATCGCGCGTGAATCGATTACCGAATGGCAAACCATGAATGGCGAAACCTGCAAAGGGCCAAATGTGATGCCTAAATTCAAAAATAATCCGGGAAAAATATGGCGTGGAATGCCATCTCACGGCATGGATACAAACGCGATTTTGAAAAATATCGGTTATAGCGAAGAACAAATCAGGGGGCTGGTCGATAAGGGACTGGCTAAAATCGTAAAGTAACACTGTAAAATTCAGACCTTGTGTAGGCATAAAGCACGTCTGAATTTACAGCAAAAGATAGGGTAACAGTTTAATGGATGTGATTGGCAAACAAAACTTACGTCAGATGTGGGATGATTTGGCAGAGGTTTATGGTACAAAAACAGCGCTAATTTTTGAATCCGCACAAGGACAAGTGAGACAATTTAGCTACAGTGAATTAAATGAAGAGATAAATAGAACCGCAAATCTTTTTCATGCTGGTGGCATAAAAAAAGGCGATCACGTTGCCTTACATCTTGATAACTGTCCTGAGTTTTTCTTTTGCTGGTTTGGCTTGGCAAAAATTGGCGCTGTTATGGTGCCAATTAATGCGCGCTTTATGTATGAAGAGAGCGCATGGATAATCAATCACTGCCAAGCTCATTACGTGATCACCCGCGATAATTTCTATCCTATTTACCAACCTATGTTGCAGGATGAACAATGCCCTTTAACGCAACTGTTTTTAATAACAGAAAACAGTCTACCTGCTGAAAAAGGCGTTATCGACTTTTTAAAAGAGAAAGCCAAGCACCCTGTTACGCTTAATCATCACACACCATTAAGTGTGGATGACACTGCTGAAATTCTTTTTACCTCAGGAACAACATCTCAACCTAAAGGCGTAGTTATTACACACTATAACCTACGCTTTGCGGGTTATTACTCATCATGGCAAAACGCATTACGCGAAGACGACGTTTATCTTACGGTTATGCCAGCCTTTCATATTGACTGCCAATGCACTGCATCACTCGCCGCATTTTCTGTGGGTGCTACCTTTGTATTGTTAGAAAAATACAGTGCCAGAGCCTTTTGGAAACAGATCCTTAAATACCAAGCAACGGTCGCGGAATGTATTCCAATGATGATGAGAACCTTAATAGCGCAACCTGTTTCATCAGAAGAAAAGCAGCACAAATTACGTGAAGTGATGTTTTACCTCAATCTTTCTGACGAAGAAAAAGATGCCTTCCTTGAACGCTTTAACGTGCGATTACTCACCTCTTATGGCATGACAGAAACTATTGTTGGTTTAATTGGTGACAGACCCGGCGATAAACGCCGTTGGCCCTCAATTGGTAGACCTGGTTTTTGCTATCAAGCTCAAATCAGGGACAAACAAAATAATGAAGTCCCTGATGGAGTTGTAGGTGAAATTTGCGTAAAAGGCGAACCCGGAAAAACTATTTTTAAAGAGTATTACAACCGACCTGATGCTACAGCAAAAGCCTTAGAGCCTGATGGTTGGTTACATACTGGTGATTATGGTTATCGTGATGATGAAGGCTTTTTCTATTTCGTTGATCGTAGCTGCAATATGATCAAACGCGGTGGCGAGAATGTCTCTTGTGTTGAGATTGAAAACATCATTTCTTCACATCCTAAAATTCAAGATGTGGCTGTAATTGGTGTCCCTGACAACATTCGCGATGAAGCGATCAAAGCATTTGTTGTACTGGTTGAAAATGAGACCTTGAGTAAAGAAGAGTTCTTCCATTTCTGTGAGCAAAATATGGCGAAATTCAAAGTCCCCTCTGAAGTTGAATTTAGAGATGGCTTACCTCGTAACTGCTCAGGAAAAGTGATTAAAAAGCATTTGAAATAAGACATAGGTAGGTTTAATCACAAATTAATAACCTCAATCATAAATGCTTATTTTTGATGACGAAAAGGAATACAACATGAGCCAGTCATTACACCTAACAACTCGTGGTTCAGTACTTGAAATTGTATTAGACAGACCAAAAGCGAATGCTATTGATGCGAAAACAAGCCATGAAATGGGCGAAGTTTTTCTGCGTTTTCGTGATGATCCCAACTTACGTGTTGCGATTATTACAGGTGCAGGTGAACGCTTTTTCTCTGCAGGATGGGATTTAAAAGCTGCGGCTGAAGGTGAAGCACCTGATGCTGACTTTGGTGCCGGTGGTTTTGCGGGTTTAACTGAGCTTTTCAATCTGGATAAACCTGTCATTGCTGCAGTTAACGGCTATGCTTTTGGTGGTGGTTTTGAATTAGCACTCGCTGCCGACATGATGGTGTGTTCAGACAATGCTTCTTTTGCTTTACCTGAAGCACAGTTAGGCATTGTACCTGACAGTGGCGGTGTTCTGCGTTTACCTAAACGTTTACCACCCGCTATCGTCAATGAAATGCTGATGACAGGTCGTCGCATGAATGCCGACGAAGCGCTTCGTTGGGGTATTGCAAACCGTGTTGTCAGCTCCGCTGAACTTATGGACAGCGCACGCGAACTTGCAGACCAAATTGCCAACAGTGCCCCACTGGCTGTTGCTGCATTAAAAGAGATTTACCGCGCTACTAGCGAGCTTTCTATTGAAGAGGGTTACAAACTTATGCGCAGTGGTGTGTTAAAACATTACCCAAGTGTTTTACATTCAGAAGACGCCACCGAAGGCCCACTAGCCTTTGCTGAAAAACGCGCGCCTGAGTGGAAAGGCCGGTAATTATCGTTAATCTCGATAATACAACAAAGAGGAAAACTGATGAGTATCTACGCGTTTGAAGGTCTTATTCCTGTGGTTCATCCAACAGCTTATGTTCATCCATCTGCTGTATTAATTGGTGATGTGATTATCGGTGCGGGTGTTTATATCGGCCCCTTGGCATCACTAAGAGGGGATTATGGGCGCTTGATTGTTGAAGCAGGTGCTAACCTTCAAGACGGTTGTATCATGCATGGCTATACCGATATGGATACCATTGTTAGAGAAAATGGGCATATCGGACACGGTGCCATTCTTCATAGTTGTATTATCGGGCGTGACAGTTTAATCGGCATGAATAGCGTGATTATGGATGGTGCAATAATCGGTGAAGAAAGTATTGTTGCCGCCATGAGCTTTGTAAAAGCAGGCTTTCAAGGGCAACCTCGGCAAATGCTGATGGGTAGCCCTGCAAAACATGTGCGGGATATTACTGACAATGACATGGAATGGAAGCGTATGAACACACGCGAATATCAAGACTTGGCGGTTCGTTGTCGCCAAAGCTTAGTTGAAACCACACCTTTAACTGCACCTGAACCTAATCGCCCGCATTTACGCGGTACAACAGATGTAAAGCCGAAAGGTCAGTGACAAACTACGACAGGCGTTGCAAGCGCCTGTCGTCATTGTTCAAATTATTTAGCATGAAAGGAAGTCACGTAAATTAGCGACGTTGAGATTTTGACAACATCCATTGCCATTTTTGCTCATGATTTAATCCATGAGGGATCATCGTTGCTAATTTTTCAGGTGAGCTTTGACTGCTTTTGCCTTGAACATGACCTTTTATGCGAGAATAAAGCTGAGGATCAATATGACTCACTTTGATCATGCGTTGGCATTGACAGCCTCTACCTTCAAGCTGGTTAGGCACGCTTTTTGTTTCACACTCAATTTCTTTTACATCAGAAAGAATGTAAGAGACGATATTAATCGCATTGCATTGAGGAATATCGAATTTCTTCGCAATCTCTTTTGCGCTTACCCAGCGTTCTTGCTCTTGAACCCAATCAGCAATGGACAGATAGAGTGGCTTATTCATGTATTCTTCACACATATTTACTCCAGTATCACAAATAAAGTTTTATTTATCGCTAAATAAAGATAATAACTGAATATGTTAATTATCATTGCACCGCGGAGTATCGGTTTTCCCTGTTAATTAGGTAAGTTAACTACCCCATCAATATAATATTAGTTTATTTTTAACAACCAAACTCTTTAATTAACACGCCCGTCACAATTTATTATTTTGTTATTAAATCCAAAGCAATAACAATTAAACCGAGTAAAAAACAAAAAATTAATAAAATATTAAAATATAAAAAACACTTTAAGTAACTAATAATAATTTATTGATATAAAAGCCATTTTTAACAACAAAACAAAAAACAGAATAGATTGTATTAATAATCCATTTATAGACTAACATTATAGTAATAGATCTAAATTTAGATTGCTATAAAGGTGGCTTATTATTAGATATAAATCAATATTCGTTTATTTTAAGCTATATTAACCTAGTTATTAATACATTAGTAAAAGTGAAGATAAATATCGACATATACCGAAATTGATAAATAAAGTGCCATATTGCGGTATATAGCGATATAGCACTTAATCTTATATTATTAATTTGATTATAAAAAACGACGATCAAATGCGGTTTGCCAATCGTCAGCAAATCTATTTACTGCATCATCCACTACTGGTGAACGGATAATTGAGTAAGCAAGCTCTATCGGTAATGTCACTGAAGAAGCGCCTGCTAATAAACAATCGACCACTTGTCGTGGTGTTTTAAAACTCGCTGCTAGGATTTTTGTGGGTAAATTATGCATAGTAATTAGAGTTTGTAACTCTTTTACCACTCTTACACCATCAGAGCCTTGTCTATCCATTCGATGCACATAAGGAGCAATATAGTCTGC
The DNA here is from genome assembly GCF_003336825.1 of Proteus sp. CA142267. Taxonomy (NCBI): domain Bacteria; kingdom Pseudomonadati; phylum Pseudomonadota; class Gammaproteobacteria; order Enterobacterales; family Morganellaceae; genus Proteus; species Proteus sp. CA142267. The sequence goes on along the minus strand of NZ_QPMG01000010.1, from coordinate 86,091 downwards.
ACCTGCTAATGCCGCCATTAACCCTTGAGACACACTGTAAATTGCAGTGCCTAATACCAGCATATTTTTTTGCTTTAATTGTTTAATAGCGACAAGCCCTGCTTCTGTAACAGGAATTTTAATCACGGTATTATCTGCAATATTTCCTATACGCAATGCTTCTTCAATCATGGTATCGACATCACTGGCAATGACCTGTGCAAATATGCGGCCTTTACCGCCCATTGCTGCTTTTAATTCAGGTAACAGTATTTCAATATCTTGTGCGGATTTAGCAATAATAGACGGATTGGTGGTGACACCTGCAATAGGAAGAACTTGAGAGAGTTTTCTGACTTCTTCGATATCCGCTGTATCTAAATATATTTCCATAATCGCGCCTCAATAATGTTGGTTTTTAAGCTAAATAATTATAGGTATAACGTAAAAAGTAGCATTGTGCGCGATGGATTTCTAGTGGTTCCAATAAAAATAACGCCCGAGTAAAGGCGCTATTAATTAAATAACGATAATAAATAGTCATGTTTTTTATTTAATAAAAGACATTAGCACTGTTCCAAATTTAGAATTCGGATTTATGATCTATTTATAATTTAAAAATAAACAAGATTGAGTACAATGCCATTATTAATATTAAATAATTTCTTCTATTACGTTAAATTGATTATTTTTTAAAGTCAGCATCAATGACTTGATAAAATGCATTGCCTGTATCTGCAATATTCCAAACACCTAAAATAACCTGATAACCTGAACGCTCTGGTATATTACAGTTTAATTTTACGGTTTCTGTTGGTATTTTCCCATTATCATCTTGTTGACAAAATGGTGTTAAATCAAAAGCAGCACGAGTCAGTGGTTTATTTACATCCCACTCTGGTTTGGTAATAAAGAATTGCCATGAAGCTGTACTGTGTTTAGCGGTTAATGTCCATTTAAAGGTATTTTCTCCACTTTTCATTGCTACTTTATGCCAGCGATCAGCACTTTGTTCATTTAAAGCAGAAAAAGCGTCTTTTCCACCACTGGCAATTTGACCATCAGCAGGCCCGCCATTAGGAAATCCTTTTTTCCCTTCAATTGATTGAGGTTCATACTGTATTGGACCACAATCCTCATTTAACTTGCCTCCTTTTGCTGAACAAAGAAAAGCTCTACTGGGAGGGACATCAATATAGCCATGTTTTAACGTCACATCAGCTGACGCTGTTGAAATAAAACCCGCTGATGATAATAATAATGTTGCAGTGAATACCATAAGTTTATTTTTCTTCATAATAAAGCCTCATAATTATTAATAAGTATTTTTAAATATAATGATTGCATCAATCACAATATATACTAGTCAAAAAAAGATAATTAAATATTGATTTATTTATATTTGTGAGTGATATCGCTATTTAATTTAATATTAAAATGGAACTAACACGGTAATTTAATATTTATTAAATGACTATCAATAACAAAAATAATAAATTAAATTATTTTTATTACTTTTTTATATTTTATTAAAAGAAATAAAATCATCAATATAAAATAAAAACAACCCAAATAAAACAGAAATGCTGTCTCTCTGGGTTGCCTGTTTTCGGTGTACCCTAACAATACATAATTTGTGTATTAATGGGTCTTAGTGATGCAACTCAATCTCCGAAGAAAACGACTCCCCCTGGTTAAACCATCTGAATGAGTTAATGAAGCCAAGCTATTACTGGTTTTATTTATTTCTCCATCACTCATCCCATATGTAGTAATTTCGCTATTATGGGGAACATGTTTCAGTCTTATATAGGTAATATATTGTTCCTTTCCTCTGTGATTATCACCACTGAAAGATGTAAAATTTATGATTTCGTATTGTCCATTTTTTGGTAACAGTACTTCACGCTGTGGCATGCTCACTGATGTAAATGGCCTGAACTGTAAACGTGTTCCCATAGCAGAATGAATATCATAAATAATGACCTGTTTGTGCATCTGATAAAACTGTTGCGTCTTGAGAGCACTGACACTACTCGTCGTGGATAAGTAAGCTGGATCACCTAACCTATCCCCAATTTTCAATACTCCCGAAGCTAGTTTACTGCTAATTCCAGAGTCAGGCACTGCACGAAGAAAATCCCCCTCTATTTTTGGCATCTTATTTAAAGCTTTTTCAAGATTATTTATTTTTTTTGTTATCTTTCTCGACAAATCGTTGGCATGCGGTCCATTCTCTCGCAAATAGGCATTTATTTTATTACTATCCCCTGCGGTATAATCTTTTATAGCCTCCACGTATTTGCCAGCCATTTTTTTCGCTAAAGTACTGCCTTCGGCCAATTCATTATCTAAATTTATCATAACATCCTGATAATAAGCATCATTCAGCTGTTTAGGTGTCATTTTTTGTAATACTTCATCTTTTCTTCCTTCAGGCGTAAAGCTAGGATTTCTTCCATCCGGATCATGCAATGTCACTGGGTTATTACGCACCATTCGGTATAAATTTAGTCCATCCACCGTACCGGCTGGGTCTGCACTTAACCAACGACCAATCCACGGTTGATAATAACGATAACCGTAGTAATACATACCCGTAGCGTCTTTTTCTTTACCTGAATAACGAATGGTTTTGTAATCAGCCTCTACTGCATTTTCGCTAGACCAAATGGCGGTGCCACCATAAGGGTAATACTCTTCATAACTGACTAATTGCCCTTTACCGTCGGTTTCTAATCCACTGTTGCCAATACCGTCATCATAGCTATAACGCAGTGAATTATTTTCAATCCCTTTCGGTGTACCCATCTCCCAACATAATGCTCTGACTTTGGCACTCGTGCCTGCTTGAATATGAACCACATCATATTTTTCTGTAGCAGGATTGTTATTCACTTCCCATTGTTCAATATTCGGTAAATAGAGCGTAGTGACTCTTTCTAAATGACCGTTAGCAGTTTTACGCCCGCGTATTTTCGTCATACGTTGGCTCGCACTGTTATATTGATAAGTTTCGCCCTCAGACAAATGTCCACTTTCCATTATCTCTTTTGTGGCTTTCAAATGATTACGGCTATCCCAAATAATGGCATCACCATTAAGAAGCTGGGTTAAATTACCGCTCTCATCAAAATAGCTATCAACTTGCTTCGGATCAGAACATTGTGACTTTAATAAGGCGCGATTGTTTTTATTTGAAACGGTAATATCTTGAGTAAAACTTTGTTGCGCAATAGCGGAGTTATGACGGATTTGCGTTAAATTACCGCCTCTGTCATAAATGTATAAACGCGTGTAATTGGTATAACTTTGTGCATCTTTGACCATCGTGGTAATGGTTTGAGATTGCATTGAAGCAGGTGTTTTTTGATTGGCCGATTCACGACCTGTTGCACTCACTAATTGATACAGAGAGTCATAGATATAACGATTTTCAGGCACGATTTTCTGATTACGCCAGTAGCGAGTGGCTTCAGCATCATTTTTCAGACAAATAATATTGCCAACAGGATCGTACTCATAACGCAGATCTTGCATGATCTTCGCACCCAAAACATGGTTTTGTGGACGCACTGTTTTGACATGCAGTAAACGTTGCGTTTCAGGCTCATATTCATAAGTGGTGACTAAGCCATTTCCCTGCTCTTCACGCAGTTTTTGCCCTGCCGCACTATAAGAGAGTGACCGTAAAATCACTTGTTCTGATTGTCCTTTTAAGGTCAACCAAGATTGCTTAACAAAGCCTGCAATATCATAGGCAATACGGCGTTTATTCCCTTTTGCATCGGTTTCTTCTAATACACCCCCTGTCGCATCATAAGTATATTGAGTGGTAAATTTTTCAGCTCGCTCAATACTCGCTTCTTCATTATTATTTGAATTCCAGTCAATAACACTGCCCATATGCAATTGCTGTGTTTCTGCAATAACATGCCCCAAGAGAGAATAATTGCTATACGTTTTTTTACCTGCCGTATCAAAGTGTTCAATACATTTTCCCACTTGATTGGTATCGATTAACTCACTCGCGTTTCCTTGTCCCCATTTAAATTTTTGAATAACCTTCGTGTCTGAATTCCCTAATTTTCCTTCTTTGACTTGCTCTAAATATCGCTCAACGCTGGGCTCAGAATATTCATACGTTGTCACCGTACCTTTTGCATTAATCTGTTGTGAAACGGTACCCTCAATATCATTAAGACTAAAGCTTGTACCATTATCAATCCCTTGAGATACAGCAATCGCGCCACCTAAACTCACCGTTTGTTGAATATTCGATTGAATTGCTGAGTCTGTTTGTTGTGCTTCATACAATCTTGCATCAATACTGCGTTCTAAATAACCGCGAACATGATAATGGTGACGCGTAATACGCTCATCGGTTTGGCTAACCGTATCAGGATGACGGCAATAGCTAATTTCACGGATTGTTGATCCTCGATTATCAAGAACTACTACCGTTGGCGTTCTTGTGTGTAATTGTTTATTTAACATATTTTTAATTCCTTTCAATTTTCTTTTTATAGATAATAAATATTTCGTTAGTGATTAATGGCGGTTAAATATATTGGGTCATGAAGATTTATTATTAATTTATTTCTAAACTAAATTCCTCATGATTAATTTAACCGCACTTATCGTCTAGCCTCTAAACATTATTAAGAGCGTTACAATAAGGTTATTCACGTATCTGTCGAATAGGATCATAGTCCATATTGGGCCTGTCATCTTTGGAACGACAAAATGAGCAGACAATATTGTCATATTTAATATCATTTACCCTTAAGTCATTGAAAAGTCTTCCCATTGTCGTAACTGAAGGAAAAGAAAGCCCATCAGAAGTGATCGTATCACTTACTGTGACAATATCCGTTCTTACTGTTTGATCTTGAATTGTTTGCGTAATCGCTCGATTGGCAGCCAACGCATTACCTATTTTATCGGGTGTATCGGTCTCATATGTGGTTAATCTATAATTTGTAATATTAATTCTCCCATTATTATCTTCTTCTGCTACTTTAGAATTCATATTATTATACTCGCCTGTCACTGTCCTTATTCCCAATAATTCCATTTCTTCAATCGCGAATTGATTATGTAACTCCATATGATGATTTGAAATGGAAAATAACGTAAGACTCTTTTCTATTGCGACATTATCAATCCCCGGATCCAATAAAAAAGTTCTGTGTGGATTTAAGAATTCTAATGTCATTCCATCGGGTATTGGAACCGCTCCACTGTTTAAGTTAAAACCACCATGGGCAGTAACAATGAGTTGTTTTGATGGATAATCAGGGGTTGAATAGAGCGAAAAATGCCGGCCTAACTTACTGACTGCATAGTGAGTTTCTCTTTTAAAGTCGAGTGAATCTTCTTGATTCCAAACCTCAGCCTGATTAATAACCTCCCTCGCCCAATTATTTGTTTTTATTTTATGAAATGAAGTCGGTAGTCGATTGATAAAATGCTCACTTGTTGTTGCAGGAGTCGGTGCCCGCCCATCTGGATCATGTAATGTCACAGGATTATTGCGCACCATGCGATATAAATTTAGCCCATCAATCGTACCTGCGGGGTCTGCACTTAACCAACGACCAATCCACGGTTGATAATAACGATAACCATAGTAATACATCCCCGTAGAATCTTTTTCTTTACCGGAATAACGAATGGTTTTGTAATCTGCTTCTACCACATTTTCGCTAGACCAAATGGCGGTGCCCCCATAAGGGTAATACTCTTCATAACTGACTAATTGCCCTTTACCGTCGGTTTCTAATCCACTGTTGCCAATACCGTCATCATAGCTATAACGCAGTGAATTATTTTCAATCCCTTTCGGTGTACCCATCTCCCAACATAATGCTCTGACTTTGGCACTCGTGCCTGCTTGAATTTGTACAACGGCATATTTCTCTGTCACAGAATTTGTACTCACGTCCCATTGTTCAATATTCGGTAAATAGAGCGTAGTGACTCTTTCTAAATCACCGCCAACAGCTTTACGCCCGCGTATTTTCGTCATACGTTGGCTCGCACTGTTATATTGATAAGTTTCGCCCTCAGACAAATGTCCACTTTCCATTATCTCTTTTGTGGCTTTCAAATGATTACGGCTATCCCAAATAATGGCATCACCATTAAGAAGCTGGGTTAAATTACCGCTCTCATCAAAATAGCTATCGACTTGCTTCGGATCAGAACATTGTGACTTTAATAAGGTGCGATTGTTTTTATTTGAAACGGTAATATCTTGAGTAAAACTTTGTTGCGCAATAGAAGAGTTATGACGGATTTGCGTTAAATTACCGCCTCTGTCATAAGTGTATAACCGCGTGTAATTGGTATAACTTTGTGCATCTTTGACCATCGTGGTAATGGTTTGAGATTGCATTGAAGCAGGTGTTTTTTGATTGGCCGATTCACGACCTGTTGCACTCACTAATTGATACAGAGAGTCATAGATATAACGATTTTCAGGCACGATTTTCTGATTACGCCAGTAGCGAGTGGCTTCAGCATCATTTTTCAGACAAATAATATTGCCGACAGGATCGTACTCATAACGCAGATCTTGCATAATCTTCGCACCCAAAACATGGTTTTGTGGACGCACTGTTTTGACATGCAGTAAACGTTGCGTTTCAGGCTCATATTCATAAGTGGTGACTAAGCCATTACCCTGCTCTTCACGCAGTTTTTGCCCTGTCGCACTATAAGAGAGTGACCGTAAAATCACTTGTTCTGATTGCCCTTTTAAGGTCAACCAAGATTGCTTAACAAAGCCTGCAATATCATAGGCAATACGGCGTTTATTCCCCTTTGCATCGGTTTCTTCTAATACAGCCCCTATCGCATCATAAGTATATTGAGTGGTAAATTTTTCAGCTCGCTCAATACTCGCTTCTTCATTATTATTTGAATTCCAGTCAATAACACTGCCCATATGCAATTGTTGTGTTTCTGCAATAACATGCCCCAAGAGAGAATAATTGCTATACGTTTTTTTACCTGCCGTATCAAAGTGTTCAATACATTTTCCCACTTGATTGGTATCGATTAACTCACTCGCGTTTCCTTGTCCCCATTTAAATTTTTGAATAACCTTCGTGTCTGAATTCCCTAATTTTCCTTCTTTGACTTGTTCTAAATAACGCTCAAACTGTTTATCACTGTATTCATAAGCTGTGACTGTTCCTTTTGCATTAATCTGTTGTGAAACGGTACCCTCAATATCATTAAGACTAAAGCTTGTACCATTATCAATCCCTTGAGATACAGCAATCGCGCCACCTAAACTCACCGTTTGTTGAATATTCGATTGAATTGCTGAGTCTGTTTGTTGTGCTTCATACAATCTTGCATCAATACTGCGTTCTAAATAACCGCGAACATGATAATGGTGACGCGTAATACGCTCATCGGTTTGGCTAACCGTATCAGGATGACGGCAATAGCTAATTTCACGGATTGTTGATCCTCGATTATCATGAACCACCACCGTTGGCGTTCTTGTATGTAATTGTTGATTTGACATATTTCTATAATTCCTTAATTTGCTTTCTTTTATGATCTAACTCATGAGTACCAAGCTGATTTTTTGTTGCCAATATTTCTGCCACCGCTTTTTTATCGGTATTACATTTTTCTAATACCAACATTAAACGTGCCACATAATCAGGATAATCTCCCCATACTTGCACATTAAAAAACGGTGCTGAACAGGGCTGTAATAAGTGTGTTGGTACAAATTTTTCGGGTGCTTTAACGACGGTTAAGGGTGTTTTGCTGCAACTGGATAACAGCGTCAGGCACAGACTCATTAGCACAAGGCGTTTGAGCCAGAAGTAGCCGTAATTCTTGGCGTATTGCATGATTTTCTTCCTCTAAATAGTGTTGCTCCTTTTGTTGATGAGTGAGCGTTTCAGAGATTTTTTCCGCTTGCTCGTGCCATTGCATTAATTGTGATTGCAATGTACGTTGTTGATATTCAAGCTGACTATTTTGTTCTGAAAGTCGATTAATTTGGTTGTGCTGATAGCGGATCACCAGAAGCGTGGTCAGAATGACTAACAACACGCCTCCTTTTAATCCCCAGCGTAGAAGCCAGGTTAGACTCATGAATATACCTCTCTAGACAGCTCATAATGAGGGCCATCACGAAACGATACCCAATCACCGCCCCAATTCATTGAAACACCCAATTGATGTGCTGCTTGTTTCATCGCTTTTGATACAGATTCAAACGCAGACCAATCGTGCCAAGGGATCGAGCCATTCACTAACGGTACAATATCTACAGCATGACCCGTTAAATGACGGCTATTGAGTGTTTTGCTTTTGCCTTCTTTCATTAGCACTTTTTGGCGCGCGAATGAGCGTAGCCCTTCGATGACCACAAAATCATATTCACTCAATGTCAGCGCCTGATGAACCACTTGCACTAAATCTTGATGCACACCTTTTAAGTTGTTTTGACTACGTTGACTTAATGTATACGTATTCATTTAGGCTCCTTAAGGTTGTTCATGCCAAAAATACGATTCCATAGCCAAATCAATGTGGTACTTCCCATTGAGCCAAAAAGCCCTGCAATCATGTAAGACATATAGCGACTTGCACCACTTTCAAAACTCAATAATCCCCCTAATAATCCTGTGAATACTGAAATCACAATTTGGCTACCAATGCCACACCAAGACCACCTAATTTGTTTTTGCCTAATTTCCATTAAATACCTCACGATACCTCCCCAGGCTGAAAATCCACCGATAATCATCCAAGCCAGCGCATCGCTTTCAGATGGGATTGCTACCAGCATAATAAAATTCCTAAATAGAGCGGATAAATGGTGTTCCCCATTAATCCGCGTAATAAATAACCTACACTAAGGTGTCATTTTCATCTTCCTGAGCCACAAACCACGGCGTCATCATCGTATGGCGGCGATATTGTTTTGCAGTAATCACTTGATATAAACGACCTAATGCATCGTAATAATGGGTATCCGCAACGCGATTAGGCTGAGATGAACTTTCCGAAACATAACGCCAATCATTCAGGAAATAAGGCTGGTAAACGCGCTTTACATTCCCTTTGTTGTCATATTCAGTTTCACCTGAAATTGCCCAACGTGTTGTGGTACTTTTTTGCTGTGCTTGCTGTACACAGTCCACCACTAATTCCCCTTTTTCACTGCGCACAAAGGACTCACCCGCTTCAACTCTGATAGAGGTTTGTAATAGGCGTCCAAAACCATCGCTAAAGGCGATTTGCTGGCGAATTTGCTGTTGTGAGTCGCTGTCATAACGGTCAGTCATAATTTGCAGAGCGTGTGGAGGCAGTTTTGACGATGAAGACATCCAACTGTCCGTGACATAAACAAAACCCGTAGCAATAGGCAGAGTTGATGTCAGTACCAAAGCCTCATCGACAGTATTTGGCATCGTAAAGGCTTTATGGCTATAACCACTTTCCTGACCTTTTTCAGTCCCTGAAAAACGGGTTGTCGTTACACGACCAAAACCATCAAAGGTCACTTGACGAAGATTTTTGTTTTCATCTGTTATTGAATTAGGTGATAAAAAGCGCCAATCATAAGTAAGATGAAAATCTTGTGTATTTAAAGGAGATCCTTTACCCATTAATACACAGAATTGCTTATCCCACAGTAAGTTATAATCACAAGAAAGCTCTGTTTTTTTATACACCAGTGGCTTATAGAACTGGGCTAATGAACCATAGGCTTTAACGCCTAATAACGGTTTTACCCACAATTTTTTGCTTTTTTCTGTTTCATCAGCGAATAAATAGTCTTTTTGCTGATAACCTGCATTTTTCATCACTTCATCCAGTTTTAAATCTGGATAAGGTTGTGAAATAACTTTTGCGGTTTCTTCATCTAATTCCGCGATTTCACTGTCAGCTAAACGCACAGGGAAATCGGGTTCTGCTAATGTTGCATTACCACTCACATCCAGATAAGCAAGCTGTTGTTGCCCTACAAAGACTGAAGCTGATTTTTGTGTGAGCAAATTATTGCTCGCTAATAATGCTTCGACATTCAGGCCTTCTTTCGGCTGCTTTTCCGCACCGAATGTCCAACTATCTTGGCGACTGGCGTTGATGATCGCGAGCTGATAAACCTGTTTTTCAGGATGAACAAGATGATGACAAGTTTGACGCGACAAACCTAAACGCAGAGTGTGTTGTTGCTCATCATAACTGGATGCCCATAACGTCTCGGGTAGGCTTTCGTAGTGCTGATAAGGGTTTTTCGCCCTCTTAGCGCGTCTTGGATAGTTAATCGAAACGGCTTTAGATACAAAACCATAATCGTCTTGCTCTAAGATAATGTGTTGATGACAAGCAGGATCAGAAGCAATACGCTCATAATGATAGTCACGGCTTTCGACTACAGAAGGCATCACCACTGGTGAGCGCCCTTGCGCTTCAATTAAACGCACTTGTGGCCGTTGTTCCGTAACGACATAAGGCACATCAGATACAACGGTATTGTCTAATCCATAGACCTCTTTTCTCAGCAATTGGCCTTGCAGTCCACGCTCAAGCCAATAGGCGTGTTCTTGATGCACTGTGTTATCACACGCTTTTTCTGAACTTCCATCGCCTTGGGTAAAGCGTGGTGAGAAGTGAGAAAACGCCACACTGTCGCCTTGCCAAAACTCATTAAAAAACTGGTTATCAACTAAGGATTTTCCCGTTAAAAACCACTGGCGCGTTAATGCACTTGGCGTTTTATCCGTGGTATTTTCTTCACTTTTAAAAGACTCAGCATTGGTGGCTTCTACACAGCCAAAACCACGAAACTCATTTTCTTCACCATCCCAGACACCATGACGATAGTTGTAAGTTTGCGTTAAAAGACTTTGCGTGATTTCATCAATGGTTTCAATTTTCCACAACGTATGTAGTGCGAAAGGTAAGTGGCTAACCGCTTTAGCTTTATTTTGCTGTTGACGAGTTGATTTTTCATCTAACCAATATTGCGCTGAACTACGGTAATGCAAATTCTGAATAAGCCCCATATTGTTATTAATGGACGTTAATAACCACGGCTTTTTATTTTGTAACGAAAGCACCCAATGTTGCGGTGTTGGATAAGCTTTTGTCAGTAAAATACTAGCGACACCAAGACCTTGGATATCCGCCACTTGCAGTTGGCATTGGTTATCAAAGCGCACACCTTTAGGTAATGCGATATCATCACCACGCACAAATTGATTACCACTTTGGTTAAAATACACCTCTAAATGAGTAGATTGAGCATAAATAATATCAGTCGTACCACTACCATCTAAGTCTGCTAAATAGAATTGATTAGGATTAAATTTCAGACGATCCGCAGAAAAACCAGGGATCGTCATCGGAGTACTAAATCTCCCCTCACCTAAATGCACCCAACAGGTTACGCCTTGGTAATCCACTTTAATTAGGTGTTGTTGACCTGAACCCAATACGTCACTAAAAGCCACTAAGGTACGTCGATTAACGTTTTTAATCGGCAACGTCACGCCATCAGCCTGCATGATATCTTTGCTTTTTTTCCAGCCTTGCGCAGAGCCCGCATAAAGACGAATACTGCGAGGACCAATTAAAGCTAAATCAGCAAAACCACTACCTGTTAATGAGGTAATTTCCGCTCTAGAATGAAAATATTCTACTGGCAGTGCATCAAGTGGCACAAAATTTAGCCAATTTTCTGCGTTGGTTTCATCTTGGGTGTAATAACCATTCACATCACCTTGGGTAACTAACCATTCCAGTTTTCCATTACCCGTCACGTCGGTCAGCATGGCTGAATTCCGCAATGACGGAATAACAGGAAGCTTTTTTGCTTTATCCCATGTTATGGCATTCGGATTTTGTTTATCTTCTTTTCTGACGGGGGCGCGATACCACCAAGCACCACGATCTTGATACAACACGCCAGCCAATCCTTCGCCTAATAAATCAACATATTGATAAGGCTGTTGTGGTGTAAAAGAAGCAAGCTCATCCAGTGATTGCCACTGGGCTTGTTTAGTCGCCCCCACCATTTGCCAATCAAATTTAACCGGTGGCAATGTCACTAACGACTGCGCATTTTTATTGTTGTTAAACGCGGATTTTTGTGCTGAGACTAAAACACTACCTGATGCGGACTCATCGTAAGTGAGCGTTAATCGAGCGACTAATTCAGGGGTTTCTGCCAATACTGTTTGTTTTTCTAAACTTTCAAGGCGGTGATACATCAGTACTTGGCGACATAAACGACGAGTACGAACTTCAAAACCGTAATGGAAAAGAGAAAAACAGTCTTTACGCAGTGCCCATGCGGAATTACTTTGCCATTGTGGATAGGTGGCTAATGCACTATCACGCTCACCGTAATCAAAGACCAAAGTAAACAAGGCATTTTTCGGTAAGGTATTATCCGTTTTCGTACATGAAAAAGCACGCTCTCCCACAGGGTTACCGTAATACACTTTCTCTAAATAACGCTGTGTATTAGCATTTTTATGGGATTGAATTTCTTGTTTATCACAACCTTGTTCATCTTCAGCGCGATAGTGATATTCAATTTGCTCCCCCATCGCTGAAACCGAAGCATTGAGATCCCATTGCGCAATATGTGCACTGTTTTGGCTATCCACGATCTGTGCTGTGGTTTCATAACCGAATAAGTGAACCTCACCATTTGCACTCAACATCACCCAAAATTGTTTTGGTGTATTGGCTGAAGCATTAGCCTCATTTAATGACCAATATTCAAAACGACTAAAACTTTTTTCAATACGTGAACGATAAGTTGTCACTTGATATTGATGAGCGAGTTTTATGCCAAGTAACTCATTACGTTGTGCCGTTTCAATTTCGCCTTTCTTATTGATAATTGGCACAATCACTTCACCTTCAGGCCCAACAAATTCATCTTGTTGAGTATAAGTAGGCACGCCTTTTGAAGTACGACGACGAATCGACATCACACCCACAGACCAGCCAAAGCCAAAAGCGCCATTACCGGCTTGATTTTGATAACTTAGACTTAAAGAAGGGGCATAACCACGACCTTGGCTAATGGGCAACGTCAAGCTAAAAGTGGCTGCACCATCAGGGCCAACAGCACCTATGTTGCCCGTTAATCCTGTGACAGCCCCACCACCTTTTGGTAAGTTTGGCGCATCAAAGGTCAATTTCTCTGAATTTTGCATGTAGAACTCCTGACAGGCTCCCTAAGGAGCCTGTAATTAATTAAGATTTGGGTAATTAGCGAATGGTGTAATTAATGTGGAGAATGATGTCGTTCAGTGTCAGTAACATCTCTTTTTGCTTATCTGTCGCATCAGGGAAGCTTAAAGTCAGTGTACTGCTATCATTCACAGGTAAACCTTCAAATGGCAGATAACGCTCATCATTAAAGTTCAGTTGGAACTGACCACTGTCATTCATGCCATGAGAAATCGCAATCGCACTACAACCTCGTGGTTTCACCGCACTACCGCCATAACTCAACACCGCACGAATATTCTGATACGTGCCTGTTAACGCAGGTAATGTCACACTAATTTGTTTAACGCGACGTAATTGACCTAAATCTGCAGGATAATCTTTGTCGATAGCTAAATCAGAGAGCTTAATCGAAGCCTGTAATTGACCGTTTTTCAGCGTAATACCATTTTCTGCCGTACCTAGCTGGGTTTTCGATTTATTAATCACATCAGCGACTTGTTCAAAACCAAACTTATTAGTGCCTAAACCTTGGTACACGTCTTCCAACGAAACAATCTTGGTGATTTCCAAAACACGTTTATCTTTTTCAAGGTAGCTGTTTTCCATTTGAGTCAGGTTATGCATTAAGCTTTCACCCGCCATCAAACCGGAATAATTACCTTGCCATGCCCCTGGGCGAATAAAGGTTTGTGTTTCACCTAAATCATACTGATAAGCCGATTCCGCCATACGGCAACGGGAGGCAGTTAAGTCGTAGAATGGCTTATAAATCGCCATCAATTTACTGCGTAACCAGCTATACAGAGCTTTATTGGTAAATTTATTTTGTAAGAACGTTAAATGTGCTTGCATATCCACTTGCTGTTGCATCAGAAGTCCTAATTGCAAATTAGCTGCTTCTTTACGCACACCCAATGCTTTAATTTGTGCATCAAATTGTGTTAATTCTGATTGTGCTGTATCACGTAATAGTTTCCACTCTTCACGACGACGACGGTACACTTCAGATTGACTTAAAATGTCTGACGCCATATTAGATATGCTACCAGCGCTAAGGAATCCAGTACCTACTGCATTAAGTAGCCCACCATAATTTGATCCCCCCACTGCCATACCGAACGTATTTGGTGCTAAAACCGCTATACCCGCGCCCACATAAAATGGTTGACTTATTGTCGTAAATCCCATGCCCATAACGCGAAGTGCTAGTGCTCTTGTTTCTTTCGCACTAATGTTTTCGTTATATAATTTGCTATAATAATCATAGCGGGTTTGGGCACCTTTCCGTAAATCCTGTAATGAATTTTCGTTATAAGCAAACTCTTCAATCGTTTTCTGCTGATACTTGATATTTTGGAGAGTAATTTCATTACCCTGCGTTGCTAGTAATTCTGACAACGCTTCCACATCTTGACGCTCAGTGATGCTAGAAAGCGAACTACCAAACTGTATTAACTGACTGACGACTGATTTTGCGCTATTTAATATCACAGGGAAACGCTGAACCGGTATCATCGCTTTCGGCAATACACCATTCTCTTGCGATTGATTAACTGCGGTGATTTGCAATGCCTTAGGATCTGCTGGTGTTGCATACATTGGTAATGACAGCGATTGCCCATCAATCGATAAGTTGTGACGCAAATTAAATAAACGCGATTTTAACGTGTCTCGATACTGCGCTAACTTCTCATTAATTTGTGGTAAAAAAAGCGAAGTTAAGGTATTTGCTGTGCGTGATAATGTTGTTTCTTTTTTCTCATCATTAACAGAAGGTTTTGCTTGATGTGTTATGGTTGCTGCATCAATTAATGTCGGTGCTGACCACACATCGTCCTCTAATAGTTCTGTCTCATTTCCTAATAATTTCAGCGCTTGTACATACCACATTTTAGCTTCATTTAGTGTGTCACGCTCAAGTTGACGATAAGCACTGTCACCTCGTGCCACAAGAATATCAAGGCACTTCATAAATGTAGCCAATTTATAGTGCATTGGATCAGCTTGTGCCACAGCATCAGGATCAGTTGAATCCAGTTGATCATGATCCCAAGCTGTATCCGCTAATAATGGCTGTGAATTCCAAACACGATGAGTATGAGTATTGTTATCAATATAACCATTTGGACTAAACACATAACGTAGCCAACGACTAGCTTCGTCGTAATTTTGCCCTTCTAGCATCACATTTGCTAACATCATCGGGGTGTAATAGAACAGTTCCCAAAAGTAGAGAGCATTCGCACCATTAAAATCCATCGGTACATCAGCGCCTTTTTCCAGAGCGGGTTCAGGCAGTCTCTGAGAGTTTAGCGTTAAAATAGCATCAATTCCGTTATTCGCACGTTTGACTAATTGACGTGCAAATAATGTATTTAAACGCACTAACAAAGGTTCATTTGCCACTGTCATTGACATATATTGGGCATGCTTTTGATTTGTTTTTAAACTAATAATACTCTCATTTATATGTTCTAATTCACTGACTTTAAAGTAACATAGGCTTTTAGCAATAATTTTTTGGTTCTTATTAACCGCTGTTACATTCGCAGTTAATATTAACTCACCATTGTCATTAAATGCATTCTGAGGAACATCAAGCTTAAGCTCTTTATTTTTACTATTGAAGCTATTACTACCCTCAACTAAAGAAGTATTAGCGTTAGACCATTGTTCGAGAGAATAGGTGACTTTATTATCCTGGCTAGAAGATAATGTTATCTTAATATCATTAACCATTTCGTCAGCACTATAGATAATTTTATTTAAATCACTAATAGTTAATGGGTAAGATACTCCTTTCCCATATGCAATTGACTCGTTGTTTTTCCAGAAACATAAAAAATAAATCTTGGTGTTTCTTTATCTAGAAAATGTTGTAACGAGAAATTGCCTAATTCATTAGAAAGCGTAAAGGCAGTTTTATTTTTCGATGTATATTTTAATAAACCATTTGACTGTTTAGTGAAAAAAGACAGTTCTACGCTATAATCTTCTCCATTATTAACATCTAAACCGTTAATTACCGCACCTTTAGTATTATCGTAAATAAAGAAGTAAATTATATTTTTTATAACATCAAAACCTAAATAATAACTACAATCAGTTTTTCCATTAAAAGACAAGGTTGTCAACTTACCAACACTACCTGAAGTATAAACAATATCCTCTAATAGAGAACCACTCTTTAATAAACCTTTAAAGATATCTTTAATAGGTGCAGGAGCAAAATGTCCATAATTAATATTACAGTTAACAAAAGCAGAAAGGTAACAAGATAATGTTTTATTTTTCGACTCTACACTGACACCATTAATTAAACTTCCAGAAAAAGAGACATGTTGAGAGTCCATTGTTTTTATATCATCAATAGGATCGTGAGATATTGAGTAAGCTAATTTACCTCTCAATGCAAATTTATTATTAATATTTTTAGTGAGTTTTTCACTACTCAAATCAAATTCAGACTTCACATTAATATAAATATTTTTTGCACGTTCCTCATTTAAATCCGATATATTAGAAAACACCATTTCATTATCAATAGAATAAACTTGATACTCTTTATTTTCATCTTTATAGATATCACTTGTGACATAAGTTAAAAAATATAATTTATCTAATTCTTCGTTATAGCTTAAATAAAAATTTCCTTTTTCATTATCTATAATATTATTAGGCAGTTGAAAATCAATAGGTGAGCTCCAAGTACCATCATAACGGATATGTGATAAAATTAAACTATATTGTGTCTGCTTAGAAATTGGTGTAGATGTACTTTCTTCTTTATTCTCAGACTTTTTACTTTCAGTTTCTTTTTGTTCAATCCAAGCAACATATAATCGATTATTAAAAATAACAGGACGAATCAAATTATTGTAAGGGTTAGCACCATTCTCAATTTTAGTCCACTCTGTCCAAGCATTTGCTGCCATGACTCCTTTTTTTATTTTACTATGATCTGCACTACGCCAATAATAACTTACTTTTTCTGACGCATTACAACCAATAAAATATGTGTGCCCATCTTCTAATCTCACACTATCATGATAACCACTAATCACATCTAAATTAGAAATTTGTTCAAAAGAAGTTAAATAGGTTTTAAATGCATCATCAACCGTATCACTATTAATACTATTTTGACTGATTGACTGTAACAACGTATCCATCATTTTAGTTTGACCAATACGTACTGTAGGATCAATATAGTTTTCAGGATAATAAGCTAATAAAGAGACACCACTCCAAGTGCTATAACGCTTATTATATTTATCCCAATCTATAAAAAATTGACGAGACTTAATAAGTGAATTAGCATTTTTCATATCCAAAGATAAAAATTCATTAATATATAGCTGTATACTTGCAATAGCTTGTTCTATCTTTGTGGTTTTTATTTCAGATGAAACTTTATTATCAATTAGTAAATAATGATAAATATCATCACTAGTTACTAAATTTAATTCCTGAAACTTATGAATATAAAATGCACTGAGTGCAACACTCTCTTTTTCATCCATTTTATCTTTTAGTAAAATAACTTGTTGAGCATTTAGCCCGCTTTGTAAAATTTTACTAATTCTATCCCAATTCAAGTAGTCTTTTTCTTTATTTCCACTTGTAGAAAATTTTAACTGAGTTAATAGATTAAAGTTATTTGGTGTGATGTTAAATGTTTTAACCATATCAATATAGCTAGAGATTTCTTTGATATTATCAAATTTAATTTCATCATCCAGTTTTAATAAAGAAATAATTTGCTCAATTACCTCACCAGAGACTCCATATGCCTTTGATAAAATTGAAACAGCTCCATAACCGATAAAAAGGTTAATTAGCTCATCTTTATTATTTATTTTATCTAAATAGAAACGATGGAATTCAGATATATCTTTTATTGATTCGATATTAGGAAGAACAGATTCATAATTAAACAAACGCCTTTCTCCCAATATATTTATTTCGTTTTCATTCAATCCTAACTTAGTCAATATAGAAATCATTTGACACAACATTTTTATATAAGTAACAAGTTTATTTTTATCTTCTAATGTTTTATCATCCTTCCTTACCAAGTCTCTAAAATCATCAATAGATAAGTTTAATATCATATTACTATCGAGATATTCCCATACAGCATTGGCAACACTTAATGAAGGAAGGGATAAATGATAACCTAGTATAGGTAAATAGCACGGTATAATTGCCCGTTCGGTGAATTCATCTATATAAAAATCATTAAATTTCATTAACTCGTTAAAGAGTCTTTCCATTTCTTGATTATAAGACAAATCATATTTTTTAGCTGTCATTGAATATAGTTCTGGAATACTAAACTTATACTCTTTGATAAAGTTACAATAATTATCTATTGTATAAATTAAATTACCTGCATCATCTGATAAAGATTGTTCATTAATGGGTTTACTGAAAGGTTCAGGTAACATATCAAGTAATAAAGAAAGAGAATAAATGTCTAGACTATGTACTGTTGCTAATAAATATACTCGATATAACAGTGATATATTCTTTATAGAACAAGTAAATCCCGTTTTTTTACCAGAAGCTAATTTCCACATAGCAACAATGCCAATATCATCGATATGAAATGCACGTTTTAAGGTATTAATA
Source organism: Proteus sp. CA142267 (assembly GCF_003336825.1). Classification (NCBI taxonomy): domain Bacteria; kingdom Pseudomonadati; phylum Pseudomonadota; class Gammaproteobacteria; order Enterobacterales; family Morganellaceae; genus Proteus; species Proteus sp. CA142267. The sequence continues at coordinate 67,239 of NZ_QPMG01000010.1, read as the reverse complement.
CGTATAATATCATCTGGAGATGATGAATGAAAATCAAGTGGTTTATTATCTGCAATAAATTTACTTTTACCTAATGGAGGAGAATTAAATAAAATATCAAATAGCGATAAAGAATTATTCAATGTTTGGCGATTAATATCAGCACCATTAAGTACTATAGATTGCTCAATATTAACATTGTATTTCTCCATAATATATTGTACATGAAGAATAGAACGAATAACCTCAGAGTCAATATTATTATCATTGTTTTTTGTTTTAATTAAAATATATAGATTATCAACAGAGATCCCTGTTGCTTTATGTAAGCGAATAATCTTATTTAATACCAACATACTTTTTGCAGATAGTTCATTATTTACTTTAAGCATATTAAATAATGGTAATATTTCTTCTTCTGAAACAGAATAATATTCTGATAAGAACTTTAAATTATTCTTTAAACTGATGTCTTTATTTCCGAAATTTTTCTCTATTAGTTCATCAATTTTATCGTCAGAGATTAATTCTGTTAAAATAGCATATAATTCAGGAGAAATAGATGAATTAATCGTTGAGATCCATTCTGTATCTAAAATATTAAGATAATCTTTAGCCTTTATTAATTTATCAACTAAGCCATCGCGTAATAATAATGTTTGTCGAATAGTTTCATAAGGCTGATGATAAGGATTTTCACCCATTACGCGATTTGTTGCTAGTTCTTGAAATAAATCTTTATCATTGCCCAATTTATTTTGCAGTGCGGTAGTAAGAATTTGATTTGATAAAGAAAGAGTAGAAACTTCTTTATCCATATTGTCTTGAGAAAGTATTAATTGTGCTAAATCAGGACGACGTTTATCAAGACGATACATTGGGCTACCAGGATGTATTTCTTTTGCTTCACGATAAAGTTCAGTTAAATAACCCGCAGGTGAAAACATCGATGCCACAGATTTAGAATCAACATAGTGGTTCTCTCGATTTGGGATCCAATTTTCTAACGTACTACTTTGAGCAGCATGAGGTTGAATACCTAAAGCCACGGCATTTTGTACTTGTGGATTATTACGTGTTAAATAATGAGCTTCTTTTAATTTATTAATTTTTGCAGCTTCTTGAGCTTCTTTATATAATGTTTTTGCTTCATGCCAACTAAGTTTCTCTTCACTCAGTGTGTGGATTTCATGAAGTGATAAGGGAGCTAGATCATTTAACGTGATATTTTCCACTGTATCAGAATTCATTTTCGTTAAAAGTGTATTAATGTTTTTCATTAAATATTTTCCTAATATAAGTTAATTTAAAATTAAGAGAATAAAATCGTCGTTTCATCTCGAAAATTAAAATACCAAGAAAATAAGAATTGAAAATTGAATTTTTTATAACCTGATATTGAGTTTTTTTATTCTTTATAGATTGATTGCGGTTTTTAATAAAAAAGATTGAGAAAAACAGAGAAAATTAATAACTAAAATACGGAAATAAAAAACAATTAATCGTTTGATTTTATTTTTATCAAAAATATGCTTATTTATTATCAACATTAGTCGGTATTGTTGTTTTTTTAATTTATTCTTTATCCTTTTTTTCATTTTTAGTCGCATCAAAATGATTATTGATAAATATCAATATAACGATTCCATTTGGGAGGATTATTTATTCATAAGATATATATAAATAAATATGGAGAACGCCTGCATGTTTTTCTCACGAAAAATAAATCAGTTCTTTGCCGTCGCAACTTGTCAAAGCCTAGTCAAAGCTGCAGAACAAATCAATGTTACCCCATCCGCACTACGCCACGGAATTAACGAACTTGAAAGCCAAATAGGTAAGTCACTGATTAAACGCTCCAAAAGCGGAATGGATCTTACCCCTGCGGGGAAAACACTTTATGATCGTTTACATCCCTATTATGAAAAAATTAGAAAAATTGAAAATCAGATAATGAATCCCAATGAGAATAAAACCTCGCTCTCCATTAAATTAGATGGTCTTTATTATCCTGACTTAAAAACAAAACTGTTGGAGATCCGACAAAAAAACAATCAATATAGTCTATCTTTAGAAGATGGTTATATTGATGATATTAAAGAAGAACTTTTTGATAAAGAGTTTGATCTTGTTATTTCCTCTCTTGAATTTGACTATCCTCATAAAAACATTAATACGATTAATTTATGCACACAAAAAGTCGGCTTATTGGTGAGTAAAAAACTCTTTGAACAATATCCCAACATCAAAACATTTTTTGCCAAAGAAACCTTAATACAAAGAAGCAGTACTTTGCAAAACCCCATATTTTCAACGATTTTAGATAAGCTAAAAAATCAAGGTTATCAATATCATACTTTAGGCTTAACAGAGATGGCAGATGTCTTGCACTGCGTTGATGTAGGGGCGGGTTACTGCTTTATGCCTGAAAATATTCATTATATTTCAACGATCACAAATGATGAGGTTCAATTTATTCGCTCACCATTTCCTTTTGATATTTTCTTACATCAAAAGGTCTATTTTAAAAAAAATAATGATAAAAAATTAGCTGATATTGCAATGACACTACGTTAATCAATTAAAACAGCGCATTGATATAATCAGAGGTAAATCCACGATATTGTAGATAGCGAATTTGCTTGGCTCTCTCTTTAAAATCTTTAGGTTTAGCTGTACCGAATTTTTTCTCTTTAAGATCTTGGCAAAGTGCGTACCAATCAGTATCTGTTTCTTCTAATACGCGTTCAATAATTTCGCTAGGAAATCCTTTTAGGCGTAATTCTTGGCGAATACGTAACGGCCCATAGGATTTATTTAAATAACTGCGAAAGAAGCTATAAATGGTACGACTGTCGTCTAGGTATTGGCTTTCAAGTAAGCGTTCGATGACTTGAGGCAAATATTCAGGTGCAGTCGGTGAATCTTTCTCAATTTCGCGAATTCGGCGTTCGATTCGACGTTGCAGTTCGCTTGTACTGTAATCACGACGAGACAGCATAAAAATAGCGTACTGATAAAGCTCTTGATAGGTCATAACGTTCCTTTATTAAAAGAGTCCATATAAAGCAACTATTATCATAACGGTTTATCATCGAAATAGCTTATTTCGATGATAATTTCATCAGTAATATCGAGAGAAATAAAACAGTAATAATTAAAAGAAGAATTATCATTCTCTTTTATAATTTTAATCTACTAGTTTTATTAAGGTTTTCTTAGGAAAAATAGGGATATTAACTTAATAATCACTTAATAATACTACAATAATTCGAAATACAAGCATCAATTACTGTATATCGCACTTATAGCTGGTGACCATCAATTAGAAAAAGATTAAAATTTTCCGCTACTCTTTTACTACTTACTTTTTTAATTTCCTGTGGGTTATGTATGAACTTTTCCAATTTAAATAAGGTGGTATTAACCGCCTCTCTTCTTGCGACCGGTTTTTCTTATGCGGATAGCGATCGCCCACTGTTTTCTTTAAGTGTTAGCCAATCCGGTGGTACTGCTTTAAATAATGAAGGTTCATTAGATACTCGTACTCCAGCAAGCCAATCTCGTGTTTTACCCATTTGGGGCGATGAAGCCCGTGCCCGCGGTTATGATATTCCAGAGCCTTTTGGTGCCAGCTATAGCTATATGAATCTACGCCAAGATATTATTGTGGATAAGATTGGGTTTGATGCCAGTAAATGGCTAGAAATGAGCGATGTTGTTAAAGTTGATGTAGGACATACTCGTGAAAAAAGTGAAACTCATATGCTCAAGCTGGATAGCTGGGTTTTCCCTTTTATGAATGTATACGGCTTATACGGTTATACAAAAGGAACATCAAAAACAGTCTTAAATGACGTATCTATGGATTTTGGCTTTCCTATGTCCTTAGCTAAAGATGAGATATTTGAGCTTGATTTTAAGGGTAAAACCTATGGTGCGGGTTTTACTTTAGCCGGTGGTTATAACCAATTTTTTGGTACTTTTGACTTAAACTACACTAAAACAAACTTAGATATTTTAGATGGTGATATTAAAGCGTTAGTGATTTCACCTCGTGTGGGTTATGAGTTTGTTTTCTCACCACTGATTTCAGGCCAAGGTAATACCAAATTACAGGTGTGGACAGGTGCAATGTACCAAGATATTACTCAACGTTTTAGAGGAGATGTAAGTAAATTACATCTACCAGGTAAACTAAATGACATGATGAATAATCCTGATTTTCTAGAAGGAATTGGGAACGTCAAATTTGACGTTGAACAACATCTTGCTCATAAATGGAACCAAACTGTAGGTGCGCGTTTAGAAGTGACTCGTAATTTTAATGTGATCACTGAGCTTGGTTTCAACAACCGTAATAGCTTCTTTGTTTCAGGTGAGTTCCGTTTTTAATGGTTAAATACCCCTTTATTTTTGGGCTGGCATTTGCCAGCCTATTTATTTCGCATACAGCACAAGCTCAACTCTTTCCCGATAGACAACAAATAGACCAATGGCTAGTTGGATTAGGGGGAGAAAATAACTTCGACCGCAGTAAAACTATCGACTGGGGCGTATTACCAGGCCCATTTTATACACCAGAGCTAGAATTGGGTGTAGGTATCGCCCTCGTTGGTCTTTATCAAGCGGATAGTCGCCCTGATAGCAAAATCTCGTCTCTCTCATTAAGTGGCTTTGGTTCATCAACCGGCGCTTTTGGCATGAACTTTAGCAACTACACTTATCTGGCTGATGACACTTGGCGCTTTTATCTCACAGGAACATTAAATAATGTACCTACCAATTATTGGGGTGAGGGTTATCACGAAGGGCGTGTAAAAGATCATTTCGGCGAATTTCGCTCTCAAGAATTGCGTTTAACGCCCTCTTTACTGCGACAAATTACCAAAAATACCTATATAGGATTAGGGTGGGATTACTCCAATCTACAAGCTGCTGCCCCAGATAATCCCTTTAAAGACTATATGAATGCACGTGATTTACCTTTACGTTCAACCAGCTCGGGATTAACGGTTCGCTTTACTTACGATAGTCGCGATTTCTTACCGAATGCTTATCAAGGTCAGGCTTTTGATATCAGTTATACCCATTATTCACCAGATACGGGCAGTAATAACCGCTTTAATGCGACGCAGATACAATATAACTACTATTATCCCTTAAGTGATAATTCGGTATTAGCATTTGATAATTATGCCCGTTTCACATCAGGTGATGTACCTTGGAGCCAATTATCTAAATTGAGCAATGGACACCAAATGCGAGGCTATTACGAAGGGCGATATCAAGATAATCATGTATTTTCAACCCAAGTAGAGTACCGTCAAAAACTCGATTGGCGTCATGGCATTGCACTTTGGGTTGGTGGTGGTACGTTAAGCGACCAAGCGCGTGATTTAGGTAAAAGCCATTGGCTACCGAGTGTCGGAGTAGGCTATCGATTCGAATTTAAGCCACGTATGAATGTACGTCTCGATTTTGGTATAGGTAAAGAAAGTACAGGATTTTATTTTCAAGTAGGTGAAGCATTTTGATGTTTAAGCGGTTTATTTTTATCAACACCATTGTCTTCTTCTTATTTATTGCAGGTTGTACTCAAGTCACTCCTGTAAAATCTCTGCATGCCAATCTTGATAGCGTTACCGATGAAGAAGCAACACAGCTTTGGCAAACACCCGCACCGTTGACCGCCCCCAACGGCTTAAGACCTTGTTGTGCCTTTGGTTACGACTTAAAAGTTAAAGCATTCGAAATCCCTATTCCTTTTTATCGTATTGATAACGTTGTCGAAGCCTCAGCATTGGGCAATCATCGTTATAACGACAGTTTTTGGTTAGGTACAGGTGCAGTATTGGGCTTAGGAAGTGAAAAATCTGGCTTAATTTATTCTCATAAAGGGGGATTTCTTGATATCGCCCATATTCGTGATACAGCGGATTATACTTATTATCTCTTTAGCCATATCTATCCAAAATTAGGACAAGAGTGGACGCTAACGCTAAGTGATGAGTTGGCGCAACGTAAAATCCACTTTAACGCATTCACGCCACCTAAAAACGAATTAGAGCGTTACACCTTAAGTGCCTATCTTGCCGCACACCTCGGTTATCGCCTTGCGGTATGGCATGAAATTGCACAATGGTATGGTTTTCGCTCTGTACCAGGCTTTTCAGAAGGTATCTCTGCATTTTCACCCGAAGATCTCTACTCCAATTTAATTGGAGCAAGGCTTTCTCTTACACTGATCTTAAAGGGTCATGCCACCAGCCTTGAACAATATAATCAATCAATGCAAGGCATTATTCCCTCTGCGCTCTACCAATTAGAGGCTCAACCTCGCCAATTAACGCAACAATGGTTTGATGTTATTGATGGACAATGGTGGGATAGTCAGCAACGAGTCCCCGATAAATTCTTAGTTTTACTGCGTGATTATCATATCTCAGACCAACGGTATCCAGTGTTACCTTTCGAAGAAATAACGCCCCCTCACTACCTCACTTTACCTAGTGCTTATTCTGGTTACGTTTTAGAACAATTAGCAGAATTTCAGCTTTGGCCAACAAAGGAAATGGGAAATTTACCGCATCCTAAAACCTACTGGCGTGAAGCGGATTTTACTGATTTAACAGAAAAAGCGCGTGAAATTGATAATAAAACTAGACCAAAAACAACAAAAATTGACTAAATAACAAACAAAATTGACACGTTAAAAATGCTTAATTTTACTAAATTTAGGTTAAGTCATGTCTTTTTACATAAGATAAATTTAAGTTTAAGATAAAAAAGCACTTTTTGTTAAAGGAAAAAAGCGATTATAAAACGTGGCTTTCCAGTAAACCTTATACATTTATTTAACAAATCACTCGTAGTTATCCTAATGTGAGACGATATTTTGTAGCTATGAAAAAAGTAATTTGCTAGTATTCGTTCGATTTTTATCCAGTTAAACGAGGAGAAGCAATGCCCTCTCAATTGATGAGGACAAGTGCCGTCTTCGCTTTCTTGATTTCACTACTATTTACTGGTGTAAGTTTTGCTTCAACCAGTACCAGCAGTTCCCAGATACTGCAGGCGTATTCTTTCAAAAGCACGTCAACACCGTTGCCAGATTTGAAAAAATACCCTTCGGGAACACAGCGTAAGAAAGCGTTTTTAAATGTCATAGTTCCTATTATTGACAATGTTAATAATAAGATTTTGAGAGATCGTGAGTGGTTAACCGCTCAACGTAAAGCCCAGCACTGGGGCAGCGCAGATTTAAAAAAACTGCGTGAAATCTGTCAATACTATGGCGTCACATGTACCAGCCCTAAAAAAGTAAATTGGGATTCGTTACTGACTCGCGTTGATATTATTCCGACACACTTTGTCGCAACGCAAGCTGCAACGGAATCAGGCTGGGGAACATCGAAGTTGGCACAACAAAATAATAATCTATTCGGTATGCGATGTGGGAGTCAGTCTTGCAATAACGTTCCAGGGAAAACCAAAGGCTATGCAGCCTACCCTGATATTGAAGGCTCAGTGATTGCTTATATGCGTAATCTTAATACGCACCGCGCTTATAATTCATTGCGCTCCTCAAGAGCACAGCAAAGAATGACGCAGCAACAACTCGACTCTCGCCAGTTAATCACTGACTTGAAAGGTTACTCAGAAATGGGCTCAAGTTATAACGATTATCTGACCGAAATGTTCGACTCAAATAAAAAACTGATCACTCAGGTTCAGTTACAGTCGAAACAAGATAGTTAAGTCTTTACAGGCTTTCATCTGACAAAAAGCCACTTTTCTTTCTAGAGAAAAGTGGCTTTTATTTATCACAAGATAATCTTTTGATTGAAAGCCTGCTTAGAATTCATAATATATGGGGTAACACGTTTGGTATGACTTTTAAATCACACCCTTAGAGCCCTTTATGAATTTTTTTTCATTCGAGTTTCTCGGAGCCTTTGTTAGTTTTTTTGTTCTATATTGGCTCTTCCAAAAGCACGTTAAGATCCAAAATATTCTACTGATAACAGTAAGTTATGCTTTTCTCTTTTATGCAGATTATCGTCCTGCGATTATCTTATTAAGTTACACACTCTTTATTTATTTACTGGCGAATATATTAACTAAGTACACATCCTCTAAAGTCATATACTGGCTATTAGGATTATTAGTTGCGGTCTATTTTACCGCCTTTAAATATTACTCATTCTTCCAAGAAACGCTGACACAAGCATTCCAACAATGGGGACTCAGTATTGAGCTGCCTCTTATTGAGTTGCTTGCGCCATTAGGTCTCTCTTTCTATATTTTCCATTCGGTTAGTTATGTGGTTTCTGTTTGCCGAAAAGAGATCCCTAAAGCACCGTTTTTGGATGTTGTTCTTTATTTATGCTTTTTCCCAAGTATAGTCGCGGGGCCAATTAATCGCGCTAAAGAGTTTCTACCACAAATTCAGGCTCCAACACGAAAAATCATTGATTATAAAGGGGCGATAATGCTGATTGTTTTAGCTATCGCAAAACTCTTTTGGTTAAGTGGTTGGTTCTCAACAAACTATGTTGATCCGGTATTTAATGCGCCCGATTTAGCGCAAAGTGGACAAGTGCTGACAGCGGTTTATGCCTATGCATGGCATATCTATTTCAATTTCTCTGGTTACACCAATCTTGTTACAGGTATTGCCTTATTGCTGGGCTTTGTTGTCCCTCGCAACTTTAATGCGCCTTATTTAGCAATAAACTTAGCCGATTTCTGGCGTCGCTGGCACATCAGTTTATCTACCTTTATTCGTGATTACGTCTATATTCCTTTAGGGGGCAATCGTAAAGGGGTGATTAGACAAAATTTTAATGCCTTTGCCGCGATGGTAATTTCTGGATTATGGCACGGTGCTGCTATGACCTTTATTATTTGGGGTGCTATTCACGGGATTGGAGTGGTGTTATTAAATATTAAACACCGTCTCCTCCCAGTGAAGAAAAATGCCCCACCAAGCGCGTTATCGTCATTAAATATGTTGTTGTCATGGATAATCACTTTCCACTTTGTTTGCTTTGCTTGGATATTTTTCCGCAGTCAAACCGTGGGAGATGCTTTAGTTTTAATACAGCAACTCTTTAGTGTGGGTGCTTGGGCGTCATTACAAGCTGAAGGCTTAACCCTCTTTATGTTCTGGGGACTTTTCTTACTTTACCCTTGCTTTGTCACATTGCGGGGTATTGTGGCTCGTCTTGAGAAAAGAGTGCCGTGGTATGTTTATCCTCTACCACTTGCGTTGATCCTCACGATTATTTTCATGTTGTCTCCAGATGGGGTGCCAGGATTTATTTATGCCAGCTTTTGATTTCTGCTCAAACTTAAAAAAGACAGCAAAAGTTGCCTTAATGGTGCTATTCAGCACCCTCTTTCTGATTTGGCTAAACCAAACATCACTAGAGCGTTTTTGGCAACAACAATATCATCGCCCTGCACCTTGGTCTGGGCTTTCTCACTATTATGCTTGGCAAGTAGGTGGACAACTACGTGATGGCGTATTCGTTGCGGTAGAAAGCTATGGAGATTACCTACAAGTTAATCATCCTGATAATCAGGCTAAACCAATAGTGCAAACCTCAGCCCCTGAGCAGCTTCCTGAAGGCTTTGCTGTTGGCTTACACTTCTTTAATGGGTACACACGACCAGCGACTCAATTAACGCAACGCTTTCCTCAATTATTAGAGCGCAAGCAAGCAATGGGTGGATTACCTTACCATTCTGTTACTGACGTCTCTGATGCGGCATTAGAAGCCTTAAAACCTATCGTCCCAAAAACAGAAATTATCTTATCACCAGAAGATAAAGTGTTATTTGCAGGCGATTCAATGATGCAAGGTGTTGCCCCTTTACTTAAACGTCAACTGCAAACGGATTACAACATCAGCAGTATCGATTTAAGTAAACAAAGTACAGGACTTGCCTATCCACGCTTTTTCAATTGGCCACAAACCATTGCGACACGTTTAGCCAGTGACGACTCTATCAAATTATTAGTGGTCTTTTTAGGCCCTAACGATCCTTGGGATATGCCGCCTGATGGTGGAGGACGCTACTTAAAATTTGCCAGTGAAGCATGGGAATCTACCTACCGATCACGTATTGCAGGCATTATAGAAAATGCGAGACAGAATAATGTCACGGTGATTTGGGTTGGGCCTCCTAATATGCGTAAACAGAAGTTATCTGAAGGTATGGCATATCTTGATAAACTTTACCGTGAAGAAGCTGAGAAAATGGGCGAAATTTACCTTTCCGTCAATGATATGTTTAAATATGAGAAAGATATTTATTCTGATTATATGGGCGATGGTAGCAGTCGTGTTAAGTTAAGAGCCGGTGATGGCATTCATTTTAGCTTAAAAGGTCAGCAAATTATTGCTCAACACGTATTCTCACGTATTCATCTTCAAGAAGAAATTAAAGAAGATAATGCAGTCGATGATGTAAAAGATAAAAACACGGTTATTGTAAATGAAACAAATAACGCACATCCTTGAGCGTAAAACTTTAGTCAGTAGCTCAATCATACTGGCTTTAGTTTCGCTCTTAGTTGCTTGTAACCAAGACACTGAAAAAACAGTAAAGCTCCCAACACCCACAGTATTACCTGCTGATGGTTCAAGACAGCTTTATAACTACCATGATCCCCATTTTGCGGGCTTTGTTAAGAAATTACAGCAAGGTCGCCAAACGGTGCATATCGTTCAGTTAGGGGATTCTCATACTGCGGCTGATTTTTTCAGTGGTAAGTTGCGTGAACGTTTTCAGGCTGACTATGGTAATGGCGGTATTGGTTTTATTCCTCCAACGAATATCGCAGGCCAGCGTATTGCGAACGTACAATACCAAAGTGACAAAAAAGCTTGGACACTGCTTTCAAGCAGGAAAGATAGCGATCCTGATTTCCCATTAGGGGGTTTTATTAGTGAACCTCAAGCTAAATGGGCAAAATTGCAGTTATCTGAAAACCCAGTAACTCAGCAACGCTATCAATTACAAGCACTTTATAAAACGCCAACGACAGCGCAAGTGAATGTTCAGTCATCGACAAGCAAAGTTCTTTCACTATCGCAAACACAAGGTAAATGGCAATTTTCGGTTCCAACAGCCATAACATTCCCCGTCAGCATTACAGTTAGCAAAAATCAGCCGGTTAAATTAGGCGGTTGGTTGATCACCAATCAACAACCTGGCGTCATGCTTTCCTCATTAGGCATTAACGGTGCCACTATTAACATGATGGATAAATGGGGCGTACAGTGGACTGAAACGTTAGGACAATTACATCCTGATATGGTGATTTTGGCTTATGGTACGAACGAAGCCTTTAATGACACTTTTGATTTAAGTGCTTATCGCCAACAGCTTACGGATAAAATTCGCCAAATTCGCCAGCAAGCTCCTAATAGCGCTATTTTATTAATTGGGCCATCTGACTCAATCAAAAATAAAGAAGCCCCTGACTGCCGTTCACAACAGCCCCAATGGCTAAGTGGTATAATCAGAATTCAAAAAGAAGTCGCCCAACAAGAGAAAACGCTGTTTTGGGATTGGCGTGATTATATGGGTGGAGAGTGCTCTATAAAAGCGTGGGCATTGTATGATTTAGCAAGACCTGATGGTGTTCATCTTTCTCGTGAAGGTTATGAAAGCAGTGCCAACACACTTTATAGCCAATTGAACACATTAATGAACAAAGGCTAGTTCTCTCTTTTCAATACACAAAAAGGAGCTTATCGCTCCTTTTTGCTTTTCTTATTTTTATTATTTAATTAGTAAGACTCTGAATTTAATAACGCATCCACATATTTGATAACACCAACACTAGCTTGTTCCATTTGTTCTATATATTGCGTTACAGCCTCTTGATTGCCATTTATGTTGGCACTTAGCGCTAAACGCCCACATTCATGTACTAATTTATGAGGCTCTTCTAAACGACGAAAAGCCTCTGTACCAGCAAATTTCCGACCATCACCTTGGTAATACCATTTCCCTAATCGGCATTCAGTGTGTTGATTAACACAGTGCTCATCATCATTATTTAATAAATGAATATAAATAGCTTCTTTCCATAAAACATGATCGAGTTTGACGGTATTAAAAAACTGTTGCATCGAAATAAAAGTAAAAATATGTTTAAGCTCGCTCACTTGTTCTGACAATGACGTTAAATTTTGATGTCCTTCTTCTACCTGTATTTTGATTTGTTGAACCTGTTCTTGGTTTTTTTCTGTGGTTTCTTTAACAGGAATAAAACGAGCACCTAAATTATTATTTATGCTGGCAATAGAAGAAGCTTGTTTCTGGATTTCTAATGACAACTTTTTCATCTCTTGGGCTAAGACTGAAAATCCCGCGCCTTCTCGCCCTATATGTCCGGCTTCAATCGCTGAATTTATCGATAAAAGGTTCGCCTGACTGGAAAGCCTATCAATATTGCTGGCGCTCTCTTTAATCTTTTTTAGCCAACTAGAGAAATTTTCTATTTCTTCTCGACTATGCGTAAAATGGGTATCAACCTCATTTAAAAATTGAGTTAATAAGCGGGAATTATCCAGCATCTTGCTAAATAGATGTTCCATCTCATCGAGCAAATTAAGCTTATCTTGTAGCTTATTGCTTGATGCTAAAATCGAATCACGTATAAGTGTGATTGTGTGAATATTACAATCTGTGTGTTTAATAAAAAGCGAATTATAGTCAACCATAATATGACAACCCCAATATGCCCACCGAATAAAGAAACCTATAGGTTAATGAGACACAAGGTATTTTCTGTCATATTTGATAGTCATTTATAGCAATGAAAAAAGCGCGTCAAAGGACGCGCTAATAATATGAAAAATAAAGATTAGATATCAAAGGAATGTGAAGAAAATCATACCGATCACAGCACCTGTTGTGCCAAGAATAGTTTCCATTAATGACCATGTTTTTAAGGTTTGAGCTTCTGTTGCACCCGTAAATTTACCAAACAGCCAGAAACCAGAGTCATTAACGTGGCTAAGAATAATAGAGCCACCCGCAATACAGATTGATAATGCAGCCATTTGAGCACCGCTGTAACCCAGCTCATTGATAACAGGTAAAACTAAACCGACAGCAGTTAAACAAGCAACTGTTGCTGAACCTTGAATAACACGCACTGCACCAGCCAGAATAAAACATGCGACTGCGATTGGCATACCTGCACCAATTAAAGCATTACCCAATGCAGGGCCGACACCAGAATCTACCAACACTTGTTTAAAGACACCACCAGCACCTGTTACCAGTAAAATGATCCCTGCGGGTTGGATTGCAGCAGAACAAATCTCCATCACTTTTTCTTTACTCATACCACGACGGATTGCTAAGCCGTAAATAGCCACTAAACACGCGACAAGAATAGCGATAAATGGATGACCAACAAATTCAAGAATGTTATACAGCTCTGAACCTTTCTCAACGAAACGTGCACCAATGGTTTTGCATCCCACTAACACTAAAGGTAATAACACCAGTGCAAGACTAAAACCAAAGGAAGGCATTTTGTTCTGACCTAAACTTGGTTCAGACAAATCTTTTGGTAATTCTAAGGTAACGTAACGGCTGATAAAGTTACCAAAGATAGGACCTGCTAATAACATTCCCGGAATAGCCGCACACAGACCAATTAAGATCATCCAACCAAAATCTGCATTCATTTGGTCAGCTAACAACATCGGTGTTGGCCCCGGTAATAAGAAGGCGGCTGCACCTGCAACACCTGCAAATAAAGGGATTGCCATTTTCACTACATTGCCACCTGTACGGCGAGCAACAGCAAATACAACACCAATTAATAAGACAACGGCCACATCAAAGAACAGAGGTAAAGCACAAATTAAACCTGCGATACCTAATGCATAGTTGGCACGTTTCTCACCAAAATATTTTAATAATCGTACTGCGATTTGGTCTAATGCCCCAGTTTCATGCAGCACCTTACCAAACATTGCACCCAGTGCGACAACAATAGAGAGGAAACCTAAAGTACCTCCCATTCCGTTTTGCATGGTTTGTGTGATTTTTTCCAAAGGCATGCCTGAGAAAATACCCGCACCAATGGCTACAATCATTAATGCAATAAAAGCATGTAAACGTGCATACATAACAAAAAAGAGCAGTAATAAAACAGAGCCAACTGCCGTTAGCACAAGTGTTAATGTACTCATACCGTTTCCCCTTCAAAAGTCCCTTGAGTGACTGAATTTATCTTATTAATTGCACTTTCAATCACATCATCAAGTGGCATTGAAATATCAATTTCATACACATCGTTTTCAGCTGTTGTTGGCTCTTCCAAGGTTTCAAATTGTGTCACTAACATTTGAGGTTTAAAGAAGTGCCCTTTACGCGCTTTTAAACGACTTTCAATCAGCGCATAGTCACCTTTTAAATATAAAAAGTGCAGGCATTGATTGCCGTCTCTTAACATATCGCGATACTGTTTTTTCAATGCAGAACAAACAATTAACGAAACACTATTGGTTCTTTGCATTGCAAATGCGGCATCATTTAATGCTTGTAGCCAAGGTTTACGATCTTCATCATTTAAAGCATGGCCTGATGCCATTTTAGTAATATTTGAGCGAGGATGGAGGAAATCACCGTCCAAAAATGCAGCACCTGTGCGTTGTGCTACACCACTTGCGACCGCAGATTTACCGCTGCCTGATACCCCCATTAAGATGAAAACATGGTGTAGGGATTGGGTATCGTTCATAGAATGCTCCTTTAAGGCAGATATTAAGTCTTTTTTGTAATGTTACCCGTAACTGTTACGGGTAACATATCCGAAGTGGCAAGGTAAATACAACAACGAAGATCAACTAAGAAGTGAAAATGTGAAGCTACTCTCAAATGAAAGTAAGATGATCTACAAAATGACAACAAAATATCTGACCAACTTCTTTTTATTCACAGCCAAATTGGGAGTAATAACACTGAAAGAAAGAAGGCATATCAAATAAAAAAACCCTACTGTTACAAACGTAACAATAGGGTTTTAAAAACATTATTTTCTAAATTATCAATGAGTTAATTTATTATATACTTTCGCCAGTAATAATGCGGAAACCAACATCAATCACTTGGCCACGAGCAATTTTGCCTTTCATTCGCTTAAGCAATAAATCAGCAGCTTGTTGCCCCATTTCATCACGAGGGGTAAAGATACTCGCCAGACGAGGCGTCATCACTTGTCCAACATCGTGCCCGTGGAAACCCGATATCGCAATATCCTCTGGCACAGACATACCTAAACGTTGACACTCAAAAATGGCACCAATTGCGATATCGTCATTAGTGCAATAAAGTCCGTCTAAATCAGGATATTGCTTACGGGCAGCATGTAATAACTCAGCCCCTAGCGAATAAGATGAGCTTTTTGGCGTCATCACATTGCCAATAGGTAAGCCCGCATTTTGCATTGCTTTTTCATAACCTTGTAAACGCATTAAAGTTCGTTCGTCCTGTCTAGCACCAAGATAGATAACCCGTTTGCATCCACGTTTGATCATTTCATTGACCATCTGTTCTGAAGCGTCAACGTTATCTAATCCCACTGCCGAATCAAAACAAGGTGAAACGCTATCCATGATTTCTACCACAGGAATACCTGCAGTTTCTAACATTTTTATTGTCTTTGGTGTATGCGTTCTTTCAGCGAGAATTAGCCCATCGATATTATAAGAGAGTAGTGAAAGTAGGCGCTCTTCTTCTTTTTCAGCACGATATCCATAGTGTGCTAACATGGTTTGATAACCGTATTTATCGGTTACTGATTCAATGCCACGAATAACTTCAGCAAAAACTTGGTTAGTTAAAGAAGGTAGCAATACCCCAATCGCATGACTGGTCGAATTCGATAAAATATCAGGGGCACGATTAGGAATATAATTGAGGCTATCTAATTCGCGCGCAATTTTTTCTCGTAAAGCTTCAGAGACTTGCTCGGGATTACGCAAAAAACGACTCACTGTCATTTTGGTAACACCAACTCGTGAAGCGACATCCTGTAATGAGGGGCGTTTTTTCTTCATTTTATATCGCAACTATCCAAAAACACTCGTATTAATACGCGCTTTAATTTTCCAAGAATGCTGATTATAGCCTTAGGTTATACACTATTTCGAATAAAGTTTTGCAGATGTGTGCTTAGATTTGATTTTGACTGATGATCCCTTGACTTAAGCCAAAGGAAATATAGTATTCATCGCTATATAATAAATGAAACAACGATACCAATATAAAACAATAAACAGTGTGAACTTATGGCGATCCGTAGACGACAATTTCTAACTTACCTCACAACAATTGCGGCATTATCAGCGCTTCCGCATTCTGTAAGAGCAGCAATAACCTCACGTATTGCAGCACAATTCGGTCATGTTCCAGCATCAACCGCGATCCATCGCGTAATAAGTGCAGGGCCTCCGACTGATCAATTGTTACTTGCATTAGCGCCTGAAAAATTATTGGGCTTTTCTTCACTTAATTTAGAAAAAAGCCCTTTGTTTTCAGATGAACTACGTAAATTACCTCGTTTAGGGCGCTTATCTGGACGAGGAAGTACACTCTCTTTAGAAGCTTTACTGACGTTAGAGCCAGATCTCATTATTGATAGTGGCAATGTCGATGAAACCTATCGCTCATTGGCAAAACGTGTTTCTGATCAAACCGGTGTACCTTATGTATTAATTGATGGCACATTAAAAGATAGTCCAGCTCAGTTGCGCCAAACAGGTGCTTTATTAGGTGTTGCAGAAAGAGCAGAAACATTAGCGATTATTGCCGAGCAATATCTTAGTGATGC
Source organism: Proteus sp. CA142267 (assembly GCF_003336825.1). Taxonomy (NCBI): domain Bacteria; kingdom Pseudomonadati; phylum Pseudomonadota; class Gammaproteobacteria; order Enterobacterales; family Morganellaceae; genus Proteus; species Proteus sp. CA142267. The sequence continues at coordinate 50,384 of NZ_QPMG01000010.1, read as the reverse complement.
TGCCTTATTTGCTTCGACACAAAAAACAAGCCCTCGTTTTTACCTTGCGCGTGGTGCAAAAGGGTTACAAACGGGAGCAAGAAGCTCTATTCATACCGAAGCGATTGAAATATTAGGCTTTGAAAACGTAGTAGATATTCCCAATTTCACTGGGTTAACAGATGTTTCACCAGAGCAACTTCTGATGTGGGACCCTGAAATCATCATCACACAAGATGAAAATGCCTATCAGCAAATTATGCAGGACTCTGTATGGAAAAGTATTCAAGCCGTTAAAAACAACAAAGTGCTACTGTTTAAAGGCTTACCATTTGGTTGGTTAGATGGTCCTCCGGGGATCAACCGTTTAATGGGAATGCGTCGCTTACAAAGCCATTTTGACGCTCGAATAGAAAAACAAGCCACTCAAGATCTGCAAAATTACTTTGCTCATTTTTATCATACGCAATTAAGTGCTGAACAATGTCAGCAATTGCTGAGGTATTCATGAGTCAATCGGTACGCATCACGCTTTTATTTGCATTATTCTCCATCGTTGCGTTAATTGCGATTACTAGTGGTAAGTATTCACTTACTACTAGTGAGCTGTGGACACTGGTAAGTAATAAATTAACGGGCAATGTAGAGTATAACCGCACTGAAACTGTCTTCTGGCAAATAAGATTTCCTCGCGTTCTGGCGGCAATTTTAATTGGTGGAGGACTTGCGATTGCGGGTGCGGCTTATCAAGGTATGTTCCGTAATCCTTTGGTATCACCCGATATTCTCGGCGTTTCATCAGGTGCTGGCGTGGGTGCTGTATTAGGTATTTTTCTTGGGCAATCCATGTTGTCGATTCAACTTTTTGCCTTTGCTGGCGGCTTAGCGACAGTGGCCCTAGTCTACTTTATTGCGAGGCTTGCGAAACAACACGATCCGGTGCTTTCCCTTGTGTTGGTTGGTATTGCTATTAGCGCATTATGCGGCTCAGCAATCTCATTAATGAAAATTCTTGCTGATCCTTATACTCAATTGCCTTCCATTACCTTTTGGCTCTTAGGTGGGCTTTCGACCATTACTGCTTCTGATTTAATTTCTGTCGCGCCTTTAATGTTAGTCGGATTTATTCCACTCATTTTATTACGCTGGCGTATGAATATTCTCAGCTTATCTGATGAAGAAGCCAGAGCGTTAGGTTTAAACGTCGAAGTAACCCGACTTGTCTTTATTTTGTCAGCCACATTAATCACCGCAAGTGCGGTTTCTATCGCGGGTATTATTGGGTGGCTAGGTTTAATTGTTCCCCACATTGCAAGGCTGTTAGTGAGCGCTAACTTTAGTCAACAACTCCCTGTTTCCTTACTTGTGGGAGCCATAATGTTGTTAATTACCGATACATTAGCTCGCACAATTGCCAATATTGAACTTCCACTAGGCATTTTAACATCTGCCATTGGTGCGCCATTCTTCTTAATGTTGTTACTTAGAACGAGGAAAAGCTGATGATCATTGCTAATGCGAAGCAACTCGCCATTGGTTATAAAGGCAAAGCCTTAATTAAAGATCTCTCCTTTCACATCGAACAAGGGCAAATCATCTGCTTATTAGGTGCCAATGGCTGCGGTAAAACGACGCTAATGCGAACACTATTAGGGCTAATACCTTGTATTGATGGTGAGATTAATATTGCGGGTAAAACATTAAGTGGGTGGTCACCAACAGAGCTTGCCAAAGTAGTTGCCTATGTTCCTCAAGCCACACATATCCCCTTTTCTTTTAATGTCATCGATATGGTTGTGATGGGTCGAGGTGCGCATCTCTCCTTTTTCTCTATGCCTAGCTCGCAAGATAAAGTAATGGCAATGGAAACCTTAGAAATGCTCTCACTTTCTCATCTTGCTCATCGAACTTTTGATACTTTAAGTGGTGGTGAAAAACAGATGGTCTTGATTGCACGCGCGTTAGTGCAACAACCTAAGTTGCTGATCATGGATGAACCTGCAGCAAGCCTTGATTTTGGTAATCAAATCAAATTGCTTACCCAAGTTAAGGCATTAAAAGCATTGGGGATCAGTGTTTTTATGTCTACACATCACCCTCAACATGCTGCCTCTTTGGCGGATAATGTTATTTTACTGACGCCACATACCCCTGTTTTGCAAAACAGTCCTGAAGTTTTACTGACATCCGATAATTTAGCGCACCTTTATGGTGTACAACCAACAGATATTCAGGCGCATTTTCACGCCTACTCTGATAATAAAAATGACCATAGGCAAGAATATGAACACTATTGAAACCACCGATTTTGCTGAACTTTATAAAAACCACATGGTACAGGCGGAAAGAACCAAAAAAGAGCCTGAACATTGGGATAAACGTGCTGAAAAAATGGCAGAAACTTGTGCCAATCCTAATGATCCTTATTTAATAAAATTTCGTGAAATGATGGATTTTACCGGTGCTGAAACCCTATTAGATGTAGGTTGTGGCCCTGGCTCTATCAGCATTCATGTGGCGGATAAATTCAAAAAAACCATTGGTATTGATTACAGTACAGGTATGTTAGCCGTTGCTAAACGCAGAGCTGAACAAGCAGGTATCAACCACGCTGAATTTATCACTTGCTCATGGGAAGATAGTTGGGACCAACTTCCTCGTTGTGATATCGCCGTTGCTTCACGCTCAACTTTAGTGATGGATTTACAAGCCGCACTCTTAAAGCTGAATCGCCAAGCTAAATTACGTGTTTATACCACTCACACGGTTTCTCCAACCTTTGTTGATCAACGTATTATTCGCTTATTGGGTCGTGAGGTTCCTACGCTTCCAACGTACATTTATGCTGTGAATATGCTAAACCAAATGGGTATTCACCCTAAAGTGGATTATATCCGTAGCCGTAATTGTCAGAGTAATTTCAATAGCCTTGAGCAATTTATTGAAGGCATTAATTTCTCCGTAGGGCCTTTAAGCGAAGACGAAATTGTACACCTAACAAATTACTATCATGAAAGCATTGAAAAAGGCGTTTCACTGATTTCACCAACTCGTGATTGGGCGATGGTTTCTTGGGATGTTGTTCCTGAAAGTGAGCTAACTCTATGATTTATTATCCTGATACCTTTCTTGATAATTTATTGATGGAAGATATCCAATATGGCGATCTCACTAGCCGAGCACTCAATATTTGTGATCAGCTAGGTACAATGACATTTACACGCCGTGAAGCTGGTTGTGTCAGTGGGATCACGCTAGGTTGTCGTTTACTAGAAAAATTAGGATTGGTAGTAACAGCACATCTACAAGATGGTGATTTTGCCGATAAAGGCGATTGCTTAATCACCGCTGAAGGTCGTGCTGATGCACTACACCAAGGCTGGAAAGTCGTACAAAACGTGCTTGAGTGGAGTTGTGGCGTTAGTGACTATATGGCAAGAATGCTAGAAATCTATCACCGCTATCAACCTAAAGGACAAATTGCGTGTACACGTAAAAATATACCTAATACCAAATTACTGGCAACTCAAGCGGTACTGGCGGGCGGTGGTGTCATTCATCGCCAAGGTTGCTCTGAAACTATTTTGCTCTTTGCTAACCATCGTCGATTTTTATCAGAGCCTGATAATTGGGCACAACATGTTAAACAGTTACGCCTAGCGGCGCCTGAAAAATGCATTGTTGTAGAAGCTGATGATATTGAACAAGCACGAGAGGCGTTAAAAGCGCAACCTGATATTTTACAGCTCGATAAGTTCTCCATTGAAGATATTTCACAGTTACAACAAGAAGCGCCCCAATTGGCACCTCATTGTCACTTATCTGTGGCTGGCGGTATTAACCTTAATACTATCGAGAAATATGCACAAACAGGCATTACCTTAATGGTAACGTCTTCACCTTATTATGCACCACCGACGGATATTAAAGTTCGTCTTTACCCAAAAGATTAAATAAAAATAATAACTTATAAGTAAGTGAGTATTTACATATTTAATCAATAATAAATAAAGACAACATCGACTCAATGTAAAAGAAGTTATAACAAGGAAATGGTTGTAGTGGCATAGAGGAATATCTTTGCTGAGCTTCTTTTATATAAGTTTGTTGCTTTACTTTATAAAAAAATTGAGCGCTAACAGATGTCAGTGCTCTTTTTATTCATTTATTTTTACGCATATCGTTATATAAAAAATTATATATAGATTATAAACTGAGATTGGAATGATGAAATTAAAACCTCTATGCTACTGTTTATCCCTTGCTCTATTACCCTGTATTGCTCTTGCTGACACCAATTATGGGCAATCTACTCCCGACTTATTAACCGTATGGAGTAGCCCAATTGCAGCAAATCCAGATATATTAACGCAAGAACAAATGCTTGAACAAAATAAGGTCAATGCAGCGCAAGCCATTGCAACATTACCTGGTGTTGTAATGCAAAAATCGGGTAACCGTAATGAGTACACCATTAAAGTACGCGGCTTTGATAGCCGTCAAGTACCTGTATTCTTTGATGGTATCCCGACTTATGTTCCTTATGATGGCAATTTAGACTTGGCACGTTTTACCACAAACGATCTGGCAAGTATCGAAGTCAACAAAGGCTATACCTCATTACTGCAAGGCCCTAATTTAATGGGGGGTGCAATTAATATCACTACTGCGACACCGAAAAAACCATTAGAAGGAAGCATTGCTTATTCTCAAGGTTTTGCTCGTGGTGCTGATTATTCACACAATATGAGTGCACGCTTAGGTGCGCGTAATGATTTAGGATTTATTCAAATCAGTGGTAGCCAATTAAAACAACGCTTTACGCCAATTCCTAGTGCTGATGAAAATAATGCAGCTGCGGGTACTCATGGACGTCGTGATAATTCAGCAACAGATGATAAACGTGGCATGATCAAAGTGGGTTGGACACCACGTGCTTCTGACGAATATACCCTGACTTATGTAAAACAAGATGGTGAAAAAAATAGCCCACCAAATACTTCTGCTAACGCAAAAGGTAAATATAAATATTGGGCATGGCCGGATTACAATAAAGAAAGCTATTACTATAGCGGTATTACTCAAATTACTGATGGTATGAAATTACAAAGTCGTGCTTATCACGATAAATTTGAAAATACCCTTTATATGTACCCTAAAAAAGGTGATACCCCTGATTACAGTCACTATGACGACTACAGCACAGGTGCCGCATTACAATTAGGCATCGATACGCGTGAAAATGATCTGCTCTCTTTTGCTGCTCACTGGAAAGATGACGTTCACCGTTCTCAAAAAGTGAAAAATGGTGATTGGATGCGTTATAAAGACAGAACATGGTCTTTAGCCACAGAATATCAATGGGCAGCCACTAATGATCTCGATTTAGTAGGTGCAATTAGCTATGACTGGCGCGACAGTGTTGAGACTGACAAAGGCGCTGATGATAACAAGCAAACCGCCTTTAACTGGGAGATGATGGCTAAATATTCATTAGCCAATAATGATAACGTTCGTTTCTCTGTATCTGATCGTAGCCGCTTCCCGACACAAAAAGAGCGTTACACAACTGAAAAACCCAAAGATGGCTCTAAAGGGATCATCAATCCCGATTTAGATCCTGAACGCGCATTATCGTTCGACTTAAGCTATGAAGGGCACATTACGGATAAATGGGGTTACCAAACCAGCATTTATTATAACCGTGTCAGTGATGTAATTATGGCACACACTGTTTATCGTGGTGGAAAAGCATTCTTCCAAAACCAAAATAGCGGACGTGTTGACTATGTTGGTCTTGATTTAGGTACGAAAGGAAACGTGACTGATTGGTTAGAGCTTGGCTTAAACTATAGCTATATCCATAGTGATCCTAAACAAGTAGCACATGTTGAAGGCTTACCAAAACATAAAGCCTATATGTGGATGACATTTATTCCTGTTGAACAAGTTCGCTTTACGATTATGGAAGAAGCGCAAGGTTGGACTTATAACCGTATTGATGAAAATGACAAATTAGCAGGCTATGCTAAAACTGATCTTCGTTTAGATTATGATTTTGGTTATGGTGTTTCTGCTAATGCTTCTGTTAATAATCTTTTTGATAAGTCTTATGAATACACTCAAGGTTATATGGAAGATGGTCGTAATTACTGGTTAGGTATCGAGTATAAATTCTAATTTAAGCCATTATTTATAGGTTCCAGAGCTGATATTATTAATATATCAGCTCTTTGTTATCCCTAAAATAGATTTATTTTCCATAATATCACTCTACAAAAAAATCAAAAACGCAAGAACCCCTTTGCCATTTCTAATAATGTATTCATGGTGCTGCTGACTATTTTTACGAAATTATCATAGTTACTATTTACTGAACTGTATTTTTTAGAAAGTTCATCCAAATTAGTGTTAATATCTTTCTCAAAGGTATCTAATGTTTTTTTAATTAGCTCAAATTCCGTTTGTAAAATATCATGAGGACCTTCAGGCATCCCTTCTAAATAATAAATTAATTTATTTAATTTCAATGATTCTATATTTACATGAAACAAAAAATAAATATCAGGTTGAACAGATGGTGATTGGTCTTCCTTGTTTGATGTTACACCTTTAATTTGACCCAATAATTTTTCTATTACAAGAGCAGCAGCATCTACTTCAATATTATTTTTATAATATATTTTTTCCCCATTAATTTCCCTATAATATCGACCATCACTCTCTTTTTTAAAATGCGTTTTAAGATTGAGAACATCCTTATTTTTAAAAGATGTCCTTAGATTCTTCAAACTATTAATTATAATAGAAATATCTATGTTTATATATCCATCCTTACTACCCGCCTTTACTGACTCACTTAGTTTAGATAATGCTTCTCTCGCCATTTTTACAAAGTCCATATACTGAGAAAAAACATTCTTTAAAACATCTAGATAATCATTCTTACCAGCTGTAATCGATTGTTTTACATCATTAAACAAATCATTCAGTGAATCAGTGGGATAGCTATTGCCCGATTGTGCATTTGCAATAGAGTGAGCAACACTGCTGATTGTATTCAGGCTTTTTTTTTGATTAATAGTGTTCTTTACATATTGTTCATTTAGACAAATAACCATATTACTATTTGATATATTTTCTAAATTGTTATTAATTTGATATTTATTAATACAAATATCTTGGTACTCTCTTTTTATATTTACTAATAAGTAATCAACTTCATTATAAAATTTTTCTCTTTCCATGACGTTGGAGGGATCATTAACACCGTTCTTAGTATAAAAATGCTCACCTATATTTAAATTATCATTTGTCTTAATTAAATTACTAACAGTAGCCATAATATTAACCTTTTGTCATAGTAAAACTGTAACAAATAAAGCTATATATTATTAGAAACATTAGTTTATTTTCTATAAAATACCGTTTATTTATTTTTAATATAGTTTAAAAACGTAAAAATCCTTTTGCCATTTCTAATAATGTATTCATGGTATTGCTGACTATCTTTACAAAATTATCATAATTACTATTTGCAGAACTATATTTTTTAGATAATTCATCAAGATTTGTATTCATTTTTTTTTCTAATGCATCAAGTGATTTTTTGAAAATATCAAATTCTGTTTGTAAAACATTACTCATTACTCTCTCATCATTTTCTTTTCTCCATTCCTTCATTTTTTCATCAGCCTGAGCTTCAAATGATTGTTCCAAAATTTTTTTTGTATTTCCAAAACTCATTTTGTAAAAAAGCTCATCTTTAAGATCTTTTATATAATTTTTTCTTTTTTCTTGTAATTCATCTTCTGTCAGTTTTTTTTCTTTCGATTCTTTTTCTGCTATTATATTTAGAAATCTATCAAATTCTTCGAATACTATAGAGCCGGTAAAACTAAAACTCAAATCTTTTCCTGATTTATCTATTTTAATACCTTTTATCTCCTTTAAAAATTTATCTATTATATTCATTGCACTATTAATTTGTTCTTTATTTTTATAATATATCTTTTGGTTATCTATCTTCCTACTATAACCGCCTTTATTTTCACTTTCAAATAATATCTCAATATGAAAAAATTTTTTATCTTCTGATTTTTTATTGTACCTCTCTTTAAAACTTTCTAGTTTTGCCCTAAAGTCACAGTAATTGACTAAGATAGTTCCATCTTTATAACCCGCTTTAGTATATTGGGTTATAGATGTTAACTCTTCTCTTAATTCTCTTACATAGTCCATATAGTTTGAAAAGATAGATTTTAAAACATCTAAATAGTCATTTTTACCAACAATAATGGATTGTTTTACCTCATGAAAGAAATCACTTAATGAATCAGTAGGATAATTTTCATTAGAGAGTTTATTTTTTATTAACGGTGATAATTCATCTATCAAATTCAAACATTTCTTATTACCTATAAGATTTTTATTATATTGCTCAGAGAGAGAAATAAATATTTCCCTCTCTGTTTTTCCATTTAGATTATTGCAATTCAACCAGTTATTAAGATCAAAATCTTTATAATCTCGTCTTATATTTATTAGTAGGTTATCTATTTCATCAAACTTTTCTATTTTATCTTTAAAAGTGGAAACATTATCACTGGCTGATGAAGATACATTTAATTTTTCAGCTCTATTATACATTCTTGAATAGAGGACTTTAGGCATAAAGTTATCCTTTTACATTCGAACCAATAGCAGAAGCGGCTTCTTGCTGAACATGAATAACAGCCTCAATAGCTTGTAATAAAGCCTTTATAATTTCAGCGGCTTCTCGTTGCATTTCATTGTTATTATTAATAACATGATTATTAATACTTCCTCTCGCTTCTAATACTTTTTGTTTACCATCAAGTATAATTCCTTGAGATTGCAGAGTTTGATCTGCAACTCTTGCCAAAGGATCAGCGGTTGAAGTCACTAAGTTCCCTGTGATCATAGTAGGATTAGAGTGTCCTATTAAATTTTCTCCCATTCCTTTAATCGAAATAAATGCCCCCATACCATGAATTGCCATTGAAATACCTGCACTAGTAATAGCGACACCTATCATAATATTTGCTTTTTTATTAAGATTGTCTTTTATTTGTTCTGCTATATTTAACTCCACATTCATTAACATAACACCGATTTCTCTATTTGATTCAAAATTTTTAATCATCGCACCTCGATACTTAACTATTAAATTAATTAATTTCATCATATCATCGGATAAAACATTAAATGTTCCTAAATTTTCAACTCTAATATGATCATAAATATCACTATCGTTATCCACTTCAAGCGACTTTAATATTTCTTTTATATTAGGTGTTTTTATTTTCGGCTCTGACAAAATAGGTTTTATATTATCTTTTACCTTTTCAATAAAAATTGAAATTTTAGGTTCAATTAATTTATTCAGTTTATCTGCATCAATAGAACTTTTATTTTCAATAATATCATCACTTTCCAATTTATAATTATTAATTAAATTGTCATTATTTACTTTAATGTTCATATAAAAACCTCAATAAAATTCAATTTACTAAATAGATATGTTTTTTATTACATCAGATCTTAACTTATTACTAACTGAAGATTTTTCACTCATGCTTTTTAAAATTTCGGTTAAAGCATCAATATTTTCATGATAGCTTTCCATTATTTTATCCATTAATTTTTGAATAAGATTTAATATGGTTTCTAATTTTTTACTGTCTGCCATAGACTGCAATATTTTTGCTGAAATAACACTACTGTAAATATTAACTGCATTCGTTGCTGTTGAATTTACCAATTTAGAAATAACTACTGTACGATTCAGCATGGTAATAGCTTTTTGTGAAATATCTTTAGCTAATTGTTTATTAATTTTCTCCATGGCTTCTTCAAGTGCTTGCACAATTATTTCTTTAATCATTTTGCCAAGCATTGCTTCTAGTGCATCATGTAATACTCTTTTTAATGTCTCTCTTACTTGTTGATTAAATATTTTTTTTGCAACATTTGTAAGACCTTTTATTGCAGGTCCAATAACAAAACTTAATGCTACTGCTGCAACAAATAAAATAACAGTAATGGCTATTTTTAGTGCCATTTTTAGTTTTTCTTGAATTGAGTTTTTCATCTCCTCAATAACTTTCTTATCTATACCAAATACTTTTAATCCCTCTAATGTGCTATTTATCACATCAGCCAGAAAATCAACAATTTTATCTATAGCATCCATAATAGCATTAGAAATAGGCTGCATGATTTCATCCATAAATGATTCTCCATGTATAGCTTGATACGCTTCATCAGCAATTGTTAATGCTACATCAGCAACGAATAATGCTACTGCAACGGCCATTAATGCCATTGAAGCACCCGCTGTAAAAATAGAAGCAATACCTGCGACAAGAGCAAGTAATCCACCTAAAATTTTTAAGCCAATGCCCGCCCAGTATTGGATCTCCTCTTGCTTTTTAATTTGAGCTTTTTGGTCTTCAATTTTATCTTTTAATGATTTTTCTGTTACTTTCTGCATTTCTTCAAAAAGTTTTTGCTCACTCTCAGTTCGCCGTAACATTACTTTCAGTGTTAATTCTCGTGTTTTAGCCAACAAGAAAGTTAATAATGCCATTCCTGATAATGAATCAGATATTATTTCAATCTCTAATGCATTTTGTGAAAAAGACAGTGTTCTATAGGTTTCTTGTATTTTTTCCAATTTTTCTTTGAAAGGCTTATTTTCTTCCTTATTTATTAATGCTTTTAATTCCGCTCTATGTGACGTGATTTTATTTATCTTATCGTCACTCATAGGAACATTAGGCATATATTCATGAATATTATCAAAAAAATCGGATAACTTTTCATATAATGTATCCAACTCATCTAATGCCATTTTTGAAATGGCATCAGGAAATTTCATAAATGGAAAAGTTTTTTCAAGTAACATTCCCATTTTTTCTTTAGATTCAATTTTTTCAGAAAGTAATTTTTTTATTAAGGTATGAGGAATTTCTTTGTTATTTAAGAAAGTTTCAATTTCAGATTCTGTTTTAAATTTATTTTCTTTTATTTGATTATATATTTCCATCCAATAGTCAATATAAGCATCTTTATTATTTTTAATTTCATTTAACACTGATTTTATTTGATTTCTTAAACCATCAATACCTTTAGATAAAACATTCAGCTTATTAAGATAATAATCAAACTTTTCTGGATCTTTGATTTTATCTAAAACATTTTTATTAATAATATTTTGGTAGGATAATTGTAAAAATAAGAAATCATAGTCCTTATTTTTTGATTGAATTGCTTTTGAAGATATAGATGACAACGACTTATTTTCAGATATATTAACACTACTTACTATTTTTTGATCATACAAATTTTTCTTATTAGTAAGAATATCATTTTTTTCACTTTGTGAAGGAAAAACATTTATCTTATATTTAATATCATCTTGAACATTAATTCTCTGGCTATTCTTTTTCTGTTCGAGAGGTACACGAAGAGAAGGAGCTAAAAAATTATTTTCTTTATCCTTGAGCTGCGATACGACAAGATGCTCACTTGCCGCATTAATTTTTTGCGCTTGTTGTACGTTATCTTTAGTCACTTTATCTACCTCTTTAGACATTAAAGGGGTAGATAATACAGTGCCATCATTATTAACTTTAATCATACTGTTTCTTCCTTCTCTGTATTCAAAACAATAAGAGGAATATCTTTTAATAATTCTAAATAAACATTGGCCCTTTCTTTTATAGCAAGATCATTGATATTTTTTGAAACTTGATAAAAACAATATTTTGCTTTTTCTTTTTCACCTAATGATAGATTACATTGTCCGGCATAAAAGACAGGCCGATAATCATTTTTTGCATTTAAATACGCTAATGCATAAAGATCAATCGCCGCTTGATACTGTTTTTTTAATTGTTTAACAGCAGCTAGCCCCATGATGTAATCAACATTATAAAAATCATAGAGACATAAAAATTTAAAAATAGCTTCTGCTTCATCCAGTTTTCCTTTCTGGTAAAAGTCATATGCAAATGAATAAATTCCTTCCATAAATCCTTCAGGAATAGCGCCTTCATCCTTAAGTGATGTCCCATTTTGAACAATAGAAACAATATAGTTTGCTAATTGATCAAGCTCTTTTTCTGACATTTTTTCATATACTGACATAATGTTAATCCTTTCATCTATGATGAATAATTAATAATTAAATTATAAAGTTATTCTTAATTAATTACTTTAATAAAACACACGCCTATATTTATAAATATAAATGCATTATTTTTATAATTAATAGATGGATGTACATGAGGAATTTATTTGTGGCACGTATAATCCACTTCCTCTCTTAACAAGCCTTCAATTTCTATTCTCTTAAGCCAAATAAGAATATCCATAATATCTAATAAATCTTGATCTATCATTACCTCAAACAAATGATATTTATGATAAAATTTTCTTGCGAGCTCAGGATAACGAACAACAGGTGTACCCACTTTTTTGGCATAAGCTTTCACAGCCAATGCTTTATCATTAATACATCTGAGTGAAACTAATGGCATAACGCCATTATCGGGATCAAAATAAATACCTACCGCCACATGAGTTGGATTAACAATAACCGCTGATGAATCACGAATGACTTTTTTCATTGGTTCATCAAGCAGTTCTTGATGTAATTGCCTACGTGTTGATTTTATTTCAGGATCACCTTCCATATTTTTATTTTCTTGCTTAACTTCATGTTTCTCCATCATCATATCTTTCATAAAAATAAAGAAATCAGCAATAATATTTAGAATAAGAATAGGTATTGAGAGAATAAAAAAAATAAATATAAAACCAATAACAAGTGAACACCACTTATCAATAACAAAATTTAAATCAGAGCGGTATAATATAAATATTTCGGAACCATGTAAAATAATAAAAATATAACAAGTAACTAAAAATATAACTATGAATAATAATGTTTTCAAAAGATCTTTTATTGTTCTTATGCTAAATATTTTTTTAAATCCAGAGATTGGATTTATATGATTAAGATCCAGTTTAATAGCTTCAGTAGCAAGTTTAAAACGGGATTCAAATAGAGAAGGAATTGCGCCAGATAAAAAAGTAACAGCAAGTATTGGTAATATAATATCAAAAAATAACTTTGATATTACATTGATATAGCTTTTTAAAGTAATATTAGTTGGGTGAAGTAAAAGAGATTGATAAAAACGACTAAACTCATCTAAATTAACTTGATGAAATAAGTACATAACACCAATAAGATAAACAAGCCCCGATGTTAGCTCTTTACTCTTAAAACTTTGCCCTTTCTTTGCAGAATCATCGAGTTTTTTCTGAGTTGGTTTTTCTGTTTTTTCAGCCATGATAAATACCCATAAAAATTGTATAAAAGTATCTATTATTAAAAAACTCATAAAGTTCTGAAGTCATTGCAGAAGCAAAAAAAAGAAGTAGTGATATAAATGCAATAATGCCTTTAATACATAATGACAAGGAAAATGCATTTAATTGAGGGCAAAATAATGAATAAACCCCCAATGCAACCTCACTTAAAAACATAATAATAAGAACGGGTGATACTAAAACGATAGCAGTACGAACCATGTCATTAAGCCAATGGCCAATAAACGAATAACCAATCTCTTTATTAAAATAACCGATAGGAAACACGTCGTAGCTATCTTTTATCGTGATCATCAATGAGGTTAACCCTCCCGTCGACAGAAAATAAGCTGCACAGAACAATCCTGTTAACGAAGCAAATTCAGAGGATTCAATTCCTGTTGTTGGATTAATAGTATCGCCAATACTTGCTCCTCGCTGATTATCAACAAATTCGCCGAAAGCAGAAGCGATCCAAAAAGGAGTAGCAAAGAGAAGCCCAATTAAAACACCAAGAGCTAACTCACTTAAGATTATTATTTCCCATGTATTTCTTATTTCATCAGTAATTAAAATACTTGGTTTTATTCCCATAGCAATATAAAATATAATAATATACTTTAATAATTGACTATTTAGCACTCTGCTATTTAAGAAAGGAATAAAAAGAAAAGTAGGAAATAGCCTTGCTACAAGTAAGAAAAGATCAATTAAATAAACCTGTATATACCCTAGCAGTATTAACATGTTATTTATCCTGCAGCTAATCCTAGCGTCATCATCTCTTTGGCATACACGAGCACCTTATCGCCCATCCAACCCATAGTAACTAACAGGCAAACAAAAACACCAACAAGCTTTACACCAAAAGGTAATGTTTGTTCCTGGACTTGGGTGATGGTTTGTAAAAGGCCTATTGCCAATCCAATAAAGGTTGCTATAGCAATAGGTGCAGCCGAAAGCAATATCACTAAATAAACAGCTTTATTTGCAGCATAGACCATACCCATTATCTTACCGCCATGAGGTCAAGATATTGATTAATTAATCCCTTAGCCAGAAGAGTCCAACCATCCATAGCGATAAATAAAATTAATTTCAAAGGCACTGATAATGTAATTGGACTCATCATCATCATACCTAGAGCTAGTAGAATACAAGAGACAACTAAATCAATAACAATAAAAGGCAAATAAAGATAAAAACCAATAATAAATGCAGATTTTATTTCGCTTAATGCATATGCGGGAAGTAGTGATAATAAAGAATTTTCTATATTTTCTTTATCTCCATAACTATCAGGTCGATTACCTTGTGCTTGTTCAAAAAAATCTAATAATTCTGGCTCAGAATATTTATACAAGTATCGCTTATATTCCACTAATGCATTATCAGAGAATCGTTCAAACGAATCAGAAGAAGTAATATCAATTGGGTTTTCAATAAGATATTGATAGGTGTTTTTTGCTATTGGTGTCATTACAAAGAGGGCCATCATTAATGCAATTGCATTAAGTACCATATTTGAAGGTACTTGTTGAACACCTAACGCATTACGAGTCATCACCAGCACGATAGAAAATTTTAAATAACAAGTCCCCGCAGCAATAATAAAGGGTGCCAATGTGGCTAATGACAATGTTAAAATGAGTGTTGTTGAACTTTCCATATCATTTAATCTTGCTGTACATAAGTGTGTTGAATTTCAACAGCAAATCGCTCACCAATTTTTATTAACTCCCCTTGAGCGATAGCAACACCATTAGCAATTAACGTAATATGGCGTAATGCATTATCTGGTAAAGTAATTTGTTGCCCTGGTGATAATTCTTCAATTTGATCAAGTAACATCACCTGACTTGCAAGTAAAAAAGAGAGAGTAACAGGAATAGATTGGATCCCTTTTAACTCTATGTTTTTTTGTAATGATATTTCAGTATCTTCGGCTAATGCTTCACGCTCTGTTTCATGAGTAAATAACTTTTCATCTAAAACCACCGTATTTTCTCCTTCTTGCCACCGATAACGCATCCATCTTTTTTCACCAATAATAAGTGAAAAATCCATGCTATCAATCAGCACGATATCACCCAAAGAAAGTGTCTTTAATAATGAAAATGACATTGTACTTTTGCCAAATTTAAATTGAGCAATAGCACCAATTTTATTTTTTAATGACAATGCCCATTCATAATATTTTTCAAAAGAACAAATAAATATGTCACCAATTTCAGTATTAATAACGGGATAGTTAAAATTTTCTTGCTCTCCTAAACAGATATTATCAACGATTAATGGCACTGGCTCTTTCGAAAAAGGAAACAATATTTGTGAACATTTTTGTGAGAAAAGTGTATGGAGATAAGTTTCCGGGATAAGCTCCCAATCTATTTTTTTCTCAGGGTAAATTTTATCCATTACTTGGCCCACTTCGACAAGCCCTGTAAATGAACCTAATGTATTATTACCCTTTATCTTAAAATAATGAGCCGAAGAAATAGGTGACTGAGGTGTATATAGAAATGATAAAACATCCATTGAATGGCTATCTTTTTTACTATCAACACTATCTTTAGAATTTGAAATTATCATTTTTCATCTTCTTTATTATCAGAAGAAGATTCTATCCCATTAATATACCAATGGTTATTATCATTCTCTAATGAAAGAGATAATCTTCCTTGATATTGGCTAAAACTTTCTAAAGAAGATTGATAAACACGTCCAGTAGAAGCAATTAATTGAATTTTTTTATCAGTATCAAAATTTACTTTCATTTGATGAAATTCGTTTCCCCATTTTTTAAAAACATAAGTAATACAAGGGGGTTGAGATAAAGTAGATACTTTTTTATAAAGAATACTGAAGGCTGGTATATCAAGTATTTTTCTATCCGATAATGGTTCTGATAGCATTTGTTGATATTCTGGCTTTATGCTACTTAATGAAAGTATATCACTGATATTTTCTTTTATTTTTTCTTTATATAAATCATCTATATTTGAATTGTCATTTTCAAAATTCATTACAGCAGCATTTTTATTTACTTCTCTACTATCTGAGTAATTAAATTTTTCAGGTGATTTATTATTTTCAATAGTAACACCATCTTTTGTTTTTAATTTATCTTCTTCATGTTTTAATAAAATTTCACTTTTAAAATTTATAACTTTTTCTTTATTAGTAAAATATTTTTTTCCAATATGTTCCTCGACTTTATCTGTCGAATTTTGCCTTTCTATTTCTTGGTTAAATTTATCTTTCTTTACTCTAATAGTTGAATAATTATAATTGCTAATTATTTCTTTCTTAACCTCAAAAATATCAATATTTCTTTCTCTCTTAAGAGTTAGATCATTTTTAATGACAATTTCATTGTCCGTATTATTTTTTTTACTTACATGATGTAATAAACCATTTTTTTCTATTTTACTTCCTTTTTTGAAAGAACAAATTTGTGAATATATTTTTCTTTGCGTTAATAATAACCCTTCTATATTTGAATAGTCACTTTCTTCATCTTTTTCATTTTTATCGTCTAAACCATTAATTGATTTATCCGACTCTATTTTTAATTTCCCTTTTGAATCATCTTTTAATTCAATAAAATTCTTACAATCAAGATGATAAAAATCAGCCAATTTTTGTTTTATTTCACTTAGTTCTTCAGGAGAAAATTGATCTTTTTTAAGATATAATAACTCTACTGCGGTAGAAAGTGATGATGATTTTTTAGAAAAAACAGTTTTTTTCTCACTATTTTGTTCAGTGATTAAACCTTTATTTAATCTTACATTATCTGTCTTTATGGACATCATATAACACCATCTCCTGAATTTCGTTTTGCTCTAATCTTTCAATATATAACTCTTTTTCTAGTGCTTTTCTTTCAAGATAAAGCTTCATTTTATTTTGTTTTTTGATTATTTTTTCTCTTTCTTTTTTTAAAAATAAGCTACCTTTCTTTAGTTTTTCTAATTGATATTCTATTTCTTTAATTTGACTAATAGATATATTTAACGAAGCTAATAAAATAGCTTGTTTACGTTTTTGTTGATTTAAAGAAAGTGTCGAATAACTTCCTACTTTTTCATAAGAAGGGATCTCTTTTTCTAATGCAGATGCCAATAAAGTTTGCTCTTCTTTTTTATTTTCCGCTTCTTTTATTAATTTTTGATGCTTTTTTTGTTCTTTCTCTACTCGTTGTTGACGTTTCACAATTGCATTTAGCAAATATTGCTGATTAAGAGGTAAGCGCATAAAGTTGATTCAGTGTTTTTTGAAATTCTGCTTTTTCTTTAAATGATTGTATAAGAAAAGCCTCTATTTCTGACTGCTTATTGACGGCCAGATCATTTAACTCATTCTCTCCTGCACGATACTCGCCCAATTCTTGTAATAACTTAATATCCTGCAAACGCATCAATATTTGTCTTATTTTTAATGCTGCTTTTTGTTGTTCAGTACTCGTTATTTGCTGAAATATACGACTCACACTACCCAAAATATCAATAGCCGGATAATGACCTGAAGCGGCTATTTTTCGCGAAAGATAAATATGCCCATCTAGAATAGAACGAATTTCTTCACCTATAGCATCAGGCTCATCATCACTTTCAAGCAAAACAGTATAAAACGCAGTAATAGACCCCTGATGGGTTACCCCTGGTCTTTCTAAAATTGCGGGTAATTTATCAAAAACAGAAGCTGGATAGCCTTTACGAACAGGAAGCTCACCCGCCGTAAGTGCCACATCCCTTAAAGCTCGACAGTAGCGCGTCATTGAATCAATAAATAACACGACATTTTTACCTTGCTCTCTAAAATATTCAGCAACTGTAGTAGCAACTAATGCGGCATTACAACGTTCTATTGCAGGTTGATCGGAGGTGGAACAAATTAATACTGTTTTTTCACAGCGTTTGTCTCTTTTTAGTTCCTCGACAAATTCGGTAACTTCTCTCCCTCTTTCACCAATAAGTCCAATAACAAAAATATCAGCCTGAGAGAAACGAATAAACATATTCATTAACATGGTTTTCCCCGTTCCTGCACTGGCAAAAATTCCCATTCTCTGCCCTAATCCACAACTTAGTAATCCATCAACAGCACGCACACCAGACTCAAATATTTCTGTAATAGGGCATCGTTCATTAAATGAGGGAGGATGACCATCAATAGGTAAATAGGAATAGAAATTTTCTTCTACCACTTTTTTATCGTTGAAGCGTAATAAATAATTACCATTAATATCAATCATACTCCCTAAAATATTAGGACTTAAAGCAACAGAAAAAGCATTTCCTGTTGGTACTACTATTATTTGCAAAGAATAACCTTGTGAACTCCCCATCATACTTAAGATCGTAATACCGTTGCGAAAGCCAATGACAATCGCTTCACCAATAATTTGCCCATTAATAATAGAATCTTTTAATAAACAAATTTCTCCAATAAATACACCACGCAACATCACTTCAAGAATATTGCCTTGGATTCGTATCGGATGAGCTGCATGATGAAATATTGAAAATACGTTATTCATTTTTAATCGATAAATTGTTGGTGAATAGTATTCATCATTTGAAAATATTCATCTATTGCTTTTGCCATTGATTCACCATTTTGTAAAGCAATAGGCATAAATGAAGCTCTTAGCTCTAATTCAGATTCTACTTTCACCAAAGCAGGTTGGCCGGGATAAAAGCTTTCCGTTTGATTATTAATACTATTTAATAATAATGAAGTACTGGTTTGTGATAATAAATTTTCATTATATTCACCAAGTACAGACCAGATCATTGGAACTTCATCAACCACTAATAAATTTATATCTGGCATATCTCCCAAACTGATTGTTATTGTTGAATGGTTATCCACAGATTTTCCTTCTGAGAACAAATCACTTCTCCCAATTACATTCATAGCATCCATAATCAAACTTGCTAGATCAAAAGACATAATTTCTCCTAAATAGATTGTAGAACGTTGATTTCAATATCTGATGTAATTTCATCATAAGACAATACAGATAAGTGTGGATATTGTGTTTCTATTAGCTTTTTAACAAATCGTCTTATATCTATTGCTGTTAAAAATATATAATTTTGTACATATTTAATTTCATCAATAGCTGCAGATGTTTTTTCTATTATCATGTCAAGTTCAGCAGGTTCTAAATTTAAAAATGTACCTGAAGAACTTTGCCTTATTCCATCACGAATAATCTCTTCTACATGATGAGATAAAATGATTACATTAATTTTTCCATCATTTGAAAAAAAATGGCTAATATAACGCGAAAGTAACGTGCGAATATGTTCCGTTAAAAGTATCGGATCTTTCTCTTTACTTCCCCATTGTACTAACCCTCCTATAATTGTTTTTATATTTCTAATAGGAATTTTTTCTTGCACTAAACGTTGTAAAACATCATTAATTCGTTGAATTGAAACTTGCCTATAACACTCTTTTAAAAGTTCTGGTGAACTTTCTTCTATCTTATCAAGAATATTTTTTGTTTCTTGTATTCCAAGAAACTCAACGATATTAAATGTAATTAAATTAGAGAATTTTCTATAAAAATAAGCCTCTGGTAATTCCAATTGATAACCTGATAATGTTATTTTTTCTTTATCACTTTTATCAACCCAGTAATTTTTAATATCTTTATCTTGTGTTTCTATCGTTTTAAAATTTAAAGCTAAAAACTCATCATTAGGATTTTCTATATGAATAAAGGGAAAAGGACAATCAAACTCATCAGCCTTGACTTCGTTTATTAAAATAATAATCCTATTATCATCAATTTTATCTGAATAATGAATAATAATATCGGGGAGTAATACTCCATATTGTAAAATAAATTCTTTCTTTAACCATTTTTCAAAAATAAGCTTTGAAAGATATGTCTTTTTCTTAGAAGATACAGTAACAATTAAAGGCAATGTTTCCGCTTGAGATAATGTAATATTTTCTTTTGATAAACTATTTTCATCTTCTGCTTCATTTTTATTTGAAAATATATTCGAAATCAGCCCTTTTTTACTATCAGTATCACTATCTTCATCCTTATCTGTTATCGTTTCTTTTTTCTTATTTTTCCATTGTTTTTTAAAAAAATACCCACCTAATATTACAGATAAAATAAGAAATACAGGTGTTGGAAATCCAGGTAGAAAACCAATGGTAAAAGCAAGGATCGCTGTCACTAATAGCGCAAAATCTTGAGCAAGCAACTCGTTCATAATGCTAAAACCAAGATTATTATTTTCCCCTCCCACACGAGTGACAATGAAACCCGCACTAATAGAAATAAGTAATGCTGGAATTTGCGCAACAAGTCCATCACCAATAGTTAAAAGTGTATAAGTATGTAGTGCCTGTGAAATAGAGAGATCCATTTGAGCCATGCCGACAGAGATCCCCCCAATTAGATTAACAAAGATAATCACAATACCGGCAATTGCATCACCTTTAATAAACTTCATTGCACCATCAAATGAACCATATAATTGACTTTCTTG
The DNA here is from genome assembly GCF_003336825.1 of Proteus sp. CA142267. Lineage (NCBI taxonomy): Bacteria > Pseudomonadati > Pseudomonadota > Gammaproteobacteria > Enterobacterales > Morganellaceae > Proteus > Proteus sp. CA142267. The sequence goes on along the minus strand of NZ_QPMG01000010.1, from coordinate 29,475 downwards.
TCCTAATTCTTTTCTTCTTATTTTCACTTCTTCGTTATTAATAATGCCAGATTTTAAATCAGCATCGATGCTCATTTGTTTTCCTGGCATTCCATCCAAAGAAAAACGAGCTGCTACTTCTGCAACCCGCTCTGAACCTTTAGTAATAACTAAAAATTGCACAATAGTAACAATAGAGAAAACAACAAAACCGACCACTAAATTTTCACCGATAACAAATTCACCAAATGAAGTAATTATTTCACCTGCATCGGCATCTAATAATATTAATCGACTTGTACTAATAGAAAGAGCAAGCCGGAAAAGTGTCGTAATAAGCAATAATGCAGGGAAAGTCATAAAGTTCAATATACGAGTAATATAAAATGAACTCATAAAAATAAGTAAGGAAATAGTAATATTGAGTCCAATAAGAAAATCCACAATATAGGTTGGCAAAGGTATAATTAACATCATGATAACCAAAACCATAACCGATAATACAATTAACTCTGGTCTATTTTTTATTGCCAAAAGAAATCTATAAATCATAGAAATTACCCGTGAATTATTTTCTTTGTTGATATTGTTCTAGTCGAAGATAATTATCTATAAATTTTTGTATGATTATTTGGCACTCATCTCTAAAGTCATAAGATAAATACAATGACTCTGGATATTCATTAAACATTGTTTTTAACCCTTGTAATAGCTTCATTTTTATATTAGTTAAGTAATTACGCCATTTATTTTCTAAGAGAGACATTAAATACTTTTCCATTTCATCAGGAAATGTCACACCATAAAAAATCAACTGATAAAGATCTTTTTCATTTATTGTATTTTTCAAATCTTTTTTTTCTAATTTTTTGATATTTATTTCTATAAAGCTATATAAAATGCGTAACTTATTAACTCTCTCTAGAAAATAACCAAACTCTGAACTTTGAGAACAACTTGGCATTAATGATTGCATATCACAAATTAAGCTTTGTGTTAAAAAATTTAAAATGATAATACATTGTTTAAGGTCATATTCTTCAATCCACATTTGAAAAAAATAAATAGGTTCAAGATCAAGATTGATATAGCTACGATAAATATTTCTTAATGTTGAAGCATCAAGAGAGAGTAATTTAGCGAATGCTTTTGCTTGCAAAGCAATATTAATACCCGCTCGAATTTGCTTTCCATTTTCACCTTCAAGTAGATTATTTATCTCATTCTCAATTCCGGCATTTAATTGTGCACCTAGTTTTTTTTTCCTCAGTAATTCTCGTAAAACCATCACGAGATCACTTTCATCGGGGAACATTTTACGTAAATATTGAAGCAATTCTTGCAAACTTCGTCCTGATTTTCTAAACAGCATCATGACTTTATCTAGCTTTTTATCAGCATCCTCTTCTGCAACATATAATGTGTTTTGTCCTCTATTTGCTTTTTGCTCTAATCTTTGACCAAAACGTTGCGAAAAAAGAGTGGCAACCATAGACATATCATCGGATATCTCTATTAATTGATTTTGATAGTTTTGATTTTCACTGACTTTAGGTTGTTTATATTCGGTTTCTTGTTGGCTTTTTTTACCAATACTGCCAGACGTAGAATGTGTTGAAGTAAAGGTATTAATTGGCCCAATCATGACATTACCTCATAAAAGCTTGAAGTTGCTTTAATGCCTGAGATGTTTTTTTATCCATCGGTTCAAAGGGATTTTCAGTGACAGATCCTAACGATTCAATTTGTGTTTTTTCTAATAAACGGGGTTGTAGCATAAAAATTCGGATCATCTTTTTATTATTGTCAGACTCGTATTTGAATGCTCCACCTATTAAAGGAATTGCACTTAAAAAAGGAACTTTACTTTCTGCTTTCACGTTGTCTTCTCGTGTATATCCACCAATTAACAAGCTTCCACCCTCAGAAACACGAGCAACGGTGCTAATATTGGTACGATTGATCACAGGTAGTTTTTCAACACTTTCATCATTGCCGTTGTCATCTTTTTTTTCTGCGCCATCTTCAAGATTAATGATCATCTCAATATCTTTATTTGAATCACCGATACGTGGTAATACACTGATCATCGTGCCAAATGTTGTTGATTCTAATGAAGCAACACGCTCACCTTTTATTTGAGTATAAAAAGTCGTATTGTTATCAAAAATAGCGGGAGTATTTTCTTGTGTTAATAAGATCGGACGAGAGACCATTTGAGCTTCGCCATCTTCACTCAATGCTTTAATTTTACCTAAAAAACTAAAGCCAGATGCGGCGCTCAAACTTGCTGTATTAAAAAAGAAACTGCCTTTACCTGAGCCATAACTTGCTTGCCAATTAACACCTAAACTATCTGCTTTACTTTTAGAAATATCGATTATCCATAATGACAATTCGACTTGTCTTTTAGGTTTATCTAATTGAGCAATAAGAGAGCCTATTAATACCAATCCCTCTCGACTTGTTTTCACTAAAAGGCTATTTGAACCCGGTAATGGTACTAATTCGACATTATATTGCCCTACTTTAGTTATAATCGGAGCATTAGTTTCGTCAATACCATCTATCGCTTCATCGTATTTCTGACTATCGCTATTTTCTAGCGTTTGACGAGGCTCCACTGCTGTTCTTCTTATTTCTTTAGATGTCATAAATAACTGCTGTAAAACAGAAGTAATTCCAGGCAATACCACTTTTTCATCACGTAAGGTATAAGTTCTGTCTTGTACAAAAGTATTTTTTAATGGAAATATCTGTACAAATTCATCACCATAACGAGAACTTCCCACTGGTACTTGGTTATTTGTATTTTCGTTAATTTGATCTTGTACATCATTATCTAAAAACTCAGCCGCGGCTTTGACTAATTTAATATAAACAGGAGGGCCAGAAATATAAAAAGTACGTTGATCTCGACCTGCGCGTAGTGGGTAACGCGGATCATATAATCCTACATCTTGTAAATACTCTTTTAGCTCGGTTAAACCTATATTTTTTACCTGAAAGAGTTCTTGTAAAATCTCACTACTCTCATAAATATAGATTGATTTTCCATCATTAAAATAGAGTAATGACAAACGTTTCACCATCAATTCAAATGCTTCCTCTGGTGAGGAAATATCAAAATTTCCAGTTACTCTCTCCTTTTTTACAGCACTACTCAGAATAAAAGGTTTATTTAATTTATCTGATAGCACAAGGAAGAATTGTTCTACCCGAGTATCAACAGCGATAAACACATCAGGTTTTTTTACCTGATGTGTATAGATAACCTTTCCTTGCGTAGCTTGGATTTGAAAAGAAAAACTACAATAAAGTACTAGCCCAAGGACACAATAAATCTTATTTTTTATTTTCATAAAGATGCTGACCAATTCGACGAAATTCTGTTGGTGTAATACCAAATAGCGTTTTGATTTCATTTGAGAAATGTGACGCTGAACTAAATCCATTATCGACGGCAATTTGTGTTAATGATTCATCAGTTGATAGCGTGGTTAAAATGGAAGATGCCGCACGCCATGAACGTAATTGACTTTTTCCACAATTACCTAAATAACGTTTACACAGTCGTCTAAAATGTGTGCCTGATACCCCATATCGCTCTCCAATTTGTGCAATATTACTTTTCTTCTCATCTAAATAACTGATGAGATGTAAAATAAGCCAATAACTTTCACTATGTCTTATCGTGACAAATAGAGGTTCTAATTGGCTTTCTGCTTTTATTGCTTCATTTATTAGTACGTATTCTAGGGATTTATTAGTATCTTCTATATAAAAAATCTGCTGATTAATATCAAATTCAGATCCTATTGCCGTCATTTTGGAAAAATCACGAGCATAATCAATAAATGCTAATAATCTTGCACAAATAAAAAATGATCGTTTCTCAATTTTCCATGACTGATTTTCAGATTGGAAAATAACATCTTTATTTTTTGAATTATAAATAAAAGCCTTTCCTTTTATAATTTTAGTCTTTTTTTCATCATATATTATTACTGGAAAATCATTCTTCAAGGGAATACAAAAGAACAATGAATTTCCCAGTAATATATTTTTATCACCACTTATTTTTATATCATTTATTAACATAAAAAACACCTTACTTTATCTTGTTAAATAATAAAAAGTTAAAGATAGAAAACTATCAACAAACTTATTCTTATGTTTTCATTTTATATAACACTACAATAATATTACTAATTATTAACTATAAAGATGAATAGCAAATTTTTTCTGTTTATTATTTAAAAAAAGTACTAGTAATATATCAACACCCACTATCAAATAAAAAACATGTGCTTTTTTTTAAAAGAATTTTAATGACTATTTCACTAAACTATATTTATATTATGAATTAATAACATTTTATCATTAGGCTAAATCTATGCTGTATTACATTTATATTCTTTCTGGCCCATTAAAAGGAGCTATTGTTCCTTTGCCGCCTAATCATTATTCATTTTTCTTACAAAATGAAGAACCCAATGATAATAAAGAAAAAAATGAAAAAACGGCACTTTACATTCCTTGTGATAATAAGGAATGTAAAAAAAAGCTCGCTATTATACTTGATGAAAATAATAGTGAAAGTAATAAATATATAATTGAGAGTAGTTTTATATCAGAAGAAGTGGATAAGGAATATACATTACCACTAAACAAACCCGTATATTCCAATGATATTCCTATCTTTTTAGTCAGTAATAGAAGCGATTTTCCTCTTAACTCATCTCATTTTAAAAAAAATAAGATGAAGTTAGTGACTCGTAAAAAAATATTTATATCATTAATACTAGTAATTTCATTTATCATGGTATTTATATTTTATATAAATAAACCAAAAGAAAAAATAATTACACCTACTGTATCAAAAAGTCTAAATTTTAAAGGTTTTCAAGGGAAAAATGGGTATTATTGCATTTTTGATGATTCATATATCATATCAAAAGAAGACATTAATTTAGAAAGTAAAAATTTTTACATAGATAAAAGAAAAATAGAAAATTTAGTGATTGAAAATAGCCATAAAAAAATAAATTTAATTTTGAGAGATAAAACCAAACCCATTGTTAACTTCATTTATCATAATGATAATGAAAAACTAAAGATTATTGGTGCTATAAAGAATTATTTTTCGGAAAATTGTTACCCAACAATTAACGAAATTTCAATTCCAAGCATCATTAATGATATAAATAAATTAGAACTAACAAAAACAATAAGTTATACCATTGAAGAAAAAAACAATGGTTTAACCTTTATTTTTGATGATTTATTAGATACGAAAAACAAAGCAAAACTTGATACTTATATCAAAAAACAAACGGCTATTTTTGGAAGAAAATTCATCTTCTACCGTGAAAATATAAGTAATCCAATATTAAAAAATAAAGCAACCTTACAAGAAGATCGTGGATATATCTTTCTTGATAATCAACACCGTTATTTTCCTCAGGGTTAATAGTGGTATTTATAAGCAATAACTTAGAATTGAAATTAGAGGAATAATATTATGCCAGCCTATCCAGTTGCCGACGATGTAAGCTCCATTGAGAAAGTTGATGACTATTTTCAAGAGCCTGTTAAAAACCAAAGTGATGCATTAAAAACTGCACTAGATGCATTAAAAGCCGATACATCAAATGCTGCGGCATTGGCTGATTATCAAGCCAAGCTCGCTGAATATAATATTACGCGTAATGCACAATCAACATCGATTAAAGTTGTGAAAGATTTAGCAATGAGCATTATCGGGAATATGCGTTAATTTTTTATATAATGGAGATTATATATGGCGATTACCCCTGTTGTTCCAGTGCATTTAGCAACACTGCAAAATGATAACAGTGATAGTGATAATAATTTATCTTCAATGATGATTAACACTGTGACAAGCGGCTTTCAGTATGAAAAACAGATCCAAGAAAAACTAACAACATTAAGTCAATTAAGTGATGTTCAAAGTTATACCAAGCTACAAACCACACTTAATGACTATACAATCACAATGAATTTGGCGAGTACTTTAGCCAGAAAGTCACTAAACATTGTTGAAACATTACTCAAGGCTCAATAGTAATGAAAATGCGATGTTTGTTATTGGCGTTATTATGTTGCCTATTTCCATTATTAAGTGGCTGTAAAGATCAATCGCTACTCACTAATTTGGATCAGAGGCAAGCAACAGAAATTCAAGCTGTTCTACAGAAGCACCAAATAACCAGCACGCGTAAAGCGTTAGGAAAAGGATTATTTGATGTTTCTGTTAAAAAAGAAGATATGGGAATTGCGATTCAAATTCTAGAAGAATATCAATTACCCACACTATCTCGAATTGAAGTGACACAGCTATTTCCATCAGATGCATTGGTATCATCGCCACAAGCCGAAAAAGCACGTTTAATTTCAGCGATTGAGCAACGATTAGAACAATCATTACTCACTATTGATCATATTATTGATGCTAGAGTTCATGTGAGTTATCCCATCTCTCCTACTGAACGTATTGTTCCAACACCTCATGCTTCAGCATTGGTTTTTTATGAAGAGGGTATGCTTGATAATAACCAGCTAACTGATGATGTTCGTGCTTTTATTCATAATGCCTTTAACGATATGAATGAGGATAATATTACCGTTTTGTCATATCCAAGAAACATAAATAAATTCAATATGATAAATAATCAGAGTTATCAAAATAATTCTGATTCATTCTTTAATTCTTGGTTATTTCTAAGTTTAGTATTGGCTGTGATCGTCGCTATCATTACAGTTTCATTGATAATATTTCGACGCAAAAAAACACTGAAAGAAGAGAATAATGACAAATCTGACGTCTGAGCAATTCGAAATGATATCTAATGTGATGTATGACCCCCTTAGTTATCTTCATACAGATTACAACGTATTGGCTTCAAAAGAAGATAGTGTAATCTGGCAGAAATTAGCTAATCGACAATTAATTCAACAATATCAAATTATTAATCAGCTTGATTGTGATATCGATATCATTGTAGAAAAAATTTTCACCCATTGGGCATTACTTCCTCGTTGTGCTCTATTTTTAGGTTATTTGCACTCTAGAGAAGCGCTTTTATTATCGGGTGATTACTATCAACTAGAGCCACAATTAAAAGCGTTTTTATCACTCTACCCTGTTTTAAATATAGATAAGAAGATAACTCCCCTACAGAAAAATATCGCACCAATAAATATCGGCTATCAATTGTTATTTGATTTTATTAATTCAATTTCAATTGCACTTTCTCAACGCTTTACACTACTTTTTGCACCACAATCCTTATCAGTTAAGCTACCTCAATCACTTTTTTTATCTCGTTCACTTTTCCTTTTGGTATTAGATTATGCTGCGCTCTCTGCCTAAAGATCTTTTAACATACACTTGTGAAGGTGTATTAATACGAACTCGTTATGTTCGACAGCTTGATAATATTTATAAAACAGAATTAGCTGCCAAACACGCGGCAAAAAAAATAATTAGAGATTTTAATAGTAAACTAGAAGAGCATGATAAGAAGATAGCAAACCAAGCCTATAGCAAAGGATTAAGGGTATTATTAGGGGATATCTTAAATTTTGTAGTTCAATATCAAGAGAAACTGACACAATATGAGTTTCAGCAAAGAGAACAATTAATAGCAGTTGTCGCTCAACTTTTTGATTCACCTGAAATTCAAACTGAACTTACACACCGTTTAATTTCAACAATACCTTCAGAAAAAAAAATTACGCTCGATATCCCTATAACATTACGCCGTTATATTGAGAATAAGCTCAATAAGCTTGATATTGAATTGATCTCTCATGAAAGTAAAACAATTGCTGTTCATGCTGGTGATCAAATTACTTTTTTTGATCCCACTCTATTAATTGATGATCTCAAGGCTCAATTTCATCGCCCTTATACTGAATCTTACCAACCTGTTTTTACTCAAGAAATTAAAGAAATTCTACTGAAATACATTAATACATTCGATGTATTCAATAATATTTCCTCTCAAAGTGACATCTCTAGTGAGAATAATGAAGATGAAGATTGATACTTTAAAATCACAAGCGTTATATGGATCACAACCTTCTTTGCTCGAACCAAAACAGCTCGACAATAAAGTATCCGATCCTCTAATGCCCATATTAAATTCTTCTTTTTATCAATCTTTAAAAGGGGACAACATTAATAGTGCTAAAGATGTATTAGCATTATTAAACCAATTTGATGTCAAAAATGAAAATAACCAAACCTTAAAAGAGAAGCGTCAAGTTGCACTATTAATCTATGCGCGCCAAGCAAGTGAATTGGAAAATAGCGATAATAAAGAGGCTATTAATCAGGCATTAGTTTCAATCCTTTCTTATCAAGGTTTTTATCATCAATTTACTCTCGATTTATTAGGCATGAACGATAACCAAGAAGACTATGAGGAATTTTTTAAACCTGATAGCGCTTCGTTTTCGTTTTAACGGAAACTATAGGATCTGAGCTCCCGCACCCTTCTCACCTAAAATATCATCAGGATTACGTAATGGGCAGTCACTTAACGATAAACAACCACAACCAATACAGTGATCTAACCCATTACGTAGTCTCTTAAGACGGCGAATACGTTCATCTAATCGCACTTTCCAATCCGTTGATATTTCGTGCCATTGTTCTGCGGTCAATTTACTATTTGGTGGATATTTTCCTAGTATTTCCTGAATTTCTTTTAACGGAATACCTGTACTTTGCGCAGCTTTTATAATCGCCACGTAACGCAATACAACTGGTGGGTAACGACGCTGATTACCTGCACTTCGATAACTTTCTATCAACCCTTTTTCTTCATAAAAATGTAACGTTGAAATTGCAACACCACTTCGTTTTGCTACCTCTCCGACGGTAAGTGCTCTATTGAAATCTATTTTTTCTTTTTTCATTTTTCATTTTTTCCTCTTGACCTCAACTTAACTTGAGGTTTTATAGTCCTCTCCTCAAATTAAGTCAAGTCAGTGGGATGCTGACTTTTATTTTTTAAGAATGCTGAGATCAGATGAATGCCTAATTCAATTGCACGTATTCTCGAAAGTCGCTCTATGTGGCTTATCGCCAGATTACTTATTCTTGTTTTGTTTCTCTCCTCTGGCTTTGCCAAGGTGTTTGATTACCAAAATAGTTTGGCTGAAATGCGTGCAGCAGGATTAAATCCGGATTGGTTTTTTAATATTGCCACCGCGATCATTTTATTTTGTGGCTCACTTTTAGTGCTTTTCGATCGCTATTTATGGCTAGGTGCAGGCGCTTTAGCTCTCTTTTTATTTTTAACTATCGTGATTGTTCATACTTTTTGGAATATGACGGGAGATAAGGCCATGTTGTCGATGTATTTCGCAATAGAACATCTCGCTGTTATTGGTGGATTAATCACTACGGCAATAGCAAGTCATTTCAGAGCGTTATGGATAAAAACTAACGCATAAAACGATAAGAAATATAAAAACTTTCACTATGGGATCGACAATAAAATGAATAAAAAACTGACTATTACAGTATGTGCCTCACTCTTTTTACTCAGTGCAGGTGCAATGGTTTACGCAACCACATCATCAGATGATGAAACACAGCAATTTGCTTATCCACCGACAAAAGTCGCATTGGCAACTGTACAATCATCAAAATTACCCAACAATATGCAAGGTGTTGGGGAATTAGAAGCCGCACGCCAAGTCTATTTAGCAGCAGAAACTAATGGTCGAATTGCTGTGATTAATTTTGAGTCAGGGCAAACCGTTAAAGCTGGCCAAGTTTTAGCTAAATTAAATGATGAGCCTGAACAAGCCGAGTTATTACGCTTACAAGCGCAATTAACCAATGCAGAAAAACTCTATTCTCGAACAAGACAACTTTATAGTAAAAATGTCGCAGCTGCCGCGCAATTAGATAGCACCTTATCAGAGCGCGACATGATTGTGGCCTCTATTCGAGAAGTGAAAGCGCGAATTGCACAAAAAGCAATTAAAGCCCCCTTTGACGGTATCGTTGGGATAAAGCTGGTTCATGAAGGTCAATATCTAAATGCGGGTGAACGTGTTGCTTCACTTGTCGATGCGAGCCATTTAAAACTCAATTTCTCACTTGATGAACAAACAGCACCCAAAATTTCCACAAAACAGCCTATCAATATCGAGGTCGATGCTTATCCAGAAATGGTATTTACAGGCTCTATAAATGCGATTGATCCTCTTATTGGCTCTTCTCGTACAGTGCAAATACAGGCTGTTTTACCAAATGCTGACAATAAATTAAAAGCGGGCATGTTTGCTCGCGTTCAAGTTACTTCTCCTGATAGTCCTATGGTATTAACCGTACCGGAAACGGCAGTCACTTATACTGCCTATGGAGATACCGTGTTTGTAGCGCAATCTGACAATCAAAAAAACCTTATCGCTAAGCGTGTCTCTGTGAAAGTTGGATTGCGCTACAACGGCATGATCGAAATAAAAGAAGGTTTAGCCCTTGGGGATCAAATTGTTTCATCAGGGCAAATTAAGTTAAGTGATGGGATCTCAATTGAACCTATTGAGCAAGATACATTAACGTTAGCTCAATCAGCGACAACTAAACCATAACGGGAGTTAATAATGAAGTTTACCGATATTTTTGTTCGGCGCCCTGTTTTGGCATTAGTTGTTAGCACACTGATTTTTTTACTGGGCGCATTTGCGTTCAGTAAACTGCCTATTCGCCAGTACCCTATGTTGCAAAATTCAACTATTACGATTGCAACAGACTATCCCGGAGCATCATCTGAACTGATGCAAGGATTTGTGACACAACCGATCACTCAAACCGTTTCCTCTGTTGAGGGCGTTGATTATATTTCCTCTTCTTCTGTTCAAGGGAAAAGCTTAGTCACCGTCAGAATGGAATTAAATCGCGATCCAACTCAAGCCTTAACGCAGGTAATGGCGAAAGTGAATCAGGTACGTTATAAGTTACCTGAGCAAGCTTATGATCCCGTTATCGAGCTTTCATCTGGTGAATCTACTGCGGTGGCTTATGTCGGATTTTCAAGTGAACAGCTTTCTATCCCTAAACTCACTGACTACCTTTCTCGTGTTGTTGAACCAATGTTCTCATCCATCAATGGCGTTGCCAAAGTACAAGTTTTTGGTGGACAACAATTAGCGATGCGTTTGTGGTTAGATGCAGACAAACTGGCTGGTCGTAACTTAACGGCAAGCGATGTTGCAAATGCAGTACGCCGTAATAACTATCAAGCTGCCCCCGGGAAAGTCGAAGGCGAGTTTGTGATTGCCAATGTTTATGTCAATACTGATCTCACTAATGTCGAAGAATTTAAAGACATGGTTATCATTAATGATGGCAATAATCTTGTTCGTTTACGTGATGTCGGTACTGTCGAATTAGGTGCTGCAGCTACTGAAACCAGCGGTATTATGAATGGTAAAAAAGCCGTATTCTTAGGTCTGTTTCCGACACCGACGGGTAATCCATTAGTCATTGTTGATGGTATTCGTGAACATCTTGTTGATATTCAAAAGACCTTACCCCCTAGTGTCGATGTAGAACTGGCATTTGAAACTTCACGTTTTATCAAAGCCTCTATTAACCAAGTCGTACAAACCTTAATTGAAGCTATTTTAATTGTTATTGCGGTTATTTATCTCTGCTTGGGATCGTTCCGTTCTGTTCTTATTCCTGTACTTGCCATTCCATTATCAATGTTAGGTGCTGCCGGTTTAATGCTTGCCTTTGGTTTTAGTATTAATTTGCTCACTCTACTGGCAATGGTTTTAGCAATCGGATTAGTTGTGGATGATGCGATAGTGGTTGTTGAAAACGTACATCGCCATATTGAAGAAGGGTTATCGCCTGTTCAAGCCGCTTTAGTCGGTGCGAGAGAAGTTGCCGGCCCAGTTATTGCAATGACGATCACGTTAGCCGCCGTTTATGCTCCTATTGGTTTAATGGCGGGATTAACGGGGGCATTATTTAAAGAATTTGCCATAACATTGGCAGGTAGTGTGATTGTATCCGGTATTGTGGCATTAACCTTGTCGCCAGTGATGAGCTCGTTAATGCTAAAACCAAAAGAAAATGAAGGCAGAATGTCTAAAATAGCCGAATATGTCTTTGATAAACTGGCTCATTATTATGGTTACGTACTCAATTTTTCTTTAGCTAATCGCTGGTTAACCATTGTTTTTGCCTTAGCTGTGTTTGTCAGCTTACCGTTTTTGTATAGTCAGACAAAACAAGAACTGGCTCCTTCAGAAGATCAAGCGAGTGTCTTAACCGCCGTAAAAGCACCGCAACATGCAAATCTTGCTTATGCTGAACGCTTTAATCAGAAGCTTGATGAAATTTATATGAGTCTGCCAGAAACAGACAGCACGTGGATAATTAACGGTACAGATGGGCCTTCAGCCAGCTTTGGTGGTATTAACTTTGATGGTTGGGATCTCCGCGATCGCAATGCAGATCAAATTCAAGCCGACTTACAAAACCGCGTCAATAATGTTGAAGGCACTAGTATTTTTGCTTTCCAATTAGCCTCTTTACCCGGCTCGGTAGGTGGATTACCTGTACAAATGGTTTTACGTAGCCCGTTAGGTTATCCCGTTTTATTTGAAACAATGGAAAACATTAAACAGCAAGCGAGAGAAAGTGGTTTGTTTGTCGTGGTGGATAGCGATTTAGATTACAACAATCCTGTCGTTCAAGTTGCCATAGACAGAGCTAAGGCCAATAGTTTAGGTATTCGCATGCAGGATATTGGTGAATCACTTTCATTATTAGTCGGTGAACACTATATCAATCGTTTTGGTATGGATGGTCGCTCTTATGATGTTATTCCACAAAGTGTACGTCACCAACGTTTAACGCCTGCAGCTCTTGCTGGGCACTATATTCGAACTCAAGATAACGTGTTGATCCCATTATCAACAGTTGTGAATATCACAACTCAAGTTGAACCCAATAAACTGACACAGTTTAATCAACAAAATGCCGCCATATTTCAAGCGATCCCCGCGCCAGGTGTCACGATGGGACAAGCAGTCGCGTTTCTTGAAACTGTAGCAGATTCATTACCAGCGGGCTTTAGTCATGATTGGCAATCTGATTCTCGCCAATTTACCCAAGAAGGAAATACGTTAGTCTTTGCTTTTATTGCAGCACTTATCATTATTTATTTAGTGTTAGCTGCACAGTATGAAAGTTTGGTTGACCCTTTGATTATCTTAATTACTGTACCTCTATCAATTTGTGGCGCATTAGTCCCTCTCGCTTTAGGGATGGTGACGCTAAATATCTACACTCAAATTGGTTTAGTCACACTAATAGGACTTATTAGTAAGCACGGCATTTTAATGGTGGAATTCGCTAATGAATTGCAAGTTCATAAAAATCTAAACCGTCGGGATGCCATTATTGAAGCAGCAAAAATCCGCTTACGTCCTGTCTTAATGACCACGGCAGCAATGGTTATTGGGCTTATTCCATTGTTATTTGCCAGTGGCGCAGGTGCTAATAGTCGCTATGGATTAGGGCTGATTATTGTGTCAGGCATGTTAGTCGGCACACTGTTTACCCTGTTTGTGTTACCAACGATGTATAGTTTCTTGGCTCGAAACCATCAAATCAGCGCTCAAACTGAGCGTCAAAAGCAGTTACAGCAAGTTAGTGAGCCGTAAAACTAAAAAATAAAAAGCAATAATGTCGTAAACCATCCCCATTGTGAATGCAATGGGGATTTTATTTATTAATAGGAATACTTTGAAAAATAAACACTACCTTGCTACTCTGACGAGCATTGAAATATAAGTTGTAGCTTATTACTCTAAAAATAAGCTATAACTTATATGAGGTGAACTGTGTGGAATGTATTATTTACAAATAATTTCGATTCTTGGTTATCAGAACAAAGTAGCGAGTTACAAGAACGAATTTTAGCAGCCTTACAGAATCTAGAAGTTTATGGGCCTAGGTTACCAAGACCCCATGCTGATACCATTAAAGGTTCAAAATATCTCAATATGAAAGAGCTCCGGATACAACACATAGGGAAGCCTATACGAATATTTTTTGCGTTTGACCCAACTAGAAAAGCCGTTGTACTGTGCGCAGGAAATAAAACTAACAATAAGAAATTTTACCAAACGATGATCCATATAGCGGATCGAGAATTTACCTCATATCTTTTATCAATAAGAGAAGACAATGAAAACACTTCAACAAGCTATCGCTGAACGTTCTCCTGAAAGCCAAGAGCGTATAAAAAAAATGGCTGATGAATTGATACTAGAAACAGGACTACAAATCTTAAGAGAAGAGTTAAATATTTCACAAAGAGAACTTGCTACTCACCTAGGGATTTCTCAACCTGCGATTACCCAAATCGAGCAAAGAGGTAACGATCTAAAACTGGCAACATTAAAACGCTATGTTGAAGCTTTAGGCGGTAAACTTAGCTTAACGATTGAATTACCTACTGGTGAAGGTCGTGTATTTCATCTTTAAATTTAGATAAATAATAAACAGTAATGTCATAAACCATCCCCTTTGTGAATGCAATGGGGATTTTATCTTTAAAGTTATCAAGATAAACTCAGATCCGTTTTGAAATAAAATCGTTAACTGAAATCATTGTATAAAAATAACATATTGTGATTTTTATATTTCAAAAAATAGAAACACTGAATCTATTTTACCTAAAACTCAGTGTTTCTATTAAAAATAATTAATATGCAACTACATGGTAGAGAATGTATTCATAATTATCCCACCAGAGATAATCAATGCCATAGAGAATATAGCTGGTAAATCTGGTTTTTGTTTATATAAAATCATCGCAACTAACGTTACACCCACAATACCAAACCCACACCAAAGTGAATAAGCGACACCAACAGGGATATATCCCATTGCACGTGTTAAAGCAAAATAACAAATACAGTAAGCAGCAATAACTAAAACAGAAGGGGCTAATTTACTAAAGCCGTTGGTCTTTTTAATCATTGAAGTACCAGTGATTTCAGAACCAATAGACAGCGCCAGCCATAAGAATCCGGTAAACATAATTGTTATCCTTATTTATTTTAATAAATACTTATTTATCAAAGAATAGTTTTATTAAAAATAGATTTATCAAGAAATAGATTTATTTATTAACTGGCGATACTGCCTGTTTAATATTCGGAGTTTCAGTTGTCTCTTCTTCTTCTGATCCCATTTTGGAGAAGAGGTTCATAATCACAATACCACTGGCAATAACAGCCATACCGATAATTGCAGCAGTATCAGGATGTTGACCATAAAACAACATACCTAAAGAAGAAACCACTAATATACCTGTACCAGACCATGTTGCATAAGCCAGACCAACAGGAATATTTTTCACTGCACGCGATAATGAGTAATAACAAATAACGTATAAAACAACAATTAAGCCTAACAATAATGTTTTGGTTGTTCCTTCGCTATTATCAAACATTTTTAAAGTAGAGGTTGCTGAGGTTTCTGAAATAATAACCGCCAGCATCCAAAGCCATGATTTAGCTTTTGGTGACATAATAAGACTCCTGAGTTATCAGATATAATTTAAGATTAATTTTTCAAACTTTTTAAATATTCAATAGCAGAATCCGTCAATTTATCTTGCGATAAATGATATTCTCCAGGCTTATTCATTACTTCTTTCAAAGTAATATAGCGATTATTATTCTCTTGTTTAATTTTAGGTTTATATTCAGATTTAGTTTGATGCTTAACATCATGGTTTATTAAATTAGCTTCAACATCATTTATAGAGTGAAACATAATACCCATTGATTTTAATCGACTAATATTTTCCTGAATAAGCAGGTTGTACTCTTTATTTTTATTTAAACCTAAAATCTCATTTAATTCACTTTCTGGTTGGCAAAAATAAGGTAATGCAATAACAGGAATATTTTGAGCAAGTGCAGAATGAATTAGCTTTCCTTCTTCACTTATAAATAATCCGTTAATAATTTCACCCACCAGCTTTTTATCAAAATAAGGAACAAACAGTGCGTGATAAGTCGATAACTGCTGGCAATCGAACTCACTCGCATTATATATTTCCCCTAGATGACGCCATTTCGACAAATCATGACTGACTTGTGCCGATGCTGTAACAAAAAGAGAAAATCGAATATGAGAAAAAGTGTTAATACGCTGACAGATTTCATCTTGATATCCCGGCGCAGGTGTAAGTGCCAACAACACCGACTTTTTCATTCTTTTTTCTATTTCAGCCACTATCCTTTCAATTAACTGATTGTCCATTACGTCACCTCATTGTCTTAGCTGACAATAAATACGCTATCGTTGTTACGAAGTCCTGCAGCATTAGCTTCATCAGTATCTATATGAAATTCCAAAGCAAATTTTTCACTAACACGAACAACAACTTCATCAAAAATCAGACTACGCTCACCTTCTGTTTTAACCTGTACTTTTTGCCCATTGGTGACATTTAACATTCTGGCGTCAATTTCACTCATATGAATATGGCGTTGAGCACAGATCACTTGCTCTTGTAATTCAACATGACCCGCAGGGCCCATTAATACAGCTTGACCAGAACCAACCAAATCACCTGACTCACGTACTGGCGCTTTAACACCTAATGCAAAACAGTCTGCTTTTGAAATTTCTAACTGACTTTGTGGACGAACCGGCCCTAAAACACGAACTTTACTGATCGAGCCTTTTGGCCCCACAACCATCACACACTCTTTTGCTGCAAACTGACCTGGTTGTTTTAAGTCTTTAAACGGCGTGAGCTGATAACCCTTACCAAATAACGCTTCAACATCTTTCTGTGAAAGATGTACATGACGATTAGAAATACCAACAGGGATAGCCATTCCTTGCGTCTCTCCCAACATTACACCATGTGTAGGTAAACGAGAGAGAATTTTTCCCATGAGTTGTTGATTAATCATTATTTTTTACCTTTACGGCTTTCTGGTTTGAGCTCTTTTTTACTGCTTTGTGCTTTATCTGTTACTGCTTTAGTTTCAGAAGCAATATTTTGAGCCTGCAAATCCGCAACTTCTTTTGTGGCTTCAATGTGCTCAATTTCGTTTTTAACAGGAGCTTCAGCTCTTGTCTCAACGACTGTTTCAACGGTGGTTTCAACAACTTTTTCAATAGTCGCCTCTTGCACTTTTTCAGCAACAATAGGGGCTTTTTTCTTACCTTTAACTGTAAGCAGTTTAGTAATAACGCTTGGCTCTGGTCTTGCGATAACCAATGAACCAATCACCAGCTCTTTTTGACTCACCACATCAACGCCATGGTCAACTGCTGTTCTTACTGCACTGATCTCTCCCTGAAAACAGATTGATACCAAGCCAGATCCCACTTTTCGGTATCCGATAATTTCTACATTTGCCGCTTTACAAGCAGCATCTGCGGCTTGAATAGCTGCGGTTAATCCTCGCGTTTCAATTACACCTAAACTGTTCATCTTTCTCTCCTACTTAGTGACGGACAAGACGGATATCGAAATCAAATTTCTTAAAGAAGGCTTCTAAACTGTCTAACTCTTCTGGCGTATAACTTGGATCGGTTTTTATCGGGTAGATCATTTCCAATTTTTCGTATTTGTTACGTCCAAATTGGTGATAAGGAAGAATATCGATACGCTGAATATTGCCACGTTTTGAGAGTTCCATTGCGTAGTTAATCGCCCCAGTGATCGCGTCATAAGAGTCGTTATAGCCTCGCACTAAAGGCATACGGATCACCACATTTGCACCAAGATCCATCAAACGTTCTAGGTTACGACGAACATTCTCATTACCAATACCAAACAGTGCTTTATGCTGAGTGGTATCAATGTGTTTGATATCAATCAGAAATTGATCAACCACTTCCGCTAATTTTTCATAATTCGCCACATTAGTGGTCGCTTGTGTTTCCACTGCAGTATTGATCATCATTTTTTTACATTCTCGTAAAAGCGCGACCGCAAAATCAGTTTGTAAACTCATTTCACCGCCACCGATTGTGACACCACCTCCTGAAGAGATGTAAAAGTCATAATCTTGCATGATGATTTTCATTAGCTCAGAGACTGAAACATCTTTTCCCATAATATCAAGGGCATCAGAGATACAGACTTCTTCACATTTACGACAACCAATACAATCAACAGCGCGATCAACACGATGAACTTGTTTACCACTTTCATTGGTTGTCATGTAATGCACACCTGCTGGACAAACATCAACGCATTTACCGCAATCTACGCATTTGTCGTGAGAGTACATCACCTGAAATTCACTGCTAAGACCTTCTGGATTTGAACACCAAGGGCAGCGGATATTACAGCCTTTTAAAAAAACGAGAGTACGAATACCATCACCGTCATAAATAGAGTATTTCTGGATATTAAATATCCGACCTCTTGTTTCTGCCGCCGTCTCCATCTTTACGCCTCCAAATCTGCATCAAACATCCCTGTTCGATAAATTTAAATCTTGTCTTGTCGATTTAAAGGGATAGCCTGAGCCATCCCTATGGCTATGATTAGAATTTCTCAATCACAGTACGACTGATAATTTCATCCTGAACTTCTTTACATAATTCAACGAAGTAAGCACTGTAACCTGCAACGCGAACAATCAAATCGCGGTATTTTTCAGGCTCAAGTTGTGCTTTTTTCAGTACTTCATTATCAACATAGCTAAATTGCATCTGGCCGTTACCCAGAATTGAAGCCGTTCTTAATAAGGTAATTAAACCTTGGCGTCCTTCATTGGTATCTAACAATCCTTTCAGGAATTTGAAGTTATGAACCATACCGATGTTCATAGTTTCAACATTCATCTTACTGATTGATTTGATAATCGCAGTTGGGCCATGTTTATCAGCGCCTTGTGTTGGGCTGATACCATCTGATAATGGTTTCCATGCTAAGCGACCATTTGGTGTGGCTGCTGTTAACTCACCAATTGGCGTATTGTTAGAGATAGACAGCGTACCGTGACTGAATGTGGAGTAGAGCATCTTGTATTTACGACATTCACGCTCAGTCCATTCCGTAATATCTAACGCATATTGGTCAACAACATCATCATCGTTACCAAATTTCGGTGCGTTCAAGCAGTCACGTAATAACTCTTCTTGGCCTTCAAAATTCGCTAATAGACCGTCACGAATTTGTTCTAAGGTGTATTTTTTATCTTCATAAACAAGTTTGCGAATAGCGGCCATTGAGTCCACATAAGTCGCTAAACCAGAGAAGATCAGACCTGGGCCATGGTTTACCATTGCACCACCTGCGGTCACGTCTTTACCTTGTTCCATACAGCCTTCAACCAGCAGAGACATTAATGGTTTTGGTGCAACATCACGGTGAACACGTTGACTTATCACAGTACCAATTGCGGATAAACGAACGATATGTGCTACTTGCTCTTTTACGGCACGATCGAAATCTTCATAAGTACGTAGATCTCGTAAATCACCAGTATCTAGACCTTGATAGCTATCGAACAACACCATACGACCGCGGTTTAATACAAACTCAATCGCGATAGGCCATTGGGTATAGCCTGTTGATGTCCACTGATAAATACGACCTGATTTTTGTGGCTCAACACAACCCATCAAGCAGTAGTCACGCGCATCTTCAAAGTCGAAGCCTTTACGTAGCATCATCTTGATATGAGAGTCATCGAAGTGACATGCAGGGAAACCCATACCCGCTTTAACTACATCAACAATTTTTTCCATATATTGCTGTGGTGATTGGTTATGAATACGACATGCTAGTGAGGGTTGATACACTTTCACAAAGCGCACTGCATCCATAATCAAGTAAGTTAAGTCGTTACACGCGTCGCCACCAGAGCGTTTTTGTCCACCAATGGTTAAGTTAATAAATGGCTGATAACCTGCGAAATATTTCGCTCCTAGCTCACTCGACATCCACATTAACTCAGCACATTTGATGATAAAGGCTTGCATCATTTCCAGTGCTTGTTCACGCGTTAAACGACCTGATTTGATATCGTTTTCATACATTGGGAAGCAGTATTGGTCTAAACGACCTAAAGAAAGACCCGTTTGGTTCTCTTCAACTTCAAACAGTGACTCAACCGTCCAGATACTTTGCAGTGCTTCTTGCAGTGTTTTTGGTGGATTAGCAGGTACGTTTTCGTTAACTTGAGCAATCGTCATTAACTCTTCACGACGTTGTGGATTGCTCTCTTTTGATGCTAATTCACGTGCATGTTCTGCAATGCGATGGGCGTAAGCAATCACACCTTCACAGCTTTCAATAGACGCTTTGTAGAAGTAGATACGGTCGATATCAGCAGGATTTTCCATGCTTAATTCAGCCAGTTTTGCTTGCGCATCAGCTTTAATACCGTTCATACCTTTGGTGAAAAGTAGTACGTCATAACCTGGGCAAGTATCGCCACCACCATTGATTTGGTGATAAGAAAGATCACTGACAAAAGTTTCGCCACTAAATTCCCACACACCCGCTTCACGGTATTGTGCTTCACAGATCTCATCCAGTGAGCGTCCTTCCCAGAATGGAACAATCTCTTCACGAATAACTTTTTTGTCTTCTTCTGAAATTTGGAATGGATCTTGTGGACGTGTGCTCATGGTATCAAGTTCATCACGAACCCAACGCCACGCAATATCAGGAGAGAAAGCACCCGCACGCGGTTTTCCACAAGGGTGTCCAACAATTAGTTCTTCATCTTGAATTAAGATAGGTGCAGTTTCACATGCACGACGGAATGCTTTAGCGCGCAGTAAAATCGGTGGTAAACCTGGGTTATTACGGACAATTTCAGTAAATGCTAATGCTCTGTAGATAGAAACACTTGGGCGAGCTTCTAAATAGCGATTACGTAAGCGTTGCAAACGCGGTGTTAAGCCTTCCATCACTTTAAATTCACCCGCATCAGTGCTTGGTGCCACAACGTTTGCAGAAGGTGCGGCATATTGAGGCTGTGAATTCATACGGCCATTGTATAAACGCACTTGCAGTGAACTGTGCAAAGTTGACAAGTTAGCGCGAGCTGATAGCAACATTTCTGATAATTCGTTAATGCTGACACGTGGATCGTTGATATCAACACCTTGCGTCATAGCATCAAACATTGGATAACCATCAACTTCTTTGGTCGCACGCACTTCTGAAAGCTCAGCTAATTTCAGCCATACACTTTCAACAATTTCATACGCTTGTGCTTGTGTTAAACGACCTTGGTCGATATCACGTTGATAGAATGGATAAAGTGCTTTATCGAATCCCATTGGATTAATGGCATAGCTACCATTTTCCAGATGTAAAACTAATTGCAGTAAATAGAATACTTGAACCGCTTCTTTAAAGGTTTCTGCTGGTTTTGCAGGTACTTTACGTAATACCGCTGCGCTATCTAATAATTCTGCTTTACGATATGGGTTACCTTCCATTGCAGCTAAATTCTCTGCTTTTGCAGACAGAATTTGTGCAAAATACAGTGCTGCATCACATGCATAAATAGCTGATTTACAGTAATTAGCTTCATCCATACTGCTACGATTTACGGCACTACCAATGCTTCTAATTCTGTCTTCAAGCTGTGCTTTGATGGCTAAGAAACCTTGGTTTACCACCAGCATGTAATCAGGTGATGCAACGCTATTATTAATACTTAAGAAACGGTAGATAGAGTCACTACGTACTTCTTCTTCAGTATGGAAAATCGCACCGCGTGGTGTTGATGACTGGCTGCCGATAATCAGTTCATCTTGTGCAATATAGCTTGGAAAATGGCGGATAAACTCATAAAAACGTTGTGCCGGCTTAATCGCTTGTGGAACACCTGCAATGCTGTTGTCTAATGAATCAAAAATTGTCGCACGCTCTGTACTGATTGAGCTATTACGTGAAACTAAACGTTCTGCCAGCATTTTTACGCGTGGCGTCAAAGAATATTTGGCCATATGAGGCTCTCCTGATGTTCTTTACTTGACCTAATCGGTATTAATTCGGTTGAGCATTAACTGTGTGATACACCGGCAAATGCCTGACGATACAATGTTTCTAATTGGTGTGTGTTCACGTCACGTGGATTTGTCGGCGTACAGCTATCTCGTAAAGCCTGTCCGACCATTTCCGTTAAACGGGCATAAAAGTCCGCTTCACTGACACCGGTATCGCGAATACTCTTCGGCATACCCATTTCATCTTTCAATACATTAATGGCGACGATTAAACTGGTTACCCCTTCTCTTACTGTGTTAGCTGGAAGTCCTAAGCTTTGAGCAAGATAGGCGTAACGTTTTGCTGCTTCACTATTACAATCACCATGAAGATTGGCGTTAAAAGCGACGACATGTGTCATCAATAACGCATTTGCACGACCGTGAGGTACGTGGAATACACCACCTAATGCATGGGCAAGACTGTGAGTAATACCCAACGAAGCGTTAGTAAATGCCATGCCTGCAATACAAGATGCGTTATGCATTTTTTCGCGAGCAGATAAGTTGTCACCTTGATGGTGGCAATCAATAAGATGACCAAATACTAACTTGACGGCTTTTTCTGCCATCGCATCAGAAAAATCAGATGCCGCTTTAGAAACATAAGCTTCTAGTGCATGACAAAGGACATCCATACCTGTATCTGCCGTAATTGCAGGGGGGACAGATTTCACCAACTCAGGATCGAGAATGGCGACATCAGGCAACATAAACTCATCAACCAAGACCAATTTTTCACTGCGTGATTTGATCACTGAAAAAGAGGTCACTTCAGAGCCCGTACCGCTAGTGGTTGGGATAGCAATAAATTGTGGTTTTGTTCTGTTGCTCTCTTTACGGGCATGCCAGAGGGAGTACATAACGGCTTTTGCGGCATCAATCACTGATCCACCACCGAGTGCGATAACCAAATCTGGATAATGCGCATCCATCATCTTCATACCACTTACGATGGCTGAAATATCCGGATCTGAAGCAACATCATCGTAAACTTGGAACTCGATACCCCGTTGCATTAACTTGTCAGTGACTTTATTTGCAAAGCCGAACTTCACCATTGCTTTATCTGTCACCACAAATGCGCGGCAGGCAGTTAACCCAGAAAGAAAATCCAGCGCATTGGTGCCAAACTGAATTTTGGGTTTTATCAGAAACTCACTCATGTCGTTATTACTCCTTACTGTCCCGATAAACCTTCTCAACAATGGCAACCACTGACATCGCTTTGTAACGTTCTTTGTTCAGTGCGAAGTATTCTTCAGCCAACACAACATCGTTGATACCTGCACCCACACTATCCACTGCAACATACGTTTTGTTTTTCAGTGGCTTAAGCTCATCATCTAAGGTCGCTATCATTAATAAATTGCTCCCTTTAAGTTCTGGGCTTTTTTGTGTCGCTACTACGTGTCCGATTACCTTTGCGAGGATCATGGTTTATATCGCCTTATATCAATGAGTTATTTACTCAGACGTCCGAGAACTTCCTTGATAATGCGTTCCACGTTTTCTTCGGTAATATCACCTTGTTCAATCACTTGTTGCGCACAAGCACTAACCGTCGTTGCTGCATAAGGAGATGCACCAAAACGATCATCACCTTGAGTTTGACGTTGTGCAGTTGCACATTCAGCATGAACAGGAGTTAAAGAAGGTGAACGAAAACGATCATCATCAAGAATGCTGGTCTGGTGATTTGCGCTAGAAACAGCACAAGCAGAAACAGCAGGTTGAGCAACTTCTTGTGCTAAAGGACAAGGTTGTTTCAACTCTTCAACGGTACGCACGCCATAACCTACTTTACGAATATTCAGTAGATTCATTGGGCCAACGTTGTCAGAGCTAGAACCGCCACCAACAGCACCGCAACCTAAAGTAAGTGCAGGAGTAATATTGGTTGTTGCACCGATACCGCCTAATGCCGCAGGGGTATTAATCAGAATACGGTTAACAGGTTTTTCTAAAGAGAATTGACGAATAACATCTTCATTTTTGGTGTGAATAACTAAGGTATGACCTAAACCTTCGTTAGTCAGTAATTGCACCACGCGATCGCACGCTGATTTCCAATCTTCTTCGATATACATCCCTAAGATTGGGCATAGTTTTTCACGTGAATACGGATTTTTTGGTGAAACAGTATCTTGTAATGCGATTAATACACGCGTATTTGTGGGTACGCTAAAACCTGCACGCTGACTTAAATAAATCGCATCTTTACCCACAACCGCTGGGTTAATTGTGCCGTTAGCACGCAGTAACATTGAAGCCACTTTTGTTGCTTCTTCGTCATTCATAAAGTAAGCACCTTGCGCTAATAGCTCGCGGTGAACTTCGTTATAAATGCAACGTTCAACGATAATGGATTGCTCTGATGCACAGATAACCCCATTGTCGAATGTTTTACTGGTGATGATATCGCTAACTGCTTTTTTGATATCGGCACTGCGTTCGATAAAGGCAGGGCCATTACCTGGGCCACCACTGATTGTCGGTGTGCCTGATGCATAAGCTGCACGCACCATACCTTCACCACCAGTCGCTAAAATTAATGACACATCTTTGCTGTGCATTAATTCTTTCGTCGCTTCCAGTGTTAGTAATGTCACACCATCAACGATCCCAGCTGGCGCCCCGGCTTCTAGCGCAGCTTTTTTAACAATTTCTAACGCACGGAAACTACACTGTTTTGCATTTGGATGCGGAGAGAAAATAATCGCATTACCCGCTTTCAGTGCAATTAGGGTTTTATAGATAATGGTTGATGTTGGATTAGTTGAAGGAACTAACGCCGTGATAACACCTAAAGGTACGCCGACATCCATGACTTTTTTCACTTTATCGTCATTGATAATGCCAACGGTCTTCATGTCTTTCATATGTTCATACACACGCAATGACGCGAAGGTATTTTTCAGAACTTTGTCTTCCCACTTACCAAAGCCTGTTTCTTCGTTCGCCATTTTTGCCAGCTCTTCTGCATGACGAGCAGCTTCAAATGCAATGTGTTTTACAATACTGTCGATTTTTTCCTGCGAAAATTTAGCATAAACAAGTTGTGCATTTTTCGCGTTACGAACTAGCTCACGAGCCAGTTGTCTGGATTGCAAATCTTTATCTAATGCAACCATGTCTTCCCCCATACAGGAGTTAAAAAATTTAGCTGAATAACTTATTTCTTTGCTTTACAGCACGCCTGAAAAATCAGGCTTTGTGCTGCTGTGCGATTTTCTCGATATCGTTATGCGGTCTTGCAATAACACGAGAAGTCACCACAGTGCCGATACGTTTTGCCGCTTCAACACCTGATTCAACCGCTGCATTTACTGCACCGACATCGCCTTTCACCATTGCTGTCACTAAACCTGAACCGACGTTTTCATAACCAATCAGTTCAACATTGGCTGCTTTGCACATTGCATCAGCAGCTTCAATGCAAGCGACAAGACCTTTGGTTTCAACTAGACCTAGTGCTTCTTTCATATTTATTTCCTTCGTTATTCAGTCACTTTGTACTGGGCAACGATTTTTTGAATATCGTTATGTGGACGAGCGATAACTAATGAAGTCACAACAGTACCAACACGTTGAGCAGCTTCTAAGCCAGATTCCACAGCGGCTTTAACGGCACCTACATCACCTTTCACCATTGCAGTCACTAAACCTGAACCTACATTTTCGTAGCCGATTAACTCAACATTTGCCGCTTTACACATCGCGTCAGCTGCTTCAATACAAGCAACCAGCCCTTGAGTTTCAATAAGTCCTAATGCATCACCCATACGTTCTCCTAAGGCAAAACTATGCCTTGTGTTTGATAACAATCTTGTTGATGTCATTGTGAGGACGAGCAATCACAAGCGATGTAACAACTTCACCCACGCGCTGTGCTGACTCCACACCTGAATCTACTGCAGCTTTCACTGCGCCTACGTCGCCTTTCACCATCGCAGTCACGAGACCTGAACCTACATTTTCATAGCCAATAAGTTCAACGTTCGCGGCTTTACACATAGCGTCAGCGGCTTCAATACATGCCACCAGACCTTTGGTTTCAATCAGACCTAATGCATCACCCATTTTCATTTCCTCCGAGAAGCCGTTTAACGGTTTACGTTTGCCCATTGTGTCTGCGTGGTGATTTTTTAAACGCAGACGTTGGTTTCAAAATCACTATAACGCGTAAAAACGAAAACAAAATATAAATCCATAATATTGCGATATATAGAATTTAACTCTACTATTTAGTGTTTTTTATGTCGTTATTTACACATCCGTGCTGTTAATTTACTTTTTTCATCGTTATAAATTTATTGCTTACCACAAAAAAAAGATGAAAAAATAGGCGAATTAACTTTGTTAGGAAGATGTTGAAAAGGTGCAAAAAGGCAGTACATATTGGAGGAAAAGATGTGCGAGATATCACTGATATTTCAATATGAGATCAATAATTGAAAAAGGCTAAATCGAGTCTATATACAAATCGTGCTATTTTTTTGTTGATAACGTATTTATTAAATCTAAACCTTCACTGCGGTGTATAAAAAATAAAGGTGGGCACTCTTACGCTATAAAAAGTCATGCAGACAATCCGTTCAAATTACACAATAAGCAAAGTGCTAAATCTAAGAGCTAAACCTAAGGCTATGTGAGAATAGAAAGTTAATTAAAAGGATGGGATGTATTGCGTGTTAGATAAACAAAAAGGTGACTATATAGAAGCCACCTTGCAAAAATAGAATCAGATAATCAGGATTATTAATCGAATTTACTGCCCGGTTTTAAGGTACAAATATAGAGCGGTGAATTGAGCGAACTTAATAGTAACGTTTTTTCATTTAGCTTCTGTGCATTAATAAATAACCCATCATGACTGTCTGACATTTCACGCATAAAATAGTCAAAAATAACGTCTGGAGATTCATCGATTGATGATGCACTAGCATCCCATTGGCTAACAAAATAGTGGCGTTCTGTCGGTGAAACACGTTTGGTCGTATAATCAAATTTCACATAGCGTTGTAAATACAACCATCCTGCTTTTGAGGTGGTATAGCCTTCAACAACAATTGATCCTTTACCATTGGCACCAAATGAAAAATGAATATTGCCATTTACATTTTCATCTTCCATATTTTCAAAACGCATAATGCCTTTGGTTGAACAAACCATGACACCTTCATTTTTAATGGTTAATAATCTTGTTGCTGCATAAGTGGCGACCAAGATAAAAATCAGGGCCGATAAAAAACATAAAAGTTTCCCTGAGATTTTCATTAGTATTTCCAAGAATAGTAAAAGTAATTGTCGCAATAACTAAATGGATTATCTTCATTCTTTGCACAGTGCGCTAAAAATACTCGCCCCAATCCATTTGTTTGTAATTTATCACCATAGAAGAAAACAAATCGCTCACCTTTCACACACTGTAAATTAAGCTTCTTTCTTACTGCGTCAAAATTGCGAACATAATTATCACTTACCGTAGAATTAATCATGGCTTCATTAGAAAGTAATTCACAATCATTATGTGTTAATGGTGTCAGTGAAATTGGCTTTGATTGATGTTGATTAAAAAAGATGATCACCGCAAGAAATACCGCACCTAATAAAAAACCAATGCTGGCTAAATACCAACAAATTTCTGGTTTCTGTTTTTGTTGCGATGCTTCTTCTTGTATAGACTCTAAAGGTGTTTGCGTTAAAGATGAAGGTGTCGTTGTTTCAACAGCTATTTTATTTTCATCTTTAACTAAAATAGGTGCTTCTTCATTTGTTTGAGTTGAAGGTAACAGCGTTGAGTCATCAATAAGTTCAACTGAAATATCTGGATTAAATTCTAATCGCCCTTTTGCAATAGTGACAATGATATTTTCAATACCATAATGGCGAAATGTTTTTCGTAATAAACTCAAATATTGGTTTAAATTGCTGTTTGATGAGACTAACCCATTATCATCCCAAACACGTTTTAATACTTCGTCACGATTAACAACACCTGGATGCTGAATAAAATAAAACAGTAACGCATTTGCGGTAATAGAAAGATGTGTATCAACACTCTCTTTTTCTAACGATATCGCGCCATCCGTTGCGTCGTAATAAATTAAGGCATTTATTTTGTATTTCATTGTGCCCTCATTCATCCTGATTAAAATTACTGATTTGCTGTGTTTGCCATATAGTCAAATGTCATCTCAGATAATCTTTCAACTAATGCGTTACGCTCTTCTTGTGAAATCGTAGGGCCTTCTGTTAATTCAGATAACCAAAGACCATCTGCAGCATAACGAATTAATGTACCTAAATAACTATTATCTAATTTATCGCCTTTGGCTAAATGATCTAACATCCAATCTCGCCAACATTTACGCATAATAGGCTCGTTTGGCATTGCTAAAGACAGTATAGCTAATTGGCGACTTTCGTCTGACTGTTTTAAATCAGAAATATAAGTTAAATATGCGCGAGAAAAACGCCCCGCTTCAATAGGATCATTTTCCATAATAACTGCAATGCGACTATCCATAATACCTAATAGCCGTTTAAATACTGCCTGCACTAATTCTAATTTTCCGGGGAAATGATGAAGTAGACCACCTTTACTTACACCCGCTTCTTTTGCTACAGCATTTAAAGAGAGAGAAGCTATTCCTTCATTAGCCACAATAATACTTGCCGCTTCCAATAATTGCTCTTGAACTCGGATAGGGTCTTTTTTTCGGTGATGCGCAGTTGTATTCATGCACAGGATGATACCGACCAGTCGGTATGTTCCTTATTGATCGAAATCAATCTGATTTCGACTGAGGCTTATTATATGTAAATAATGCAGTTGACTTCACATTCCTTTATTTCCCAATCAAATTTAATTTAAAAAATTAAACTTATTTTACAAGATTGATCTAAATAATTAATTTAAAAATTAAAGGGATCTAAAATTTGATTTTTATCAAAAAACAAATATGTTTATAATCTTAATTAAAAAACCAATTTAGCAAAAATAAAGAAATCAATATCTAATTAATTTCTTTATTTTTAATTACGCTTATTTTTTCATCTGGATCATTATATCTTTATACTGCTGTTTTTTATTAAAAATAGAATCACCACCAGTTAAATGGTATTAAATTTGGTTTTATCTTTAGGTGAAAAACTCCCTAATTCTATATTTTCATTTCCCGTTGGAAGAGTATCACGAAGATCTTTATCAGAAAGAACATGATCGTAAGGCAAAGTATAAATATCTTCACTAGGTTCAGCTATACTATCAATAACACTACTATATTCCTCTTCAACTGCTGATGATTTATTTTCATTCCTTGACTCAGAAGGTTTTATTATTAAATCTAAAAAATATTCATTTATTGTATCATATATAGGTTCTTCATTTATTGTATCATATATAGGTTCTTCATTTATTGTAT